>JAZKBV010000001.1:0-208418 GCA_040388415.1 Patescibacteria group bacterium
TGTCGTCAGTTCGTGGCTTGAGCTGTTCCCTTCAGTGGGGTAACGAACGCAACCCCTGTTGTCTGTTATAAGTATCAGACGAGACCGCCCAGCCTTCACTATGTGAGGCGGGAGGGTCGGACAGGATTGATGATAGTTTTATTTTGTTAGTTCTCCGATCCTTTTCGGACCTCGTATGTTGAGGGCTGGGAGGAAGGTGGGGATGACGCCAAGTCAGCATGGCCCTTTGACGCCTTGGGCTACACACGTGTTACAATCGCAGGGACAACGCGACGCAATACCGTAAGGTGGAGCAAACCGTAATAAACCCTGCGCCAGTTCGGATTGAAGTCTGCAACTCGACTTCATGAAGCCGGAATCGCTAGTAATCGCAGGTCAGCTATACTGCGGTGAATACGTTCTCAAGTCTTGTACTCACCGCCCGTCAACCCAAGGGAGTCGGAGGTACCCGAAATCTCGCCTCGTGCGGGCCTACGGTAAATTCGATGACAGGGGGTAAGTCGTAACAAGGCACGGGTAGCGGAAGCTGCTCGTGGAATATTTCAAGAGAAACAACGTTTTTGATCCTTCGGGGTCACTAACTTAAATGTCGATATGCTTCGCAAGATGCATGAGTGATTGCCACACAACTCTAAATGGTGGCACTTAGCCGGGGAAGATTCCCGGACAATATGGGAGATCTCAATTGAATCTCTCATAGGTGAACGGAACAAAATAAAGAGCACTATATATGAAAAGGCCACCTGTGAAGGTGGTTTTTTCTTACCTCAGAAATGGCTCAAAATGGGTGTTATTTCATTATGGATTTGCACCCTTGTACACTATGTGATGTAGTATTGACAGGCGGTGTAAAGTATGCTATGATGGTACCTAGTAAAGCAGTTTCGTAGATCTTACGTATCGTCACAACGGCGATGCGAAACAATTCAACTCAAAGGAAAACAGTTATGAAGTATGCAAAACGTCCGCACTTCTATATTTTTGAATCCGTCACGGCTAATCAGTCGGGTCAGGGTTCAGAAAAACTGGAAGTTGCAGGTTTAGCCAGCAAGAAACAAGTCATTGCCGGCACGGCACTCGTTGCCACATTCGTTCTGGCTATGGTCGCCTGGTATTGTCTTGGGGTCATTCCGCACGACAAAATCATGAACGATGCTTGGGAGAAAAATCATCCTCACAAGTCGAACGTGACCATCGTTTATCCGCAGTAAACCCGAATTATGCCAAGAGCGCCGTACAGGTCAAATCCTGAGGCGCTTTTCTTTTTATCTCTTTTTCATTTACATAATTTCTGTAGCGTACGAAACTTTGCCTCTTTTTTGTAATTGACCTATAGTAATCGAACGGTCACGTGGCGGAATTGGTATACGCGTACGGTTCAGAACCGTATTCCTTTCAGGATTGGGGGTTCGAGTCCCCCCGTGACCACAACAGGATTTTTATATTATAATAGTGATATGACATCACTTGAATCAGCACCAAAACCTCTCGATCCAGAAAAGGGCTCAAAATTATTTGAGAAAATGCGCGCCGATCTCAATGGTGACGCAAGTAAACCAATAGTATCGGATGGTATCGAAATATTTCAAGGTGGCATAGAAGAGCCAGTCGAGGTAGTCGACTCCGAAGCAGTCACGGAGACTGACGCTATGTCGAGCATTCAACATGCTTCAGGTCCATTGCAAGCGCGCGGTTGGCAAGCAGAGTGGGAAAGAGAGCAAGAACGAAAAGAGGATGAGCGAAGAAAGAGAGATGCTGCACCATTAAATTAAATTTGAATTAAAAAACCCTGCGAATATCCACAGAGTTTTGTTTGTTAGGGTAATAGTTAAAGTTTGGTGTGAGAGGCGAGAATCGAACTCGCAACCTCCATGCATGTAGCCGACATGGCACTCTAGCCGGTTGAGCTACTCTCACACACTGCTGGCTTTAAATCTAATACTTTTAATAATATTGTCAATCAGCCTCGTGATATAATCAGACGACTATTTATTTTATATATCCAAAGACATGACTTCAGCACAGGTAGATAAAGACTTGCGTAAATTGGGTAAGCCCGCGAAAGCAAAGGTGCTTTCTGGTTTCTTTAAAACTGGTAAAGGTGAATATGGAGAAGGAGATGTATTTCTCGGCGTTACGGTGCCAGTTCAACGCAAGCTAGCGAAGAAGTATTGTGAATTGGAGTTGAGTGAGATTGCTAAGCTTATACAGAGTCCTATTCATGAATGTCGGCTCACTGGTCTAGAGATCCTTGTCATGCAATATGAAAAAGCAAAGAAGCGCAGTAATGCTGATCTTCAAGAAAAGATAACCACTTTTTATTTAAAGAATACGAAGCACATAAACAATTGGGATCTGGTGGATGCGACTGCACCCTATATCCTCGGCGATTGGTTGCTGAATAATGACCGCGACATTTTGTATACATTTGTGAAGTCAAAAAAACTGTGGGAACGCCGTATCTCCATCGTTTCGACATATGCACTCATCCGTGCGGGCGATTTCAAAGACACGATCAAAATATCTGAATTGCTCCTTCAAGATACGCATGACCTGATGCACAAAGCAGTCGGTTGGATGCTTCGTGAAGTGGGGAAGCGCGATGAACTCGTGTTGGTGCGATTCCTCAATACCCATGCCCACGAAATGCCTCGCACAGCGCTTCGATATGCTATCGAGAAGTTTCCTGAGGCCAGAAGGAAGAGGTATTTAAATATGTAAGGTGTATAATCTAAGTACTACTGCATGAATAGACATTCTTTATTTTCGTTCATTTTTGTCGCATGTTTGCTCGCGCTTGCATATGTGTCTTTTGGTGGCGTACCTGTTTCTGCACATGAAGTTTATGTGCTCGACGCATCAGAGATACACTCGGCATTGCAGGAACCACAACCTGATTTCATTCAGTCGATTCATGACCACCTCAATCAGTTTATGCTCTGGGGATCGATCGTCATTGCTCTCGTGCTTTCAGTGTTCTTTCTTTCGATAAATCGTCCCTTGGAGCGCGTTTGTGACCCATGGTTACTTAAGCTCAAAAAGTATTCTCCTCATGTAGCGCAAGTGACACTAGGTTTGGCGCTCATAGCGAGTGGATACTATCGAGCAATCTTTGGTGTCGAATTGCCACTCAGCGATATCTTTGGCGGATTTGCAGTTCCATTTTCGTATGCACTTATTGCTCTCGGCAGTATGCTCGTATTTGGATTGTTCCCACGAATCGCGGCGATATGTGTTTCGAGTATTTTTGCTGGCCTCGTATGGCACTTTGGCATATACATGCTGAACTATGCGACATATTTTGGCGAAGCCATAACTATTGTTTTGTTTGGCGGGGCACACACGCTTTTTGCGGACCATCGTTTGGCAAAATTGTTTACCCGTGTCATCCCTCAGCATCTATATGTGTATAAATTTATGATCATGCGCATACTTTTTGGCGCGTCGCTTATCTTCGCATCATTGTATGCAAAATTCGTCCACGGTGCCTTGGCGCTTGAAGTGGTATCAAAATATAATCTGACTCATTATTTTCCGTTTGATCCGATATTCCTCGTCCTCGGTGCGATGTTGATCGAGATATTGATCGGTGTATGCTTTATCATTGGTTTTGAAATTCGTTTCGCGTCTCTGTTTTTCCTCGTATTTCTCAGTATGTCTTTGGTTTTCTTTGGGGAATCTGTCTGGCCACATATCATTCTTATCGGTACAGCTATCGCCATGTTTCTGCATGGATATGATAGGTATACATTCTCCGTCCAGCTTGAACGAAATAAAAACGAGGAGCCGGTTTTGTAGGTGGCTTTAATTTTTGGGCATAACAGTGTAAGCTGTTGATATTATGATTTCATATGACGATTTCAAGAAAGTAGAGATTCGCGCAGGAAAGATTCTCTCTGCAGAAAAGATCCCTGATACCGATAAGCTCCTCAAGCTCTTGGTTGATTTTGCCGAAACAGTGTCTATGCCAGCACCTATCGATCCAACTGCTCCAGTTGTGCCTGATGCGCCCGTTTCAGCACCTATCGTCACCAAGCTTCCACCACGTCAGATTGTTTCGGGTATCTCGATGTATTTTCCTGACCCGTCCGCGCTTGTCGGCAAGACCTGTATGTTCGTAACCAACCTTGAGCCTCGCAAAATAAAAGGGTATGAGAGCAATGGCATGCTCTTTGCAGTATCGACATCAACAGGTGGCTTTTCACTCCTCGAGCCAAATGACACGATTCCTCCAGGCACCTGTGCAGCATAATATATGAATGAAATTTACGATGTCATAGTAGTTGGTGGCGGTGCCTCTGGCCTCATGGCTGCTGGGCGTGCGGCTGAATCATTTAAGCAAAGCGGAAAAGTTGGGCGCATCTTGTTGTTGGAGAAAAATAAAAAGATGGGAGAGAAGCTCAAGATCACTGGCGGTGGCCGTTGTAATATCACCAACGCAGAATACGATATTCGCGAGCTGTTGAAACATTACGGCGATGTGGGTAAATTCCTCTTTTCTGTATTTGAAAAATTTGGAGTCAAAGATACATTTTCTTTTTTTGAATCTCGTGGTCTATCACTGGTTGTCGAGGAACGTAAGCGTGCGTTTCCAGCAAGTCATAAAGCGCTCGATGTATATAATGTGCTTGAGAAATACGTGAAAGAGGGAGGGGTAGAAATTAAAATCGGTTCTGCAGTAACGAAAGTAAATTTGATTAATGACCAAGTAACAATAACCAATAACCAAGAGGCGCAGATTAAATCCGTACAATGTGGTTCACAGGAATACTTTGCTAAAAAATTTATCTTTGCCACTGGCGGTGCTTCGCATAAAGAGACTGGTTCGACGGGAGACGGGTTTCATTGGCTTCGCGATCTCGGTCATACGGTTGTTGCGCCGACGCCTTCCATCGTGCCTCTTGCAGTCGAGGATGAATGGTCAAAAAAGCTTGCTGGCATCACGCTCGAAGATATGAAGATTACGTTTTATGTTGATGGTGTTAAAGATTTTTCAAAAAAAGGTCGTGTACTCTTTACTCATTTTGGTTTATCGGGACCGCTTATACTCAATAGCGCCTCAGAAGTCGCTGATCTTTTGCCGGCAGGAACAGTCACAGCGATCATCGACCCATTTCCTAGTGAAGATCTTGGTGCATTTGAAAAACGTATCATCGGTATATTTGATGAGAATAAAAATAAGATACTTAAAAATGTCATCAGTGAGATTGTGCCTGCAGGTATGGCGAAGGGTGTCTTATTCCTAATTGAAAATCATGTAGGTGAAGTGAAAGGTGCACCAGTCAAAATCGACCTTGAAAAGAAAGTGCATAGTGTCACAGTTGAGGAACGTAAAGTGTTGGTGCACTTGATCAAGGCTTTGCAGGTGACTGTCACTGGTCTCATGGGTGACGATAGGGCGGTTGTATCTGATGGCGGTGTTTCTCTCGAAGAGATAGATATGAGGACCATGCAGTCGAAGGTGGTGGAGAATCTGTACGTCACTGGGGATTTATTGCATATCAATCGACCGTCGGGAGGATATTCGCTTCAGCTCTGTTGGACGACAGGGTATGTGGCGGGAGGGGAGGTGTCTTCGTAAGATAAATTAATTATTCATATAAGAAAAAACAGGAACCGCGTGTGCAGTTCCTGTTGTGATTGTTTTAGCGCCGTTGAAAGCTCGGCACTGTTTGCATGAGCTTGTGCGAGGCATTGAGCGTCGCGTCTTTGATGGCGTATTTCAGCACCTTTATTTTCTTGGTGAGCTCCTTGCGCTGCTCCTCAAGTGCATTGGCTTCTGATCGAGCGCTGAAGAGGAGTTGCTCATTTTCCTTCGCTTGCTTCAATAGTCCATTGAGCGTGTCGCTATCGAGCCTGCTCGCAAGCATGTCGTATCCGAGTTCCGCGGCCTCTTCAATGGTCATCGCTTTCGGCTCCGGTAGGACAAGACCGTATTCCTGGATCGCTTTCGCTGTAATCCGATAATGAATTGGCCTTCCAGGTGCCTTGAGCGACTCAAGGAGTCCCATCTTTTCCCATGAGCCGATGAGAGGCCCATAACCACGGCCGGATTCCTTTTGACCAGTTTTGCTGAACTTGTACTCAGCAAGAACTTGGCCGATTTTGCCTGCCGAGATGACGCCTGCATCGGACCTCTGGATCAACTCAACAAAGAGGAGGCTATTGAAGTCGTCGTTTTTTGAAACACCCCGCGTTTCCGACGTAATCGCGTTGACTCCAGTGGATGTCTTGGTATCAGACGCATTGTAAACAACCGGCCCGACAACTTCGCCGACATCTAGTAGGCCTTTTGGGGCATACTGTTGCGGTGCCTTTCGGGTCGCCGGATCGAGTGGGTTGAACCAACCGATGCCCGCTACCTTGATCAGCTGATCTTTGATATCAGCAGCCGAGATTTGTTGTGAACCCGGAGTGGCTTTCCAGAACAATTTTCCTTCATAGCAGCTGTCTGGGGTGCTCTGGAATTTTGCCTTTACCCAGTACAGGATATTGTCAGACCCAACGATTCTTGTGGCTGGGTATCCGATGTTCTTGCCAGTAACCTTGTGGGTGACGTTCAACTCGAACACGCCCTTGAGGCTCGTCTGCAGAAACGTCCCGATGAATGCTTGGACCGCCTCATCTGCAACCCCTTGTAATGATGTGGAGACGGTCAGTGTTAAGCCGTCACGTTCGTGTTTGTCTATCAATGTTCTGCTCATATGTTAGTTACTATTTGTTTGTTCAAAATTGTTTAACTGCCAAACACTATAGTAACACATATTAGTATGTATGTAAATAGTTTGCTAAGGATAGGAATATGGGGCAGGGGAGAGCATACACGGTAAATCCTTGACATTTTCTCTGAGATAGTATATTGTATCTGGACTTAAACAACATGCCCGGTAAAGATTTTAAAGGTTCTAGTGGACCACATAAAGCAGGAGGATCATCGCACCGCCCAACTGGCGGGCGTCCTTTTCATGCAGGAGGCCACAGTGGCCCAAAGAAGTTCGGTGGATCATCATTTGGTGGACCAAAGCGTTTTGCGAATCCATCTTTTGGCAAGCCTCAATTCAAAAAATATCAAACAACCAGCACTCCAGGCACCGGTTTTGCCAACAGTCCAAAGCCTACGTTTGGCGGCGGTTATAAAGGTAAATCTTCATTTGGTGGACATGGCTCTCATGGCGACCGTCCTTCTTTCGGCGGCTACAAGGGTGGTGGCTACAAAGCAGGACCAAAGACAGGTGGCTATAAAGGTGGTTCATCACACAGTGGAGGCAATCGTGGCGGAGGACGTGGTGGTTTCGCTCAGAAGTCATTCCGTGACATTTCAAAATTTGTTAACAAAGCTGTCATCACCGAAGAGGTTGAAGTTTTCAAGCCTGAACATGCTTTCATTGATTTTCTCATAGATGACAAGCTCAAGGCTAACATCGTCAAGAAAGGCTACGTCAATCCAACCCCTATCCAAGATCGTGCCATTCCTCATGTCCTCAAAGGAGAGGATGTCGTCGGTATTGCAAACACAGGTACAGGTAAGACTGCCGCTTTTCTCATACCGCTCATAGACAAGGTCCTCAAGGATCGCAGTCAGAAGATCATCATCATGGTCCCAACTCGCGAGCTCGCTACTCAGATCGACGATGAGCTCCGTGGTTTTGCGAACATGCTCGCTATTTTCTCAGTCGTCTGTGTCGGTGGTTCACCGATGGGTAAGCAGCTCTCAGGACTTCGCCGTTCATACAACTTCGTCATCGGTACACCTGGTCGTCTCAAGGATCTTCAGGAACGCAAAGCTCTCGACCTTGCACATACAAAGACGGTTGTTCTCGATGAAGCAGACCGTATGCTCGATATGGGATTCATCCACGATATGCGCTTCATGATGAGCAAGATGTCAGCTGAACGCCAAACCCTCTTTTTCTCAGCGACTATGTCGAGTGATATCCAAGTGCTCGTCAAAGATTTCTTGAAGTCACCAGTGTCGATCTCAGTTAAAACAGGCGACACAGCAAAGAGTGTTGACCAGGACATCGTCCGTGTTCAAGGCAAGAACAAAGTTGACGTTCTTCAGGATCTCCTCACACAGTCAGATTTCTCAAAGGTTCTTATTTTCGGTAAGACCAAGCATGGTGTTGAAAAGTTGAAGGAGCTTCTCGTTGCGCGTGGTTTCAAAGCAGAGTCAATCCACGGTAACAAGACCCAGTCTCATCGTCAGCGCGCTTTGGATATGTTCAAGAAAAACAGTCTTCAGGTCCTCGTTGCAACAGATGTCGCTGCTCGTGGTATCGATGTTTCAGATGTGTCACATGTCATCAACTATGATCTTCCTGCGACCTATGAGGATTACATCCACCGTATCGGTCGCACGGGCCGTGGCGGCAAGAAGGGAAAGGCGATTACGTTTATAGAGTAAAAAAGATCGACGAAAGTCGGTCTTTTTTATTTTATGGACACTAAATTATTTTGTGCTACTATCACCTCAGAAAGGAAGAATTGAGTATGCAAAAAATAATAATGAGCGCGGATACAGCTGTTGTCGTTGATAATATCAAGAAAAGCATTAAACTGTGGCGAAATATCGTCCTCTGGTCAGTGGCTTGTTTCTTGGTATTGATCGTGATCCTATCGTGCACCAAAACCATATTCACTGGATGGGGTTGCACGCTGGGCATTCCTCTTGGTCCGTTATTCGTGGGGTTGTCCTGTCTTAATAGCGATATTGAGGGTTTATGTTCTTTCAAATCGAAGTATGATTTGCAGGTGGCAGTCAGTCCGGCGGGGTATTTAGCAGCGCCGATTCTCGGATTGATCGGCCTCTCGTTTCTTATCGTCTGTTTATGTTTCCATCATTGGGCGGCAGGGACTGTTACCTTCCTGGTATTTTGTTGGGCTGCTAGCGGAACTCTTCCTGATGATGATACGAGCGATGGAGGTCCGTGTGATTCCGATGCATGTTGATTGTAATTATTCCCAAAGCCCGTTCCTTCTGAGCGGGCTTTTTTATTTGTCTGCAGGGCAATTTTTACTTATCCACACCATACTACTTGCAGGTGAACGATAGTTCACCTATACTGTATTCATGCAGGCAGGTGCCTACCCAACATCAATTAATAAGTTATTTAAATAAATTAATATCATGTCAAAACATCAAATAGTCAAAGAGTTGCGCCGTGAGATCGCTAAGCTTAACCGCATCATCGATCTCGCTATTATCAGGGGAGTGTCATATCGTGAAGAAGCTCGCCGTCACAAGTTTCTTGTCGCTCAGCTCACTCGTCTCCAGCCACGCCGTTCGATCTTTAGTTCCCTCAGCTTCGCTCATATGTTCATGTTTTAGGTATTCGTGCGCAAATTAGTGGATTCGTGTTACGCTTTACATATTCATGTCCTACGACTCTTACAAACAAAAAATTCTCAATTTCTACCGCGATAACAAGCGCATGCCAGCATACCAAGAGATCATGTCTCTCGTCGGCTTCAAGTCAAAAAACGCAGTCTATAAACTGATTAATAAGCTTGTAGCTGATGAAGTGCTCGACAAGGATTCTCGAGGACGACTCATCCCAAATCAGCTTGTCGGTGAAGTGCCGCTTCTCGGTCTTGTTGAGGCCGGTTTCCCGACCATGGCCGAAGAACATGTCCTCGATACGATGAATATCGATCAATATCTCATTGGCGACAAAAATAAAGACAAGACCTATATGCTCGAGGTGAAAGGAGACTCTATGATAGAGGCAGGTATCAACGAAGGCGATCTCGTCATAGCAGTGAAGGGAGGTGAACCAAAAGACGGTGATATTGTCATCGCTGATGTTGATGGTGGATGGACGATGAAATATTTCCGAAAGAAAGGGAACACGGTTTTTCTTGAGCCTGCCAATAAAAAATATAAGCCTATCTATCCAGAAGTAAGTCTGAGTATCGCTGCTATCGTGAGGGGAGTCATCAGGAAGTACTAGCCTAGTCTCACCTCAGTAATTTTTTATTGTTAGTAACGTCAATATCAGTATCCATAGGGGATTTTTGTTCATGTTGTTAAATAATCCTATGATATACTGTTTATATGAAAAAACGCTCTTTTTTTCGCTTCCTCAAAAATAAATATACGATTATTGGCCTTGTCGTTCTCATTATTATCTTCGGCTATTATATAACCCACCGTTCGAAAGCAGCTGCTTTCGAATCAGCTTCTGTCACTATGGGTAATGTGATTGAAAAGGTGAGCGTGACCGGCTCGATCTCTCCGCTCTCAAAAGCCGACCTTGCTTTCAAAAAGAGCGGTGTCGTTTCCGCTGTGCCTTTCAAGGTAGGTGATCATGTGAAGCGCGGCGACCTCATCGCTTCTCTCGATAATGCAGGCGATATCGCGGCGCTTGCGAGCGCTCAGGCGACTCTCGCCGACTATTCTCGCGCGCTCACCCCCGAAGAGCTTGCTGTGCAAAAGACAGCTCTCGACACTGCAAAAAAGAATGCGCTCAATGCGGTCCATGATGCATACAGCAAAGCTCAAGGCGCCCTCGTCAATTACACTGACAACTTTTTCACTAATCCCCAAAGCGTCAACCCGAGCATTACGCTCCGTACCGATTCTTCAGCAATTAAAATAGATATAAATACACAACGAGTAGCGGTTTCAGATGCGCTTAGTGCGTGGTCGTCTCGGCTCAATTCGGTGACATTTGATAATGTAAATTCTTTTATCGGTGATGTTTCCAAGTATCTCGCAGTAGAAAAGATGTTTATGAGCGACCTTTCGACTATTGCCGGCAAACTGAATCCTGGGAATTCTGGTATGAGCCAAACACAGATCGATTCTATCAGTACCACGATGAATGCGGGGCTCTCAGCTTTCAATACAGCGGTGGATACGATAACTTCCGCTCAAACCGCGCTCTCAGCTGCTCAGTCGAACTATGATCTGAAGCTTGCGGGCAACTCTTCACAGTCGATCGCTTCCCAGCAGGCAAAGGTCGATCAGGCTCAGGCTAGCGTGAACGATGGTCGCGTCTATTCTCCTATCGATGGCATTATCACCAAGGCAGATCCAAGCGTTGGCGAGTTCGTCGCTGCGGGACAATCCGGTTTTGCGGTGCAGAGCGATGGTGGTTTCAAGATCGAAGCCTATGTGCCAGAAGCTGATATAGCCAAGGTTGCTTTGGGCAATAAGGCGAATGTTACCCTCGATGCATATGGTCAGTATGTGCTATTTCCCGCTACAGTGACCGAGATCGATCCAGCGGAGACAGTGCTCGAAGGTGTGCCGACCTACAAAGTGACATTGCAGTTCGATAGTCCCGATGCTCGCATCCGTTCTGGCATGACAGCTAATACTGATATCCTTACGCATGAAGTTGATGATGTGGTCACAGTGCCTACGCGCGCAGTCGTCGATGATAGCGGCAATAAAACTATCCGTATCGTGAATAGCGATGGTAAGACATATAGCAGCGTTGGTGTGACTGTCGGTCTCAAGGGTTCAGATGGCACGACGCAGATCCTTACTGGAGTCAGTGTGGGTGATAAGGTGGTTACGTATGTAAAGTAATTTAAGAAGAATGAAAAGCACGCCTTATATTCAACATGTCGGTAAGGTGATAGAAACTGGTGGAAAATTCACTCATGTAATGGCGGTAGCTCTGGATCCAATTTCAAACTATAAGGAAGGGATCATTCGCTGCATCACTAGCAGAGAGGGTGATGTCACGGTAAGTGGATATGTAGACAGAAGCGAGATATGGAAAATAAAAGGCGATTCTCTTGAAAAGTTTTCCATAACTGAGCTGTTAAAAATAAGTGGGACAGAGGAAATTATACATGATCTTTCTTCGGAGAACCTTGAATTTATCGGCTTTGAAGATCCTGATATATTTGTTGATGAAATAAAAAATCTTACTCATATATACTTCACACTTCCTTTTCTTAATAAAAAGGAAAAACATGCTCTCGTGCATCTCGGTCATGCTGTCGGTAAAAACCTTGACTCATTGGTTATGACTGAGCCGGTCCTTTTAGGAAACTCAAAAACATATGCTGGCGCAAAAGAAGTTTCGATAGCACCGATCAATAGTCGGGGATTAAGACTTAATTTATTTGAATCAAGTAAAAAAGAAGCAGATTTTACTTATTCGATTATTCAGGTCGCTGTTGTGGAAGATATGAGTAAGCCTTGGAAAAGTGGTGACATCGTTTTTCACCCCAAAGAACATAATATCCCATGGATTGGTGGACATGCATCACCGGGACCATTATTGCCTAAGTCATTTATTGATATCGGTGAAGGAAAAGTGCTCGGTATTATGAATGGTCGTGAGGCGAATCAGAAAGTTGGCGATCAGACCAAGTACGGCATGTTTTCGGTCGGGTTATTCATCTATGATTATGAGAATGGAAAAATCGACTGGGTATCGCCTGAGCCGCTTATTCAAGATACTGAAGCCGTGACGATCACTTTTGCAAGCCAATTCATCGAAACAAAAGCTGGCGAGGGTATTTTGTACGCTCATGTTGACGATTCATTTGTGCGGGCATATACGCTTTTTGCTGATGGCATCAAACAACAGCTTCCAGTGCTACAATAAATACTATGCCGACCACTCCCAACATCATCGAAGTAAAAAATCTCAAGAAAGCCTACCACGATGGCACCACTGAAACCGTCGCTCTTTCGGGCGTTACCTTCAATGTGCGCAAAGGGGAGTTCGTCGCCATCATGGGTCCATCAGGATCGGGCAAGTCGACGCTTCTGCACCTTCTCGGTCTCCTCGACACGCCGACGAGCGGACACTATTCTTTCAATGGAAAACAAGTCACCTCATATTCTGGCGATGAGCTCGCCCAACTTCGAAACAAAGAGATTGGTTTCGTATTTCAATCATTCAACCTCCTTGCACGCACGACAGTTCTCGAAAACGTGAAGCTACCGCTTGTATACTCAGATGTCCCTGAACATGAGTGGAATGCGCGCGCTGTAAAAGCGATCGAAGATGTTGGTCTCGGTCACCGTATCGATCATCATCAAGCTGAACTCTCTGGCGGCGAGCGTCAGCGCGTAGCGATCGCTCGCGCGCTCGTGACTGATCCAGAAGTCATCTTTGCTGATGAGCCTACAGGAAACCTCGATTCAAAGTCAGGCAAGATCGTCATGTCTATCATCCAAAAGCTCAATGAAAAAGAGGGCAAGACGATCGTGCTCATCACTCACGAGACATCTACCGCTGAGCATTCAGAGCGCATCATCCGTCTCATGGATGGGGAACTGGAGAGCGATACGCCAGTGAAGAATCGATTGACGGCTGACGATGAGTACATCAAGTAGAACGTAACATGAATGCAGCAAATTAAATGAACCTCAAACACACTTTTAAAACTTCACTGACCGGACTAACGACGAATCGCTCTCGTTCGGCTTTGACGATCTTGGGTATTGTGATCGGTATCACCGCCATCATGCTCGTCATCTCTCTCGGCGGGGGAGCACAGGCTTTGATCCTTGGACAGGTACAAGGGTTGGGTACGAACACTATCGCTATCATCCCTGGACGTGAACCGACTGGTCCATCAGATGTGAGCGCGCTCTATAGTGATTCACTCAAGCTCAAAGACCTCACCGCGCTCCAAAACAAAGCCAATGTGCCTGACATCAAATCGATCATGCCAGTGGTCATTAGTGGTGGCACCGCTTCGTATGACGTGAACGCATATCAAGTTTCTATTTTCGGTGCGACTGAGTTTATGGCAGATATTTTCGATCTGCATCCAGACCGCGGTGAATTTTTCTCAAGTGATGATGTGATCTCAAGAAATGATGTCGTAGTCATCGGCTCAAAAGTCGCGGAGCATCTTTTCGGTAGCGACAATCCAGTGGGGCAGAAAATGAAAATAAAAGGCAGGAATTTTAAAGTAGTGGGGACTTTGCCATCAACTGGTGGTGGGTCATTATTCAACTTCGATCAAATGACCTTGATACCATATACCACTGCCCAAGATTATCTTTTGGGTATCAAGTGGTTTAGTCGTATCATCATTCAGACTCAAACGGACGATCAGGTGCCTGCGGCTGCAGTTGATATACAGAGAACATTGCGCGACTCTCATAATATAACAGATCCGACTAAGGATGATTTCACTGTTCAGACGCAGCAGGATCTTGCGAACCGTTTGAGTACAATCACCGGTGCGCTGACGTGGTTCTTGGTCGCCGTCGCTTCGATTGCGCTGTTCGTAGGTGGCGTAGGCATCATGAATATCATGCTCGTTTCGGTCACTGAACGCACGCGTGAGATTGGTCTTCGTAAAGCGCTTGGTGCCACTGATCGCGATATCCTCTCTCAGTTTTTACTTGAGGCGGTCTTGCTCACTGCTATTGGGGGATTGGTCGGCATTATTCTCGGCGCATCGCTCGCATTTATCATCGCAATCATTCTGTCGAAGGGACTTGGGGTGAACTGGCAGTTCATCTTCCCGTGGAGTGGCGCAATCCTTGGTCTTGTTGTGTCAGGGTTGATCGGTCTCATATTTGGCGGATATCCTGCGAGCCAAGCTTCAAAGAAGAGCCCGATCGAGGCACTGAGATATGAATAAGGTATAATAAATACATGCCATATACATTTGACATAGCATTGATTCATTTTTTCCGTAAAATATCTGTGCCTGTGGCGCGCTTTGGTTTATTCGTTGTTTTCTTTTGGTTCGGTATTTTGAAAGTTCTGGGCTTAAGTCCTGCGACACCGCTCGTGCAGGCACTTTTCGAGCAGACGATTTCCTTTATGAGCTTCCCGACATTTCTTGTCTTATTCGGTCTGTTTGAATGTTTGATTGGTCTCCTATTTTTGATCAAAGGGTATGAGCGCGTAGTCATACCATTGCTTTTTGTTCACATGGTGACCACGTTTATGCCATTGATATTGTTGCCGAGTGAGACGTGGCAGTCATTTATGGTGCCAACATTGGAAGGGCAGTATATTATCAAAAATTTGGTCATCATTGCTGCTGCTATAGGTATTGCTTCACATTTGCATCCACTGAGGCATCATTTGACGAAAAAATAATCGCAGACAGATAGGTTATATATGCAAGGCGAGGACGTAAGGGGTGCGTGTTTTTTGTTGAGTGGATTGGTGGCACATAAAGAAAATTTGTATGTACAATAAATAAGATTGAGTCTTATTTACTTAAAATTATATGCTGAATATTTCAATAGTAATTGCAACACAGTCTTATTTAGTGTACAGTGACATTTCATGATACGGCGCATTCCTGATGACAATTCAAATAGCAAAATAAAGGACAGGCCATTTTCTCATATGTTATGGTCAGTTCGGCTTAAGGCGACCCCGGGCCGAATAGCTTTGTTGCGCACACTCAGTTTAGAGAAGCATCCTTTAACTGTATTAGAAATCAGAAAAAAGATCGCCGCTTTGGACAGATCATCACTATTTAGGATATTGGAAAGTCTCGTTAAGGCCAATCTAATACATCGTATCAATTTCGGGTCGGCAGATTCTTTGTATGAAATGACCTATGGAAGAAAACATCATCATCATATTATTTGCACCACGTGCGGTGACATTGAAGATGTGGAGAGTTTAGAAAAATGCCCAGTACGGAAAATAACAGAATATGTCGCAAGTGAATCAAAAAAGTTTACTGTTATACACAATCATTCGCTTGAATTCTTTGGTCTCTGTAAAAAGTGCGATTAATAAAATTACTAACAAACTATAACTCAATTACCATGCTTATCCTCATTGCTCTCAGCGCGCTTGCAGCCACATTTCTCGGAGGTCTTTTTGCCCTCAAGCTTCGCGATAAACTCCACCTCATCCTCGGCTTCTCAGCAGGCGCAGTTATTGCCGTCGCATTCTTTGACCTCATGCCAGAAGCGCTCGAGCTAGGCTCAGGATTTTATTCAAGTAACACGATCCTCACCATTGTCGCGATTGGCTTTATCATCTATCTCATATTAGATCGTCTTGTTTTTATCCACGCGCATGCCCACGAAGATCATGAGGCCGCCGATAATCGAGGCATTCTCGGTGCCGCCAGCCTTTCGACTCATAGCTTCCTCGATGGCATCGCTATCGGCCTTGCGTTTCAAGTCTCGTCAGCTGTTGGTATCGTTGTCACAATAGCTGTGCTCACTCATGACTTTTCTGATGGTATCAACACGGTCAATATGATCTTGAAAAATGGAGGTACTCGCACCAAAGCTTTTCGCTGGTTGATCATTGATGCTGTAGCGCCAGTGCTCGGTATCGTTTCAACACTTTTCTTTACGGTACCTGCTCAAGGCCTCGCCATCATCCTTGCGCTCTTCTCAGGCTTCTTCCTCTACATCGGCGCGAGCGATCTCATCCCTGAGAGCCACCACGTTCACCCAAAGTTCCTTACTACTTTCATGACCATCCTCGGCGCTGGTGTGCTCTATCTCGCCATCAGTGTGATTTAGCAAAATCAGTCACAGGTGATATAATTCGCCCATGATCAAACCTCGTATACTCATCCTTGGTGCCGGGTTCGGTGGCATGTATGTTGCGCGCGCATTGAAATCTCTCGTTAAAAAAGGCGAGATCGAAGTGACTATCGTCAACGAAACGAACTATTTTCTCTTCACACCGCTCTTGCATGAAGTAGCAACTGGCGCGCTTGCACCACAGTCCGTAGCAGAACCGCTCCGCGAGATATTTGCAGGCACGGGAGTCAAGATCTGTCAGGGCACCGTGACCTCTATCGACCGCGAGCATCGAATGGTCACCGTTCTTGGTGACGTGAATGGTGATGATGTGCATCATCGTGTGAAGCATGACATCACCTATGATTTTCTCGTCATCGCTACAGGTGCAACCACGAACTATTACAATATTCCTGGTGCAGATATTCATACGTATCCGCTCAAAACATTGGCAGATGCAGCCGAGATCCGTCGTCGTGTGATCGACTCATTCGAAGAGGCAATACTCTGCGATGATCCAATCATTCGTGCGCGACTTCTTTCATTTGTTGTGGTGGGTGGGGGTCCTACTGGTATTGAGATTGTTTCTGAACTCGCTGAGCTCATCAAAGGCATGGTCAAACGCTATTATCATGATACTAAGTGCACACCAAACGAAGCGGGCAGTTGTAGTCCTGAGGAGCCGACCGTTACGCTCATCCATGCAGGTCCAGAGCTGCTCCAGCAGTTCAGTCCGACGCTTCGTCAATCAGCAGCGGATAAGCTCAAAGAAGCAGGTGTTCAACTTCTACTCAACGCGACAGTGATCAATGTTAGTCCACGCGGTTTGGAGTTGGCGAACAATACGACCGTGTCTGCTTCAACTGTCATTTGGGCAGCAGGTGTCAAACCGATCATTCCTCCCTTTGTCGGTGACATGCCAGCGCTCATCGGTGGACGTTTGGTTGTAGACGAATATTTCCGTCTCGGTGGCGATGAGCGCATCTTCGCTCTCGGTGATGTGGCTGGCTATATCGATCCCGCGCATACGACCGCAGAAAAGCCAATGACTATGCCGATGCTCGCTCAAGTTGCCGTCGGACAGTCTCGCCTTGTGGCAAAAAATATTCGCGCATTCGCGAAAGGAAAGAAAATGAAGAAGTTCGAGTATCATTCAAAAGGTTCGATGGTCTCGGTGGGGCAGTGGTTCGCTATTGGTGAGATCTTCTCTATGAAGATAACGGGACGTCTGACGTGGTGGCTCTGGCGCACGGTGTACCTCTTCAAGTTTATCTCATGGAAAAAACGTTTGCGCATCGTCATCGACTGGACACTCGACGCATTCTACCCAAGAGATATTACGAAGTTATAAAAAAACCCGGCCTCATCTTGTGGATGAACCGGGGTTTGTGTCTACCAATTATGCGGATGCCAACTGACACCAAGTTGAGCGAACGTTACACCTTCGTTGGTCGAAACGTTTACGAAGACGATGTCATCATTCGCACTGGCGCCGAACGAGTGAGAGAGAGTGGCGGACCAATTGGGCTCATGATTGCCATTGTGCATGTCAGTGAGCTTGTATGAACTACCAACCACGAACATTGATCTCCTTGGCAACATGAATGTGAGTTGCTCATCAACTGTCGATCTGAGAAGAATCGGATCATAGCGACACCGTATGAGGCCGAGTATCAGTGGATCCTTGGCATTGAGATGTCCCGCCCTGAATCCTCCCCAGACGTATCCATCGAGAGGACGGAAGCCTCCTAACAATATGCCATTCGAGCGCATCTCAGTGAGCCACGATGTTTGTGCCGCAATCGGTGTTAGTCCGACTGGATTGATCGATTCCTCGGTCGTCCGGGCGAAAGTGCCGACAAGCAGATTTTCGATCCAACTTTTTGAATCAAATATCCCAGGCAGTTGGATCAAGCTTTCGCGGAGAGCATTCCTGGTTGAACGCATGAATGCGCCTCGGAAAGCACTGGCATAGCTGACGTTGAGGTCCTTGCCTTGGTCGTCTTCGTGGAGCCAATGGATGGTTGATTGCCAACCAAAGGTGTCGGAGAAGATGACTGCGCTGCGTGTATTGAATTCATCCCGCATGATCTCGGGCCACGTTTGAGCGATCGGTGGCGCTTGAAGCAGGGGATAGTTGAGGGACGTGCCTGGGGAACTGACGACACTGTTTGTCGTTGTCGCCCAGGCTACCGTGTGTGAGATGACCAATAAACAGGCCGTATAAAAGGCCTTATAAAGGTTATTTTTCATAATCTTAAGGAGGTGGAGGTTGGTTGTGGTATTTGACTGCAAAAGATCAGGGAACTCGTCGTATCATAGCTCTATCCAGAGGGATAACAAGGGGGTAGGTTCATATCCTGTGGATGCGCTTTTGGAGGGGGTGTGGTAGCAATTTTTGCTCAAATTTCACTCAAAATCAGCCTAAATTTATCTGTTATACTTGTACCTATATGAAAGGAGAAACGCTCACAGAAAAAATACTCTTTGGTCTCGATGTTGTGCTTGTGGTGGTGAATATTCCGACACTACTTTCATTACTCTTACCATCATCGCTCCAGATTCCATACTCGTCAGGTATCTTTGCATTGCTGGCATTTCTTGGTCTCATCCCAGTCGCAGTCAGTGCTATCAAATCATTACTTGATAAGAAACTTTCAGTCGATCTTCTCGCCGCTATCGCCCTCATCTTTTCACTCCTTTCAAAGGAATGGGTCTCGGCGGCATTCATCACGCTCATGCTGGCATTCGCGCGTCTCTTTGACCGTATTACCGAAGTCCGCGCAAAAAAGACCATCCAGAGTTTGATGAAGTATAACGTCGAGCGTGTGCACCGAAAGATCGGTGACACTATAGAAGAAGTGCATATAAGTGCTATCAAAACAGGAGATATCGTTGTTGTTGAAGCGGGCGATCGTATGCCAGTCGATGGCATCGTCGAATCAGGTGAAGCAGACGTAAATGAAGCGTCGCTTACCGGTGAAAGCGAATTGGTGCACAAGAAGATCGGTTCACGAGTGTATACCTCTACGGTAAATGAGTCTGGTTCTCTTATCGTCAAAACAGAGAAGGTGGGTGCAGATACGACCCTTTCGCGCATGATTGCTCTCGTTGAAGAAGCTGGTCGCGACAAAAATGAAGCTGAGCGCGCAGCAGACAGATTTACGCAGTGGTATATCCTCTTGTCCTTGGTCGCGGTAGTGGTTATGTATTTCTTTGGTTTATCTGCAAAAGAAATATTAGCCGTACTTCTTGTGGTCTGTGCTGACGATATCGCTGTTGCTATACCGCTCGCATTTACCGCTGCTATATCTCATGCAGCTCGTCGCGGTGTCATCGTCAAAGGCTCGAGCGTTTTTGAACAGTTGGCAAAGATGAAGTTTGTCCTGACTGATAAGACAGGTACGCTCACCAAGGGCAAGCCAAAGATCGTTGATATACGCTCATACGATTCAAGGTATTCCATAGATGAAATCGCTACCCGTTTCTTTATGGGAGCATCGGAATCAAATCACATCGTTTCAAAAGCTATGACAGAGTACGCAGTTGAACATAAGATGAAGCTCCATACGCCAGATGATTTTGAGGAAGTATCTGGTAAAGGCATCGTCTTCAAACACGATGGGTCGAATATGCTCATGGGCAGATTGTCGTTTATGCAAGAAAAAGGTTGCACTGTTGCTGAACAAATTCCAAAAGATATTATTTCAGAAAAAGATAATGGCAGAGGCGTGGCATGTCTCGCTGTCGACGGTGTCGTCGTCGGTCTCATCTCATATCAAGATGAGCTTCGCCCTCGAGTAAAAGAGATCATCAATGAGACAAAAGAGCTTGGTGTGGAGGAGTGGCACATGCTCACTGGTGACAATGAAAAGTCAGCGGCTGCTGTTTCTGCACAGATTGGCATCCGTCACTATCATGCCAATATGACACCAGAGGGCAAAGTAGATTTCATCCGTCATTTTGAAAAGGAACACTCTGGTCGAACTACGCATGCAGGCAAAAAAACTGGAAAGGGTATCGTCGGCTATATCGGCGATGGAGTCAATGATGCAGCTTCGCTCGCCCTCGCTGATGTTTCAATCGCTATGGGTGGTATCGGCGCAGATGCGGCTATCGAAGCATCAGATATCACTATCATGAAAGATCATCTCGATCGTTTGCCAGAGACGATGAAGATAGCGCGCAAGGTTCGAAGTGTCATGAAAGGAAACTTTTGGATATGGGGTATCACCAATATTATCGGCCTTGGCCTAGTAGCTTTTGGCGTCATTGGTCCTGCCGGCGCTGCAACGTACAACTTTCTGACAGATTTTATACCTATCGTCAACGCTCTCAGGGCAGGGAGGAAGTAGGGTATAATTAAGGCATTATAAAAGGTCAATTTTAATATTACGTATTCGTACGTACACGCATATGGCACTTGTATTTCTTATCGCCCGTATCGTTCTTGGTTTGTACTGGCTAGAGACAGCATATAAACACCTTTTCAAATCAGCTGGCCTCATCGGCTACGCTCAGATGAAAGGGGTGAAAGCAGCAAAGGTTGCAGTCATGGGTTCAGGTATCCTCGCTCTTCTCGGCGGACTTTCGATCCTCCTCGGCGTTCGTCCTCACTATGGCATCGTGCTCCTCGTTATTTTCCTCGTCGGTGTATCTTTCAAGATGCATACCTACTGGAAGATCGAAGATCCTATGCAAAAGATGAATGAGCGCATCAACTTCATGAAGAACATCGCTCTCGCTGCTGCTATCCTTGCTCTTGCACAGGTCGCTCAGCCTTGGGTATATGGTTTGAATTGGTAGTAGTCAGATTTTAATAAGGCCATTTTATACCATTATTGACGTATAGTGTCAGTAGTGGTATAACTGCATACGTAAGATCATTGAATGCTGTGGCGAAGAGTCCAGCAACATAAACAACGATAAAGAAAGGATGACACCATGACACAGATCATGACTGCACCCGAAATGATGACCGACGCCCAAATCGAAAACGCCGTCAACAAACTCCGCGATGCGATGCGCAAGCATCGTTCTGAGATCACTTCGAACACTGCTCAGCATGTTCTCGGTATCAAGAACCTCGGAACGATAATGTTCGCACCCTTCCGCGAACGCGCTCTCGCAGTTTCGAACATCATCGTCCGCAAGGTCACAGTGAATCGCGGTCGTTCCCAGCAAGAGGCGCTCTATACTACTGGTTGCGCGCAATACGTGGACCGCAAAGTCGTGGACAGCATGCCGAAAGGTGAGGGCGATGAAGTCGAGGTTATGTTTTTCAAACCCGACCTCTCGCAACGCAACGGTTTTATCTCCGATGACGACCTTAAAAGAGAGTTTGAGCTGCGCGGCCTCAAGCCCGCTGACCCGATCTCTGTCGCTGCTGTGAATGAAGCCGATCCTTCCTTCGTTAATAAGAGGCCTCACGGCACTTATTGGAAGGATATCAAAGGTGACTTGTGCTACGCCACGTTTGATCATACCGACGAGCGTCGTGTGCGCGTCAAAAGTGGCGACCGTGGTTGGAGTGACTATTGGTGGTTCGCTGGTCTTCGCAAGTAGTTCTCAATACTACGTTCTCAGACCCTGCATGTCTTTATGTGCAGGGTTTTTTTATTGAGTAGAAACTATTTTTATAAAACTTTCGCAGTAGTTAGCGTCTCGACCACTAACAGGTTTTACTTTGACACCTATTGTGGCTGGTTGATCAGGTGTTGAATTGATTATTGTCGTCTTGGTAAGATTTTCTAGATCAGACAAATCAATGTTAAGTGTGAGATTATTTTTGTCGATTTTATTTACGGTATTGCCACTAGCCAGCATATCTTTAAATAATTTAATGAGAGCACTGTCACCACCAGTGATATTGAAGATTGAGCAGGTCGTAGTTGCAGGTAATGGGTCTCGACTTGGGTCATAATCAAACGGATACATGACCACTTCGCGCGTCGAGTAATATCCGTTAAGAAGATACACCTCCTTGCCTGTACCGATCGGGTATGAATCATGAGCCGATGAGCATGATATTTTCGATGACCCATCAGTACTCATAACGGCGACCGGGATCAAATCTGCGGGGCATCCAAAATTATCTGGCGAAGTTGTCGCTGTTAGATCAAGACCAAGTTTAATTTTAAGGGGAGCCAGTCCGCCCTTATTCATTGCAAATGCAGGAATAATCTCTGTTGTTACAGGCTTTCGAAAATTATGACTGAGTGAGACTGCGAGTGCGACTGAAAGCAGTCCAATAATGACGAGTAAATATATGAGAAGTTTCTTGTTCATGGGCTCATGCTAACAAATAGGGCGTGTTTTGTTAAATCTTCACATGTATTTTATATGTTAAAATATTCCCATGTTCGACCCAAAAAAACTTTCAAAACTAATAGAAGGGGACGTTAGTACAAGCGAGTACAATCTTGATAAAGCCAGTCACGACGCTTCGCTCTTCGAAGTGCGTCCAACGGTAGTTGTCTCGCCAAAAAATGTGGCTGACGTAGAGAAGCTGGTCCGCTACGTTGCCGATGAAGCTCTTCATCGATCAAATTCATCGACACAAGAACCAAAGCTTACGCTCACTGCGCGTTCAGCAGGCACGGATATGTCAGGAGGACCACTGACCGAATCGATCGTTGTTGACTTCACCAAAAATTTCAATCATATAAAAGGGGTCACAGAAAAAAATCTTGACCCTATCCTTGGCATAGAAATCAGTGGTTTTGCGGTGACTGAGCCAGGAGTATACTATCGTGATTTTGACAAAGCCACTCTCGCGGCAGGTGGACAGATCATGCCGAGCTATCCTGCTTCACGCGAGCTGTGTACGGTGGGTGGAATGGCTGCAAATAACTCTGGTGGAGAAAAGACGCTGACCTATGGCAAGACTGAACGATACGTACGCCGTCTCAACATGGTCACGGCTGACGGCAAAGAGCACATGTTCCAACCTCTCACTATGCATCAGTTGGAGCAAGCAAAGAAATTTCCTTCATTTGAAAGTGACATATACCGCAAGATGCACGAACTCCTCGAAAAAAATTACGACCTTTTACAAAAAGCAAAGCCGATCGTTTCAAAGAATTCGAGTGGATATTTTCTCTGGAATGTCTGGGATAAAGAGAAGGGCATATTTGACCTGACAAAAATGATCGTTGGCTCACAGGGCACGCTTGGCCTCGTCACTGAGATCGAATTCGCTCTCGTAAAGCCAAAGAAGTTTTCTCATATGGTCGTGGTCTTCCTCAAGGATTTGGCACAGCTTGCGCCGACCGCGACGCATATTATGGAGTTTAAGCCAGAGAGCTTTGAATCATATGATGATCATACATTCAAGGTTGCTCTTAAATTCCTTCCGTCACTCATCAAGAGAATGAAAGGCAATATCATTTCACTTGGCTTCCAGTTCATCCCTGAGATGCTCGCCGTCATCCGCGGTGGTGTGCCAAAGATGGTCCTCATGGCAGAGTTCACTGCAGATACCGACGAAGAAGCGCTCCGTCTCGCTGTTGCTGCACATGACTCGCTCAAAGTTATCCACGAAAAGTCACTCGTCACCAAAACTGCTCGCCAGTCGAACAAGTACTGGATCATCCGCCGTGAAAGTTTCAATATGCTACGTCAGCATGTCAAAGGTCTCCGCACCGCTCCCTTCATCGATGACTTCGTCGTGCCACCAGAGACATTGCCGAAGTTTCTTCCACGCTTGTATGCCATCCTCGGTCAGTATGAGCATGATATTACCTACACTATTGCTGGGCATGTCGGTGACGGCAATTTCCACATCATTCCGCTCATGAATCTGAACGATCCAAAGTCGCACACTATCATCGAAGATCTGTCGGTCAAAGTCTATAAGCTCGTCCATGAGTTCAATGGTTCGATTAGCGGTGAACACAATGATGGCATCATCCGCACACCGTTCGTGAAGATGCAGTATGGCGAAGAAGTTTACAAGCTCTTTGAAGAGGTAAAGAAAATCTGGGATCCGCAGGGCATATTTAATCCTGGCAAGAAAGTGGGAGGCACGCTTGAGTATGCATTCAAGCATCTGGTCAAAAATTCTTAGGCTAAGACGTCATAAATTATCAAGTCATCCGTCAACATACATATGTCATCAGCTATAACAGTAAAAAATCTCACCAAAACCTTCAAGGGCGGTTTTGAAGCCGTAAAAAACGTCTCTTTTGATGTTCCAGCCGGTAGCACCTTTGCGTTTCTCGGTCCCAATGGAGCAGGCAAGACGACGACGATCCGCATGCTCACGACACTCCTCGCTCCGACATCTGGCTCAATCATGATCAATGGTTTTGATCCGACCAAAGACCCGCATATGGTTCGCAAATCATGCGGCATTGTCTTTCAGGACGCGAGCCTCGACGATGATCTGACTGCATACGAGAACATGTCTTTCCATGCAGGCATCTTTGGTGTGCCAAAAAATGAAGCAAAGGCGCGCATCGAAGAGCTTTTGAGATTTGTTGAGCTCTGGGATCGCAAGGATGATTTCGTCAAAGCTTTTTCTGGTGGTATGAAGCGCCGTCTTGAGATCGCACGCGGTCTCCTGCACACGCCTGCAGTCTTGTTCCTCGATGAGCCGACGGTCGGCCTTGATCCTCAGACACGCAATCATATCTGGTCATATATCAAGAAGCTCAATACTGAAAAGGGTTTGACCGTTTTCTTCACTACTCACTATATGGATGAAGTTGAGCGCGTTGCCGACCATGTAGTCGTCATCGATCATGGAGGCATGGTGGCGAGCGATACAGTACAAGGCATCATTGCGAAAAACGGCGGAACTTCGCTTGAAGATGCTTTTATCAAGCTCACAGGCCATGATATCCGCGAAGAAAGCGTTGATGCTACGGATCATCTCCGGTCGATGCGCAAGATGTTTGGCGGCAGTAAAAAATAATATATATGAATTCAATCACTCTCACCACGATCTATATCCTCTGGCTCAGACAGATCAAGAAATATCTTCGTTCAAAGTCGCGCATCCTCGGCTCGCTTGGTCAGCCGATTCTCTTTCTTGTAGTCCTCGGTTTTGGTCTCGGTCCTGTTTTTGAAAAGGGCGGAGGAGGGAACTATATCCAATTCCTATCACCAGGCATTATCGCCATGAGCATTCTTTTCGCTGCTGTCTTTTCGGGCATTGAGATCATTTGGGATCGTCGTTTTGGCTTCCTCAAAGAAACTCTTGTTGCACCAGTTAGCCGTACTGCAGTCATGATTGGACGCACGTTGGGTGGGGCGACTACAGCCTTTATACAAGGTGTAATCGTTCTTCTCATCACGTTCTGTGTCGGCTTCCATACAACTATCCTCGGTGCATTACTCAGTCTCGTAGTCATGTTCATCATCGCGGTTATTTTTGCGGCTCTCGGTACGATTTTCGGTTCACTTATGCAGGATATCCAGGGCTTCGGTCTTATCGTCAATCTGCTCGTCATGCCGTTGTTCTTTCTTGCAGGAGCCCTTTTTCCTCTCGACACAGCGCCTGTAGCTATTCGTATCATATCGGATATTAACCCTCTAACATATGGGGTTGATGCTCTGAGACATGTTCTTACGGGGGCCACGCACTTTAGTCTCTGGACGGATACTCTCGTTCTTTCAGGGGTTGTGGTAGTGGGGATAGCTGTCGGCGCCTACCTATTCTCAAAGATAGAGGCGTGATATAATTTTCTCTATATGGCTGAAAAACTACAACTCGTTCTTATTTTCGTGGCGGTCATCTGTGGGGTACTCTCAGCGACATATTTTTATACGTCAGCAGGCATTTTCATGAATCTCTTGAGAAAGCCGTTGCGTCTCATTTCTTCGGGAATGTTTTTGATTGCTCTCGGCGTTCTCCTCGCCGCATTCATCTCATATGAATCTCAGCAAGGGCTTGAGTTATACATGGGTAGTATTCCGCTTTCAGTATTTTTCTACATCTTGTATATTATCGGTTCTATCGTCATTGGCTTTGGCGCTCGCCAGTTCGCAACACATCCCAGTGGCAACAATGTGGTAGATGTATCGATGAAGAGAGGGGTGTAGTCCTGCAAGTATTTTTCTTTTCTTGACTCAAGAAATTATTTTGGTATGATAAGTGCTCAAGGATCGATTTTAATGTAGTAAATCCCCCAGGTCTACGGCCTTGATATTTTTGTGGAATGCAGAGGCGTTGAGGGAATAGAAAGGGGTCCCTCTAAAATCAATCTTGCTCTGCTTAAGCAGAGATTCTACAAAAGGCTTTTAATAGAGGCCTTTTGTCTTATCTGTCCATAACACTGAGAAAAAATAGTAGATGCATCTTTTCTCTTATAATAATAACTTTAACCACCTTTTTATTTATATTTTCTGTGAGTACATAGTATTTTATATAAGAATTTTTGGTCATTCTCATCTCATTTGAGTTAATCGTTTTTACTGTCCTTACTATTTGAATGGCTATTTTGAGTAATTTTATCCGCCTGTACTGATCAGGAACTGTTCGTTGTTTGCCGTTTTTGAATAATAAGTGATTTAAGCCACGTTCGGTAAAATAAACTTTTTCACCATTAAAGGCAGGGCAGACTACACTACCTATCTTAAAGTATTCTTTTCTAGCATTTTCTATAAATTCCTTCTTTGTATGATTTTGCACCATACAAGCGTACCAACCCGAAATGAAGAACTAATCAAAAAGTTCTCAAGGAACGATAAAGTTTAGCTATGCTACCACGGATATTTTTGTCCTTTGAACCAGAATTGTCCCGTCTCAGGTTTTGATAGGGCGAGCTTGTAGATATCATCTACAGCTTCGACAGGGAGGACTGGTGCATCGTCACCGCCCATATCGGTGCGCACCCAACCAGGATGAACCGAGGAGACGGTGATTCCTGTCTTTTCATGTTCCAGTCTCATTGCCAAAGTTCGCGTGTACATATTTATTGCAGCCTTGGAAATCTTGTATGCAGGATAATGGAAAGGAAAATGAGAAGTTAAAGCATCTTTCATATCAGTCTCTGTTAATGAGGCAGCTGATGATGAAGTGTTCACAATGTGCCCATCGTTTCTAATAATTTTAATTATCTGTTCAGTAAGGTCGATTGTACCAATCAGGTTAACCATTAGTGTTCTTTGCAATTTATCCACGATTACATGAGTTTCTTCATCATCAAATAATGCTCCAGCATTGTTGTGCATGATATCTATCTGAGTGCCTGATTTTATTATCTTTTTGACGCACGTACGGATAGATCGTGGTTTTGATAGATCTAATGTATAGACTGTCAGGTTTTCGTGTTCAAAATCAACTTTACCGTTTATCGATGTGCCGATGACTGTGTGGCCTTCTGCCAAATATTTTTCAGCCAGTGCTTTGCCGATGCCACGACTAATGCCAGTGATGAGGATGGTTTTCATGGGGGTATTTTAGCATATGTTGTCGTCTGGTTTTTAGTTGCTTTTTAGTGGGCGTAGCTATATAAATAAGCCATGTCGCACGTTTTCTCTCCAATCCAAAATCATATAGTTTCTCGCCTCAAGAATGCAAAAATGTTGCGTTATAGCGAGTTACAACAAAAAGGCGTGCCGAATGACCTTTTTAATTACCACCTTCAGTTTCTTGTTAAAAAGGGTTATCTGAATAGGTCTGATGATGGATACTCTTTGTCTGAGTCTGGCGTAAAACATGTCGCTGATTTCAATCCAGCAACAGATCATGCCGGTACCGCAAATCTCTTTAAAGTAAATGTACTTACAGTTGTATCGCGCATCCATAACAAGAAGATCCAAATTCTCAACCAGATTCGCAAGTCGAATCCTTCATATGGCAAGATTGGCGTCATGGGCGGTGTAGTAATAAAAGGGGAATCTGTAGAAGATGCGGCAGTGCGTAAGCTCAAAATTGAGACTGGCCTTGAGGCGACATTTAAACTTGTTGGTATGCAACGTCGCACGATGTATGTAAAAGGAGAGCTTTTCTCTGATGTTATCTTTCCGATTGCCTATAGCGATGAATATTTCGGTGAATTACTTGAAGACACAGAATATGGTCACAATATGTGGGTGGACATTGACGAGGCGATCAAGAATGAATCGGCAGAATTTGATTCAATAGTTTCTCTTAAGAAAGTTCTTCAGGCGGTAAAAGATGGTTCAATATTGAAGATGCCTTTTTTCTATGATGAAGATACGCAGAGTGGGGAGTTGGTGTAGTTTTAAGGCCGAAATTTTGCCGAGGGCGCCCTCGCTTTTTTTGTTATGAATAAGGGTTAAAGTTAGCTAAACGTTCTTACACATAACAGTTGCTTTGCAACACAACAAACGATTCCATTGGAATCCAGAAAGGAAAAAATGTCGACTAAATTCAGTAGTTCTTCGTATGTTCAATATGGACTCAGGGTTAATTTTTTAGATTTAAATATAAAGGAACGATGGTCAGTTGTTCATAATATTCTCCATTCCCTCATTACTCCTTTCGCAAGCGGTGCTATTGAATCCATAACACCCCACAGGATTTTTGGGACTAATGACGCAGAGCGTCTTTGGCCTGTGAAATTTAATTCTTACGATCGAGAATTACCGATTGAGTTCATTACAAATGAACTGGAGATTAAGAGAAAATATAAATTGGACATGAATGTCAACCTGGTTCCAATATGTGAAATGTGCACACTAAGAATGAACCGAGGTAGCAGACTGATTCAGAAATATCTATTACTGGGTAAAGAGTATCCGTTTCATTTTATTGAACTTAAACGCTATTTAAAATTAGAAAGATGTCCAGGTGGATATTATCTTCTTGATCTTGACAGTGTTAAGCGTATAACTCTTGCGCATGTTGATGAAGAATACATAAAGAGAACCATTGGTCGTGATCATAAGATTGGTATTGCGATAATCGAGGGAGTCGTGCGTTTGTTGAATATTGCGATTGAAAATAAAACTAATGATCTTCGATTTGTTCAAGAAAAACTTGATCTTGTCCGCGATATTTCAAAAAGGATAGAAGGTTGATCTTTTTCGTTCCATCACAACGGCAGGCTTACAACTTGTCGTTTTTCTTTACCGAAGATATCTTCACTTTCATATTTTTGATATTGGTATACACTGTATCCATGACATGTATATTCTGCTCAAAACCAGAGATAAAAGCTCGTGAAATTATCAGCAATGATCTCGCGTGGGCTTTTCCGACAAATATTCCTATAACACCAGGACATATATTGATTGCACCTAAACGCTGTGTGTCCTCACTTGAAGATTTAACGGTTGATGAACGATTGGCAATATTAGGCTTGGCAGATCAAATAATGATAGCTCTTAAGCGAACCTATGGTGCACAGGGATTCAACTCGGTGTGGAATCAGGGCGTGCTCGCAGGCCAGTCAGTTCCGCATTTCCATTTGCATATCATCTCTCGAACGGATGGTGATGCAGGTGTTCTTGGATATGATCCGCGAAGTATGTTGTATCGGACCGGTGATAGGGAACCGACGAGTGAAGCGGAACTGATGAAGATCGTTGAGAAAATTAAGAAAGCATTATAATGAACCAACTAACAATAGATACGTATAATAAGATGGCCAAAGAATATGACGATGAAACCGTCGATTTTTGGGATCGATTTCCAAGAACGTTTATTGATGCTTTTACATCTCTTGTGAAAGGCAACGCTCTTGATGTTGGTAGTGGTCCTGGCAGAGACGGTTTACTTTTGCAAGAAAAAGGTCTTGATGTAACCTGTCTCGATGCGTCAGAAGAGATGGTTAAATTGTGTCAAAGCAAAGGGCTAAAGGCTGTCACTGGTGATTTTAATAGTTTGCCATTTGAAGATGCTTCGTTTACTGGTGTTTGGGCATATACATCACTTCTCCATATTCCAAAAGCGGATATCTCAAAACCTCTCAATGAAATCAATAGAGTATTAATCAGTGGCGGAATTTTCGGACTTGGTCTTATTGAAGGAGATTTTGATGGCTATCGCGAGAGCTCTGGGGTAAATATGCCTCGTTGGTTCGCATTTTACTCAAAAGAGGAAGTTGAAACACTTTTGAAATCACATGGTTTTGAGGTCATTCATTTTGAGCAATTTAAACCAGGTTCAAAGAATTATTTGAATTTTATTTGTCGTAAAAGCTAATTTAGCCATCTCATAATTACCGAGGGATTCCTCGCTAGAACTCTTATGAAGAAGGAGTATATTTTTTGTTAGTAGTTTGAAAACAATGAACAAAAGAAATTATTATGAGTGAAATTAATCGACACTTCGTTGCCATTGTTCTTGAATGGGGTAAGGATTATGATCCTGTGGGTTGGAGGAAGGTTGAGGAAATTAGATTAGGTAGAGGCAAGTATCCTGAAGGCTGGCATTTACCTACACCTAAAGAGTTTGAAGATGCAAATAAAGCTGGTGTTTTAGGCTTTGTATCACCTACAACCAGATATTGGGCCGCAGGTAAAGGTGATGCATTGGCGATTATCCCTGTTATACCAACAGAATATTATGTTTGTAATCGTTACGATATACAACATCGTGTAAGATTGGTGAGGTGTGTCCACATCTTCACTAATAGTTTCAAAACTAAAACCGTTGATTCACAAGTTGAATCTTCTAATTTAATTCTGGAGTTTAAGGATTAAATGTATCTAATCAAAATAGGATGACTTAATAGTTGTCCTATTTTTTACTCATACCTCAATGCCTCGATAGGATTGAGCCTCGATGCTCGGCGCGCAGGATAATACCCAAAAACGATGCCAATAAAAGCGGAGACGCCAAAGGCGAGAAGTACTGACGTTGATGATACGCTGGTGGCCAGTATGCCTAAAGTAGTGACGATATAAGCTACGATCCAACCGAGTGCCACACCGATGCCTCCGCCGATGACTGTGAGCGCCACTGCTTCTGCGAGAAACTGAAAACTAATATCACGACGCTTTGCACCGATGGCTTTGCGCAGGCCAATCTCACGAGTGCGCTCGGTCACGGTGGTCAGCATCATATTCATAATGCCGATACCACCAACGACGAGCGATATGCCCGCGACTGAACCGAGAAGATAGGTAAATGTCGTAGTAATGCTTGAGGCAGTCGAAACGATGTCGGCCATATTTTGTACATTGAAATCAGATTTTGTTGGGTCTTTGATTTTATGACGAGTATTGAGAAGGTCGGTAATATCCGTTTGAATTTGAGTCATGACACTTGAGTCAGTAGCTGAGATACTGAGCGAAGTGACGTACGCTGAACTACCGAGCAGGAAAATCTGCGCTGATGAAAGGGGGATATAGATAGCGTCATCTTGGTTGTTTAGACCACTGGTGCCTTTTGAGGCAGTGACGCCGATAACTCTGAATTCCATACCATTGATGCGGAGCATTTGTCCTACTGCTTCGACGCTATCGCCAAAAAGATCACTTGCAGTAGTTGGTCCGATGACGGCCACTTTTGTGCGATTTTGCACATCCTGATCAGATATGAAGACACCATCATTGACTGATGTATTGTGAACAGTTGTATATGCTGGTTGTACGCCAGTGACTGAGGTGTTCGTATTTGTACCTTTTGCTGTTACCTGGTATCGTCCAGATATTTCAGGGGATATTGCATTGATATTTTTTACGTTAGCAGTGATGGTGGCGACATCCTCTGTGGTCAATGTCTTCGCTGAGCCACGACCAGTTGAAGCACTATAGCCAAAACTACGCGTCGCGCCAGGGGAGACAGTGATCAGGTTTGCACCGATAGATTGGATACGCGAGGTGATCGATGCTTGTGCGCCTTGTCCGATCGATACCATGATGATGACTGAGCTGATGCCGATGATGATGCCGAGCATGGTGAGCGTCGTGCGCACTTTGTTTGCGGTGAGGGCAGAGACTGTTTCGTGAAGTGTGTCTTTGATAGTCATGATGATTATGCCTTACGTTTAGCGTGTTCAATGATTCTTTTGTTATGTCCTCTACCATCTTCGACGATCATTCCATCCTTTATATAAATAATACGATCAGCGTGCTCTGCCACTTCACGCTCGTGGGTGATGAGGATGATGGTGCAACCGAGGTCCTTGTTGAGTCGTTGAAATGTACCCAAGACGATATCGCCAGTCTGTGAATCAAGGTTGCCGGTCGGCTCATCAGCGAGGATAAGTGAAGGGTTGTTCACAAGCGCACGAGCGATGGCGACGCGCTGTATCTGTCCGCCAGAAAGCTGGTTTGATTTGTGGTTGTAGCGGTCTTCGGAAAGTCCCGCTGACTCGAGTGATTTTCGCGCACGCTTCTCACGCTCGAGCTCAGGCACGCCAGCATATATGAGGGGGAGTGTGACATTGCGCATGACAGTGGCGCGGGGCAGGAGATTGAACGATTGAAAGACGAAACCGATGCGGTCGCGACGTATGGTCGCTAACTCGTCATCAGAGAGTTTCGATACATCTTTGTTGTCGAGCTTATAAGCACCCGAGGTTGGTGTATCGAGAGCGCCGAGGATATGCATAAGGGTAGATTTACCTGAGCCAGAAGGTCCCATGATAGCCACGAACTCTCCGTCGGCGATCTCGAACGACACCCCGCGCAAAGCCTGGGTTTCATTATCTCCCATGATGTATGTCTTTTTAATATTTTTTACTTCGATCATATTTAGAGAGGGGTAGGTGGACGTGCAGCCGCGGTACCTGATGTTGTTGTGCGATTCGCTCCTTGCCTATTGCCACCAAAGAGGTTGCCGAGAAGACCACCGCTTGTCGCGGTTGCTGCTGTCGAACCTTGGGCAACAGTTGTCATCTTGGTGACAACAGCTTGTCCTGCCGTGAGACCGCTCAGGATCTCGGTGTTGGTATCATCAGCGTCGCCGATGGTAACAATGACTTCAGTTGGAGCAGTAGCAGAGGTGACAACTATGCCCATTGCTGATCGATTTGCACTTGTTGATGATGAACCAGATGTTCTTGCAAATGTTCGTGCTCCTGATGTCGTCGAGACTGTTGATGATGCAATACGGTTTCGATTAAATGATGATGAAGCCATTCCCGTATCTAATATTTGAACGTAGTGGATATTTCCGCGTGTTTTGATGGCGCTTGAAGGAACGAGAAGTACGCTGTCTTTTTGCTCGGTGACGATAGTTGCGTTGAGACTCATGCCAGGCTTGATGCGGGAATCAGTCGTGTCGATCAATATTTTGACATTATATGTGACGACACCTGAACTGACAGTGCCTACGAGATCAACGGAACTAACTGTTCCAGTTGCAGTCAAACCATCGATTGCATCAAAAGTGATTTTGACTGGCTGGCCAGCTTTTACTTTTGATGCGTCAATTTCATTGAGTGAGATCGTAGAGATTTTTTGTTCACCGATCAAAGTGGCGATGGCTGCACTGCCAGCTTGGCCATATACTGATGCACTGATTTTTCCTACAATGCCGTCGAATGGTGCGCGAATAAAATAATTGTTGTAGGTAAGCTGTGCCTGTTCGAGGTTTAATCGTTGTGATTGGAGATCGAGCGAGTCAGTTCCGTTCAAAAGGGTAGTGAGCGAATTGGAGCTTGTTTGGATGTTATTCTGGGCAGATAAGACATTTGATACGGCGCTATTGGTTGTATTGGACCACGTGTTCACGTTTGTCGCTGCGCTTGATCCAGAGCTTGTTTCGTACTGAGGTTGTGAAGTAGTGATAAAGCTAATGGCAGTTCGGGCGCTTGTCACCGCTTCGGCAACGTCTTTTGTCATGACATACGTGTCATTCAATAGATCATCGAGACTTGAGGTGGCACTATCGCGACTGAGTGATTTGAATGTTGTGAGAACGGCATTGTATTCTGTGAGCGCTTTATCGTAATTTTTCCCCACTGTATCTCGATATTCGCGAGCGGTAGGGTTGAGATATGATGAACGCTGATCGCTCAAGAAGCCGGATTGACCATAGAGCAGGTCTTTCATACCGGACATGATGGTCGGTAAATCAGTGAAGATGCTTGCGACGGCACTGTATCCATTGTCGTAGGACTTTGAAACACTGCTCTGTGCTTCAGATAGATCGGTTTCTTTTGGTGGCGTGGTCAATTTTTCCATGGCGATTTGGGCGCTCTGGAGAGAGCGTAATGCATCCGTTGAGTCGATCGTCGCCAAGAGGTCGCCCTTTTTGACGTGGTCGCCGACTGATACCTTTATCGATGTGATTGTACCGCTTACTTTGCTTGTGATATCAAGTTGGTTGAGCGCCGAGACCTGTCCGGTGCCTGTGACTGTTTGTGTGAGGGTGCCGAGTCGCGCAACACTAAGTGTGTACTGGGTCTCAGTACCACCCGCTGATATCTTCGCGTACACTTCATAGCTTCCCCCGATGAGTACTGCGAGAATGATAAGGCTCCATATTTTATGTGCACCCACAAAGGCGCATGTTTTTGCAGAATATTTTTTAAGAAATGATTTCATTGGTATGGTGTGCGGAGTAGCATATGGATTACTAGCGTCTCATATAACTCGTGCTCCCACTGTCTGCATCAATAGGTGGCGGAGGGACGATGCGGATAAGCGAAGCGCTGATCCTTCCTTGGGCATCTGGTTCACCGATCACAATCACCGCTGATCCAACATGAATGTCAGTCGTTGATGCAGGGCCATGAAGCGAACGGAGCAAGGTCGATGTGCCAATGAGAATTATTTTTTCTGCCTCAAGCGGGCCTTTGATAGCAAATGAAGGAAAGTTGACCCCGATCACTGCGCCGAATGCGCCGTGTGGCATACTGGGGCCATCATCTATATCTCCAAAGAAAGGCGAGCGCGGTCCGCCGAACTCGCGAGAATAGTTTGAGCTCCATTGATATGAAAATTCTGTCACACGGTGGCCGACAAATATACCTGCCCCGAATATAATTATTCCAAGAAAGGCAAAGCTCATATAGCGCAACAGGGAAGCGTACTTTTCAGATTGGAATGATTTGAGAAACTGTGAGAAGTTCATAAGTGTAAGATATAGAAAATTAAGCACAGATTGATAATTATGCCGTTGCGTACGAGCTCGCTTTGCGTGTGCTCAACTTTGCGAAATAGTAAGCACTTCGACGCAGAGAGTATGTGCATGTCAGCACGAGTCCGAGCACGATACTCATCTCAAGGATAGGGGCTGACTCGATCATGGTAAAAATAAATGCTTTCCATGAACCAAGAACTGACACACCATCGCTCCATCCGAGCGAAGCGAATTGGATAAAGCCGGAACTAGTTGCGGAAGCAAAGAGCTGTTGGCCTGCAGGTGCGAGTCCGATGAGGGTGGCGAGCACAAAAAAACTGTGTGCCCCCGCGCGAGTGCGGGTCTGCATCAATTGTGATCTCTGTATGCGAGTCACAACCACGACAGCGACCCCTTTGTGAGGTTCATTGGTGGTCATATGTAAGAACAGTTTCTTGTATGTTTCTTCAGGTTTCATTGTAGTGATTGTACGAATACAGCGGCTATTTCGGTGCATACGCTTTCTATGGCCGTATGTGGACCAGTGAGTCGCGTATCTTATCGAGTGATCGCCGGTGCCAGCTTTTGACCGTATTCATCGGTCGTTTCAACGTCTCCGCGATCTCCTCGAATGTCATGTCTTCGCGATAGTGCATGATGAGCACGGCGCGATGGTCTGGGTGAAGCACACTCATGGCGTTATCGAGCTGTTCTGACAACTGAGCGCGAGAGAATAGTTCAGAGGGAAGAGGTTCCGTGTCTACAACACTCTCTGCAAAGCTCGAATCATTTTCAGTGTCAGCGGTACCAACATCGATTTCAGAGAAGCTGGTCGCCTTTTTCTTTTTGATGTAATCGAGAGCGGTATTACGGGCTATGGTGAAGAGCCATGGTTTGAATTTCATGCCATTCTTGAAGCGATTGATATATTTCCATGCTTTAAAAAAAGTATCTTGAGCCACGTCTTCTGCTTCTTCACGGATACGGACGTATTGCAGGATGAAATTGAAAATATGCTTCATGTAGCGAGACATGAGTATATGGTAGGCCGTATCATTGCCAGATTTGATCTGTAATATGAGATCTTCGTCAGTACTCATATGGTCTATCATACTATAGGTTATAATAAAGGAGTAAAACTAATTTTTTTTATGACACTACTCATCATTTCATTTATTGCGGGCATTCTCACTATTCTTGCGCCGTGCGTGTTGCCGTTATTGCCAGTCATCTTGGGCGGAGCAGTGGCAGAGGTCAAAAACAAACGTCGACCATTTATCATCATCAGCTCATTGTCGATCTCGGTTCTTGTTTTCACACTGCTCCTCAAAGGATCGACCGCGCTCATCACTGTTTCTCCGTCAGTGTGGAGTTATGTCTCAGCAATTATTTTTCTTGCATTTGGTCTGACCCTTATCTTTCCAGAAAGTTGGGCGCGCGTTGTGCTCAAGATTCCGGGGCATAACAAGCCTGATCGCTGGATCAGTCGCGGATACACGCACGGGGAATCATTCTGGACAGATGTCATCGTCGGCGCCGCTCTCGGCCCTGTGTTCACGACCTGCAGTCCAACTTTTTTTGTGATACTCGCCACTGTTCTGCCACAGTCATTGGCTATGGGCGTGATAGATCTTCTCGCCTACATTATCGGTTTAGCATTGTCGCTCCTCCTCATCTCCTTCATCGGACAGCGCCTCGTCAATCGCCTTGAGTGGCTCTCAGATCCGAAAGGATGGTTCAAGCGCACGCTCGGTTTTCTCTTTATCATCCTTGCTTGTGCGATCGCTTTTGGATGGGACAAAAAAGCCGAGGCTGGCATACTGCGAAGCGGCTTCTTTGACGTGACATCCATCGAGCAGAAATTGCATCAATATCTCGATGGTATATCAGCCGGCATTTCAAAGACGGATACAGATGGCATATATCCAGGTGTTGCCGATAGAAATTCGGTTCGTTACACCGACATCGTTCGTCCGTCCGGCTTTGTGAATAGCGACCCATTTACCTTGTCGAGCTTGATCGGCAAAAAAGTCATCCTAGTCGATTTCATCGACTACACCTGCATCAACTGTGAGCGTACCTTCCCGTATTTGAATGATTGGTATGCGAAGTATAAAGATCAAGGTCTAGAAGTCATCGCTATTCATACGCCTGAGTTCTCATTTGAAAAAGATATAAAAAATGTTGCCGCCGCCGCCAAGCAGTTTGGCTTGATGTTTCCGATAGTGCTTGATAATGACTATTCGACATGGAATGCGTATGGCAACCAGTATTGGCCACATAAGTATCTTATCGATATCACGGGACATGTCGTCTATGATCATATTGGCGAAGGGGGATATGCTGAGACTGAATCCGAAATCGTCAAAGCACTCAACGGCAGAATGAAGTTTCTTGGACAATCGGGTTCAGTCACTATGGGCTCGACAACTGTTCAGGGTGTCGCTATACAGACACAGAGCCCCGAGACGTATTTCGGCGCATCGCGTAATGAGCTTTTCGGCAATGGCTATCAAGGCACAGCGTATAAAAATAATTTCACTATACCGAGCACGTTGGACGTTAATACATTTTATCTCGGTGGATCGTGGGATATACAGCGTGAATATATCAAAAGCACTTCTACTGACGCGCAGCTTTCATTCGTGTTCAAAGCTTCAAAGATGTATATCGTCGCATCACCAAGTTTCAGCTCATCAGGCACCGCTATTCCAGTCAAAGCAAAAGTGCTCATCGATGGTAAACCGATCACGTCTGCTCAGAGTGGTAGCGATGTGAAAAATGGCATCGTCACCATCGACAGCTCACGCCTCTATAATCTTTTTTCTGATACGGTCGTAGGTGCTCATCGTATCGATATTATTTTTTCCTCTCCAGGTGTTGAAGCGTTCACGTTCACATTTGGTTAGTCGTGTGCCGGTTAGTTGTGCACTGAAAATGGTTTGTTTATCAAACATTGTATTGTACAATAGTAGACATATCAGCGGTTAAGTAATTTAATTTTCTCCATGGCAAAAAGAATCACAGGCGTTGGAAAAAAGCGCGCTACACGCAGTCGCAAGACTACCAAGCGCCTCGCTGCAAAGCGTACACGTCTCGCTCCAAAGCGCGCAAAGAAAGCAAAGAAGGGCAAGCGTTAAAAAGTTCGAGTCGCGCTCTATATTTTAAACAAAAATACGTCCTGTCGGGGGCGTATTTTTGTTTTATATTGGTATATAATAGGTGCATGAGCACAACACTACAAAAAGCCATATTTGCGAACGGATGTTTCTGGTGCACCGAAGCAGTTTTTTCGATGCTCAAAGGGGTGAGCTCAGTCAAGCCAGGATATACTGGTGGCGACATAAAAAATCCCACCTATGAACAGGTGAGTAACGGCAATACTGGTCACGCTGAGGCTATCGAGATCCAATATGATCCAGAGATTATTTCTTATGATGATTTGCTGGCAGTGTATTTCAATACGCACGATCCAACGACAGTTAACAGACAAGGCAACGATATCGGCACTCAATATCGTTCAGCAATCTTCTATACGACAGATGAACAAAAAGCGAAGGCAGAAAGTTTGGTCAAAGAGTTGAATGATCGGGAGGCCTATGACAAGCCAGTGGTCACTGAGGTAAAGCCTCTCGATATATTTTATGAAGCTGAGGACTATCACCATGATTATTATAAGAATAATGAGAGCCAGCCGTATTGTCAGCTGGTGATTGCACCGAAACTTGAGAAGCTACAGAAGCGATTTGAGAATTTATTAAAATAACCGATACAAATACAATGAATGAAGAAGAACTCAAAAAGAAATTAACGCCTGAAGAATATCATGTGCTTCGCGAAAAGGGCACAGAAGCGCCTTTTAGTGGTGAACTCCTGAATGAAAAACGAACGGGGACGTATATGTGCAAAGTCTGCGGTAGTCCACTTTTTCCTTCAACTGCTAAATTTGATTCTGGTACAGGCTGGCCATCGTTCGACCAGGCTCTTCCGGGAGCAATCAAGCAGATAGAGGATATCAGCCATGGCATGCACCGTGTCGAAATCGTATGCGCAAAATGTGCTTCGCATCTCGGACATCTTTTTGACGACGGTCCGACAGGTACTGGTAAACGATATTGTATGAATTCGGTCTGTCTTGAGCTTGCGGCCGAAGAGTCTAACGGGTAATATGAGTTTATCTATGAATTCTAGTGAAATATCACCACTCATAATTGAGAAGGCTCCAATCATATTGGCTGAGATACAAAAAGCGAGAAGCATCCTTCTACATTGTCACCCTTCACCTGATCCTGATTCGGTGTGTTCTTCGCTTGCCATGAAGGCGGCATGCGAACAGTTAGGCAAAAAAGTTACGATCATTCGTGGAGATGCAGTTGTTCTGTCAGATGGTTTCGCTCGCTTTCCGGGTATTGAGACGATTGTTGGGAAAAGTTTTACTCAGGTCGATTTGAATGAATACGACTTGTTCATTGCGCTCGATAGCGCTTCGGCTGATAGAGTTTCAGCGAAGAATCCTCCAGCGTTTCCTTTGCCTATCAAGAGTATTAACATCGATCACCATAAGTCCAACACTTTTTTTGCCGACATCAATCTTGTTGATATGTGTACATCAGCGACGTTTATGCTGTACCAGCTTTTTACTATTTGGAATATTGAGATTACTCATGATATAGCGATCAATCTCTTTATGGGTATGTATACTGATAGTGGAGGATTTAAATACTACCCAATCGACCATCGAGTATTTCAAGTGGCCAGTGCGTTGGTCAAGATCGCACCAGATTTCGTGGATGTCATATTTCATATGGAAAATAGTCAGAATTCTCAAGCGATCTATTTTGAAAGGCTTGCACTCGATTCCGTCGAAACTTTTTTGGGCGACAATATCGCCATGGCATCTATTTCGTTCAAGCAAATCGAAGATCATAAGATACTGCTTGATTCTATTCATGTCGATATACCAAATAAACTGAAGTCTGTTGTCGGCTGGAATGTCGGTATGATGCTTGTTGAGCGTGAGCCCGATATAGTTAAAGTCAGTATGCGCACCCGCGATATAGAGAGATTTGATGTCTCAAAGCTCGCAGTTGCACTTGGTGGTGGCGGGCACCGTGCGGCTGCGGGCATTCTTTTTAAAGGACTTTCACTAGCCGAAGCAAAAGAAAAAATTGTATCAAAAGCAAAAGAACTGTATAATCTCTAAACTATGAAAAAACTTATTACACTTATTTCTATTCTTGTCGTCATCGCTGTGGCTTGGTTACTTCTCGATAACCGTTCACAGTATCCCAAGAGTGACGAGGAGTCTGTGGCACCGCCTGCGACTACGACTGCGCCAGGTATAGCAACAGATTCGATTACTACTTCATCAACAAATACTACTATGCATCACACCGTTACTATCGAAACCAACAAAGGCACCATCGTTTTTGAGACATATGACAATGATGCGCCAAAGACAGCTGCGAATTTCATCTCGCTTGCGAACAAAGGTTTCTACAATAACCTCATCTTCCATCGTGTGATCGAAGGGTTCATGATCCAAGGTGGAGATCCTACAGGTACTGGCACGGGTGGCCCAGGATATAAGTTCGCTGATGAGCTCAACCCAAATACAGATTCATATAAGGCCGGATATGTTCGCGGTGTCGTAGCTATGGCAAACTCTGGTCCAGATACTAACGGCAGCCAGTTCTTTATCATGCACAAAGACACACCACTCCCTCATAACTATAGTATCTTCGGCAAGGTCATATCGGGCATGGATGTAGTCGACGCTATCGCTGCGACTCCTGTTAACGGTTCAGATAAGCCTCTCCAGGATATCATCATGAAGAAAGTCACTGTTGCTGAAGTAAAATAGCTTAGTAATAGTACCCCCGGCAGGAATTGAACCTACATCCACTCCTTAGGACGGAGTTGTTCTATCCGTTGAACTACGGGGGCAGAACGGTAAATAGAGGATAGCATAGATTTATTCCGCTATATACTTTTGCAAATCAGCCCGTTTTCTGTTAATGTTTTGAGCATGACGCCTGAGGAAAAATCATTACTTGAACGCACCTATAAGCTCGTTGAAGAGAACAACGATATTCTTATCAAGATGCGTCGTGGTGCTCGCATCACAAACATAATGAGGATCGTGTACTGGGCAGTCATTCTTATCCTTAGTTTCGGCGCGTATTATTTCATACAGCCGTATCTCAATCTCATGATTGGGTCGCTCGGTTCGCTCAGTGGTTTTGTGGGCAATGCCAATGCTGCAAACGACGCTGCGCAATCACTCAAGGATTTATTGAAGTAGGGTTTGGTACCAACGCCAAGGTAGCTGTTTTGGTAGATATACATCGACAAAGGTTAGTGAATCATTTAAAATCAGTTTTCCAACATTGCCAAGGTAGCTCAGTTGGTAGAGCATTCCCCTGAAGAGGGAAGGGTCACCAGTTCGATCCTGGTCCTTGGCACCACATATTGCGGGATGGAGGAACATTCGATCCTGGTCCTTGGCACATAATAAGGCTTAAAATATAGGTCAAGGGGTACTTGACAAATAGGATATATGTAGTATATAATGTACCTATACGACTTAGTTATAGGCGTATCTTTAGTAATAATCTACCCGCTTTTACGGCTTGATTAAGCCACTGTACGTGGTATATCAAGTGTGATAGCTTTACATTATATGACTTATTCAATAAACAAAAATTACATTTTCGGAAGCATAGTCCTCGGACTCGCTCTCGTCTTTGTGGTTGGCTTGTCTCAGGCTCCACGTGCTGAGGCTTGTAACTCTGGTTGTGGTACATACTACCCGCCGACCTACAATACGCCACCACAGCCGTCTGCTTCTCCGCTCTATGTTCAGTGTTACCCACAGCCTTTGACGGCAAATGTCGGTGACAGTGCTACTTGGGTGTCGAACATCTCAGGTGGAAATGGATCATTCAGTTATTCATGGTCAGGCACTGACGGTCTCGTTGGCGCAGGTCCTTCAATAGCAAAGGTCTACTACACAAGCGGTTCAAAGAGCGCGACTCTTACGGTCACTTCAGGAAGCCAGACAAAATCTGTCTCGTGTAGTGGAACTGTTACTGTATACGGCAATACAAATACATACGATTATCCTCCTGTATACCAGCCACCAGTATATGTTCCACCAACCTATTACCCACCAACATATTACTCTCCGCTCCAGATCACGTGTACTCCTAACATTACTTATACCAATGTAGGTACTACGGTCACATGGTCAGCAAACGTCTATGGTGGTAGTAACAATGGATACTACGGTATGACCTATTCATGGTCAGGCACTGACGGTCTCTATGGTAATGGTCAGTCAATCTCGACGACATATAACAATCCTGGATACAAGACAGCTACAGTTACCGTCTATTCAAATGGACAGACAGCTACTCAGGCTTGTTCAAATTCAGTCAATGTCACTGGTTATAACTACAACTATCAATCGACGTACTACAATTACAATAACGCCTACGGCTCAAATAACAGCGGTCTCAACATCGGTTGTTATTCAGATCCACAGACAGCTTCGGTCAACCAGCCGATCACCTGGTCTGTAGAAGTCACTGGCGGTGTCGGTCCTTACACATACTCATGGTCTGGTACTGATGGTCTCTCTGGTTCAGCGATCTCTGTTGTAAAATATTACAACTCACGCGGTGAAAAGAGTGCTATCGTCTCAGTTACCTCAGCGGATGGAAAGACAGGCACACATGCTTGTAGTAATACATTGAATGTTCGCAGTCCAGGTGGTGCAGTCACTAAGCCTGTCACTCCTGCTCCTACACAGACAGCTCCAGCTAATGACCAGAACAATGGTCAGTCTGCAGCAGCCCTCTTCTCACTTCAGAGCATTCCTTGGGGTTGGGTAGCTATACTCATCATCCTCGTCCTCTTCGCTACTATCATGTATCTCATCTTCAATCGTCCAAAGATCTAACATCTTTGATGGTTGTGAGAGAGCTGGGCGGGTGTGACTCCAAATAATGTCTAAATAGCCTATAACACAGAAGCCCCCAGAAATGGGGGCTTCTGTTATGGTTTTTTTTATTTCTTCTCCCTGATCTCGCTCTCGATCTTGGTCAATACCTCTTCAACTTTCAATTGGCCTATCTGACCATGGTCACGGCTTTCGAGAGTGACTGCGCCAGCAGCGATATCTTTGTCACCGATGATAATGAAGTAGGGAATATTGGCCGTCTTGGCATTGCGTATCTTCTTACCAAAGCCGGCGTTCGAACTATCGAACTCAGAGCGAATCATCTTTGAGCGGAGGAGGTCGTGCACTTTTTGTGCTTCTGCAACATGTGTATCGCCGACAGGGATGACCGCCACTTGGACTGGGGCGAGCCAGAGAGGAAACTTGCCTCCATAATGCTCTATAAGGAAGCCAATGAAGCGTTCATGGGTGCCGAGTGGGGCACGATGGATACAGAGAGGTGTTTTTTCAGTGCCATCTTTGTCTGCGTAGGTGAGACCAAACTTCTGTGGTACAGAGAAGTCGACTTGGTTTGTAGCAAGCGTAAACTCACGTCCGATGGCACTCCAGACCTGTACATCGATCTTTGGGCCATAGAAGGCTGCTTCATTTGGCACTTCGATAAAAGGAATCTTTGAATCGACGAGAACCTTGCGTACCATATCCTCGGTCTTTTTCCAGAGGATTGGATCATTCACGTATTTTTCACCAAGCTTCTTTGGGTCATGGGTTGAAAAGCGCATAATGAACTTGTCGACACCAAATATCTTGAAGTAATAGAGATACATCTCGTTAACGGCACGGAATTCATCTGCAAACTGCTCTTCAGTACAATATATATGCGCATCATTCATCTGGAGGGCACGTACACGCATGAGGCCGAAAAGCTCGCCAGATTTCTCATGACGGTAACAAGTGCCGTATTCTGCGAGACGGAGAGGGAGGTCACGGTAGCTCTTTGGGCGTGCCGCATAAATCTTGTGATGGTGCGGGCAGTTCATGGCCTTGAGATAGTACTTACCACCCTCGTATTCCATAGGAGGAAACATGCTGTCTTCGTAGTACGGCAAGTGACCGCTCTTCAAGTACATAGACTCCTTGGCAAGGTGAGGGGTCTTAACACGCGAGTAACCCATCTTGAATTCGGTCTCCTTGGCGAGCTTCTCAAGTTCTTCTATAAGGACAGCGCCATTTGGCAACCAGAGAGCAAGTCCCGGTCCTACATCATCATCAAAGTCGAATATATCCATCTCTTTACCGATCTTACGGTGATCACGCTTTTCGGCTTCTTTCATCATGGTTTCGTACGCATCAAGCGCTTCCTTTGTTTCAAACGCGAGACCATATATACGAGTGAGCTGAGTATTGGCTTCGTTACCTTTCCAATATGCTCCAGCAATGCGTGAGAGCTTGAATGAATCGGCTGGGATGTCCTTGGCCGGGCTCTCAGAGTGGCCACCACGACAAAGGTCGGTGAAGTGTCCAGCAGTATAGAGAGTGATCTTTTCTCCTTTAGCTACGATGTCAGATATGAGCTCGAGCTTATATTGATTGCCTTTGAATGCTTCGCGGGCCTCAACTTCTGACACTTCTTTGCCAGACATGTCCTTCCATGAAGGCAAAAGCTTGCGCATCTTCTTTTCAATATCCTTCAGTTCTTTCTCGGTAGGCTTGTTTGGCGTGCCGTCGGCGTTCATACCGAATTCGTAGTCATAATAAAAACCGTTGTCTACTGCTGGTCCGATAGTTGGCTTGGCATCTGGATAGAGCTCGAGAACTGCTGCAGCCATCAGATGGGCGAGGGTATGACGAGCATGGACAAGCTTTTCATTGGTTGGATTCATAGTGAGATAAATATAGCACTTTCGGATAAAAAACGCAGTTAGCCGAGCTTCTTGGTCAAAATTTCTTTTATAACTGCTGGGTTGGCAGCACCCTTGGTGGCTTTCATAGCCTGACCGATCAAGAACTGGATAGAGGCGACTTTACCGGCTCTATATTCGGCTACGACAGAAGCATTATCGGCAATGACCTTATCTATGGCAGGTTCAATAGAAGCTGCATCGCTCTTTTGGATAAGTCCGTGCGCGTCTGCAAGTGCTTTTGGTGAGGTGTTCTTTGAAGCTTCATCGGTAACCAGTAGAGACAGGATCTTCTTTGCTCCAGAAGATGACATATCACCTGCACTGATCATGTTGATAAGCTCTGCGAAGTGTTTAGGGGCTATCAAATCAAGCATGTTAACCCAATTTGAGGCAGTTTTGGTACCAACAGCAGGAAGCTTCTTTAATAGACCTGCATAGTCAGTGAGAAGATAGTTGATGACAAGGCGGACAGACTTCAGGTCTTTATTTGTTAGACTAGAAACTACATCATCAAAGTATCGTGAGAGTAGTCCAGTATAGTCATCGACGAATACCTCAGCCTCCTTATCAGTAGCACCAAACTCTTTCTTGAATCGCTCACGACGCACCCAAGGGAAGTTGAGGATACCGTGAGCATCTTTCAACTCTTTCTCAAGCGCTGATTTTGCGAACTCAGGCATCTCAGAAATCTTGAGCTTCGGTATATCAGGGTCAGGGAAGTAGCGATAGTCATGTGAGCTCTCCTTTGATCGTTGTGAATAGGTGGTGTTAGTTTTTTCATCCCAACCTCTGGTTTCTTGTTTTACCTTTTCACCAGCTTCGATGAGCGCGATCTGTCTCTCGATCTCGTGAGCGATAGCTCCTTCGACAGCACGAAATGAGTTGAGGTTCTTAACTTCTGTTTTGGTGCCAAACTTTTTTGCTGCAGTGTCTTCTTCTGAAGCAACTGAAATATTTGCTTCGACGCGCATCTCACCTTTTTCCATGTTCGCTTCACCGGCACCAAGGTAGCGGAGGAGGAGTTGAAGTTCTTTTGCAAAGTCGGTTGCAGTCTTTGCGTCACGAATAGTTGGAGTGGTCACGAGCTCCATGAGAGGGACTCCTGAGCGATTGAAGTTCACTAAACTTTTTTCATGAGTGTCATGTGTCGACTGAGCGGTGTCTTCTTCAAGATGGATGCGTTCGAGTGCGACGCCAGCAAGCGTTCCTCCAGAGATGAGAGGGTAGGCATATTGACTGATCTGGTAGCCTTTCGGTATGTCAGGATAAAAATAATTTTTACGATCCCACTCAGTGAAGTCTGCGAGCGTACCGTCAACAGCGACTCCGACTTTGAGTACATGCTTGATTGCTTCTTTGTTTAAAACAGGGAGCGTGCCTGGATGACCGAGACAGATCGAACAAACATTGACGTTCGCTTTTTCTTCATCAGGATTGTTCGCACATGAGCAGAACATCTTTGACTGAGTCTTGAGTTCTGCATGGATCTCGAGACCAATAGTAGGAATGTATTTCATCTGTTCAGTCTATAAATAATAAACCCCTCGTGCAAGAGGAGTTTATTTTAAAAACGTGGTCTATTTTTATTTAATCCTCATGCCTGACCAAGAGCTTTCGGGGACCTTTAGGTGCTCGCTTGCGTGGGGGTCGTTTTTCCTTGTTTGTTGAAATTTCTGTCAAGAGTTTCTCGATGTCCTCACGACGATAGACACGGTAGTTGTTGAAGGGATGTCGGCTCGCCTCAAGCTTGCCACTGTTGTCCCAATTGCGCAGGGTGAGAGCAGTTACTCCGAGCATTGTTGCTGCTTGTTTGACGGTTAAAAGGCGGTTTGAGCTCGTTTCCATGATTCATATAGTATACATGATAACCTGTATACGTTAAAACGTTGATAAATGCGCTGGTGGATTGGGGGATAGATTTTGTGTTCAAAATCGGACGTTTTTCAGAGCGGTTTTCGTTTAAAAGAGTATAAAAAGCGATCTCAAAAAACCTAGTAAAATCGACCTCTGCTAGCCGAGATTGCCGTATTTTTCGTGATTAAAATTGCATGAGCTTAATCAAAAAAATAAGGAATTTTTAATGCATTTTTTGATCAAAATAGAATCAAAATTTCATCCAATGAAATGATGATCTAGATGTTTGAAGAGCTATAAAGTCGTGTTACAGGGTGAAGCGAATGCGAGGCGCACTTATGTGATAGTAGTATGTATCAACGAAGTACTTATTTTACATTCAAATCTCATTTTAAATATGTTGAAAATAGACAATTAACATAGCGTTTTTTATTAGCAGAAAGCAATGGCTTAAATAGTAGCTTTTTAAGAAACAGTTTTCCTTGTTTGTTGAAATTTCTGTCAAGAGTTTCTCGATGTCCTCACGACGATAGACACGGTAGTTGTTGAAGGGATGTCGGCTCGCCTCAAGCTTGCCACTGTTGTCCCAATTGCGCAGGGTGAGAGCAGTTACTCCGAGCATTGTTGCTGCTTGTTTGACGGTTAAAAGGCGGTTTGATAGTGGCCGTAAGCCATCTATAGTCTAAGCCACAAAACCTTACTAAAGGTATATACATTGGCAACAAATTTAGTAATGTTTATATATTTTTAATATTCTATTTACTAAAACTGAAGCGAGATCATTTTGATCTGTTTTGTATACCAAAAATGGCAAAAAAGGTGACATGAATCTTGATCAACGACCGTTTAAAATGCCCCAGGACGAAATTTGTTTTGAATGAAGTCCGACACTTGTTTTGATTATTTATTTTGAGGCTCTTTTGGTTGTATAAAATAAGCCTAGTTATCCCCAGAAAACAAATATATAAATGATACTCGTCGTTATAATACTCTTGTATGAAAAAGGACCAGATAATCATAGACGGAAAGACCTACATCTCGGCGCGCCGAGGTGCCGAGATTGCCGGATATTCAGCGGATTATGTTGGCCAACTCTGTAGAGCGGGAAAAATAGATTGCGCAATGATCGGACGTAGTTGGTATGTCGGCGAAGAATCTATTTTGAAGCACCAAGAAGAAGCATTCAAAGCAAATCAAACTTCATTCAAACCGAATGAAATAAAAAGTCCTTACTCGCATGCGCCTGTCAGTGTATTTCCTTTGCTTTTGACGGGACCACATGGAGGAGCAGTCTCTGCAATTCCTCGTACTATGTCTGAGCAGGTGGTTCATGCAGCCCATCAAGTTGCTCATGAGGCCAATCGTGCCACACCTCGCGCACTTGTAGCCTCACTCGTTATTACTGCGGTGGTTGGAGTCGGTGCTTTGCTCGTGTCACCACTCTTCATGTCTTTGGATGCAATCTCATCTGAAGAATCAAATTCAGCATCTGTTGTACAAGCTGACGGGTCAGTCAGTGCGACATCATTTATACAAAAGAGTTTGCGTGCGATTTATGACGCTTCAGTTAAATATACGGCGCTCGGTATTGTTCCATCTGTCACCGCTTCTGCTGATCAGACATCAAACGATGCTGATCCATATCAGGAGCTCGCGTACGGCGGTCTTGTGGTGACGCCTTCACAAGGTACGACGACAGATGCAAAGCTCGCAAATGCTATCACCAACTCATTTTCTGACCCAGTCGAAGTTCGCAAGAATGAAAATACAAACACAGGAGTCATCACCCCAATGTTCCGCACCGTGAAGGGACATGACTTTATGTATGTATTGGTACCAGTACAGACAACATCGTCGACTTCTAACAATGACTCAAAATAATATGAAAACTCCATTCATGAACAATTTGAAGTCATTCAGAGTCGATTACGATAAGGTCTTCGCATTTATCGCTTTCTTGTCTCTCATCTCATATTTCTTCGCTTCTTATGTCTTTGCGCAGAACATGTCGAGCACGAACTATTCGATTCCTGATCAGAGTATCAATTTTGCTGGTAAACTTTCTTCATCGACGAACTATACTGTCGAAGATACGGCTGGTGAAGTTGCTACTGGCTTTGCTTCAAGCACGAACTATGGCATCAGTGCAGGTTATCAGCAGATGAATATCGTCACTCTTTCAGTTGTTCCACCTTCAAATGTCATCATGTCTTCAGCTCTCGGTGGTGTTTCAGGTGGTAGTTCGAACGGTTCGACAACCTTTACAGTCACTACAGATGATGCTGCGGGTTATACGGCGACGATTACGGCTAGTTCTTCTCCTGCACTGGTCAGTGGAGCCAATTCTTTCGCTGATTATAGCCCTGCTGGCGCCGCTCCTGACTATACCTACTCGATCTTGCCAACAAACTCAAACTTTGGCTTCTCAGTACAAGGGACTGATACTGATCAACGCTTCAAGAATAACGGCTCGATCTGCAATACAGGCTCAAATACGACAGCGACTACATGCTGGGACGGTCTCTCGACCTCACCAAAGACCATTGCTGGTCGTACAACGAACAATACGCCATCAGGAACGCAGACGGTGTTGTATTTCCGCGCAGCAACCGGGTCGAACCATATTCAAGTTAATGGCACCTATGTTGCAACAACAACACTGACCGTGACCCCGCTATAAACCGATATGAAGCATTTTATCTACACAACTCTCGTACTTGTCGGACTCTTCACACAGAGCGCCTTTCCAGTACGTGCATCAGTTGGTAGTACGTTCACTGCTTCATTCACCACGACTGGCGTTGTAGATTCGATCGCTCCTACGACACCAGTTGGAGTAACAGCGACTCCAGTGTCTCAGTCACAGATCAATCTTTCATGGACACCTTCAACTGATAACATTGGTGTTGCCGGATATGTCATCTTCCGCGATGCATCTGCGGTTGCTACAACATCAGTTGCATCATTTGTTGATACCGGATTGGTCGCAAGCACAACATACACATATGAGGCGCAAGCATTCGATACATCATTTAATTATTCAAGTACATCAGCTGCAGTATCTACGACAACACTTCCGGTTCCTCCAGTCATCGTGGCTACGTCAACGCCGACAACCTCACCAGTAGTTTCTGGTGGCACTTCAGGTACACCATTTATCCATGGATTGAACATTGCAGTGCAACCAACCGAGGCTTCGGTCACATTCAATACTGCACGTCCAGCGCGTTCAACTATCTCATGGGGTACAACATCAGATCTCGAAGGAGGTTCGATCACCAGTATTTTGTACGATACAACACATGCAGTCACTATTTCGAATCTCGTGCCCAATACGCACTACTTCGCACGCATCACTGTAGTCGACGCACGTGGCAATCAGTTTGCGTCTTCGATCGAATTTGTCACGCCAACTCTCATATATTCACCACTCGTCAACCCATCTAACTTCAGCGCACAGTTCGCGACTGTCGGACGCACCGGAGTCAATCTCACCTGGACAAATCCAAACGATGCTCGTTTTGACTCTGTGCGCATCGTTCGTTCTGAAAGCTTCTTCCCACGCGATCAGTTTGACGGCGTGCTCATATATGAGGGTGCACGCGAATCGTTCTTCGATGCAACAGCTATTCCTGGCAAGACATACTACTACGCTATTTTTGCAAAGGATGCGAACGGTGCATATTCATCAGGTGCATTGGCACAGGCTTCATCGGTTGTCGGCACAAATCCATTCGTCACTGCGCCACAAGCTGGCTATGTCGATCCGCTCATCGCACGTTTGACGATCGCTGACTTTGAATTCATCCAGCAGGGCAAAGATCTCATGGTGAATGGTACAAGCACGGTCATGATCAACGGTATGAACAACCTCACGATCCGTTTGCCCTACAACAAAGTTCCTGAAGTGTTGAAGACGATCGCAGTTTCTCTCACTGATCCAAAAGACTCATCAAAGGCATTTATCTTCCTACTCCGCGCAAACACAGAGAAGACATACTACGAGGCAAGCATCGGTGCGCTCAACGCAGTTGGTTCATTCCCATTAGCTATCAGCATCCTCGATTATCAAAATCAGAGCTTGAAACAGATCGCCGGTTCAGTCCAAGCTCTCGTTTTTGCTGCGCAAGCTTCTTCAAATGACACAGACCAGCTTTTGCTCTTGATCATCCTTGTCGCATTGGTTGCTCTTGTGGTCTACGTGATTCGTGGACGTCGTACGGTCGGTATGAACAAGATGACTGGCGCAACGCTTGCTCTCATCTTGGTGTTCGGATCATTCGGAACATTCTTTACTCCACAAGCTCACGCTGCGATCAATCAGCAGATCAATTATCAGGGCAAACTAACCAATGCATCGAACATCGCTGTCGCTGATGGAAGTTACATCGCATCGTTCAGTTTGTATACGGCTCCATCAGGTGGCGCAGCGATCTGGACTGAGCTCGATAACGGATCAAATAAAGTTGTTGTCAGAAATGGACTCTTTAGTGTCATGCTCGGTTCGACAACACCTCTCACGGGAGTTGATTTCAATCAGACATTGTATCTCGGCGTGACAATCGAAAGTGATTCAGAAATGACGCCCCGCAAGGTTATCGGCACGGTGCCTTCAGCTATCGTCGCGCAAACTCTTCAGAACATCACTCCCGGTCAGTTGCTCCGCAGTGATATTCAAAACTCAACATCGACATCAGCAACATTCCTCAATGTATTGCAGAGTGGAGCAGGAAAGATTGCCGAGTTCTTTGGTCAGTCGAGTTTCAGTGTATTCTCACTTCTTTCAAATGGAAATGTTGGCGTCGGTACATCGACACCAGGTTCACGTTTTGCTATCGCAGGTGCAGCTGGCGCGACCACAGCGCTCTTTAGCGTTTCAACGTCGACATCAGGTTTTGCGACAACAACGACATTCCAAATCGATCAGAACGGTAGCCTCGCTCTCAGAAATGGCGCGACACTCACATTGAACAATTTAAACGGTCCATTGCAGGCGAACAACGGCGTTGTATCAGCGACATCATCAGTAGGTGTGTTGTATGGAGGTACTGGAATTACGACAGCTCCAGCGTACGGCAACCTCTTGATTGGAAATAACACAGGAGGTTACACGCTTACTGCGACATCTTCACTTGGTCTCGCCAACTTAACTGCAACAAATAGTACCCTCACATTTTCAGGTGCATATAATGGAAGTACTGCTCGCACAGTTGGTATCAACTTGGCTAATTCAAATACATGGACAGTCAATCAAGCATTTAATGCAAATGATAGTACATCTGGCTCTATAAAAATTCAAAACGGTTCAGTCACTTCGAATTCGGGAGTTATCGGTATCGCAGGTTCATCAAATGCGCTCGCCACTGGAGCGGCGTCAGGGGATTTTGTGCTCAGTACAGATTTTTCTAATATTATCTTCTCGGCAAAGAGCGGGTCACGATCTGACATCTATATCAGAAGTAGTGATGGATATGTCGGCATCGGTACCACCTCACCATTTGCAAGACTTTCAGTCGACGGTCGCGGTGTCTTCAATCAAGATGTCCGTGCTGATTACTACACAGCAACTTCAACCTCGATCGCTTCAACTTTCCCATATGCTTCAACAACTGCTCTTACAGTTGCAGGTACAAATGGTCTTACGGTTGGTACATTGAATGGTCCTCTCCAAGCAAATAACGGAACAGTTTCAGCAACCTCATCAATTGGTGTTCTCTACGGTGGCACTGGACTCACCACTGCTCCTACGTATGGCCAAGTGCTCGTAGGTAATGCTCTTGGTGGTTATACGCTTACCGCGACATCTTCACTCGGTTTCCCAGTTGGCGCTGCATATCCATTCACCTCACTCACCAACTATGGTGCAACTAACCAAGCAACCACGGGCATCGCATGGTTCCAGAATGGGTTGAATGCAAGTTCGACATCGCACTTTGTGAATGCATCTACCACCGCGCTCACTGTCGCAGGCAACCTCTATGTTGGCTCACTCAGTGGCCTCCTCCTTGCAACTAACGGCACAGTTTCATCAGTCTCAACTTCATCACTTAACCTTTCAATACCTCTCGCTTCAACAACAGGAACACTTGGTGTTGCAAACGGCGGCACAGGGGCAACGGCCTTCGGACAAGGATGGATCTACTCAGTCGGTGGCACCGGAGCATTGAGTGCTTCTACAAGTCCAACGGTTACATTCCTTTATGCAACTTCAACCTCGATCGCCTCAACCTTCCCATACGCTTCAACCACAGCGCTCACCGTGTCAAACGGCGCAGGATTCTTCCTCGGCTCACTCAACGGCCCACTCCAAGCAAATAACGGAAAGGTAAGTGCAACCTCATCAGTTGGTGTTCTCTACGGTGGCACCGGACTCACAACAGCCCCTTCATATGGCAATATCTTGGTTGGTAATGCTCTCGGCGGGTATACGTTGACCGCGACTTCATCTCTCGGCATCACAGGTGTATCAGGTGGCACCGCAGGCATGCTCACCTCATGGACTGGCGGTTCAACTCTCACTGCAACTGGTACTCCAACAGCTGCTGCATACTATGCTTCATCGACGACTGCGACATCAACGTTCATGGGTGGTTTCGTTGCTGGCACGAACGGACTGACGGTGCTTCAGAATGGCAATGTCGGCATTGGAAATACAGCTCCACTTAATAAGTTCGATGTGACCGGCAGTTTTAATTCGCAGTCACTAGATGGACAATCGATCAGAAACAATGATTCAGAAGGCATCGTTCTCGATGATGGCGGCAATGGGACAGGAATCAGGCTTACCTCGTTGGGCACTGAATTTAGAGTCGATGGCAATAATGGCGCTTTCTTGTTCAATTCTGGAAACGTCGGCATCGGCACGTCATCACCATTCACGGCTCTCTCAGTCATGGGTAATGGATATTTCGCAGGCAATGTCACCGCATCAAACTTCACTGCAACATCTACAACAGCGACAAGTACCTTCCCGATCTTGAGACAAGGTGAAATCGCTATCATCGATCCTCTCGGAAGTGCAAAGTATGTCGTTGCTACCACCTCAACTGATGTAGGACGCGGAAATGCTTTGAAGTATGCTGTTTCGATCGCCCAAAACGGTTCTTCGATATACCTCGCATCTACGACGTATGATCTCGGAAACTCGACCCTGGATTTGAGTCGATTGAATACATTTTTTGTTCATCTGCATGGTGCTGGCAAGTATAGTACAGTCATCAAGAGCACTGCCACATTTGGTGTTCTCGATATCAATTCAGGCGAAGAGATAACAGATCTGTCTGTCATAAATCCAAGTTATATCGGTATCAATTCTATAGAAGCATTCCGTAATGTTCTTATAAAGGATGTTTACATTCTAGCGGGAACAGTGGGTATGTCATTGACGCCTGATAGAGATGGAACTGGCTACATAGAGAACGTAACGATCGATTCAAAGGGCGATGGCATACAAATGGCAAATGGAGTCTATGACAGCACTATGATGAGGATCTTCATACACGATTCCGATATCCGTGGAATACCAGGCGGCTCATCGACTGCGTATGGTATCAAGGCCGATGGTGTGACCGCGTACATTTATAATACGAACATAGATATGTCAGCGTCAGGCGGCGCGACCTCGTATGGTCTTGAAGTTAGCGAGCGAAATGATTACCCCGGATATCTCTACGTATCAGGCGGACAAATCTCGTCCAAGACCACGGACTTGGTGAATACTGCTGGAACGCCAGACAGTACGCTTTCTATCACTGCAAACACGATCTACGATGTTTCAAAGGCAACTGGGACACTTGCATACGCTGACGCGAATCAGATAATTAAAAGCATTTCGCATGGGACAGAAAATCTAGGCTTGGGAAGTCCAAATCCAACACATAAATTGGAGGTTAACGGTACCTCATTCTTTGAGTGTGGCGATGTTGATGATGCCTTTTCAGTGTACGATACTCCTGATGCTATAAGCAGACTTAAAGTTAATTGTGACAATCCATCTGTCGTTCTAAATAACCTTATGACAGTAACAGAGGGCGCTGTCGGCATCGGCACCAGCTCGCCATTCACTGATCTCTCAGTTGTTGGCAATGGATACTTCACGGGCAATCTCACTGCAACAAATATTACAGCGACAGGCACACTCAAGGTTGGTACTCTTAACGGTCCGCTCCAAGCGAATAATGGTATCGTCAGTGCAACTACATCGGTCGGTGTTCGTTACGGAGGTACAGGGCTCACGACCGCTCCTTCATATGGAAATATTCTTGTTGGAAACAATGCAGGAGGTTACACACTCACTGCGACGTCATCGCTCGGTCTCGGTTCAGGCACTGTCAACTCTGGTCTTCAGGGACAGGTAGCGTTCTATAATGCAAATGGTACCGCTGTTACTGGTACTTCAACGTTGTTCGTTGGGACGAATGGAAATGTTGGAGTCGGGACGACATCGTCAAGTGAAAAATTGACCGTCAATGGAAATCTTCATTTAGTGAATTCAGCAAGCAACGCATTCGATGGATTTACTATCGATGCAAATAATGGCGAGACTGGTATCTTGCGTGCGCCAGGTGCTTCAAGTGCTGCTCTCCAATTTATTGCTGGAACAGGTAATTCAGGTGGTTACTTCGGAATTAGAAATTCAGGTGGAACGAACGGTACTGGTCAATTCTTCTTTAACTCAACACAACTTTCACAGGATGTTCAATTTGAAACTAATTTTGCTAACTCATATCTTGGAAATGATGGAAGCATGAATTTGAACAACACTCTCTATATGCCAGCTGGGGCGGGAAGTATCGGTATCGGAACGGATGCTCCAGGAAGCGTATTACACCTTAAGTCAGTTAATCCAACGCTTACCGTTCAAAATAACGGCGCTGACGGTGTCGATTCAATATCTTTTGTTGATGATGAAGCTGAAAAGGCATCTATAAAAATGGATGCAGGAAACAATTTGTTCAGCCTATCAAGCAATTACAATATTGCATTGTTGTCTAATAACAACGTCGGTATCGGAACCGCTGCTCCTGCATATGCTCTCGATGTCAACGGCTTCGTGAACGTGGATGGTGCATATGGATACAAGCAAGATGGAACCACGATCCTCGTCGCAAGCAGCACAACATTGTCTGTATTGCTTGGTGGCAATGCGGGCGCATCGCTCACAGATCCAAATGGTCTCAGTAATACCGCGATCGGTTTCAATACATTGTCTACAGCAACATCTTCGGTTGAAAATACTGCTGTTGGTTACAATGCGCTCGCAAACAATGGCACAAACTACAATACCGCCGTCGGTACCTGGTCAATGTATGCCAATACATTTGGTATCGATAACACTGCTATCGGTGGATATAGCCTTCGTTCAAATACGACAGGTTCAAGCAGTGCTGCGGGAGGTACATCAGCGCTCCAGGCAAATACAACAGGTTCGTTTAACACCGCTTTTGGTAAATCTTCGCTTCGTTTTAACACCACTGGTTCAAACAATACCGCTCTTGGTTTTCGTGCATTATTCAACTCTCTCGGCACAGGAAATATCGGCATCGGTTATTCAGCAGGAAAGTATGAGACTGGTTCAGACTCATTCTATGTAGACAACCAAGATAGAACAAACACAGCGGGAGATAAGGCTAGCGCACTCTTGTATGGTAAATTCAATGCGACAGCTGCGAACCAGACGCTCGTCATCAATGCATCAACTACTGTCGCGCAGAGCTTGAGCGTCCTTGGTTCAGGTGCCTCATACTTCCTTGGTAACCTCGGTATCGGTACAAGTTCACCATTTACAAAGTTTGCAGTCATGGGTGACGGTTACTATGCAGGAAATGTAAAAGCTTCAAACTTTACCGCTACCTCGTCTACTGCATCAAGTTTCCCATATGCTTCAACCACCGCGCTCACTGTCGCAGGCAACCTCTATGTTGGCTCACTCAGCGGCCTCCTCCTTGGAACAAACGGCACCGTCTCGGCAGTATCAACCTCATCACTTAACCTTTCAATCCCTCTTGCTTCAACAACAGGAACGCTGGGTGTCGCTAATGGTGGCACCGGAGCAACGACCTTCAGCCAAGGTTGGATATATTCAACAGGTGGTACAACAGCACTCTCAGCTTCCACGAGTCCAACAGTCAACTACTTCACTGCAACTTCAACCACGATCGCTTCAACATTCCCATACGCTTCAACAACAGCTCTTACAGTTGCCGGCACAAACGGTCTCAAGGTCGGAACACTGAACGGCCCACTCCAAGCTAACAACGGTACAGTATCAGCAACCTCATCAGTTGGTGTTCTCTACGGTGGCACAGGACTCACTACAGCTCCTGCATATGGTCAGGTCCTCGTCGGTAACGCACTTGGTGGTTACACTCTCACTGCTACGTCGTCACTTGGTATTACAGGAGTATCAGGTGGCACCGCAGGCATGCTCACCTCATGGACAGGGGGATCAACGCTCACCGCAACCGGCACTCCAACAGCTGCTGCATACTATGCTTCATCGACGACAGCGACATCGACGTTCCGTGGCGGTTTGAGTGTTGCTGGCTCAGCAGGTCTCACTGTCCTTCAGAATGGCAATGTTGGTATCGGTACTGCATCTCCTAGTTATAAACTCCATGTCGCTGGCACTTTTGCTGTACAAACTGGTACCGGAGGCTCAACTAGTGATTCTCCAAGCTCTGATTCTTTCACCACAACATATCCTAATATCACTGCAAACAGCGTTACTGGTGATTATGGAGGTTTCTCATTTACATTCTATGATGACGGAAGCGGTAATCTTCTTGATACTGGTGATGATCATCAGATTGGAACAATTAACTATGTGAATGGAGTAGTAAGTACAGTTGATTTTGGTGATGATACAATCGACCAAATAAATTACACATATAGTGGCACGTATGCTTTAACTACTGATTCTAGTGGAAAAGTAGGTATCGGAACACTTTCTCATCTCTCAAATCTCGACGTTGGAGGCAATGTGGCTATCGGTTCATATGCCGGAACAAATGCCGCGCCAACTAATGGTCTCATTGTCAGCGGTAACGTTGGTATCGGCACTGCTTCACCTGAACAAACTTTGCATGTGAAAGGTCCTCTACTTATAGAAGGTAATCCGACTCCGCGTTTGTATTTCAAATCAAATGATGGTAACTGGTTCGTGATAGATAGATATTCTGGACAGGAATCATACAGCGGTTATTTTGGAGAGAATGGTGACACGGGTGATTTGTTCTTCCGTGGACAAGGCAGCTTCTATTTTGGTGACCAATCAACACCAGCAATCCTCGCCAACGGCGCGACCAAAAAAGCGACATTTATATTTGCTTCAAGTACTGCATTTAGCACAGCATACGCATCATCAACAAGAGATTTCGTCGGCACGCTCAATCTCCCAAATATCACTGGCACACAATGTCTCCATTCGGTGAGCGGTGTAGTAAGTGGTACAGGAAGCGATTGCGCATCAGTTGCATACCCATTCACCTCACTCACCAACTATGGTGCAACTAACCAAGCGACCACTGGCATCGCATGGTTCCAGAATGGCATCAATGCTTCAAGTACATCACACTTTGTGAATGCTTCAACAACAGTTCTTTCGGCAACAGCGATTTGTATCTCAACTGACTGTCGTTCTGCATGGCCAACTGGTGGTGGCAGTGGGGGTGGCTCATGGTCAACGACTACGTCACAAGTTACAGGACGTCTCGTAAATTACTCAAACAATACGACTGATATCGTCGCTATCGGCGCAAACTCAACTACAACAGCGAAATATTGGTTTGATCCAAACACACAGACATCATTCTTGTCAGGCAATGTCGGTATAGGTACAACCTCGCCATTCACCGCGCTTTCAGTCATGGGTAATGGTTACTTTGCTGGCAACGTCACTGCCTCGAACTTCACCGCTACTTCAACAGTTGCTTCAACTTTCCCATACGCTTCAACAACAGCTCTTACAGTTGCAGGTACAAATGGTCTTACGGTTGGTACATTGAATGGTCCTCTCCAAGCAAATAACGGAACAGTATCAGCAACCTCATCAGTCGGTGTTCTCTACGGTGGCACAGGACTTACCACTGCTCCTACATACGGACAGATCTTGGTTGGAAACAATGCAGGAGGATACACGCTTACTGCAACTTCATCACTCGGTCTTCCAACATTCCAGTACCCATTCACCTCACTCACCAACTATGGTGCAACTAACCAAGCCACAACAGGTATCGCATGGTTCCAGAATGGTTTGAATGCGAGTTCGACTTCACACTTTGTGAATGCATCTACCACAGCTCTCACTGTCGCAGGCAACCTCTATGTTGGCTCACTCAGCGGCCTCCTCCTTGGAACAAACGGCACCGTCTCGGCAGTATCAACCTCATCACTTAACCTTTCAATCCCTCTTGCTTCAACAACAGGAACGCTGGGTGTCGCTAATGGTGGCACCGGAGCAACGACCTTCAGCCAAGGTTGGATATATTCAACAGGTGGTACAACAGCACTCTCAGCTTCCACGAGTCCAACAGTCAACTACTTCACTGCAACTTCAACCTCGATCGCTTCAACCTTCCCATACGCTTCAACAACAGCTTTTTCGGCGACTGGAAATGCATATGTAGGCGGTGCGCTTGCGGTCGGAAATCAATACATTGTCGCAACAGGAACGAACGCTTTCGCATCAGGATATTCTGACGGTGCCGGAGGTCTCTCGTTGATAAAATCGACAGGTGTTGGCTCTGTGGCGCTTGGTTATGTATTAAATGCAGGTTCGATTAATTCAAATAATAGCGGATCTGTCGCGGTCGGATATGCGGGCTATGGAAACTCTATCAACTCACAAGCAGCAGGCTCTTTTGCTGGAGGAAATACGACAATCTTGTCTGGAAACATCGTAGCGTCTGGAGCCGGCTCATTTGTATGGGGCAGCAATATCAGCGCGACTCAAAGCCTGTCGACTGCCTTTGGTAAAGGGTTCACTAACTCGACAGCAGATACATTCCAAGTTGGATATTCGTCAACGCCTACGCTTACTGTTAATACTACGGGTGTTGGTATTGGCACGACATCGCCATACGCACCTCTTTCGGTTAATGGTCAGGTAGTTGCATCATACTTCACCGCAACTACATCTACTGCTTCGGTATTCCCATACGCTTCAACAACAGCGCTCACAGTTGCTGGCACCAACGGTCTTACGGTTGGTACATTGAATGGTCCTCTCCAAGCAAACAATGGCACAGTTAGTGCAACCTCATCAGTTGGCGTCCTCTACGGAGGCACAGGACTCACTACAGCTCCTACGTATGGCCAAGTGCTCGTAGGTAATGCTCTTGGTGGTTACACATTGACCGCAACATCTTCACTCGGTTTCCCAGTTGGCGCTGCATATCCATTCACCTCACTCACGAACTATGGTGCAACCAACCAAGCAACCACTGGCATCGCCTGGTTCCAGAATGGGTTGAATGCAAGTTCGACATCGCACTTCGAGACAGCACTTTTCAATGGCAATGTCGGCATCGGCACCACCTCACCATTCACTGCTCTCTCAGTTATGGGCAATGGATACTTCGCAAATAACGTCACTGCATCATATTTCACTGCAACTTCGACAACTGCAACATCAACATTCGCCGGTGATATCAGTGTCGGTTCAGGTGGCTCAGATGCTTTCGTTGTTGATTACTCAGGTAACGTTGGTATCGGCACTTCTACACCATGGAAGACACTTTCAGTCGCGGGCAGTATGGTCCTCACCGGTGGCTTGTATGACAACGCCGCTTCAGCTGGTACCGCAGGATATGTCCTCATGTCGACTGCAACAGGTGTACGCTGGGTTGCGACAACAACTTCTTCGGGTACATATTCATTTACTCCTCTCACCAACTTCGGCGCAACGAATCAGGCAACCACGGGCATCGCATGGTTCCAGAATGGGTTGAATGCAAGTTCGACATCACATTTCGACAATGCTTCAACGACAGTTTTGTCAGCAGCAACGATCTGTATCTCAACAGACTGTCGTTCAGCATGGCCAACAGGAGGCGGTAGTGGTTCGAGCTCATGGTCAACAACAACCTCATCAGTTGCAGGACGCTTCATCAACTACTCGAACAACACGACTGACATCGTCACTATTGGCGGCAACGCAACCACAACCGCAAAGTACTGGTTCGATCCAAATGCATTCACTTCATTCTTCACTGGCAATGTCGGCATCGGCACCACTTCACCGTTCACCGCGCTTTCAGTTATGGGTAGTGGATACTTTGCAAACAATGTGACCGCTTCGTATTTCACCGCAACTTCGACAACGGCAACAAGCACCTTCGCTGGAGATGTCACCGTTGGTTCAGGTTCAGATACATATTTTATCGTAGATTACACAGGCAACGTTGGTATCGGCAGTACCACACCATACGCAAAGCTCTCAGTTTCAAATGGCTCGCAGCAAGACGGAACATTGCCACTTTTCACTATTGCTTCAACTACAAATCAGAGCCTGTTCGCTGTTCTTGGAAATGGAAATGTCACTATTGGAACCACTTCCCAGCAATCGATCGACCCAAACAATCCTGCTAAGCTGCTTATCGACATGGGCACTAGCCAGAGTGAAGAAGGGATAAATGTCATAGGCACTGTTAACGACTTTTTGGAAAACAATGTCAAAAATCTGAGTTCTGGTCTTAATGCACAAGCGTGTCAGACTGCCACCGCAAACAATGGATCTGACCTGACAGGTTTTGTCTCCATCTGTGCTAATAACTCGAATTTCTACAATCCACAGACTTACAATGTTGGTGGAGGAGGTGATACATCCGTAATGTCCTTGGCCTCTGGAGATTTCTATATTAACAACGCTACGGCAAACAAGAAGCTCTACTTCATGACAGGCGGCACCGCGACATCAACAAATATCCGCATGACTGTTGATGGTAACGGCAACGTTGGTATCGGCACAACCACACCAAATGCACTCCTTGCTCTTGTGGGTCAGAGCGGTTCAACAGGTCAGATCTTCGACGTCGCTTCATCGTCGGGCGCTTCTTACTTCCATATCACTTCAGCAGGAAATATCGGCATTGGAACTTCGTCTCCATTTGCAAAACTTTCTATTACTTCTATTGCACAAAATGGTGGAAACTCTCTCCTCACAGTGGCCTCAAGTAGCGGTTCAACTTTGTTCACTGTTCTTGGTAACGGCAATGTCGGCATCGGCACTTCAAGTCCTCTCGCAACCCTCCATCTCTATAATACAAATACTCCTGGCGCAGCGCCGTCGATCCTTATGGGAGGAAATAATGGGGGCGACACAGATTTCTGGATGGCGCGCGTCAATGATAATGATTCTACGGATAATGACTTCTTCCAGATTGGAACAGGAAATACGCCTGGCACGAATCCATATTTCAGCATCAATAGAAACGGATATGTAGGCGTCGGCACCACTTCGCCATTTGCAGTGGTATCGATCGCAAATACACGCAACAGCGTCGCCAATACTCCGCTTTTGACCATTGCTTCAACAACGAATGGAACGGCAACCTCAACTCTTATGACAGTGCTTGCAAACGGCTCTATCGGCATGGGATCAAGTACTCCATCAAGCCTCGCAACTCTCAGTGTCAGCGGTTCAACATACTTGGGCTCAGGCATAGGAACTAGTTTGACTATCCACTCAGGTATCATCAACTATCCGACACAGGCAACAAGTACAGTTTTGAACGGTCTCGATAACGTTTGGTCTATTGCCACCTCTACGACAAATACTCCGATCTTCAGTATCTCAACACGTTCAAGTCCAGCAGGTCTCATTGGTATCGGCACATCATCACCATTCGGCAGATTCTCACTTGAAATGGGAACAATGGCCAATAGTCTCTGGATCGGTAACCAGGGTAGTTCGACACCTTCATTTGTCATCGCTGGTGTGAACGGCAACGGCTCAGTCGGCGTTGCGACGAACACCCCTTCAGCGAACTTCGCATTCTCAGTTGGTGGTTCTACGTATCTCGGCGCTGGCGTAGGTAGCAACTTGACTATCCATAGCAACCTCATCAACTATCCGATTCAGTCGACCACAACTGTTCCAACAGGAGCGTTTGGCTGGTCTCTCGCGACTTCTACCGCGACTACTGGAAACCCACTCTTCACTACTTCTACGAACGGTGCAACTTCAACACTCGGCTTCTTTGTCGCTACGACAACAGGACTTGTTGCTGGTCAGGGTATGGGTCTCCCGTCAGCTCTCCAGAACTATATGATCGTTGGTAACGGTAAGGTTCAAGCTGGTATAGCTATTGTGAAAGGTGGTCTCTGTGTCGATAGTGATGGCTGGTGTACGGCTTCAACTACTGGTCGTGTCACTGCAGTCTCATCAACACTTGGTGGTTCAGACGTCGCTGAAATGTATTCATCAGCAGATGATCTCAAGCCAGGCGAGATTGTCAGTGCAAGCTATGGCACATCGATCGTCCGCGCTTCAAAGGATACCGCTCACTCTCTCATGGGCATCGTTTCTACTGATCCTGGTTTGATACTCGGTCTCCAGCCAGACTCATCAGAATTTGCAGCAGGAAAGTTCCCAATCGCTCTTAATGGTCGCGTCCCAGTCAGAGTAAGCAATGAAAATGGTCCTATCGCTATCGGTGATCCGATCACTATCTCATCAGTCTCTGGCGTCGGTATGCGTGCAACCGGAAGTTCAACCAAGGTGGTCGCCATCGCTCTCGAGCCGATGAACGATGTGAGCGGAACCGTCATGGGCTTTGTTCAGAACTACGAGCACGATGATCATCTTGCAAGTTTGTCAGTTGATACGAGCGGTACACTCAAGACAGTTGGTGATGTCTGTGCATACGGCACGCAGTGTTTGAGTGCTTCACTCAACCATATCAATGACCAGTTGAGTGCATTGTCTGCAACTGCCTCATCGACAAATACTGGCAGCGATATATCGAACGTATCGAGCCAGCTCGCAGCACTACAAGCTCGTATAGATTCTCTTGCATCATCGACTGTTTCGATCGCCGACTTCGCCTCAACGACCTCACGCCTCGAAACATTGAGCACTTCAACCCTCGCCATGATCGCTTCAACGACTGCTACCACTATCGCTTCATCGACAACATTCATCCAGTCAGTTGCTCTTGCGGTCTACGACATCATGAACTCAAGCGGTCAGGTCATCAGCTCTGCAGGAGATTGGTCTGTCCATCAGATCACCGCCGCAATCGGTAATTTCCAGACGCTCATCGCTGGTCGCGTCGAGACCCAGACAGCCGCAGTGTCAAATGGTCTCGAAATGAAGTCACCAAGCGGACAAACCTGGTGTGTTCGCATCGATGATATGGGTAATTTCCAGAGAACACAGGGATCATGCGACACAGCAACATCGACGCCGGTCGTGTCAGCAGCGCCAGTTATCCAAACAAATCCTGTATTTGATACGACATCAACAGGAACTACCACAACAGCTACGAGTACCGTGACTACGGTAGAAGATGTAAGCGCAAGCTCAACACCAGCGACTACAGGAACAGAGGGTGCGACCGCCACATCAAGTACAGCAACAATAACTTCAGATCCTGCACCGAGCCCAACACCTACAACTGAAACTGCGACAGCACCCGCTCCAGAGACATCAACAGTCTCATCAGTAGCACCAACTGATGCAACGACAGGATCTTCGGATGCAACCACGGCAACACCATAAAAATAAGATATAATACTGTACATGAAAAAAATACTCTTTACTGTATCGCTCATGCTCATCCTCTCAACGGGAGGCAATTATGCCTATGCGCTTGAAGATATTACTACCGGACTTGTCGCGCACTATACATTTGACGAGGGAACTCGATATGCCACTGTTATTGATAGCTCTGGAAATAGTCATGATGGAACACCTCAAGGCAACGGTCCTTTTCAGCCGCAATATTCTACAGATACGCCGATCAATACCTATTCATTATCGTGTAATCAAGATGCACAGCAGGGTGAGGCAGTTAACGTAGGAAATTTCCTTGATAATGATCCAACATTTACCGTATCACTTTGGTATAAGGGTCATGCCATGGGACAAGACGAAATGATTATCGGTAAGTGGAGTCCAGGCGGTCAGTCCACTGGAGCAGGGTGGGGAATGATGCAGTTCATTAGCGGCGAAAATCTGATTGACGGTCAGCTTCAAGATCCAGGAGGAGCGAACTGGGTCGAGCAAAATTTTTCGCAGACGCAGGATAACTTGTGGCATCATCTCGTTATGGTTACAAATGGAGATCTTACGACTGGGTTGGATGATACGAACATGACGTTTTATATCGATGGAGTAGTTGCGACTATTGATTATGTCCTTGGTGGTGGTCACGGAACTGTTCATTCATTTACAAATAGTAATGATATTATTTTGTGTGGATCACAGGGCGGTCAACCGACGCTCGAAGGTCAAATCGCTGATGTTCGTTTGTACGATAGGCCGCTCACAGGGGCGCAAGTTACAGCGCTCTATAACAAGCAGGGTAGCGGGGCGCCTCAATATAAGACAAAGATCTCTACATTACGTCGTTTTGCGGTCAAAGTTGGAAGGTATTTTCACTTCTAATATGATTGTTCTAGTAAAATAATGGCTCTGTGTAGGGTTTATTTGGCGTTTACGCCACTTGCTTTTTGTCTATAGATATGCTATACTACTCTCGCTGTATGTTTCTCGTCACATACGCGTTAGCATTAACGACTGAGAGCTCCGCTAGCGCGTTACTGTATAAGTGATTCGTTGCGGGTAATAAAAGAAATGTCAAAGAGACTTTTCGTAGGCAGTATTGCCTGGGGTACAACCGACGCCACCCTGAAGAAGCACTTCGAACAGGCTGGGGAAGTTGAGTCAGCAGCAGTTATCATCGACAAGATGTCAGGCCGTTCAAAGGGCTTCGGCTTCGTGGAGATGGCAAATGATGCAGATGCAGCTACAGCTGTTGAGAAGCTCAACGGTTCAGAACTCGACGGTCGCAAGATCGTAGTTTCTGAGGCTCGCCCAAAGCAGTAATTTATTACTCTTCTGGTACGCTTAACAAAAATACTCACAGCAATGTGAGTATTTTTGTTTGTCCGATTCTTCTAACTCCTAGTTTATATTTCTCCACCATTCTGACACCGGTGCTTTTTGTATGAGGCTGACCGCTTCTTCGACTGAGTCAGTGATATGGAAGAGTTTAAGATCGCGCTCTTCGATCGTATGATATCCATCGAGCATCGCTTTTTCAATCATAGCTTTGACAGGATTCCAGAAGCCAGAATCAAAGAGGATGACAGGTACATGAGGGATCTTGCCAGTCTGGATGAGGGTGAGCACGCTGAAGAGTTCGTCGAATGTACCAAATCCTCCCGGAAAATAGACGTATGCTTCTGCGGCGAATGAGAGCATGGTCTTGCGAGAGAAAAAGTACGTGAACTTCATCGAATGAGTGACATATGGATTAACTGAGTGCTCATGTGGAAGTGTGACATTGAGTCCGAGTGAGATGCCACCGTTATCGTATGCACCTTTGTTGGCAGCCTCCATGATGCCAGGTCCACCGCCGGTCAGCACCGCGTATTTGAGATCGCGCGCCACGCATGCGGCCAAGTCATATGCTTTTTTGTAATGTTCGCTGTCGCGACTGGCGAGCGATGAACCAAAGACGGTTATGGATTTTGGATATTTTGAAAGAAAGTCGAAGCCATCGTAAAATTCGCGATTGATGCGTTCGAGGTGCGTCAGGATCTCTTTTGCATGTATGTCTTCGCGGACGAACGGATTGCTGTTTTTATTTTTAGAATTCATGGAAGTAGTGTAACATACGGAATATGAAATTCACCATTCAAGCCAAGGTGGCAAACTCGCTCGCTCGTGCAGGAAGCATTGAGACGCCTCATGGAATCATCGAGACACCAGCTTTTATACCCGTTGGCACAAAGGCTACAGTGAAATCGGTTGCTACTGATGTTGTCCGCGAAAAAGTCGGCGCTGATGCCGTCTTGGCTAATACCTATCATCTATATCTTCAGCCAGGTGATGAGATTATAAAAAAGGCTGGCGGACTGGGGAAGTTTATGAATTGGTCGGGTCCGACATTCACCGACTCGGGCGGCTTTCAGGCATTTTCGCTCGGTACGGTCAAAGGCAGAGGAAAGAAGATAGCGGACAAAAATAACCAAGAACCAAGAGACAATAACCAAAAAGAAACACCGGTTGAGAGCGATACCGAATCGATGCTGGCAAAGATAGACGATGATGGTGTTACCTTCAAATCTATCATTGACGGTTCTGAACACAGATTTACTCCAGAGAGGTCAATTCAAATTCAGCACAATATTGCTGCTGATATAATTTTCGCATTTGATGAATGCGCGACGCCGGGTGCTGATTATGAGTATCAAAAAAAGGCAGTTGAGAGGACGCGGGTGTGGGCAGAGAGATGTCTCAAAGAACACAAAGAGCTACGAGCTAAGAGATATGAGGTAAGAGAAGCTGAAGTCTTATCTCCTGGCTCTTATCTCCTACCTCCTGCGCTATTTGGTATCGTCCAAGGGGGTCGTCATGAAGACCTGCGCCGAAAGAGTGCTCAAGATATCGGTGCTATGGATTTTGATGGTTTCGGCATTGGGGGCTCATTTGATAAAGATGATATCGGCACTGCGGTCAAATGGGTATGTGAAGAGCTGCCAGAAGATAAGCCACGTCACCTTCTCGGCATCGGCGAACCGATCGATCTCATTTTGGGTGTAGCAAATGGCATTGATACGTTTGACTGCGTCGCGCCAACGCGTCTCGCAAGAACCGGGGCGGCCTACATATATCCGACAGTCGGTCTTGTTGATGCAGAAGGAAAAAAGAAAAGCAGAATCAACTTACTCAACGCAGAATATAAGGATGACTTCAGTCCGCTCGATCCGGATTGTGGATGTGATACCTGTAAAAACTATTCGCGCGCATACATAGCGCACCTATTCAGAGCAAAGGAGATGCTGGGCGCGACATTGCTCTCGGTGCATAATTTACATTTTTTGGTACATCTCGTTAAGAGGCTCAGGACAGCTATTGTTGAAGGAAAGTTTGAAGAGGCAAAGGGGAAGATGTTGGAGGATTTTAGTTAGCCGTCAGATAGATCCTAAGGGTTTTGGATGGATTGAGTATACATGTTCATCTCATCAATGAGACCTGTGAATCCAGTGCTACCATAATTTCCAATAAGAATTATGTTTGTAGCCGCAATGTCCTGGATTATACCGCTTACTGTATTATCCAATTTTCCATTTACGTAATAATTCGTACTGCCACCATTGATATTAGACCAACTTAACATTATATGATTCCATTCACCTGGTTTAATTCCGGTTTTGGTTGTTATGCCAGTATAACTATTCTCGGCTGTTATATGACAACTACTATCTTTAATTCTTAACCATAAATTAGCAATATAAATGAGATTTATAAAACCACTCGAAGGACAAACAAACGATGAGGATGGCTTTATCCAAAAAGATATGCTGCCGTTTAATGGATTAATCGGGAAATTCAAAACTGTAAATTGAGAAAGCGGCATGCTGCAGTTAGCACTGGTAGTTGTGAAATTTAACGCGCTTCCTTTAATTCCATTCGAGTCTACTGATACGTTTGTGCATGTCCATGACGGTGAAGAATTTCCTGTCGCATCGATTGGTGGCACAGTATTAAGCGGATAGAGGGATACTGCATTTGTTGAAAACGCATGGTACGTATGATCATCAAAAGTTTGTCCTGCTCCAACCACTCCTTTTTGACGAGCACTCTGTAGACTCGCCAACACAACACTCGATAATAGCCCGATAATCGAGATTACCACCAGGAGCTCAATCAGAGTAAAACCTTTCGTGTGCGATTTATTGGTCATTGAATTATTGATAATTGTATCATTAATCTCTAAATCTCTTTTACCTTATATTCATCAGGAGCTCTATTGAGCCACCATTCGAGCTGGTCACGGGTGAGCAAGCCTTCTTGTGCGCCGATGAATTGAGCGACTGACATTGGATTGACGGGAGCCCAGATGAGAGCTTCAAGTGGATCTTTACCGAGAGCGAGCGCAGAGATAAAAGTGGAAGCCCACGCATCTCCACAACCAGTGCGTTCAAAGGCTGGACGTGGGTCGGGATACATCGGCACATGATAGTAGTGCTCGCCAGTATAGAGGTATGCGCCGTTGGTGTTGTCAGTGATAGCGACCATTTTTGGTCCATAGTCAGCGAGATTTTTTATGAGAGCTTTGATGTCGCGTGTCTTGGTCTTGAGCATGCGTTGTGCTTCTTCGACATTTACAACAAGTAAATCAGTTTTTTTGTATATGCGTTCAAGTTTCTCAAATCCGAGCTCCATCTGGAATGTACCTGGTTGGAAAGCGAGCCTGACCGTCGGGTTCTTTTCGAGGTAGTCCGCTATCATCATATGATAGTCATACGTAGTCGAAGCGAGCGAAGTGAGGTAAATCCATTTCGGCGCAGGGAATGCAGGGAGCTTGTAATCATAGTCGGTGTGTTTGACCAGGATAGTGCGGTCGACGTCATACCAGAGTACGAAGTGGTAGTTGCTCGGCTTGTTTGGGTGGATCTTTACATATGAGGTGATGACGCTGTTTTTTTGCAGTTCAGCCATATCGTCTTTGCCGCCCTGGTCGCCGCCGAGGTTAGTGATGAGGGCAGAACGAAGTCCGAGGCGAGCACCGCTGACTGCAGCATTGGCAGCATTGCCGACTGCTTTGACTACTTTTACATACTCGAAGGGAATCTTGTCGCCAAAGGGCATACAGATCTCGCAGTCATTCGTATTCACTTTACAGGTGACATGAGCATCTTTGAGTCTTATAAAAGCGTCGGTAGTAGTATCGCCGATGGCAACGATATCAAGTGGTTTTTTGAACATGAGGAAATTATAACATGAGTAATAAAAAAGCCTTACGTTATACACAGTTTATGTTGTTGAAGAGGCGTAGCATTACATGTTAATATATAGGTATTCGAACTTGTTTTCGTACCTGTTTTTATTAAAATTATCAATTAATTTATTTCAATGATTAGAAAAATAACCCGCACACTCAATCAAGCCGTATTGGCGCTTTTTGTGCTCACATTTATCTTCACCGCTGTTGAGCCTGCGATCAGTTTTGGTGCAGTTACAACAAGTCAGTTCACTATTTCTCAGACAGTCACGAGTGAGATTTCGTTCGCAACACCAGCTGCAAATGTCACCATGTCGCCTTCGCTCGGAGGTATCACTGGTGGTACGTCAAATGGACAAACTCAAGTTGTGGTTACGACCAACAACTCTACTGGCTATAATATGACGCTTACTGCGAGCTCATCTGTTGGCATGATTGGCAATGCAAGTTCATCGAACAGTATCCCCGCATATACGCCTACAGTTAACCTTGTTCCTGACTATAGCTTCACTACTCCATCAAATGCAGCTCGTTTCGGTTATAGTGTTGCCGCATCATCGACTGCTGACAACGTCACATTGTTCAAGAACAACGGATCAAATGCATGTAATACAGGTGCAAGTACAAACTCAGCAACAAGTAATGTAACGATTAACTGCTGGCTTAACGCATCAACAACTGCTATAACTATCATAAATCGTTCTCTCCAGACGCCAGCGTCAGGTGCAACGTCAACAGTTTACTTTAGAGTCAATATCACCTCTAACCCAAGTCCAGTTATTCCAAATGATACATACGTAGCAACATCGACTCTCACAGCAACAACTAATCCATAAACATGAATCAGATTTCCCAGACGACTATCTATCGAAAAATAAGCATTCTTTCGATAGGAGTTAGTGTAGCTATATTTGGACTGACTATTTTCACAAGTATTTCATCTGTCAGTGCTGCTATGTCTGCGGTAAAAACTGTTTCTGCTCCAGCTCAGCCAACATATGCCCTTGAGCCTCTTCCTGATCTTGTTAATTACCATGATTTTGTTGTTGGCCCAGGCAAGATAGAGCTTCAGATTGCTCCTGGAGAATCACAAACCGTCGATCTCACTATTGCTAACCGTCTTGGTTCAGATAAAGTTTTTCAGGTTAGCGAAGAAGATTTCACTGGTTCAAATGATCCAGGACGTTCTGTTGTATTGCTCGGAAGTGACCGAGGTCCATATTCATTGAAAGATAGCATTCATATTTCTTCGACAAAGATTATGATTCCGTTTGGTCAGCGTGCACGTGTTCCTGTAACGATTTCTTTGCCTGCTGACGCACAACCAGGTGGTCTTTACGGTAGTGTTGTCGTTAGTGTGGTTAGCGTGGAAGGATCAACAACGTCTTCTGGTGTCGGTGGTACTAATCCTATTATTACGCGCATCGGTACACTCTTCTTTGTCCGTGTCCCAGGGCCTACTGAAGCAAATGGTTCTATGCAGAGCTTCACGCTTCCAAGTGGCTCGTTTGTATGGTCAAGCTCAGTCAGTCAGACAGATCCGATATTGTTTAACATTTTGTTTAAAAATGATGGAAATGTCTATCTCGACCCATCAGGTACGATATCAGTGACAAATATGTTTGGTGCGACTGTCGGCAATATCCTTATTGATCCTTGGTTTGCCATGCCTGATTCTCTCCGATTCCGTGAAGTCAAATGGCAGCCAACATTTCTTTTTGGCCGTTATGTTGCTCATGCAAACATAAACCCTGGTTATGGTAGTACAACAGAAACGGCTGATCTCGTATTCTGGGTTATACCTTGGAAGATTATCCTGCTCATCTTTATTGGTCTTATCGTGATCATCGGCGGTATTCGATGGATCGCTAGTCGTATAAGTTTTGTTCCTAAAAAATCAAAAAAATAATATGCGCACTGTAGTCCAAGCAATAACAGCTCTTTTCATCTTTAGTTTCCTTTTCGTGGCAATAGAGCCTGCGATTAGTCTTGGTGCGGTCACAACAAGCCAGTTCAAGGTTTCTCAGGTTGTTACAACTGAAGTTTCATTTGCGACACCGGCCTCAAACATTGTCTTGTCACCATCACTTGGAGGTATCACTGGTGGTACGTCAAATGGTCAGACTCAGGTTGTCGTAACTACAGGTAATAGTACCGGCTACAACATGACACTCACAGCTAGTTCATCGCTCGGTATGATCGGTAATGCGAGCTCATCGAACTATATCCCTGCATGGCCAGCGACTACCACTCTTCCAGCTTATTGGATGACTTCAGCTTCAGTTGCCGCAAATACCGCTGCTTTTGCCTATAGTGTTGCCGCTTCATCAACAGCAGATAATGTGACCCTCTTCAAAAATAATGGTTCAAATACTTGCAATACTGGTGCAAGTACAAACTCAGCGACAAGTAATGCCACGATTAATTGCTGGCTCAATGCTTCAACGACTCCAGTTACGATTGTTAACCGTACTCTCCAAACATCAGCCTCAGGTGCGACAACAACTCTTTATTTCCGTGTTGTTGTTAACTCAAATCCAAGCCCTGTTATTCCAAACGACACATATGTAGCAACCTCAACTCTTACGGCAACAACTAATCCATAATTATTCCACATGAAAACCCTCCGCGAATACATAACAGATGCGAGAAAAAATAATATCGCTATTGGACATTTCAATATCTGCACCCTCGATGGAGTGTGGGCAGTCGTTGATGCGGCAAAAGGCCTCAATGTACCAGTCATCATCGGTGTATCAGAAGGAGAGCGCGATTACGTAGGAGTCAAAGCTATCGCTGCAGTCGTCAAAGGCATCCGCGAAAGCACTGGTCAGCCGGTATTCCTCAATGCGGATCATACCTATTCATTTGATAGGGTAAAAGAAGCTATCGATGCAGGCTTTGATGCGGTTATCTTTGACGGAGCACAGCTTTCATTTGAAGAAAACGTAAAGATCGCCAAGCAGTGCGTTGAGTATGCGCGTGCAAGCGGAAGAGATGTTCTTGTGGAGGGTGAGCTCGGCTTTATTGGCACCTCCTCAAAGGTTTTAAATGAGATCCCTGCAGGCGCAGTCGTCGGCGATGCAGCTATGACCAAGCCAGAAGATGCGCTCAAGTTCGTCACTGAGACAGGTGTCGATATGCTCGCTCCTGCGGTCGGTAACATCCACGGTGTCGTCCGTGGTGGCGATCCTGCGCTCAATACCAAGCGCGTGAAAGAGATCAGTGAAGCAGTCAAGATTCCTCTTGTCCTTCATGGTGCATCAGGCAACTCCGCGAGCGATATCTTCGAGTCAGTCAAAAATGGCGTGGGGATAGTGCACGTGAACACAGAGCTCCGTCTCGCCTATAGATCAGGTTTAGTGAAGGCTCTTTCCGAAAATCCTGATGAAGTAGCGCCATATAAGTTCCTTCGTCCTGCAAAACAAGCTATGCAAAAGGTGGTAGAGGAGAAGCTTCGTATTGTGAATAATATGGTATAATAATATTATGTCTGATATTCAATTTGAGGCAGATTTTGAAAACAATCCACACCGACCTGCTCACGTGGCGAATAATTCTGCAGGCATGCCACAAGTCGGCCAGCCTCAGGGGCCATCTCATATCGGAATGGTCAACTGGCTGATCAAGCATGGCATCATCAGCGGCGAATCGAGCGCCAAAGCGGTTTTGATTGGGCTCATTTCTATCAATTTCATTGCGACTGCAGTGATTTTGTATTTTTTCGTATTTCGTTAATAGATAATCATTTTAAATAAACATATGAAGATGAAAACAAAAAAAGTCACCGCTCAGTTACCCTTGCCGACACGCATTATTTTGCTTGCGAGTGCGGCCTGTAATTTTTTCGTAACTGTCCTTGTCGTCAAATATTACCTTCTATAAGCACTATCTATGATTATCAATAAGTACCGCAAGGGCTTTACGTTGATCGAACTTCTAGTGGTCATTTCCATCATCGGCCTTTTGTCGAGTGTCGTGTTGGCTAGTCTGCAGAGTGCGAGGGAAAAGGGTCGTATCGCCAGTATTGTTACGTTTGATACCTACAACTACCATAAATTAGGATCTAATTTAATTGCAAGTTTTGATTTTAATGACTCAACAAATTATGGGAAAGACACCTCCAATAATGGTTATAATATGGGGTCGTGGGGCACTATTACAACTGGGACTGGTGCAAATGGTAGTGGTTCGTCTGTAAATACTAGCGTTGGATATTTTTATGTTGTTTATGCTGGAGGTGTTCCATTTATTACAACAACACAAAAAGGCGGAACAATCAGTGTTTGGGAAAAGCAACTATCGACATCATTTCCAATTCAGGTAATCGTTACATTGCCAAATAGTGCTGATCCTCTAAATGATAAAGGCTATACAATTAAATGTGCCCAAGGGGCGCTTAAAGTCATGTCTGATAATGCGCAGACGGGTGATTTGTCTATAAATTCACAATCTGTATGTGCGGACACTAATGTCTGGCATAATATTACTGCCGATTTTAATTACAGTACGTCGGTCATTACGGTATATGTTGACGGAAAACAAGTTGCTAGCCTATCTAGTGCAAGTATACCAACAAGGCCAATTGCTGGTATATATATAGGTGCTGAACCAGGGCAGCAGACAAATCCTCAGGCGTATGGTGGACAAGAGTTTTTTAACGGATATATAGATGATGTAAAAATTTACAATGAGTCACTTCTCGCGTCAGAAGTCCAAAAGCTCTATGCCGAAGGTCTCAAAACCCACACTCTAGCCGATAGTAAATAAGGTCAGCTTAAATCTCAATCAACCTTTGACTCCCTCACTATTTCATGTATAATGAGCGCTCTTATTCGTATTAATATATAACATGCTTACACTTAACGTAGAAAAGCGAGATATGAAGCAGAACCGCGAGGTTTTGCGACAAAAAGGGCTTATTCCTGCGGTTTTTTATGGACCAAAAGAAGAGACCACGCCTGTCACCATGTCTCTTTCAGAATTCAAGAAAATCTGGAAAAAGGCCGGCGAATCATCAGTCATCATCTTAAAAGAAGGTTCAAATGAGCATGAGTCTCTCATTCACGACATTGATATCCATCCATTGTCTGGCGAGCCACGTCATGCTGACTTTTATGTCATTGAAAAGGGCAAGAAGGTCACAGTTCACATCCCACTCGTATATGTTGGCGTTTCTCCAGCAGTAAAGGACAAGGGTGGTATCCTCGTCAAAGTTCACCGTGAGATTGAGATCGAAGCAGCTCCTCGCGACCTCCCACATGAGCTCTCAATCGATATTTCAAAGCTCGTCGAGTTCTCGGATGTTGTTCATGCAAGCGATATCATCCTCCCAACAGGCGTATCTCTCAAGATCAACCCTGAGGAAGTAGTCACTGCTATCTCCGAGCCTAAGGAAGAGAAGGAAGAGGCTCCAGCAGCAATCGACATGTCAGCTATTGAAGTCGAAGCAAAGGGCAAGGAAGTCAAAGAAGGTGAAGAAGGTGCAGCTCCTGCTCCAGAGAAGAAATAGTTTTCCCCAAGTACTCAAAAAACTCCCAAACAGGGAGTTTTTTGTTATACTATATGCACTATGTCTTTCACCAAAAATAAAGGTTTTACTCTCATTGAGTTGCTCGTGGTCATCTCTATTATCAGTTTGCTTTCAAGCATCATTATGACCGGCGTGGCAAGCGCGCGTGTCAAAGCGTTAGATTCGAAGCGACTACAGGAAACACGCGCAATTGATACGGCAGTAAAATTATATATTGAAGACAATGGACATGCGCCCTATCTTGGGGGCACTGCTTGTCAACCTATCAGTGGTACACCAACCACTGACCAGGCATATGCTTGCGTCGCAGGTATTCTGACTAATCCTGCAAATTGGACGACATTCCAAGCTGAGATTTCAAAGTATATGCCAAAACTTCCTATTGATCCCTGCGGCATAGATCCTACATGTAAAGATAAGGGCCTCGAGTACAAGTATATTGCGCCACTTGCTGTACAGAATCAGTGTGGGGGATGTAGCACAGATACTCTCAATAAATCATTTGAAACAGCAAAAGGCTCACAGCAAACAGGTATTGTCAGTGGTTATACAACATTGACGACGTTCTATAATCCTCCGGCACCATCTAGTGGTGGCGGTGGTGGGGGTGGTGGGGGATATGGAAACTAGCCTTTCTTTTAGCTGAAAATCTATGGATAAAAAAATATATTTCACCGGGATTTTTTTCCTGACAATTTGTCTCGCGGCATATTTTTTGAATGATTATGTGGGTGTAGTGATACATTCCATTATCAATACTATTGCGCCAGGGCGTAGCGACTCAAAGCCAACCTTTTTCTTTCTCTACGGCATTGTGCTCGCTCTGATATATATTATTTTTTCAACAAAAAAAGAATCAAAGAAGCTCGCTCGTGCCCACATATATCTACCGTTTGTTCTGTGGTCAGGCATCATAGGCTCATTTGGATTGAGCCTCGGCACATACCTGTGGTTCCTCGCAAAGCATCATCTGCCATATACATATACGCTCATCGCTAATAACGGAACGTTCACCTCGACTGCTCTTTTGCACAACCATTTTACCAAAGGTGCTTTGGTATTTTTTACACAGTTTTTCTCTTCATCGAGCATTCCAAACACAGATTCTGGGTTTGCTTTGCTTGGGCTTGTACCGCAGCCGGTATTCTTTCTCCAAGCTTTACTTGCACTCATAGCTTGTGTTGCGGTAGTAGCCTACTATCGAACAAAGTTGCAATATGTTCACTCATTGCCGCTCTGGAGAAATATCAGTTTCTCACTTCTGTATGGGCTGTCATCTTTCATGGTTTTGAAAAGCATGTTAGATGGAGGCATTTTTGATTCTTCTGCGATACCGGGACTTATTTTCTTTATCGTTATTTGTCAGCAGCACAAACGCATTGCAAGCATAAGTATTATTTTTCTTGCAGGGTCGCTCATAGCGCTCATGGGGTGGCTGTATTCTACAGGCTATTTTACGGGCGATCAGGACTATGTCTATCATGTCTATACAATATGCGTTAATGGGGCAGTCCTAGCTCTCTTCTATCTCGCTTTTTCATATAAGCATAATCGGCTGTATGTGCTGACGACGATATTATTGGCACTGTTCATCTTTCCTCAGATTGAAAATTATGTCTCGGCCAATGAGTATGCTGACCAATCAGTAAGCGCTGACGGAGCCTGGGTGTCTTCATATGAGCGATTGTCTGATGTTCGGTTCACTTATCTTGGCGACGTGGGGCGCTTGCATATCTATCTGTTCACACCACGAACATCGGATGATATCCAGGTGATCGATCTTGTGCGAGCGAGCGGCTTTTCGCCATCATACACGCCCGCTGTAGCGCTTTATGATCAGTGCCTGCCGCACGCTAGTTTTATAGCGACCGATCTCACGATCCACTCGATGGTACCTGTTGAGAATCTTGCGACAGCAACGCCATTGTATACCTTTATGCCGACGCCAAGCGCTTTGTCGGACGCATCGCTCTCTGGGGCATTTGAGTATCGAAGAACGATCGCTTCTCCGCCATGTTTGCCGATGACGCTTGCCTCATATGTGGAAACGGTCCGAAGCCTCGTCCCTGAACCATTCTTTGTATCCGATATAAAAAATAACACTAATGACCCTCTCTCTCATACTACTTTCTAGCATATATTTTGCATTACCGTGTTGGATATTCAATATGAGCGCGGCTCTGCTGATTCCGATCGGCCGAACATTTCCTCTGGTACGAAAGCTGAATGTACCGGTTGATTTTGGTTTGATGCTAGGGAAGTCTCGGCTCGTCGGACCATCTCGTACTTTTCTTGGTCTTGGGGTAGCCATTCTTGTAGGTATCTTATGGGTGTATGTTTCTGACGATTCATATGCTTTGATAAAAACAGTGCTCGCTTTTGTCGGTGTCGTACTTGCGAGCTTTATCAAACGACGCTTGAATCTCAAACAAGGCGCACCTTTTTTGATTGCCGATCAAATCGACTATCTGCTCTTAGTCGCTGTGATTTTTTATATCTGCGCTCTAGAGAATATCTTTGTGCTCGGTGCCGCGCTCATCATCACCGCTATCGCTCATCCGATCGTGTGTTATGTAGCATATAAACTACACCTCAAAGAGAGCCCCTTTTAGGTATTTTTTGGTATAATCAAGAGACCAATGAACATACGACGTTATTTTTTTATTGCCATTTTGGCTGTATTGATGATTCCGGCGACTGGTAGAGCCCAAACTCTGCAGTGTAATACGCCATCCGAAAAAGCTGCTTGTCAGGCGGCACTCGATCAGACCAATGCTGAGCTCGCGCAGGCTCAAAAAGACCTCGCGTCAGCACAAGCAAAGAGTTCATCTATCACAAATGATATCGCTGTTCTTGATGCAAAGATAAAAGCCGCTCAGCTTCAGATCAAGGCAAAGAACCTCCTCATCCAGACGCTTGGTACGAATATCGTTCAAAAACAAGATCATATCAAAAGTCTCGATAATCATATAGAAAAAGGTGAACAGACGCTGGCGGATCTGCTCCGTCGAACTCGTGAGACAGATGGGTATTCGTTGCCTGAGATACTTCTTTCTCAATCGACCGTGGCAGGTTTTTTCAAGGACGTAGATGCTTTTGATTCGCTCCAAGAGAGCCTCCAGCGTACATTTGATGAGCTTCGTACTGATAAGGCTTCAACGGCAGCAGAGAAGTCTGCTCTTGAGATACGTCAGAATACCGAAGAGGACGCACGTTATGTCATCCAGCAACAGCAGAACAGCATCAAAGCGGATCAAACGGAAAAGCAAAGGCTTTTGTCGATAAGTAAAAATAGTGAGAAGTCGTATGCGGCCCTCGCAGCCCAAAAGGCGGCTGAAGCGGCAAAGATTCGCGCAGCGCTCTTTCCATTGGCAGGATCAAAAGCTATTCCATTTGGCACGGCGGTCAATTATGCGAACGTGGTTTATCAGAAGCTCGGTGTCCCTCAAGATTTCCTTCTTGCCATCTTGAAACAAGAAACAAATATCGGGGGTAATGTGGGCACCTGTTACATGACGAACCCATCAGATGGTTCAGGTATCAATACGAAGACGAATCAATCAGTCAACAATGTCATGAAACCAAGCAGAGATGTGCAGTCATTCCTGAACATCGTCTCGTCGCTCGGTTATGACTATAAGACGACGGTTGTCTCGTGTCCTCAGTCGTACGGTTATGGTGGTGGTATGGGTCCTGCTCAGTTCATCGCATCGACATGGATCCTTTTCAAGGATAGGTTGGCGAGCGCTTTGGGCGTATCAACACCGAACCCATGGAATGCGCAAGATGCATTCATGGCTGCTGGGCTCTATCTGGCTGATCTCGGAGCAAATTCGCAAAGCTACACTGCGCAAAAGAATGCAGCGTGCAGGTACTATTCAGGAGGATCATGCAAGACATCTAATGGAAGCTCGTCGTATGGCTCAAGTGTTATGGCTATTGCTGATAGCATACAGAGAGATATCAATCTGTTGCAGTAAATTGCAGTAGCAAAAAAGCGCCACACGGCGCTTTTTTGTTTTACTAAATTGTGAGTATGACTGGTATAACCATCGGTCTCTTTGCCGTCTTCTGCAACAGATACTTTTGCACCGCATCAGTGACATTGTCTTTGACGATATCGAGGTTGAGCGGATTCATACCCTTGGTCGAAGCATCTGCAGTCTCACGGATGAGTAAACGTACCTCATGAAGCAACTCCTGTGACTCACGGAGATAGACGAAACCGCGAGAGATGATATCAGGTGACTTTTTGAGTTTACCAGTAGTGGCATTCATAATACCAAAGATGATGAATATACCATCCTGAGCCAGTGCCTGACGATCACGGATAACTACATCCTGCATGTCACCAACAGAGAAACCGTCGACGAGGACGAGTCCTGATGCAGCCTTTTCCTTCAACTTTACAAGCTTGGTACCACCGTTTTGGATTTCAATAAGATTTCCGTTGTCTGGAACGACCACATCTGACTCAAGGAGACCGTTGGCTTCCTTGGCGATATCACAGTGTGCGCGGAGCATGTAGTGTAAGCCGTGGAGAGGCATAAAGAACTTCGGCTTGATAGCGCGGTGTATCCACGCTGTCTCGTCGCGGTTGGCATGGCCGGAAGAGTGGATGTCGGCGATGCGATAGTGGAGGACTTTTGCTCCTTGGCGGGAAAGGTTGTCTTTGAGCTTTTGGATCGGGCGCTCATTTCCAGGAATGACCGAAGAAGAGAGGATAATCGTATCTCGAGGCGTGAGCTTGATCTTGGCATGCGTCTTATTGGACATGCGGACAAGCGCAGAAAAATCATTCGCTTGCGCGCCGGTCGTGAGGATAACAATGCGATCAGGTGGATACTTGTCTATATCATCGACTGAGATGATAGTTTCTTTCTTTGCTTTGAGCAGGCCAAGGTGCTTACAAATCTCGATATTCTGCTTCAAGCTACGACCTTCTATAACAACTTTTTTGTTATAAAGTTCACAATATTCGACAATCTTGAGGAGACGCTCGAGGAGAGATGAGAACGTGGCGATGATGAGGCGTCCAGACATGCCTTTGATGATATTTTCAAGGTTCTTGTGCACGACCCTTTCTGACAATGAAAAACCAGGGTTCTCAACGTTGGTCGAGTCTGCCATGAGGATGAGGACGTTCGTCGGGCTTGCGACAGGATTGCCGTATGAGTTTGTGCCGCTAACGATAGGGAAGGCACGTTCGTATTCGCCGACTTCTTCAGCAGTAGGTACGCCGTCGACGTGGTCGAGCTTGAGGTCACCGGTGTGAACGATCGAACCAAAAGGAGTTTCGATGATGATACCCATTGCATCAGGGATGGTGTGAGTCACCGCAAAGAATCTGACTTTGAGCTTGCCGACAGTAATGGTCGAGTTTTTCTCAACGACTTGTATGTCGAGCTTTGGCACATGCGCGAATTCCTCCTGTCTCTTCTGAATAAGAACTGACGTAAGAAGACGCGTATAGAGAGGCGGATTTCCGATACGAGGCATGATATACGGGATGCCTCCGATATGGTCGAGGTGACCGTGAGTGATCAGTACAGCGCGGATCTTGTCCTGGCGCTCTTCGAGGTACTTTGTATTTGGCAAGATAAAGTCGATACCTGGCGTATCATCATCTTTGAATTGAAAACCGATATCGACAACGACGATGTCATCGCCATATTGGATAGCAGTCATGTTCTTACCGATCTCTTCGACGCCACCAAGAGGGATGATACGGACTGAGTCAGCTGCGAGCGGTGGGATGACATCGCCTTCGCGTTTGACGACAGGCTTGTTTGGACCACGGCGGATAGAGCGAGCTGCATCAGGACGGACGATGTTCATGCGTGTTCCTGCGATATGCTTGTCAGGAAGCGGAGCGTGAGTCACTGCAACGCTCGTTTGAGGACGAGCGCGGAACTGGCTCGATGCGGGGCGTCTAAAAGGGACTGCCTTGCGAGCGCCACGGCCGAGGACGACACGATGGCCGTTTGCTTCGCCCAGAGCGACAGGTGGACGTTGTGGAGCAAATGAGCCAGGTGTAGATGTCGATGAAGGTGCGATTGTTCGTGTCTTATTGAAACGATTGTGAAAAGGTTTGCGTGGTCCAGCGCCAAAAGAGCGTCCAGGTTGTTGTGGAGGACGAGGTGACGGTGACGGCGTATTTGGTTTGTTGTTTTCGTTGTTCATATATTTTTTATTTAAAGATGTTCCATACTTTCTCTGTCTCTACGTACCAGTTGCTGATCGAATTCCAATGGTCTGACGGCGTGGTGATGGAATCGAGATGGATACCACCGAGTGTCTTTGGCACTGCATATATAAAGTCGGGAGAATAGAGGAATAGTGCAGGGAGGTCGGCTTGTATCAGCTGGTCGAGCTTGCTGTAGTCGCTCATCATGACTGCGGTGCTTGCGGTATTTCGTATGTCAGCGAGTAATGTATCTACTTTGCTATTTGCATACTGGGCGACATTCAATCCGGGGGCATTTCGTTGCGATGAGTGCCAGAAGGCATAGAGGTCTCGATCTTTGCCGATCTGCTCACCGAAGAGCAGGGCGTCATACTTGCGTGTGCGGATGACGTTTTGATAGAGGTCAGATGCCTCAAATATCTGCACATCTACTTGCGCGCCCAGAGCGAGCCACTGCGTCTTGAGCATACGAGCTGTAGCTACGAGATCAGGCGTGTCAGCGGTATAGATATCGAATGAAAGGGTTGTCGAGGCAGTTTTTGCTTTTGATGATTTCTTTTCATATATGCCAGCACCGTTCTTTCTCCAGCCGTTTTTCTCGAGGAGGGCTTGTGCGCTTCCGAGCTGAGCCGTGACCGAATCTGATGAGTTGCTTGTCTGCAAACCGAGATCTGTCATCAGTCGTGCGGGTATCGGGCCGTATGCAGGTGTACCATATCCAAAGAGGACATTGTCGATGATCTGCTTTCGGTCAGTAGCCAGCTCGAGCGCGTTGCGAACGACTGGATCGGCGAGTACGGCAGACTGAGTTTGATTGAAAAAGACGCCAAAGATGCGGGGAAGTGATGTTTCAAGGACGGTGTAACCCTCAGCGGTATTTGAGGCAAGCTTGTCTGCGACTGAAGGGTCAATAGAAGGGAGACTATCGATTGTTCCATCATTGAGCGCGCTCAGTGCCCTGTCTTCGCGGGCGAAGAAATAAAAAGAAATGGTGTTGATGAATGGACGTTTACCAGCATATCCGCTCCATGTCGTGAGGTGGTATGAAGTAGGGATGCCACCTGAGTCGCGAGCAATGCTGTCTATCTTGTATGGCCCTGAACCGATGGGTTGTATATTGTATTGGCTGAAAATAAATTGATCGTCGCTGACATTGCCCCAAATATGCTTCGGTATGATACCGATGGTCGTATTCGCCAAAAAACCGCTGTATGGCTGCTTGAGGATGAACTGTATCTCAGATGCAGATATCTGCTTGATAGTCACATTGGCCCAATCGCCTTGGCGCGGGCTCTTGAGGGCTGGGTCTTGGATCTTTTGGACTGTAAAAGCGATATCATCAGTCGTGAGTTCTTTGCCATCGTGGAAGGTGAGACCCTTTTTGATGGTGAAGTCATAGGTCAATCCATCAGATGACACGGTCCAGGACTGAGCGAGATCGGGGACAAATGAGCCTTTTTCATATTTGGTGAGGCCAGAGTATATAAGCGCATTTATGTCGCGGTCGACATCTGATACAGCGATGACTGGATTGATCGTGCGGGGGAGGCCAACTTCACCTTCGCTGAGCTCGCCACCGGTCGCAGGTACTTCTGTCATAAAAAGGGCGCTCGCTTTAGTGGCCAGCATGAGCGCTGAGATGATGGCAACGATGACTAAAAAGCCAAAAATAGCCTTCTCAGTCGCAGAGAATTTTGATAGATAATTCAATATGTGGGCACCGCGTTTCCAGCGGAATTCTTTTTGGAATTGTTCAGTCACGAAATAGGGCTATATAAAGATATAAATCGACTAGTAGATAAGGTTCAGGAGTGCAGATGCAGCGAAGAGTATAGCAATGATGATCGTGCCAATGAAAAGCCACTTCTCGAGTCCTCGACGGGTATGATAGGCAGAACTGAGGTTATCGCTACCGCCAAATGCGCCACCAACTTGAGCTCCAGTTCTCTGGAGGAGGATGACCGCTATCAAAAAGGCGGACAGGATAATCTGGACATACGGGAGGAGAGACTTCATTGGGTAGAATATAGCATATGCACCGTATCCATGCAACAAGACGTATATCTATGTGTGATATACTATAGTCTCATTTAATTCATCCTCATATACTATATGCGACGCTTCCTTATCTTTTCTATCGTTTGTTTGGTGCTGGTCATTATCGGCATGGGTGGGTTCTATTTCATCAAAAACTTCACCTATACGCGCCATATCACTTTGCCGCCTCAGTTGCTCGCTTCATCTTCGACCGATGTCGTTGTAGGGCAAGACCAGTCTTTTGTGCAACCAGAGGCATTTGGCCAAAAAGATCCTACGTCGCTCAATCCCGCCTCTACTACTGTAGTCATGAGCGCATGGAAGACCTATACAAATAACGAACTTGGCTTCTCAGTCAAATACCCTAAAGATCTAGTTGTGAACACTGGTGTGCCAGGCAGTTTGGTTTTGGCTGCGCCAAAGGACAAATATTTCCACTGGCCATTGCTCGATGATGCGAAGATAACTATCACAGTGAGCACGTCATGCCCAACCTTCGTCAGCGAACAAGCGCCAAGCAATGTCGCTTCAGTGCCAGTTGGCGACCACACATTCACGCGTGGTGAGTCAGCCGACGCGGCAGCAGGCAATATATATCGCGAGCTTGCCTACGATACAATGATCAACGGTCTCTGTTATCGTCTAAGCTTGTTCGATCATGGCGCAAATGGGGCAGGATTGTATGTGTCAGGACAGGCCCTCATCTCCCAGTATGAAGCTCAACATCAGGTAGACCTTGATAAGCTCGTCGGCATATTTATGGGGATGATCAAGAGCTTTTCTATAGAAATATAGCCTCAACAGGCCCTTTGTGCTATATTAACTCATTATATAGATAATTATTCACTATGAAATCAATCAAAAACATCGTTATCGGTATCATCGTCGTTATCATCCTTGTCGTCGTAGGCATGTTCCTTCGCTCAAATAAGGCCGCTGCCCCAGTAGACGTCATCGGTGATGCATCAGCTCCAACGAGCGAAGCAAAGCCAGGCACTGCTGTCGCAGTCTCTGAAACAACAAAGGTATCATCTTCTCTTTCAGCATATCAAAATGCCGAGCTCGGTTTTTCAGTTAAATACCCTATCTCTTGGGAAAAAGAAGAGGCGAATGCAGGCGTGAATTTCATCATCCCTATCGACAAAAATCAGGTTTCAACGGTCGCTACTCTCCAGGCTAACATTCAAGCATTTTCAGGTACGTGCGCATTCCCACCAGTCACGACCATCAAGACTCGCGATACTGTCAAAGTCGGCGATCTTAAATTCAACATGATCTCAATGAGCAACACAGTACAGAGCCGTACGTATTTTAATCGCATGTACTCACTCCAGCAGGGCAATGTCTGTTATATGTTCTCATTCGCTTCTATCACACTCTCACCATCATCAAAGGGTCTCACTGGATCAAACGCTATCCAAGCAGAGAACAATAACAAGGCTATCACTGCAACCGCAGACGCTGACTTCACTGCTATGGTCAAATCATTCGCTGTCGTTACGACTCCAGCAGGACAGGATGAAGGAACTGTTGCTCCAGCTAAGAAATAACATGACCACAAGTAAAAAAATTATTCTCAGTATCCTCGCACTCGTACTCCTTGTCATTCTCTATGGTTGGACAACATACAACAGCCTCGTAGTGATGAAAGAAGCGACGACTATGCAATGGCAACAGGTTGAGACTCAATATCAGCGTCGTGTGGATCTCATTCCAAATCTCGTCGCTGCCGCGCAGGGCGTCATGAAGCAAGAGACAGCAGTCTTTACGGCTCTTGCTGATGCACGCGCTCACTATGCTGGTGCAACGACGCAAAACGACAAAGTCGCTGCGGCAAATCAAGTCGAGTCAGCATTTGGACGTTTGCTCGCCGTCGTTGAAAATTATCCTACGCTCAAATCATCTGAAGCGGTCCAGAGCCTCATGGTAGAGAATGCAGGCACCGAAAACCGCATCGCAGTCGAACGTCAGCGTTACAACACTGATGTTCAAGCATATGAGGTTGCTATCAAGCGTTTCCCTCGCTCAGTTATCGCTTCAATGTTTGGTTTCAGTGACATAACATACTTCCAGTCTGATGCGGGCGCAGACAAGGCTCCACAGGTGAAATTCTAAGCAATACAATTGTGCGTACATATATACTCACAATTATAGCGGCATTAACACTCCCTGCGAGTGTTTTTGCTTATACAAGTCCAGGTAAGCCGGTCGGGTTGGTGAATGATTTTGCTAAAGTGCTTTCAAATGAGGATAGTATCACTCTTGGAACGAAGCTTCTCGAACTTAATAAAACAACAGGCATAGAGCTAGTGGTGGTGACGGTGCCCAGCCTCGGTGATGAGACGAATGAGACATACGCCGTAAAACTCTTTGAAGAGTGGGGCATTGGTGCAAGCAAGACGGCTTCTCAAAAGACTGGCGCGCTTCGCGATGGCGGTATCCTTATTCTCGTCGCGCCAAATGACAAAGAAGCGCGCATAGAAGTCGGTTATGGTCTCGAAGGTACGATCACTGACACGCAAGCAAATGCCGTTGTTCAGAAAGTGATGATTCCAGCATTTAAAACAGGGAATTATTCCCAAGGCATCGATGATGCTGTTGATGCACTTTCGGGACTGATCGCGGGCGATCCATCAACGACAGCGAACTATTCTCAATCTGGAGCACAGTCAAACTCCTCATCAGAAAAGAGCAGTCCTTTCGCTTATTTCTTTTTCGTCGTGATTGCATTCAATATTTTAGTGAAAGTTCTTGGTAAGACGAAATCATGGTGGCTTGGTGGCGTTCTTGGGGCTACTGCTGGCGCAGTTATTGGTTTTATTTGGGGATTCTTTTATCTCGGTATTGGTGCGGTAGTGATTCTGACTATCCTCGGGCTTATCTTTGACTTCATTGTTTCAAAGCATCCGCCACGTGATGGTGGTGGCGGAGGATTTTGGCCGATATTTTTTGGTGGCGGAGGCAGTGGAAGCGGTTTCGGAGGAGGAGGCTTCGGTGGTTTTGGTGGTGGTGGGTCAGGAGGTGGTGGGGCAAGCGGTAGGTGGTAATAAAAATGGAGGATTCGCATAGTGGTCTAGTGCACCACCTTGGAAAGGTGGCATACCTTAACGGGTATCGAGAGTTCGAATCTCTCATCCTCCGCACAATAGTTTTTAGTATACTCCCAATAAAAAATCGCCAAACATTGCTGCTGGGCGATTCGCGAAGTTGCTATTGTTTCTTCAACCGGAAGAACGAATTGCTGTTGGTTGTCGAAACAGTCACATAGTAGGTGCCATTCGTAACTGCCGGCACATTAGTGACACTCGACCAGTTCTTGAGGTCGGGACTGAGCTCGACGCGGTATTGCCACATGGACGGTTGGGTCCACGAGAGCTCGGCGTTGTTGAACGTCGTTTTCTTGTTCGCCTTGGTTACTGTGGTTTTAAACAACCTATCGACCTTGAGGGTGATAGGAATGTCCAAGTTTATCCCGGGGAGTCCGAGACTTACATTGGTGTATCCACATAACTGCGCCATGGCGATGGTGTCGAGGTCGCTCGGAAATACTCGCTCGCCAGGACTAAATGATCCTGACATGAGCGTTCTGTCCGAGACGTAGGCAATGTGGGGTGTTACACCTGAATTGTTGAACTGAAGTGGAATGTGTGCCCCGGCATAGGGTCTCGGTGCTGTAATGTCGATGTAACCATCGGCACTTTCGGCAATGAAACTGTAGTTCGGAGCAGCTAAACCACGGAAGTGCCCAACCTCATGCATAGCTGTTGTAAGAAGGTCAATATGTGTATCATCTGACGGTCCTCTGAAACAACGTGTTGCATTGATTGTGCCTCCACCGAGATTTGTTACAACCTCCTCGGTGTAGTTTGTATATTCTTCATTTAACTCAGGTGTTTCATCAAGAAACCAGGACAGATGCTTCGGATCGTTGTCGTTGTTGAAATAGAGTATTCCAACAGTCTCACGATTCGGAGTTCCACCTTGAACGAGTAGCGTGTGCTGTCCTCCGCCGATGTTTGTCCAGCCATAATATAAAGTGCCAGGCTGGAAATCGCGGACAGAATTTGTGTGGACCTTTACAGCGTAGGGGACAATGTTTGTGAGGCTACCTTTTCCAACTGAGTTCGTCGGAGGCGTACCCCCGATGTAGATCAGGTTGATCTGTGCCTCTGCACGCTCGGTCAACATAATGAAGACGAGCGCGACCAGAATGCGAGTAATCGTTTTCATAATTTTGTTTTCAAATAGCGATTGTTTTGGTGTTATGAGCGGAATGCCCCTAACTACCACCTGATACTATTATACCACCTAAATATGGTATATGTCAATATAAGGTGAATTGTCCCCAAATACGGCTCTATCTCTATGATATACTTGAGGATATGAAGCCTCTTTCTTTTGAAGGTCGAGAACCAGTATCAACTCCTCATGAAGAGCTTGCTCGCGTCCGTGGTGCCGTAGCAGAGCGTCATCTCGATGCTGAGCAAAACAATGAGTCGCTCGCTGAACATGAAGCGGCTATGGATGTTATCAATCAGTACGCCTCTATAGCGCCTAATGAAGTTCTGCACCCTGAATACGCCCTCAAAGATCATGAGTCGACTGAGATTGTCCTCAAGCTTTCGCCGGAGACGCATGACAAGCAGATGGAAAACCTCCTCGGCATCCTCGAAGAGCATGGCATACGCAATGCGCTCTCAGTCGTAGAAAAAATGAATAACCCTCACATCTACGACGACTTCCACCGTCTCTTGGTGCAGTTCATCGCCGGCGGACATTCGGTCCAAGGGTTGAAAGAAAGTGATCCGATCTGGAAGCCACTCCATATGTGCCTCTTTGAAGTGTCTCTCCCTGAAGCGACCGAAGATGAAAAGAAAAAACAATTGAGCGAGCTTGTCTCAGGCATGGAGCAGTTCTATTCGGGTATGCTTTCTATCTCCAATGACCCGCGAAGCCAAGAATACTTCACAATAGAGATCGCCAACTCAAATGGTAGCAATGAGTTTATCTTTTATGTTTCTGTACCCGATACCCGCAAGAGCCTTTTTGAAAAGCAGATCCTCTCGATGTTCCCAGGTGCGCACATCCATGAGCATACTGATGATTACAATGTATTTGATGCCACAGGTGCATCAGTTGCCTCATATGCGAACCTTGCCAAGCATACGCTGTATCCGCTCAAGATGTATGAGGAGTTTGATACTGATCCGCTGAGCTCGATACTCAATTCATTTTCAAAGATAGATAAAGATGGTGAAGGTGCGGCAGTCCAGCTCATCATCGGCAAGAGAGAAGATGGCTATGCCAAGGAATGTGGTAAGGCACTCGAAAAAATTCGCAAAGGAAAGAAGGTAGGTGACGTTCTCGACGAGATCGACCAATCAGTCGGAGGCATGATCTTCAAAGATGCGCTCGGTATGTTCAAAGGTCAGGAGAAGATCGATAAAGAAAAAGAGGGTGAAGCAAAGCGCGCTCAAGCCCTCGATCAGGCGGTCATTGAACAATTCACAAAAAAGATGAATAGTCCGTTCATTGCGGTGAACTTGCGTATTGTCGCTTCAGCAGCTACACAAGTTGAGGCAGAAAATATCCTCGCTGATCTGCAGTCGAGCTTCAACCAGTTCGAACATGGCCAGGGCAATCGCATAAAGTGGACACGAGTGGCAAGTAATAAACTCGCAGAAACACTCAAAGAGTTTTCTCTGCGCACATTCAACTATAAAGAAAAGATGATTTTAAGTTTGGAGGAGATCACCACCTGCATCCATTTTCCTGCAACGAACGTGCACCATGCTGCGCCACAGCTCAAACAGTCAGAAGCAGGCACGGCACCCGCTCCGCTCGATCTACCACAAAAGGGTACGCTTATCGGCACCAATACGCACCGCGGTCAGGAAACGCCGATCTATATTTCACCGGAGGATCGCATGCGACACTTCTATGTCATCGGTCAGACGGGTACCGGTAAGACGACCTTGCTCAAGAATATGATCATTCAAGATATCGAAGCGGGCAAAGGTGTCTGTTTCGTCGATCCGCACGGCTCAGATGTGAATGATATCCTCGCTGCTATACCGAAGCATCGCTATGAAGATGTGATCTATTTTGACCCTGCATCGACTGACCGTCCGATGGCTCTCAACATGCTCGAGTATGATCCACGTTTTCCAGAGCAAAAGACCTTCGTCGTCAATGAGATGTTCAGCATATTCCAAAAGCTCTACGGCAAAGTGCCTGAGTCGATGGGTCCAATGTTCGAACAGTATTTCCGTAACGCCACGAACCTCGTCATCGAAGATCCTGAGTCAGGCTCAACGCTTCTCGATGTATCGCGCGTCATGTCCAACAAGGCCTTTCGTGAATTGAAAATATCAAAGTGTAAAAATCCCGTCGTCGTCCAGTTCTGGAAAGAGATCGCGGAGAAAGCCGGCGGTGAAGCGTCGCTGGCGAATGTGGTGCCGTATATCACCTCGAAGTTCGATGTATTCTTGGCGAACGATATCATGCGTCCGATCGTGGCGCAGGAACATTCGTCATTTAATTTCCGCGAGATCATGGATGGTAAAAAGATATTATTGGTCAATCTCTCGAAGGGAAGGCTGGGCGATATCAACTCGCATCTCATCGGCCTCATCCTCGTTGGCAAGATCCTCATGGCAGCACTCTCGCGCGTTGATTCATTCGGCAAACCGATGAACGACTTCTTCCTGTATCTCGATGAGTTCCAAAATATCACTACTGACTCGATTGCGGTCATCCTCTCCGAGGCGCGCAAGTATCGTCTGTCGCTCACCATGGCGCATCAGTTCATCGCTCAGCTAGATGAAAAGATCAAAGATGCCGTCTTTGGCAACGTTGGATCTATGGCAGTGTATCGCGTGGGCACTGAGGACGCAGAATTCTTTGAAAAACAGTTCACACCGACATTCAGCGTCAAAGATATCATCAGCCTCGATAACTTCAATTCATATGTGAAGTTGTTGACCAATGGTCGTCCTGCAAAGCCGTTCAGCATGCGCCACGTCGCGCCGAAGGCAGGCAATCTCGATCAAGTGCCAAAGCTCAAGGAGCTCTCAGCGCTCATGTATGGCAAGCTTCGGGCTGAGGTTGAGACAGAGGTTATGAAGAAGTATCAGAAATAATTTTAAATATATGGAAGGATTAAAACAAAGTCAAAAATCATTTGGAGAATATGCAGCTCAAGCTGAGACTTTGTATCGTGATAAGCTGGAACTTGTAGCGGATAAGCTAGAAAAACTTGACCACGAAGGTTTAGCTGATGATGTAGTGTTAAGTGTTGAACTTGATAATACCAGTTTCAAACCAGATATATCTGATCTAAGTAATGATACGTATAAAGAAACAATGTCAGTTCGTGTACTCAAAGACCATTTAAAGAACGCGTACGGAGATTTTTCACCTGAAAAATGGTTGGAGAGTAAGCAAGATAGTAAGTTCGATGACCCAAAAGACTTACTTGAGTTTTATAAGTCTGACCTCGATATTGAGAGCTTTGTCATACCTCACTTGTGGACGAAAGTTGAGTAGTATCATTTTGGAGCACGTAGTGGAAGTGATATAATAAGCCACATGACTAAAACTATATTTGTCACCCGCCAAATCCCAGAAGTAGGTATTTCTATGCTTCGCAACAAAGGCTATATCGTAGATGTGCGCGAAAAATCTTCTATTCCTAGCCAGAAAGAGATCATTAAGGCGCTCAAAAAGAAACAGTACGATGCCATCGTTACTTTGTTGACCGACAAGATCGACGCTGCGATTTTTGAAGCGGTGCCAACGGTGAAGATATATGCCAACTATGCGACTGGGTTTGATAATGTAGATACGATTGAAGCAGCAAAAAAGGGGATCGTGATCACTAATGCGCCAGCAGTCTCTACGTCTGAAGCTGTCGCTGAACATACTTTCGCTCTCATGCTTTCATTGGCAGCACGCATAGTAGAAGCAGATGAGTTCGTCCGTCGAGGAAAATACGCTGGTTGGGATCCGATGAATTTTATCGGCACTGATATTCTCGGCAAGACGCTTGGTCTCATCGGTGCCGGTCGTATCGGTGGGCAAGTCGCGCATTATGCAAAAGCATTTGGTTTGAAGATCCTATACACCGACGTGAAGAGAAATGAAATGATAGAAAAAGAAAGTGGTGCGATTTATTTCGCCACTCCAGAAGAAGTGCTCAAGCAGGCAGACATCGTCAGCTTGCATGTGCCTCTCATGGACTCGACCAAGCACCTCATCAATACAGAGCGTTTGTCGATGATGAAGAAGAGCGCTTTCTTAGTGAACACATCACGCGGTCCTATTGTCGATGAAGAGGCTCTTGTTGAAGCGTTACAGAATAGAACAATCGCTGGTGCAGGTTTGGATGTATTTGAATTTGAACCAAAGCTGATGAAAGGCTTAACGAAATTGGACAACGTCATTCTTACTCCACACATTGCTTCAGCGAGTGATACTGCACGCAATGAAATGTCGCAACTCGTCGCACAGAATATCATCGATTTCTTTGAAGGCAAAGTGCCGGCAAATAAAGTGAATTAGTAGAACGAAAATGACCAATAACCAAGATACAATGACCAATGAAAGTATAAAAGTTCGTTCGCGGGCGCAGATTGTTGCGACACTCGGTCCGGTGACGAACTCATATGAACAGATCAAAGCTCTTGCTCAAGCAGGTGCAGACGTCTTCCGTCTTAACTTTTCCTGGGGTGATTTTGACGAGCACAGGGAACAGATCAAGAACATCCGCAAAGCAGAGGCAGAGCTCGGCATACCACTTGTTATTCTCGAGGACGTGCCTGGCCCACGAATCCAAAAAATGACTGGACATGGCTACAATCATGAATCTATCAAGGCGCTCACTGATCATGACCGCGAATGTATTATGCTTGGTATTGCTGAAGGCGTGGACTACATAGCGCTTTCTTTCGTCGGCACAGTCGAAGATATAGAAGAATGCCGTCAATTCATCAAAGAAAAGGGGGGCAAACAACGCGTCATAGCTAAGATTGAACGCGCTATCGCGGTGCAAAATCTCGTGCCTATCGTCATGAGCGCAGATGCTCTCATGGTAGCGCGCGGAGACCTCGGCGAAGAGGTTCCTTTGGAGCAGATCCCTTTCGTGCAAGCAGATATCATCAGTCGCGCCAACAACGCAGGGAAGCCGGTCATCACTGCCACGCAGATGATGCTTTCAATGGTCGATCATGCAACGCCGACACGTGCTGAAGTTACAGATGTCGAAGCAGCAATCATGCAAGGTTCAGATGCAGTAATGCTCTCAGAAGAAACAGCAAAGGGGACGCATGCGCTCGAAGCAGTGACTATGATGGAAAAGATTCTTGTTGAAGCAGAGAAGCATGTGCCAAAAGATCGTTCGTTCAATCTTTTTAAGAGACTCGCGTAAATCACACACATGAGCAAAGGACTCATAAATACTATTTTGATAATCGTCGGCCTCGCCGTTCTTTATTTTATTGCGCAAGGATTATTCGCTGAGCATAAAATACCCTCCTTTGGCGATATCGTTGCAAGCTCGACGTTGAGCGTCGCAAGTTCAAGCGAAGCTCAAGAAAATAGCTCAGCTCAAATGAATTCTACAACGACTCCACGTACGTCTCCATTTCAGAAATTGTTCGAATCAATCGCATCTTCGACTTCTGCAGCGAAGAAATCATACAGTGATATTACGTTTTTACCTTCAACCTCGATTATAACTTCAAAGGGAAGTGTCAAAGCATTTGTGGCCAATACTGAGGCGAGCCGTGAACAAGGGTTGAGTGGACAAGATTCATTGCCGAATGGTGTCGGCATGCTCTTTGTTTTCAATAGTTCAGGCAAATATGGTTTTTGGATGAAAGATATGAGCTTTTCACTCGATCTCATTTGGATTGATGCAAATAAAAAGATTGTAGGTGTCACAAAAAACGTTTTGCCGAGCTCATATCCATTTGTTTTTATGCCACCAAAGGATATTTTATATGTTCTTGAAATGAATGCTGGTTCAGTGACGGAGTTTGGACTCACCACAGGAACTTCGCTGAAGTTTTCAGTGTCTAAATAATATTTTTATTAGGCTCTGTTACCGTTCGGTTTTTTGACTCGAAAATGGAGCACCTGTGGATAACTTTTTGAATGGGCAGGGGAGAAAGACCCCTTTTTTGACCTAAAATTTAAAAAATGTGCACAAAATAAAACCACACTTTCTGCTAGTCTGAATTTTCTCTAAAATCTATCTCCATAAAACATTGGAAATGCTTTTCATTACAGCAAACTATCTTCACAGATGACATTTTCGTGGTCGAAATTGCCCTGCTCATTCTTCCCTCCTATTTTGAAATAAAAAATTTCCCACTGCACGAAAAAATCCTCGCAAAACTCTTTCACTCCATACTGCCCTGCGGTATAATAAGTAACAAAGGAACGAAGTTCGAGTACAATTTAAGTAATTATTAAAAATAACGCATCAACGTGTGCGGTTTGTAGTCCGCCACGTCTATAATTATGTCAAAGAAAAAGAAGTTAGTGTCCGCAGCAGTCAAAGCTCCAGCTATCCCTACGATTATCAAACGCGATGGTCGCATCGTGCCGTTCGATGTAGAAAAGATAACCAATGCCATCTTCAAAGGCTTGACCACAATGGCTGAAGGCTCTCGTGATGACGCTGAGCTTGTCGCGAAGAACGTTCTTGCTGAGCTTGTGCGTATCAAAAAGAAGTTCAAGAACTTCATGCCAACTGTTGAAGGAGTCCAAGACATCGTTGAGCAAGAGTTGATGCGTTCTGATTATGTCAAAACTGCAAAGCACTACGTCTTGTACCGCGAGGAACGTGCACAGCTTCGTGCCAAGGGTGTTGAGATTCCTGAGAATGTCCGCAAGCTTGCCACTGACTCAAAGCAGTATTTCAGAAACGCTCTCGGTGAGTTCGTTTACTACCGTACCTACTCAAAGTGGATTGATGCGGAGAGTCGTCGTGAGACATGGATCGAGACAGTTGAACGTTACATCACGTTCATGAAAGAAAATCTCGGCAACAAGCTCACTGATAAAGAGTATAAGGAAGTCCGTGACGGTATCCTCAGTCAGCAAGCGATGCCATCGATGCGTCTCCTTCAGTTCTCAGGTCCTGCGGCTCGTCGCGACAATGTTTGCGCATACAACTGTTCATTCATCGCTCCAGAGTCATTCCAAGATCTCGCTGAGATCATGTATGTCTCTATGTCAGGCACCGGCGTCGGTTTTGCGGTTGAGAGTACCAACGCAGAGAAGTTTCCTCAGATCGAGATGCAGACAGGAGAGAAGAATTCAGTTCATGTAGTAGGTGATAGCAAAGAAGGTTGGGCAGACTCGCTCACGGTCGGTATGAAGGCATGGGCAGCAGGTAAAGATATTGATTTTGATTATTCTACTGTGCGTCCAGAGGGAACTCGTCTCAAGGTCATGGGTGGCAAAGCATCTGGTCCGGCTCCCCTTGTTCGTTTACATGGATTTACCCGTCAGATCATGCTCGCTCGTCAGGGCAAGCGCCTCCGTCCGATCGATCTTCACGATATCATCTGTATGATCGGCGATTGCGTGGTTTCAGGCGGTGTTCGTCGCAGTGCCATGATTTCCCTCTCTGAACTTGCTGATGAACAGATTCGTGATGCAAAGAAGGGGGCTTTCTACGTCAATCATCCTCATCGTATGTTGGCTAACAACTCAGCGGTGTATATCAACAAGCCTTCAAACGAGGAATTCCTCAAGGAATGGATGGCTCTTATTGAAAGCCGTTCTGGTGAGCGTGGTATCTTCAATCGCGGCTCACTCGCAAAGACACTCCCAGAGCGCCGTATCGCTGCTCTCAAGGAGTACAAGGGATACTTTGACCCATCAGGACAGCATATCGTAGGTCCTATGGGAACGAACCCTTGTGGCGAGATCATTCTCCAGTCAAAGCAGTTCTGTAACCTTTCAGAGATCGTCGCTCGCGCTGATGATACAGAAGCGACTCTTATGAAAAAGATGCGTTTGGCCACCATCCTCGGTACCTATCAGTCATCACTCACAAACTTCCAGTACCTCTCAAAGGAATGGAAAGAGCATTGTGACCGCGAACGTCTCCTCGGCGTGTCTATCACTGGTCAATGGGATTGTCCGGTTGTCCGCAAGCCAGAAGTCATGCGCAAGCTCAAGGCAGAAGCGATCCGTATCAACAAGGAGTATGCAAAGCGCTTCGGTATAGGGGAGTCGACTGCTATCACTACAGTCAAACCTTCAGGAACTCTCTCTCAGACCGTGGACTGTTCATCAGGCATGCACCCTCGTCATGCGAAGTTCTACATCCGCCGCGTCCGTATCTCTGCGACTGACACGCTCTTCAAGATGCTCAAGGATCAGGGTGTTCCTTATAGTCCAGAAGTCGGTCAGTCTATGGAGACAGCGTCGACGTTCGTTCTCGAGTTCCCGGTCAAAGCTCCGTCTGGCTCTATCTTCCGCGATGATCTCTCAGCAGTTGAACAACTCGAATACTGGAAGATGGTCAAGATGAACTATACTGAGCACAATCCATCAGTAACCGTCTCTATCGGCAATGATGAGTGGATCGCAGTCGCAAACTGGGTCTATGAGAACTGGGATATCGCTGGAGGTCTTTCATTTCTCCCTCGTGAGGATGCGGTCTACAAGCTTGCTCCATACGAAGCCATCGATGAGAAGCGTTTCAAGGAGTTGGCAAAGCGCCTCGAGCATATCGACTATTCAAAGATTATCTCGTACGAAAAGCAAAACGAGATCGATATGAAGAAAGAGTTGGCGTGCGCGGGTGGTGTGTGTGAGATAGTGTAACGAAATAAAAAGACCGCTCACTGTAAGGTGGGCGGTTTTTTGTAAGGGAACCAGATGCCGATCTTGGTCATACCCAAGAGAGGCACCCGCTGATTATCAGGATGACTCCTAATATGAAAACAAAGAATATAAAGAGAAAAACTAGATTCGACATGACTGATTTCTTTATCTTTATCCGATGATTTCGGTGATACGGTTTAGTGAAGGCGACGGCGATGATTAGGCCGATGATGCTGGCAAGGATGATGAAACAACCTGCCCAGATGATACTGTATGCATGCATAGTTTGCGTATGGTTGAGTGCTATTAACTCAGTTTATTTACTCAAATAAAATGACTCTTGTCAAGCACCTCAAATTGAGGTATTATTATATACGGCCGTACCAAACAACCGCGTCTTGATGTGCTCTTTCGGGGGCATTGTTGAGATGAGGAAAGTCCGAACACCGGCTTTGTGGGAATGAGCGATCGCTCCCGTAAAGCAGTGAGTAGCAGGTAACTCCTGCCAGGGTAATACCCAGAGGTGCGAACAGAAACGCTCAAATCGAAAGATGAGAGTATGTCAGAGACGCTTCGGCGAGCATGACATATGTTCCATGGCGACATGGAAATGCAACGGCAAAATCCTTACTTCGGTGCAAGACCGCGCTTCATATATTCGCAAGATTGTATGATGAGAGTCGCTCGAGGTCGGCAGCGATGTCGATCCTAGATATATGGTTGTATAAACAAAATTCGGCTTACGGTACGGCTATCAAAGAAACTCGCATTCAAGCGGGTTTTTTTGTTATACTTACGCGACACAATATACTATGGTTAAGAAATGGTTTTCATTCATCGGCAGGGAAATACGTGGTCTCCACGAAGCAGCCTATTTGTTGGCTACATTTGCACTCCTCTCGCAGGCGCTCGGTCTCGTTCGTGATAAGCTTCTCGCATTTAGTTTCGGCGCAGGGCATCAGCTCGATGTGTACTATGCTGCATTCCGTATCCCAGATTTTATCTTCGCCTCAGTCGGCTCGCTCGTCTCAGCCTCGATTCTCCTTCCGTACTTCATTGATCGCTTCAGTAAAAGTGAAGAAGAAGGCAGGGCATTTTCAAATGCCATGTTTACTATATTTTTTGGCTTAATCGTGATCACAAGCGCGGTGGCATATATTATCGCACCGGTGCTCATTCCAAAGATGCTACCTGGATTTGCCCATGATCTATCATTACCGGATCTGATCGCTTCAATGCGCATCATGCTCTTGTCTCCATTCCTTCTTGGTCTTTCAAATCTCTTTTCAAGCCTGACGCAGATGCGTCACCGTTTTTTGGTGTATGCAGTATCGCCAGCGCTCTACAACCTCGGCATCATCGCTGGCACCGTCTTTTTATATCCTATTATCGGCATTCCCGGTCTAGCGATCGGTGTCGCTGTCGGTGCACTCATGCATATGGGCATCCAGATTCCATTCTTGATGAGTGAAAAGATACTTCCACATTTTACATTCAAGATAGATTGGTTACGCGTAAAGGCCATCGTCTATTCATCACTACCACGCACGTTTACCTTGTCAGCGAATCAGCTAGCGTCATTCGTCCTCGTCTCATTTGCTTCCCTTATGGCAACAGGTTCTATTTCAGTATTTACATTCGCTTTCAATCTCCAGGCAGTCCCGCTTACCATCATCGGTGCGAGTTACTCATCTGCCGTGTTTCCAACCCTTTCTCGCCTCTATGTGGAAAACAACATAAAAGAATTTTTAGAAAAAATGATTGCTTCAGCGCGCCACATCATCTTTTGGTCTATGCCGATCATGGTCTTGTTTATTGTCTTGCGCGCGCAGATTGTCCGTACTGTTCTCGGTGCGGGTAAGTTTGACTGGGCTGATACGCGTATCACCGCTGCTATGCTCGCACTCTTCACTGTTTCAACTATTGGGCAAAGCCTCATCATCCTCTTTGTCCGCGCATTTTATGCAGAAGGGAAGACGAGTAAGCCACTTCTCATCAATGCCATATCAGCATCGTTCATCGTCATCTCAGGCTTTGCTCTGATGGCGCTCTTCCGTTCAGTTCCAGTGTTCCAGTTTTTTATGGAAGACTTGCTCAAGGTGGGCGGTCAGACGGGCACGATCGTTTTGACGCTCGCCCTCGCGTATTCGCTCGGTGTCATCTTGAACACTATCCTTCATTGGGTCATGTTTGAAAAGGCATATCCTGGATTTACCAAGCCAGTCATCGAGACGCTGTATCACAGTTTTTCAGCGTCAGTTATCATGGGGTACGTTGCATTTCAGGGCCTCCGTTTGTTCTCATTCTTTCCGCTTGAAAAGGTCTGGGGTATTTTTATGCAAGGATTTTGCGCTGGCATCCTCGGCCTTATCGTCGGTGTGCTCATCTTGATCCTTCTCAAAAACCAAGAGCTACAAGAAGTCTGGCGCACGTTCCATAGGAAGATCTGGAAGGCGACCGTGCCTCCAGCTGAAGTGGAAAGGCTCTAATTTTCCTGTATAATTAGTACAAAACAATTCGCATGAAAAAAAGCCGACACATATTATTTTTTATAACTTTAACTATCTTATGTATCATAGGAAGCGATAGCGCTTTTGCGGCTGTCTCTAAAGTTCAATGCGCCAGCGGATATCCTTTAACGAGCGTAAATTTTGGTTCAAATGTGACCGCGGGCAATCTGCTTGTAGCATTTTTCCAAGAAGGGTTCTCCACAGGATCTCAACAGCCTGATCCAGTAGTCACTGATACCCTTGGAAATACATGGACTCCCGTATCACCCAATACATGGCTCATAAACGGAAGTCCTACTCATATAAACCAATGGGCATATTATACCGTTTCAGGTTCGAGCGGAGCTGATGCAGTCGACTATAGCGGTACTAGTGGGGGACGACATGATCCAGGCGTGTATGTAGTAGAGCTTACCGGACAAGATTCAGTGACGCCTATCAGTGCAACCTCAAGCGGAAGTGCAGGCAGTGGTTCGTACTGGTCAGCACAGACGCCGTTTAGTGTCCCAGCAGGGGGCATGACGGTTTCTATGATCGGAGACGAAGATATTTCGGGAGACACTATCACATATCATGGCAATCAAACAGTCTGTAACTCAAATGGGGGCCAGTTTGGTGCATCGTTCTATGAGCCCTTTGCATCAGCAAGCTCGACCGAATTGACGTATGTATATAGTAATTTGAGTACTCAGTGGGCACTTACTTCTCTTGTGATAAATCCTCAGGCAGTGATTCCACCACCACCAAGCACAAGGCCCCCACGCTTCACCATAAAAGGATTTATGAAAGTTATGCGTAGTTTCATGGTCAAATAATTTATTTTTTACAGATATTGACAACGGGTGATTATTGGAGTATAATTCGACTTAATATGAACCTTTATATACTTGGTATCGGCATTTTTAGCTTAGTAGCTATCATCGCAGGGTTATACCTGTGTTTCTCTCTTCGGCTCAGCCGGAAGCAGTCCGACCAGACCCGTGAATGGATTGGGACAAATTACCATGCAGTCATTAGCTTTGTGCTTTTGCTGTTTTCATTTATCATCATTGTGGCTCTGGTATTCATTCCTGTATATCGTTAGCCTCAACGCATCGCTCACGCAACCGCACTCGTCTCAGGACTTTGTGCGGTTTGTCTTTTTAAGTAATAAAAATGCACAACCTTTTGTAAATCCGCTATTATCTGCTATATTGAGGCTCTATCGGCTATACCGAATCATACATGAATCCCAAGTTTATCCGCAATTTCTCTATCATCGCCCATATCGACCATGGTAAATCGACCTTGGCCGACCGCCTATTGGAAGTAACGGGCACCATCGAAAAGCGCAAAATGCAGGAACAAGTGCTCGACTCAATGGAGTTGGAGCGTGAGCGTGGCATTACCATCAAACTGACACCGGTTAGAATGCGTTGGCAAATTGGTGGCAAAGGCGCCACTGGTCAAGAATACATGATGAACTTGATCGACACGCCAGGACATATCGACTTTTCATATGAAGTGTCACGTGCGCTCAAAGCTGTTGAAGGCTCTATCCTCCTCGTCGATGCGACGCAGGGTGTGCAAGCTCAGACACTCACTACGCTCAACATGGCACGTGAAGGCGGACTCGTCATCGTGCCAGTCGTCTCAAAGATCGATTCACCGCTTGCGCGCACTGATGAAGTGGTCAAAGAGCTTGCTGAACTCCTTGTATGTGACGAATCAGAAGTGATCAAAGTTTCCGGTAAGACTGGCGAAGGTGTTGATCATCTCCTCGATGAGATTATAAAACGCGTGCCATCACCAGAGGATGCTAATAATTGGCAGAAAGAGCTACAGAAGGAAGCGGAAACTGGAGCTAAGAGCTATGAGGTAAGAGATAAGAATATCCAATTTCGTTCGCTCATTTTTGATTTTCAATACTCAAACCATATCGGTGTTATCGTCTATGTCCGCGTCATCTCTGGCTCAGTCAAACGTCACGACAAGCTCATGTTCAAAGTGGCTGGCAGGGAATTTGAAGCGATCGATGTGGGTATATTCAAACCCGACCAAACGCCGGTCGACAGTCTCAATGCAGGCGAGATCGGCTATATCGTCACCGGCATCAAAGAGCCAGGTATTGCCTCAGTCGGTGATACCATTTCAAGTGTCAAAGATACATTGCCACCTCTTCCTGGTTATATGACACCACGACCAGTGGTATGGGCTTCAGTCTATCCAGCAAGTCAGGATGACCTCGCTATACTTCGTCAGGCTCTCAGTCGTTTGCGCTTGTCTGATTCGTCTATCACCTATGAAGAGGAAGCGTCAGGAACCCTCGGTAAAGGCTACCGCTGTGGATTCCTCGGTATGCTCCACCTCGAGATTGTCACTGAGCGTTTGCGTCGTGAGTTCAACTTGAATCTCGTCGTCACTATGCCGACGATTACCTATGAAGTAGTCATGAAAAATGGCGACAAGAAAACTGTGTACTCACCGTCACTTTTTCCTGATGAAAATGATGTCATAGCAGTTCATGAGCCGATTGTTACTATGAAGATTATTTTACCACCATCATATGTCAGTGGCATTATGAAATCTCTCTACGATCATGAAGCTGAAATTATTGGCACAGAAAATTTCGGTGACAATCGTACTATGCTCACCATGCTTATGCCGCTCCGCGAGCTGATGCGTAATTTCTTTGATGAATTGAAAAGTATTTCTTCTGGCTATGCTTCTATCTCATACGACATCACTGAGAGCCGTGTGGCTGATGTGGTCCGTATGGATGTGCTGGTCAATGATGAGCAGGTGCCCGCCTTCGCCCGTGTGGTCTCACGTCGTCGCGCTGAGCAAGAAGCTATCAATACCGTCGACCGTCTCTATGACATCATGCCACGTGAGCTTTTCTCATATAAGATACAGTCTGTGGCGCTTGGACGTATCATCTCGTCGCGCACTATCTCGGGCAAGAGAAAAGATGCTGCAGGTACGCTCTCTGGTGGTGATATCACGCGCAAGATGAAGCTCCGTGAAAAGCAAAAGGAAGGCCGTGCTCGCCTCAAGGAACATGGTGCGGTCATTATCCCACAGGATGTGTTCGTGAAGATGATGAGGAGTGGCGAATAGAGAATGATTTAAATAAAAAAACCGCGAACAAAAAGTTCGCGGTTTGTGTTTTGACGGATTAGTTTCTCAAATCAAACATTTCCCAATCAACAGGGAGCCAAAGCCGGTCGTTTGCCCGAAAAACGAACTGCTCCATGAGCTGATCGTAGCCGACTTGCTTCACAAAGAGACGTTCATTGCGTTCAAATCGAGCGTGTCGCATCGGACTGCCGTCGAGTTGAATAATGTCAATTTCAGAATACTTTGGGATGAGCACGTGTCCAGCGCGTAAAGATTCTGTGTTAACTACTGGTCTGTTCCATTCAGCGCAGAACAATTCTTTCGTGAAGGTTTTGCTGACCAGAATAGCTGCGGGGACACCTGTGCTCCATTCCTCTTCCTCATGAGCGTAGTCCTTGAGTGCCTGCGTGCGGATAGATGAGGGTAATAAGATCACCCGTTTTGGTGGATAGGGAACGATATGTTCCATACCCAAACCTATTGTTGAGTTCATAATTTCCTTTTGTTTAAGTGGCAGTATTGCCACCTGTTTCTAAGTTTAAATTAACACTCTTTTTATGTTTTGTCTAATAAATAAAAAACACTAGGATAACCCAGTGTTTTTCTTTTTTAGTAGTTAGCTGCGGGGAAATACAGCAACATCATACTGGCAATAACGAGAATACCAACAATGATAAAGAAAAAGCGGAAGAACTTTTGTGATTTTTGATGAAATAGCATAGTGGCTGTAGTATACTGTGAAGCATGAAATACGGCAACAGGGCACCATGGAAGCGATTTTTCTACTCTCCGGCAAGTATCGGCATCGCCTTGATCGCCTGCGTATTTATTTTTCGTGGTGCATGGAATATCCATACAAAGGCATTGTTGGCCCAAGACCGTCTCGACCAAGCAAAAGCTGAACTTGCTGACCTGCAAAGTCAAAAAGCTTCACTGTCTGTCTCTATAGATCATCTCTCAACGCCTGCAGGTATGGAGGCCGAACTCCGCGAGAAATATCACGCTGTCAAAGAAGGCGAGTCAGTGGCAGTTATCATCGATCCATCTGCTGACAAAAATGCCACATCAGCTCAATCAACGACCACCCCACCAATTTCGTGGTGGGGAAGTTTGCTTCGGATGATTGGGTTGTAGACTAGATACCTAGCGCTGTCTTGATGCGTGACTCATCGAAACCAACGATGACTTCACTACCAATATCGATAACAGGCACGCCCATCTGACCAGTCTTGTCGATCATCTCGCGGCGCTTTTCGAGGTCAGTAGCAACGTTATGCTCTACGTACGACACATTGTTTGCCTTAAAGAATGATTTTGCCATATTGCAATACGTGCACGTTGGTGTTGAATATATTACGACGTTTTTCATATTAAAATTGCTTATTAGATAATAATACTGCTTCGAGCAGAGGTTCTATTGGACTTTCAGTATATCATAATTCTTCCCGTGGTATAATAGTCTACAATCCACCCTTATGCACTACAGCTCCGTTCTTCATTTTTTTGCTTCATTTTCCAGTAATCTCAATGAGATAATAGTGGTTGGCGGCTATCCCATTATATTTTTGACTGTTATTCTTGAAGGTTTGCCGTTGATCGGTACTATCGTTCCAGGCCATGTTGCTATCATTGTCGGTGGCTTTTTGGCTCATAGCGGTATCATGAATGTATGGTGGGTAGTGGCCGTTTCTATGGTCGCTGCTATACTCGGAGATGCATTTGGCTTTTATCTCGGGCGGCGCTACGGTATCGGACTTATCGACAAGTTCAAGCGCTATTTTTTCATTCGTGATGAACATATCAAAAAGGCACAAAACCTCCTTTTGAAGCATACCGGCAAAGCGATGATCCTCGGTCGCTTGAGTCCGATGACGCGCGCGCTCATGCCATTTCTTGTCGGTATTGGAAAGACGTCTCATACGAAGTTTTGGGTTTTCAATTTTGTCGGTGCAGTCATCTGGGTCGGGTCGTCAGTGATCCTCGGCTACGGCTTTAGTTTTGGTTTCCATGCCGCAGCAGGTTATTTCGGTAAAGCGGTTGTCGTTGCGATTATTCTTTCTGGTCTTATCATTTGGGGGTATAGGTTCGTGAACGTTCGTTTTCATATTTTCCGACGCTATGAGCTCTTTGCACTCATCATCAATGTCTTATCGATTACCATCCTTGCACTCATGGTGCGCGATGCATGGTCGGCAACATCATTTATGACAAACTTTGATATTTATATAAATGGATTTATGAATACAAATGTTGATTCAAACATGATTGCTATTGCTCAGTTTGTCAGCACGATCGGTGGCGTCATGGTGCCTGTTACTCTCGGTCTTATTATCGGAGGCATTTTCCTTGTTATGCGCCGTTGGCGTTCAGCGACAATCATGATCTTGTCGATCGTCTCAGCGATGGCAGCGTTCAGTTTTTTGAAAGAGTTTTTCTTGCGCGCTCGTCCCGACAATGCACTCATCCTTCTCACTGATCCAAGTTTTCCATCTGGTCACGCTACTATGGCTGCCACCTTCTTCTTTATATGTACCTACCTCTTTGCGCCAAAGATAAAATACTGGGTATGGCGCGAATCATTCATTGTTGTTTGCGCGCTTGCCACTATCGCTATTGGACTCAGTCGTCTCGTCCTCAATGTTCACTGGGTATCTGATGTCGTTGGCGGTTGGGCGCTTGGTTTATTCTGTGCCACAGCATCTATCATCCTTGTGCGTTATGCAGGTGAGCTGGTGAAGGGAAGGAGGTTGTAGGGTTTCGTGTAAAACTTTATCGTTTCTTTATTAAAACTTGAGTGATCCTTGAGAACTTTTTGATAAGAATTTTATCGCTGGCTGATATTATTTTTACGTGGAAGAAAATTTTCTTCCCGTGGGGCAGGAAGTGGTCTTCCTTCAACATTTTACCAGTGTTGTAGTGGGGGTTCGATTCCCCTCTGCTCCACACAAGTTGGAAAGATACTTGACTTTAATATGTAATAAATTACAATATTTACTGTCGAGTTATCTCGACTGGTGGAGCACACAACGTTCACTGGTAACACAAAAGCCCTGCAAGGGGCTTTTGTGTTTATAGATGTACGTCTCTTATTTTTTTGACTAAATTTACTATTTCAGAAGTGAACCGCCCGTCATCTTTTCAGGTTTGCTGATACCCATGAGTGCCAAGATAGTCGGAGCGACGTCAGAGAGTCCGCCATCTTTCAATGTGTAGTCGTGTGAAGTGAGGATACAAGGCACCGGACTGGTCGTATGTGAAGTATGTTTTGTGCCGGTGATAGGATCGATATTGATCTCAGCATTGCCGTGGTCGGCGATAATGATAGCTGAGCCGCCTTTTTCTGTGAGGGCAGTGATGACACGTTTGAGCTGTTCGTCAACTGTTTGGATAGCGGTGATGATAGCTGGTACGTTGGCGGTGTGGCCGACCATGTCAGGGTTAGCGAAGTTGATGAATATAAAAGGTGTGCCATTGCTAATCTCTATTATTGCTGCCGCAGCGATAGCTTCTGCACGCATCTCAGGCGCTTGATCATGGGTCTTGACGTCTTTACGGCTTGGCAACATGATGTCACGTTCGCCAGTATAAGGAGCTTCGCGTCCACCGTTCAAAAAGTATGTGGCATGAGCGAATTTTTCTGTCTCAGCGATGTGAGCTTGTTCATATCCAGCAGCTGCGATCTCCTGACCGAGAGTAGTCTCAACTTTGGTTGAAGGGAAGACGATTTCACAGGCAAAATCAGTCGAATAGACGGTGAGGGTGACGAACAAAATATTATCTATCTTTGCTCGAGAGATGAGTTTCTCTGAGAGCATGCGTGCGCGATCAGCACGGAAGTTAAAGAAGAATACGGCGTCATTCTTTTCGATAGCACAACCAGTGCCTTCTGGTGTGGCACAGACGGTTGGTTCGAGGAGCTCATCGTTCTTGCCGGCTTTGTACTGCTCGTCGAGGTATGCTGATGGTTTGATGTCACAGACATTGCCCGTGCATTCAAAGAGGGCTTTTTCGACGTGAGCGAGACGGTCCCAGTTGTGGTCACGGTCCATAGCGTAGTAACGGCCAGAGATGGTGGCAACAAAAAATCGTGGCTGTGCAAATGCTTTGCCTGTTACTTCATCAATGTTGAGCTCAGCAAGAACCGCTTCAAGTGTTCTCAAGTATTCTGATGCGCTTTGTGGGGGAGTGTCACGACCATCGGTAAAGACGTGGATAGCTACTTTCGGCACATTGTTCTTTTTGGCGATTTTGAGGAAAGCAAAAAGGTGTTCTTGATGACTGTGAACGCCACCAGGGGAGACAAGGCCTTGGACATGGAGGGTAGAATCATGCTTTTTGACGTGGGTAAAGAGGCTCTGGATAGAAGGGCTCTGTTCAAATGATCCATCACCGATAGCTTTGTCGATGCGGACGAGGTCAGTGTCGATGATAGCGCCAGCGCCAATGGTGGTATGACCGACCTCGCTGTTGCCCATCTGGCCTTCAGGGAGACCGACGGCATCGCCCGAGGCCTTCAAAAGTGAGTGAGGATAGGTATTCCAGATAAGGTCAAAGAAAGGCTTCTTTGAAGCGAGAATAGCGTTATCTTTTGTCTCTTCGCGGTAGCCCCAACCGTCGAGGACAATGAGCATGGTTGTTTTCATAGGGCGTTATTGTATCATATGCACAAAATCCCCGTATAGGGGATTTTGTGCCATAGGGTAGGCTACTCATTTCATTGATTAGGGTAAGAATTCCAAAAATGCAATGTGGTGTCCTAATTGCCAGCGTAGCCGGCATATTTTGTATGGACCCTAAAAATATGAGTTAAGGATCTTCCCGTATTTCGTGAGATGGTAACCTAGTTCTAATTTTGAACCTAAATTGACAAAAGTCAATAATCAGTACGTGAATAAACCTGTGGGCATCCTGTGGAAAAGTGCCATTTTTCTGGGGATAGTGCAGTGCGCCACGCGAAGAGGAAATAGTAAACAACGGCCACTATTTCACTGTTCAAACTCACCACTCAAATTACTTCTGTCCGAACGCCTTTTTTCCTGGATAAACCGCTTTTTTACCAAGCTGTTCTTCGATACGGAGCAATTGGTTGTATTTTGCAACGCGGTCTGTGCGTGAGAGCGAGCCGGTCTTGATCTGACCGGCGCCAGTGCCGACAGCGAAGTCTGCGATAGTGGTATCTTCGGTCTCGCCAGAACGGTGAGAGATGATAGATGTATAACCTGCTTTCTTTGCGAGGTTTACTGCATCGATAGTTTCAGAAACTGTGCCGATCTGGTTGAGTTTGATGAGGATAGAGTTGGCAACGCCTTTTTCGATACCTTGGCCGAGGCGCTCAATGTTGGTGACAAACAAGTCATCGCCGACAATCTGGACTTTGTTGCCCATAACTTTGGTCATTTTTTCATAACCTGCCCAATCGTCCTCAGCGAGACCGTCTTCGATCGAGATGATCGGGTACTTTGAAGCGAGCTCAGCATACCATGCGACCATTTCGTCAGAGGTGAGGAGTTTGTTGTCGCGAACGAGCGCGTATTTGCCGACTTTTTCTTCGTTGACCTTGTAGAGTTCTGTCGCAGCAACATCGAGAGCGATGCAGATATCTTTGCCAGCTACATATCCTGCGTTGTTGATAGCTTCCATGATGACTTCGAGGGCTGCTTCATTTGAAGGAAGAGATGGAGCAAAGCCACCTTCATCGCCGACAGTTGTAGCGAGATTGCGATAGTGGAGGATCTTCTTCAGCGAGTGGAATATTTCGTCACCTGCGCGGAGCGCCTCCTTGAATGATTTGAAACCGACAGGGATGACCATGAACTCTTGGATGTCTGCACTATTCTCAGCATGTTTGCCACCGTTGATGATATTCATCATAGGGACAGGCATTTGTATGATCGTCTTGCCAGCTTTCATCTTTGTCGAAGCTACTCCAGCGATCTTATTAAAATAGGCATAGAGAGGCTTTTTCAGGCTCTTTGCAGAAGCGTGAGCGAAAGCCATAGAGACGCCGAGGATAGCGTTGGCGCCGAGCTTGGCCTTGTTTGGGGTGCCATCGAGCTTGATGAGTGCTTCATCGAGTGAACGCTGGTCGAATGATTTTCCTTTGAGGGCCTTGAGGACGAGGGTGTTCACATTCTTGACTGCCTTTTGAACGCCTTTGCCACCATAGCGCTTTGAGTCGCCATCGCGGAGCTCGATAGCTTCGTGGCTACCGGTAGATGCGCCTGATGGGACTGCTGAACGGCCAAATGAACCGTCAGAGAGAGTAAGGTCGACTTCAACGGTGGGATTGCCACGTGAGTCCAGTATTTCGCGAGCGATGAGTGATTTTATTTTTGTCATATATTTTGTGTATAGGCTGGTATTATAGGATACTTTGGCGATTTTTCAAAAATTCCATAGAAGGGAAAAGTGTGGTACTTTAAATTCATCATGATAAAAGAAAAAGCCCTCGAACTATTGAATACATACGGAAAAGCATGGGTGACTCAAAATCCAGATTTGATTGCGACTATTTTTACTGAAGATGCGACTTATAATGACCCGCATGAACCTGAGAATATTGGTCGCGAAGCCATTCGAGCATATTGGGTCAGTAAAGTTGTTGGTGAACAAAAGGATATTTCATTCAAGCTGTTGAATTACTGGGTGACTGAAAATGAAGTTATTGCTGAATGGTATGCTGAGTTTACTGATATAAAAAGAAATTTGAAGATCCAAATGACCGAAGTGGCTATTTTTAAAGTAAAAGGAGATAAGTTTGGTGCACTGAGGGAATATTATAAGACAGTAAAGACTCCTTTGTAGTATAAATAATGAAAACTGACACTTTACTTAAGTAAGTGTCAGTTTAGATCTGATGTCGAGCTAGGCATTGTTTGTCGGTACAGTTGCAAAAGTGACAAGAAAAGTTGTCACTTTTGCAACCTGAGTAAAAAACCACCCGATTGCTCAGGTGGCTGTTGAATTAAGAGACATTTTCATGTCGGGCTTGGGGCGGGGACAAGTCCGCCGGGCTTCGGTAGAGCTTCTTTCAGCTTGTTGCCAATGGAGCGGAGCATCTCGCCGATTTTTCCTTTCCGCGGAGGAAGGGGAGTGCAGGCGATGAAATATAGGTAAGCAGTAAAGCTCCATACATGCATTGATGTTAGTGGTACACTACGGATAGTTTTCACCGGTGCATCGAGAAACAGTAATAGCAACAGCAACAATAGCATATTAAGCGATATAATAAGATAAAATAGTCTTATAAACTTAAATACTAGAATGCTTCGCATAAAATTCAATGCTAGTGACTCCTTGCCGTTATTTTCACGTTCATACTGTCTTTTTAGAGCACGAGTGGCGGTCACGCCGAGAAATCCTATTACGACTGAGGTAAAATAGGAACGCGTGCTACCTGTAAGTGCACCTAAACAGCAAATTGATAATGCTGCTATAAGGATGACGTGTAATCCTAAATAGAAGTTATCCTTGCCAGTCATGCGCTGAAACCAATGGGCGAACGGCTGAAAGATGTAGTCAAAGAGCACATCGTCAATTTTCATATCGATCCTTTTGTTGGGTTAAATTGTTCTCAAAAAGAGTACGCTTAATTACTCATCTTGTCAATTTCTGGAATAGTCATGCAAAAGAAAAGCCCCGACCAGAATTCCAGTCGGGGCTTTGGTGAAATGAATGCTTTAATCCCACACGTTGCATTTGAGCGTTCCATTGGGGTCACGTTGAACTGCACGTTTGGCCTTGCAGCCGCATTTGCAGTTGATCCGTTGCTCGTTGAGCCCGTTGAACCACGCGTGTTCAGTCATTGGGGTCAGCTGGCCACAGTTGGGACATTTGACTGTGGTAACTGGTTTTGCGTGCTGCTGTTTTTTGATGTTGGTGTAGCCAAACCAGATTAAGGTGCCAATCAATCCGAGGTATGCAATGGCACTCAGGGGGTGTGATTGAAAGGGTGAATATTCACCATTTAAGATTTGTAAACTTGCAAAACTTATAAGCATGCCCGCAAGAATGAAAGGCACGGTAACCGACAAGGAGTAGCCGATTGTATTTGCAACAGGATGTTTGTTTGTATTCATAACGGTATTCAACTTTTTGGTTCAAGATGTTTAATTAAATGATAACATATTTGCCCATTTTGTCAATGTCTGCTAGACTGTGAAATAACAACTATGGATAAGAAATTCCCTCAAAAATTCAACAAAGCTCAAGGCATACCTATGGCGCCAGCAAAGCCTGATGCAGACACGTCATGGGGTAATGTTGCTGAGTGGTACGACGGCATGCTCGAGCAGTCTGCTGACTCATATCAAAAGAAAGTCTTGATGCCAAATCTCGTGCGTATCATCGCTCCGAAGAAAGGCGCCACCATCCTCGAAAGTGCCTGCGGTCAGGGATATTTTGCGCGCGCTTTTGCGAGTCATGGAGCCACTGTTACTGGTGCCGATATCTCAAATGAGCTGGTAGAGCTTGCTCGAAAACATAAAGATAATAAAAAAGACGTTATCTATCATACAGCACCTGCAGATCAACTTACATTTGCTAAAGATGCCTCATACGACGTCGTTGTTATCGTTCTTGCGCTCCAAAATATAGAGAACCTCGCAGCCACATTCTCTGAATGTTCACGCGTACTCAAAACTGGTGGGCGCATCGTCTTTGTCTTGAATCATCCTGCATTCCGTATCCCCGGACGTTCATCGTGGCAGTGGGATGAAAAAACAAATGCCCAGTATCGCCGTCTCGATGGCTATATGTCAGATACGAAAAATAAGATTGATATGACTCCGGGTACAGAGAAGGGCTTCATGAAGAAGTTCACCTATTCATTCCATAGACCTCTCCAGACATATGTAAAAACGCTCAGCAAAGCAGGTTTTGCCGTCACTCGTCTCGAAGAATGGATCTCACATAAGGAGAGTCAACCGGGCCTCCGTGCTGATGAAGAAAATAGAATGAGAAAGGAGATGCCGATGTTTGCGTGTTTTGAGGCGGTGAAGTTGAATTAAATTATGTAGTGTCCAAAAATCAATATACCGACGATAAAAGCCGTTATTGCTGAGATAAGCACAGCGCCAGCGGCCACGTCCTTTGTATCCTTTGCGTACGGATGATATTCAGGCGACGTGAGGTCTATGTCAATTTCAATTGCAGTATTAAAAGCTTCAGATACAAATACAAAACCGCTCGCAAAGACAAGCATTATCCATTCAGTATTTGTTATTTGATAATAGAAACCTAAGACAAGAGCAATAATAAATAGTATCGCGTGAATCCATGCGTTATGGGTAGTTTGAAAAAATAATTTTATGCCTCTGCCTGCATGTATGAAACTACGGGCTCTTTTAATTACTGAGAAGTTACTGTTTTTGTTATTTTCCATATTTTTGTTTACAGTTTATTGATTACTTTAATTCGTATCTTTGATAGTCGCAATCGGAATCAATGCCAAAAGACAAATAATACCAACAACTATAAACATATACGACTGATCGGCCACATATGAAAGACTGATGATACCGATTAACGGTCCGGTAAAATATGATAATGGGCGAGTGATACGGAATATACCGAGCGCTGCGGCATCGCGTGGTGAAACGGTCTTGAAGAAATAAATCTCCATCATGATCTCTGCCATAGCAGCACCAACACGCGTCATGAGGAGGGCGATAGCCCAGAAAGCGATATTGTTCGTATGCAAGAATGAAAGTCCGATGGTTGATAGTCCCATGATGATGAAACCGGCAATCATGATTTCTTTTTCGCCGTATTTTTTGTCAGCAAGTTTGCCGAGCGGGAATTGGATCACTACAAAAGGTATAAGCATGACGACGAGGATGATACCGATCTCGTCCCAGCTGAAGCCGATGACTTTATTTAAATAAATCGGACTATAGACGACCATCCACGCATAGAATGTCTGTAATATGAGGTTCGCGGCAAAGAGCTTGTCCCAGTTTTTGTTTTTTGATACATGCTTGATCAACTGCCACGGCGAGTAGTGCTGATAGTTCGGATCTTTGAAGCGAGGGAAATTTCTATAGACCAAATAAAAGAGCGGGATGAGCATGAATAAGCCGGCTACATACGTATTGTGGTAGTTGTTTGTACCATTGACGAGCATGCTACCAATGAGAGGAGCAATGACCCATGAAGCATTGAGTGCAGTGTTGTAGAGGCCACGCGTCGAACCCACATTCGTCGCATCAGTATAGACTTCAAGGAAAATATCGAGATTAAGTCCGATCAGCGAGATGACTGCCGTTTGGAGGACGAAAAAGAGGGTGATCAAAAAAGGAGAAGTCGAGCTCAAGAGTCCATAGAACAGACATATCTGCGTCAAGATGAGCCACAGCGTGACCGAGTAGTTGCCGAGTCTGCGTATGATAGAGGGGATGATGAGAAAGCCGAAGATACTGATCGCGGCACCCATCATATATATGTATCCGACAGTTTGCTCATCAGCGAAGAGGCTCAAGAAGCTCGAGTTCGAGTACATCGGTATGACTGTATGGAGCACATATATGAAACCGATGATGGCGATAGTGTAGACGGCATGACTGCGCGGGATGGGACGAGAATTTATAAGGTTCATGACACAAGTTTAACTCGAAAAAGTAAACTAGGCTACGGTGGATATTACAGGTATACTTCTCTCATGAGCGCAATGAACAGAAATACCGTTGAAGAAATAAAAGCTCGGATCCCTATCGAGGATTTGATCGGTTCGTATATCAAAGTAGAAAAATCGGGCAAGTCCTACAAAGCTCGCTGTCCTTTTCATAATGAAAAATCTCCCTCGTTCTTTATTTCGCCAGATCGTGGCGGATACTATTGTTTTGGTTGTAATGCAAAAGGAGATATTTTTTCTTTTGTTGAACAGTTCGAAGGATTGGATTTTCGCGGTGCTCTCAAAATCCTCGCTGACCGCGCAGGGGTGAAGCTGGTTCATGATGAAAAAGCTGATGGTGAGCGTGACCGTCTATACAAAGTGATGGAATTGGCTACGGCTTATTTTGAAGAGCAGTTAGCACGATCTACTGAAGCACGCGAATATGTGAAGGGTCGTGGTATCACTGAAGAAACACAAAAATCTTTTAGAATCGGTCTTGCACCAGATGGCTGGAGAAACCTGATGACATATCTTAAGGGCAAAGGGTTTAATGAGGCAGCGATGGAAAAAGTTGGCCTCATAAAACAAAAAGAGGGCACATCTGACTTCTACGATCGCTTCCGTGGACGTATCATGTTTCCGATATCTGACTCGAGCGGTCGCGTTATAGCTTTTTCAGGGCGTATCTTGAAGGATGAAAAAAATGCAGACGGCAGTTCGCCGGCAAAATATTTGAATAGCCCGGATACGCCTCTTTTTGATAAGTCGCTCGTCCTGTATGGTCTCGATAAGGCAAAAACAGAAATCCGTCGTTTGAATTACACTATTTTCGTCGAAGGGCAGATGGACCTCGTCATGTCACATCAGGCTGGTATAAAAAATACCGTGGCTTCATCAGGTACGGCGCTCTCGGAAGAGACGATGAATGCAGTTGGCATCATTTCAAATCTCGGTTTGGTCCGTAGGCTTTCGCCAAATGTCATCATTGCGTTTGATAGTGACAATGCTGGTCGCAAGGCAGCTTTGCGTGCGGCTGGTATAGCGCTTTCACTGGCTATGGATGTAAAGATTGCTGATATTGTTGGGGGCAAAGATCCAGCTGATCTCGTAAAGGAAGATGTAGAAAAATGGAAGCAGACATTGCGTGACGCCAAGCCAGTTATCGAATTTGAATTGGGGAATGTTGTGCGTGAGCATGCTGAGTCAAAGAGTACGGATGCGCGTAAGTTGACCAAAATGGTCACTGACCGCGTCTTGCCACTCGTGGCGCGCATTGAAAGCTCAAGCGACCAGAGCCATTTCGTTGCCATGATCGCTGATCAGGCAAAGATCCCAGTGGATTCGGTCTGGCAGGACGTGCGTGTGGTGGCAAAGAGACTCAAAGAAGCTGAAGCAGCTGCAAATCCAACTACGAACCAATTTAGCTCTACTCAAGCAAGTGGTAGAAACACAATCACCAAAGCGCGCACAACAAGCGAGATGCCGAGACGTGTGGATCTCATCGAAAGGCGTTTGTTTGGTTTGTTGTTCTTGATGGAGAAGGAAAAGCTCAATGACCAAGTAACAATAGCCAATAACCAAGTGAAGAAAATGGCTGGCGAAAGTTATGAAGCTCGTGTAGCATTTGCCAATCAAAATAAGAATGATTTGATGTTTGAAGCCGAGTCTTTCTTTGGTACTGATGCAGGTAAAGACGGAGAGAATTGGGTGAAGCCAATGAAAGAATTGTTGAAGAATTTTGAAGAGGATATCATTAGCGACGAGATCGTCACTGCTATGCATGAGCTCAAGATTGCTGAAAAGGCGGGTGATAATGAAAAGGTCATGGAATTGGCAAAGAAGTGCCAGGCTCTGTCTATCAGGAAGGCGCTGATTGGGAAGGGGGTTTAAATGTTATAATAAAATCATGAAAAATTCAGGCGAAGGTGCTCCAGAAAATAATCTCGAACAATTAGGTATAGTATTTGAAAAGGCGTCCATTGCTGACCTCGAGGCTATTCAACGGCTAAATCAGGAATTGTGTGCAAAAGAGCATAACGAGTTTGACTCAACAATAAATCCAGACTACGCCTTATCTGAGCCTGGTGTAGAATATTTCAAATCTAGAATCGAATCATCTGACGGATGTGCACTTATTGCCAAAGAGGGAGATGAATATGTCGGTTATTTAATCGGGGGTATGGCTGCACCTGAAGATTATCGAACGATTAAATCAGCTGCAGAACTAGAAAATATGTATGTTAAAGATTCGATGAGAGGTAAGGGTATTGGCGGTAAATTGGTACAACAATTTGAAGATTGGTGCAAAGAAAAAGGCGTCGAGGTCATCCGTGTTGTGGCTTCCGCCGAAAATGCTGCTGCTATTAAATTTTATGAGGCTCATGGCGCTAAGCCGGTTAGCCTTACTTTAGAGAAAAAGATTGATTAGGTAGAAGTCTGTCTGACTTTTCTTGTGCTAATATTAAAGTATGAAGAATCTGGAGAGTATTTCAAGTGCCGAAGTTGACCAAAAGGAAAAATATAATTTTCCTGAAATAGAATCTTTCAGAGAAGGTTTATTTGAGATATGTGAAAAGATGAAGGCGGGTATCGAGTCAAATAAATGGACAAAATTATTGAGTGATGAAACTGGAGGCAGAATCCCAACTCTAGTTATTTGGAATTTGATTAAACATTTTCATCCTGACAACACCCCTCAACCTTTTTTCTTGTCGAGTGGTTTAACTTATAAACCAAAAACTGTTGGTGAAGTGCACGAAATGCTTGATTTTATGGCGAAGATTGTAGACTCGGAAGATACGTGTTTGCTCGTGACCCAATTTATTCGTACAGGGAAGACTATAAAAAGCATGATTAGTGATTTGGAGATGGTGGGTGTTAAAGAAGAAAATATTGATGTGGCGAGCGTAGTTTCTGATTATGATGAAGAAACCCTCGATAACAGGATCGGAGTGCCAAAAGATCAGTTATATGTTGGAACAGGAAAGGGGGCGTTTGATGCGGATGTTGAAGCTTTTTATCCTCGCTTTACTGGCGTTATTCAAGATGGTGTGGATTATGATCCTGTGCCTGTTAGGCTTACTGATAATGTAAAACAGACTGGAAAGAGAGGTAAATTGATAAGTCATGAGGAATGGAAAAATATTTTTGATATTGCAGATGAATCATTTTATGAGATGAAAGATAAAGTTTCTGAAAAAGAAAGAATTACTGAATATAATAAGAGAAATGATAAGCCTTTATCCGCAGAAGAAATTAGAGAGTTACAAGATAATGTAAATAAAGCGCGCGAAGATGTCAGTATTTTGGTAAAAGAGATTATCCAAAAGGTGTGGGGTGAGGTGTAGTAATGTCCGACTTGCCCCTTTTTATTAGTTATGTTACCTTATACGAACTATGAAGAAAGATATCCATCCAGAGAACTATCGCCCAGTCATTTTCGCCGACAACTCAAGCGGTGCTAAATTCCTCATTCCTTCTACTATCGCTACCAAGGAGACAGCAAAGTGGACAGACGGCAAGGAGTATCCAGCATTCCACGTTGAAATCTCAAGCGCTTCACATCCTTTCTATACGAACCAGGACAAGACTATCGACACTGCAGGTCGCGTTGAAAAGTTCAAGACTCGTCAGGCAAAAGCAAAGAAGTAACACGAATCTCCGAAAGCAGAATGCCACATAGTGTGGCATTTATGCAATTCGGGGATTTTTGTTTTTGTACTATAATATATCAATATGTCTATAAACCTCGACACCTACAAAGCCAACCCTAAAACCGCCTTCATGGCTGGTCTCTACGAAAAACTCCTCAAAGATGAGGCTGAGACGCGCGCTATGGCTGAAAAAGACCCAACGATGAAAGAGCTGGTTGAAGCCGACCTTGTCTCTATTGAAGAACAAAAGAAGTCGATGATGGCCGAAATGGATGAGATCATCAAGAACGACGTCGTTGAAGAAGAAAAGCCAAAAGAGATTATCATGGAATTCCGCGCAGGCGCTGGAGGCGATGAAGCAGCCCTTTTCGTGGCTGAGCTCGTCGATATGTACAAGAGATATGCTGAAGCACGTGGCTGGAAGGCGGTCCTTATGGAAAAATCAGAAAATAGCCTCGGCGGTTTCAAAGACGCTTCTCTTCAGGTGAAAGGCGTTGGCGTATATGAAGACCTCCGCTGGGAAACGGGTGTTCATCGTGTTCAACGTGTGCCTGAAACAGAAAAAATGGGTCGCATCCACACTTCAACTATCACAGTTGCCATCATGCCACTCCGTAAAAAGTCTAAAGTAGTTCTTAATACTGCTGATCTCGAAATGGAATTTTCACGTGCAGGTGGCAAGGGTGGACAGAACGTTAATAAAGTTGAGTCAGCCGTCCGTCTCGTCCACAAACCAACGGGTCTCGAAGTACGCTCAACCGCAGAGCGCAGTCAGGGTGCCAACCGCGAGCTCGCTTTACAGATTTTGACAGCTAAGGTTGAGGCTCTCCAGGAAGAGCAAGAAGCAAAGAAATTCGCGAGTGACCGTAAGGGTCAGATCGGTACTGGCGACCGTTCAGAGAAGATCCGTACCTATAACTATCCTCAAGATCGCATTACTGATCACCGTATCAAGCAGTCATGGCACAATATCCCCGTTATTCTTGAAGGACGCATCCAGCCTATCATCGATGCTCTCCATGAGTTCGAAAAGACTGGCAAAGCGGGTGGGGAAGCCGATGATGCCGAATAACAAATACGGCTTAGTAGCCTTTTAATTGACTTATTTATCGCCTCCTGCTAAGCTATCGTCTACCTATGTCAGCAAACCACACTATAGATTCTATGTTCAGCGCAGGTGCGCACTTTGGACTTGGCCGTTCACGCCGTCATCCAACAGTCGCTCCTTTTATTTTTGGTACAAAAAACCGCACCGATATCTTCGACCTCGAAAAGACAGAAAAGACCCTCGAAACAGCAAAAGCATTCGTTACTGCTCTCGGCAAGGAAGGCAAGACCATTCTTTTCGTTGGTGGCAAGAAAGAAGCTTCAGCTCTCATCAAAACAACCGCTATGTCACTCAACATGCCATATGTCGAAGGACGATGGATCGGTGGTACTCTCACCAACTTCGGTAACATCCGCAAGCGCATCGAGCGTTATGAAAAACTCATTTCAGATCGTGAAAAGGGCGAACTCGCAAAATATACCAAGCGTGAGCGTATGCTCATCGATCGTGAGATCGCAAAGCTCGAGCGTATGTTCCTCGGTATCGTTTCTCTCAAGAAGATGCCCGAGCTTCTTTTCCTCATTGACCCACGCAAAGAACAAAACGCTATCGGTGAAGCTGGTCATGCAAAGATCCCAGTTATGGCTCTTGCAAGTTCAGACTGTAATATTTCAGAAGTTAAGTTTCCTATCGTTGGAAACGACGCAGCAAAGGCTAGTATCCAGTTCTTCTTGAGTGAAATCGCTGCAGCATATCAGGCTGGCAAAAAAGAAGCTAAATAGGGTATAATAGACAGACGATAGACCGTAAAGGTCTGTCTTGGGTTTGTGTAATTTTTGTCTTTTTATTTTTAATTTATAACTTAATTTTATGGCTATCACCATCACCACAGAACAAGTAAAGGAACTTCGAGACATGACAGGCATCTCTGTCATGCAGTGTAAGAAAGCACTCGAAGAAGCTGGTGGTGACAAGGAGAAAGCTCTCGTTATCCTTCGCAAGAAGAGTGGCGAGCTCGCAGCCAAGAAAGGCGACCGTACATTCGGTGCAGGCGTTGTTCAGGCATATATCCATGCAAATGGCAGTGTCGGTGCGCTCGTCGAGCTCAATTGTGAGACAGATTTCGTATCAAATAACGATGAGTTCAAGACGATCGCCCGCGATATCGCTATGCATGTCACCGCTACGAACCCAAAATTCCTCAAGAAAGAAGATATCACTGAGTCAGATATGGCTACCGCAAAGGAAGTCTTTCAGAACGAGGTCAAAGACAAGCCAGCTGCTATGCAAGAAAAGATCCTTGCGGGCAAGCTCGATACATATTTCGCTGAGATGGTTCTTCTCAATCAGCCATTCATCAAGAATCCAGATGTCACTATCCAGGGCTTGGTAGATGCTGCTATGCAGAAGTTCGGTGAAAAGGTCGCTGTTGGACGCTTCAAGCGTTTCAAGGTGCTCGAAGCCTAGTTATTGGCACCTCGGTGCCGCCTATGTATACACTCATCACAATCTTCTACGCCTCATTTGTTGCCATGACCATCATGGTGTTGTTCAAGCGACATGAGGTGCAGACGAATAAACCTTCGCTCATATCGCGCCTCGGACAAGGCAGTGATCATATTTTTCACGCATTATTTGCTTCTGTTGGAAAAGGTATTTCATATATCAATAAGCATACATTCATCGCTGTTGCGCAGTGGATCACTTTTCACATTCTGGTGCGCGTCAGAAAGGTCTACGTTGAAGTTAAGCATCAAGCATTAGCAAATCCTCATGGCAAGAAGATGATCGATGCCGTGCGTGGCCGTGGAGAGGTCAGAGACCACGGTGCTTCGTTTTATCTCCGAAAGATTGCAGAGAAAGGGAATAAGTAAAATTTTCTTGCACTGAAGCCAAAAATAAGTTAATCTACTTGAACCAGAAATCTGGTTGGATTCTGGTCAATTTCGCTCAAAATTTTTTCAGGCAACGCCAGAAAAATATTTTGATCCGAATTTTGAAATGCAAAATTCGCCGCCTTAGCTCAGTTGGTAGAGCAACTCTTTTGTAAAGAGAAGGTCCTCAGTTCAACTCTGAGAGGCGGCTCTGAATTATTTCTTCGTACTCGTCGCAGCACTTGTCGCCACTAACCCTGGCGCTATCTTTTGAATATCCTCAATAGTATGGAATCCGCTGTAAGTTTTATTGTTGATGACCAAACCAGGAAGAGGTGTGCCTATCTTATATATATTGGCGAGTGTCTTGATAGCTGAAACATTCAAATCATTATCAAATGAATAAACGCGGATATTGCCTGGATAGTGCTGGCGGATATACGTGAGGACATCGCCTTGTTTGTCGCACTCAGGGCACTTTGCCTCGTAGAAATAGAGGACTATGACAGGGCGATTTTTGCACTGCGAAGCTGAGTTGATGAGGATGTAGTCTTTGATTTCGAGGAGTGAATAGTATTGCTTGAGTGTGATCACGTCCGCGTCTTGACCACGACCAGCTGATTCGAGGTATGAAAGGCGATCAGACATGTCGCCGAGCTCTTTGCCGAGCTCTGAACTAAAGAGATCATCGCAGGCAGCTGATTTGAGGAGGTTGAATTGAGTCTCTGAAGAGAGAATGCTGAGCGAGATAGAGTCCTGCATGGTGCGAACTTCATCGACGCGTCTATTGTCGATCCATGAGCTGATGCCGATTGCGGTGATAAAAATGGCCGCAGTGATCAAAAACGTGAATCCATATTTTTTCCAATCTTTAGTCATATTAAATTTTTTTATCGCCAAACTGCTTGCTTACTAAGCGCCACATTCGCAATTGAGCGGATGATCCAGAATGGGGCAATAAGTGAATATAAGCATACATAACAAGCAATATCAAAGATTTTTACGATATTGCCATGCGAGAGCTTCATGCCGATAGTTATAAAAGCCATAACGAGCCCAAATGCGACTAGTCCAGCGAATACAAGCGGTGATGTGTGAAGGAAGAACCAATTGAATGAAGGCAGTGACCACTCAAACATTTTGTAACCGAGCGCTTGGAAATGGACGATATAACTATGGATAGCACGGATAAAGTCGTAACCGAACATCGCAACGACGAAGAGCACGCTGCCGGCTGATATGAGCATCATTGGAAGGACGAAACCGCCGAGATGGCTGTATTTACGATTGAGGAGCATGCCACGGTAGTCGCGCAGATTGTGGAGAAATCCCGAAGTCCAACGTACGCGCTGTTTATAGAGCTTTTTTGGCGTGCGAGGTGAAGAAGTATAGATAACTGCGTCATGTGCGCTGGCGATAAGGAGGCCATGTGACTGCATGCGAAGAGCCATTTCCATATCCTCAGTGTTATGAGCTTTTCTGTAATAACCAATCTGCTCAAAAACGCTTTTTCGGAAAATAGAAAAGGGTCCAGGGGTAACATATAAGGCGCGCAATTCAGCGAGGATGCTGCGAAGAAATACACCTATGAGGTACTCGGTTTTTTGCATGCGTTGGATGACTGTCTCGGGTTTGTAAATATGCAGAGAAGGAACAACTGCCATAACATCAGGATTTACAAATTGCCTCATGATACGCACGAGAGCGTCGGGCTTGGCATATGAATCAGCATCAAGACAGCCGACAAATGGCGTCGTAGCGCGAGCAATGCCCATATTGAGGACAGTATGTTTGCCACCATTTTCTTTGTGAATAATTTCGATCTGAGGATGACTGCTATATTTCGCGAGGGCCAGTGCGGTGCCATCAGTTGAGCCATCATTGATAGCCATGATATGGAGTTTATCTGCAGGATATTCAAGGGCGAGGAGCGATTCGATGGTTTTTACCGCGGTTGTTTCTTCATTAAAACAAGGGACGATGATGGTAACACCCGGCAAATCAGGATGGATTGGCGCTGAGGATTTTCTGAGTTTATGCAGGCCTTTACGATGCTCAAGATAGGTGATGAGCATAAACATTTCGAAGTATAGGGACATGAAAAGTATGCCCAAAGTGATGATTTCTCGGAGAGAATACATGGGGGATAGTATGCCACAAAGTTGATGATTTTACTAGATAATGCGTGATATACTATTATGGTATATAATCATATTCACATGAGCTTATGTCCTAAGCTCGGTTTACTATTTATTATTTTAATTCACATGTCTACAACAGATACTCAATACCTCACCAATGAAAAGTTTGCTGAACTCAAAAAAGAACTCGAATTTTTGAAGGCAGAAAAACGGAAGGAGGTAGCAGAGCATCTCGAGTATGCAAAAAAGCTCGGCGACCTTTCTGAAAATGCGGAGTACCATCAAGCTCGCGAAGAGCAAGGCGAGGTGGAAGATCGCATACGCTATGTTGAAAATCTCCTCAAGAATGCAGTCATCGCAACTGCAACCTCAGGCAATCTCGTCACTGTTGGCTCTACGGTCAGACTTGAAAAAGATGGCGTCAAAGATAACAAGTCTATGGTCTTTACTATTGTCGGTTCAGAAGAAGCTGATACAGCACAAGGCAAGATCTCGAACGTGTCACCACTCGGCTCAGCGCTTATCGGCCACAAAGAAGGAGACAAAGTGAGCGTTCAGACCCCAAAGGGAACGACCATATATCGTGTCGCTGCGCTCAATTAAACGCATGTCATCATCACTCGACGAACTCAAAAGCATCCGTCTCGCCAAGCTCGAACTTCTCAAAAAATCGGGCATCGACCCATATCCAGCGAAAGTGCCTCGTGATTTTTGCTTGGCTGATGCAAAAGCTGGTTTTGCAGAATATGATGAAAAGGGTACAGGTACACATGTTGGTAAGCCAGTTTCTCTCGCCGGGCGCGTCATGGCAATTCGCGGGCAGGGAGCGATTCTCTTTGTTGTTCTCGATGATGGTAAGTCTACATTTCAAGCGGTTATCAAAAAAGACGTATTGAATGGAACAACACCACAAACACAGTTTGATTTCTTTACCAGCGTCGTTGATATCGGCGATATCATCAGCGTGACCGGTACATTCTTTGTAACACAAAGAGGTGAGCAGAGTATCCTTGTTACCTCATGGACAATGGCTTCAAAGTCACTTCTTCCATTGCCGGAAAAGTGGCATGGCATCACGGATCCCGACGAGAAGCTCCGCAAGCGTTATCTCGATTTCATCATGGACGGTGAGACGAGAAATCTTTTTTATAAAAAAGCGAAGTTTTGGGATACCATGCGTCGCATACTCAAAGCCGAAGGATTTTTGGAAGTAGAAACGCCGACGCTTGAAACAACGACTGGTGGCGCTGAAGCTCGTCCGTTCGTCACTCAGCACAATGACTATGATATTGATGTCTATCTCCGTATCTCTGTTGGCGAGCTCTGGCAGAAGCGTCTCCTTGCTGCAGGTTTTCCTCGAACATTTGAGATCGGACGCTTGTATCGCAATGAAGGCTCAAGCCCAGAGCATGCGCAAGAATTCACCAACCTCGAATTTTACGCATCGTATTTTTCTTTTGATGATGGCGTCTCATTTACCGAAAAGCTTATAAAGACGGTCGCAGAGGAAACATTCGGCAGTTTGTCTTTTGATATAAAAGGCGAGAAGGTAGATCTTTCAATCGCATGGCCACATATAGACTATGTCGATACCGTTGAAAAGATGACTGGTATCAATGTGCTCACAGCATCAGAAAAAGATATGACGGCAAAGCTCAAAGAGCTCCATGTCGATTTTGAAGGAATGAATAGGGAGCGTCTGACTGATACCTTGTGGAAATATTGCAGGAAGCAGATCACTGGTCCCGCATGGCTCATCGGCCATCCAAAGCTCGTTTCGCCGCTCTCAAAAGCTGATCCTGCACGACCTGAGACGACCTTGCGCGCACAACTCATCTTGGGCGGAGCAGAGATGACCAATGGTTTTTCAGAATTGAATGATGCCGTTGAGCAACATAGCCGTTTTGATGTACAGCAGAAGTTGATTGAGAAAGGGGATGAAGAAGCAATGATGCCTGATTGGGAATTTGTTGAAATGCTCGAGCATGGCATGCCTCCTGCATTCGGTTTTGGTATGGGAGAGCGCCTCTTCTCAGTTCTCGCTGGTAAGACACTCCGTGAGACACAGTTGTTCCCATTGATGAAGCCAAAGAAGTAGTACTTGATAAGTTCTATTTTTTGTGGTAGTTTGATTTTGAACAAGATTTAAAAAAGAGAAAGGCACGTTGTGATAGAAAAACAAAAAAGACCAGTTGCATTAAACAAATTGGTTTCTAAGCTCAATAATCGTGAGTTACGAAAATTTGCTCACGGCGCATTTGTTTCGATTCGAACGCGGTCACGAAACAAAAATGTTTCTGCGGGAAAGATTTCCTCGCTTGAGAAGCGTATTTTTCTTCGCTGTAAGCGTTTGCATGATCATTTCGAGCAACTTGAATACTCCGGTATGTTTCGGGAATCATCCGAATACGAAGAAGTCTTGACTGTGGTGGGCCGTATTCTGAAGCGTTCATTGGATCATACCTATCGCGATGGTGCCCTTCAAGAATCAGTTGGTTATGTCGTGAGCACTTTCGAAAATCATACCGGTATTATTGTTAGCGTTTTACCGGGCTAGAATCTGTAATCGTTAGTTATCAAAGGAAGCAATTAAAACCTGCTTCTTTTTCATTTATGCACCTGTTATCCACAGATTATTTTATAGGCAAATATACATAGAGTGGGGTAGAATGGTAACCAAGTGGGATGAAGTAGGAAATCAGCCGACCTTTCGAGGTACGCTGTTCACCGAAAATTCTCACCATAAACTATATGCTCATCGGAGAACATCAGCATACATTTGACGACAAAGGTCGCATTTCGCTCCCCGCCAAGTTCCGCAAGGAGCTCGGGTCGACAGTTGTGATCGCGCCAGGCATAGATAACTGTCTGTTCGTGTTTACAGTAAAGGAGTGGAACACATTCGCGAACCGTTTGTCGACAAATGATAATGCTTCGATGTTGCGCACCGACAATCGTAATTTCAATCGCCTGATTATCGGACGGGCGGTTGAAACATCGGTTGATAGTATCGGCCGCATCCTTGTACCAGAGCATTTGAGACAGCATGCAGGTCTCACCGTCGCAACCACGATTATCGGCGTTATGAATCGCCTCGAGATCTGGAATGCAGACGTGTGGTCGGCATATCGCACAGAGTTCGGTAAGAAGACTGATGTCATAGCTGAAAAGCTTGCATCTGCAGGAGTGATTTAAGTCATGAAGAACGAAGTAAGTAGTACGGTTCATGTCCCTGTTCTTTTACATGAGATCCTAGAAACATTTCGACAAGAAGTCGGAAGTTGGAAGTCGGGCGTCAGGGGAGATGCGTCCTCTGGCTCCAGACTTCCAGCTTCTGGAACTTCATTCTGGTATATCGATGGAACACTTGGGGGTGCGGGGCACGCTCTCGCTCTCGCCAAAGAGTTTCAAAAGATTATGGCAGAAGGCGCGCACACAGGTGCAAAGTTGAATGTTATCGGTTTCGATAGAGATGATCAGGCCATTGCGCGTGCTGAGGAATCATTGAAAGGGTTGAGCGACAAGCTTATCCTCGAAAATGAGAACTACCGCAATCTCGATGTCATTCTCGGAAAGCATGGCGTGCCAGCAGTTGATTTTATTCTTCTTGATTTGGGTATCTCTTCAGATGAGCTCGATAATTCAGGTAGAGGATTTACTTTCTTGAAAGATGAGCCACTCTTGATGACCATGGGAGATCCAGTCAAGCATCCTTTCACTGCAAAAGACATCGTGAACGGATGGAAAGAAGAAGATATAGCGAATGTTATTTTTGGATACGGAGAGGATAGATACGCGCGTCGTATTGCAAAGAAGATTGTTGAGTATCGTGAAAAGACAGAGATCAAAACAACGATGGAGCTTGCTGAGATAGTGAAGAGTGCGGTACCAAAACAGTTTCGCTCGTTCGGCAAGAAAACGATTCATCCCGCAACGAAAACATTTCAAGGATTGCGCATAGCAGTTAACGATGAGCTCGGTGCACTGAAAGAAGGTTTAACAAAAGGGTATGCGCATTTAGCACCAGGTGGACGCATGGCAGTCATTTCATTTCATAGTCTCGAGGATCGTATTGTTAAAGAATTTTTTAAGGAGAAAAAAGAAACTGGTAATGCACACATTTTAACTAAGAAACCAGTAACGGCAGTACCGCAAGAGATAGCAGAGAATCCACGATCGAGAAGCGCAAAATTACGAATCATAGAAAAAATTAATTAAACAGAGAACATGACCAAAGCACTCGCACAAACATATACGACCGTACATACCTATCGCGTGATGATCATGCGTGTGTTATGTGTTATGTGCGCACTTGCGACGCTCTGGTACGGCATCAACGTTTACTCAGCCATATCGCGTACGATCGCTGCTGAAAATATCTCAAAAGAGGCGAGTGCGCTCAGTAATAGCGTCAACCAGCTCGGTTCTGATTATATAAAACTCTCACACTCTGCTTCACCAAGCGCCCTTTCTCAATATGGCATGAACTTGGGACAAGTTACTGCGTATATTCCTCGCACAACATCAGTCAGCGTTGCTCTTTCGAGCCATGAACTCTAAGCTCCGAAATCGAGCACGCTTCGTCCTCATCGCCATCGCTGGCATAGCGCTGCTCATCATCGGTACTCTGTACAAGACACAGGTTATCAAAGGCCAGACATATGCCAATCGTGCTGAAGCTCAGTACTCTCGTCCCTCAATCTCTATCTTTGATCGTGGCTCTATTCTTTTCCAAACAAAAGAAGGTACCAATGTCGCGGCAGCTTCAATCGCGCGCGGATATTTTTTGTACCTCAATCCAAAGCTCGTTACGGACGTATCTCAAACGACCGAAGCATTGTCCCAATATGTCACGCTTGATCCAGGTACGTTGGCCAAAGGTCTCCGTTCTGACGGCTCATATGTCGAATTGACTCATAAGTTGGATAGCAAAGTCGCTGATTCAGTCAGAAGCCTCAAGCTTGCAGGCATCGGCGTCTCAGCCGAAGCGTGGCGCTCATATCCCGGAGGAACCCTTGCTGCGCACACCCTCGGCCTCATCGGGCAGAATGCGAGTAGTACGATCAAGGGCAGATATGGCATCGAGCGATCGTACGATGATGTACTTACGCGTCCATCTCAGGGTGGGGCAGTCAACGTATTCGCAGATCTCTTTAGCGGTCTCGATTCAGTTTTTGGCACATCGAATGCATATGGCGACGTAGTGACAACCCTCGAGCCGACAGTAGAGACCTATCTTGAAAAAGTGTTGGCTGATACGTCGGCTGAATGGCATCCTGATTCTATCGGCGGCATTGTCATGGATCCGCAAACAGGGAGTATCGTGGCTCTGGCGTCATTACCGACATTCGATCCAAACGACCTTTCGCATATTTCAAATGTCTCAGTCCTCTCTGATCCGCTTGTTGAGCATGTATACGAGATGGGATCTATCTTGAAGCCGCTCACTATGGCTGTCGGCCTTGATACCGGCGCTGTCACGCGCAATTCTACCTATGACGATGTGGGCTGCATGACATTAAATCAAAAAAAGATCTGTAACTATGACGGCAAAGCGCGTGGCGTCATCCCTATGCAAGAGATTTTGAGCCAATCACTCAACATCGGCGCAGCGACGGTGGCGCTCAAAGTAGGCAAAGATAATATGTCGAAATATTTTTCAAGTTTTGGTTTGGGCACAACTACCGGCATTGATCTACCAAATGAGGCAACGGGCATCATCGGCAACCTGACAAAAAAAGGCCAAGACATCGATGTTGCTACAGCATCATATGGTCAGGGCATTGCCGTGTCTCCAGTGGAGATGGCGCGTGCTCTTGCTATCCTCGCGAATGGAGGATATCTCGTCACTCCGCATGTGGTGCAGGAGATACAGTATGTGGATGGCACAAAAAAAGTTTTGGATTGGCCAAAGCAAGGCCCTGTGCTCAAGCCTGAGACTGTCGATACAGTCGGCGATATGTTGCGCACGGTGGTTGATACGAAGCTCGCTAACGGTAAGCTCAAAATGGAGCACTATACGATAGCCGCAAAGACGGGTACAGCTGAGATCGCTGATCATGTGAACGGAGGATACTATAAAGACAGATACCTCCACTCATTCTTCGGTTTTTTTCCGGTGAAGAATCCGAAATACATTATTTTTCTCTATCAAATATATCCAAAGGGGGCGCAGTACGCGTCTGAGACGTTGGCTACACCATTCGATGATTTGGCAAAGTTTATGATAAACTATTATAGTGTTACGCCAGATAGGTAAGTTTATTACACAAACCAAGAACATGTTTCTTCGAGCACGGATATTTTCTTGCTAGAAAATTCCTCGTGTTCGCGCCGACGCGCTCACAAGGCTCTCAGTAAACATGTTCTTAGTTTGTGTTTACTAATTCACGTTTTCTGGTTACTATGTATAAACGTTATGAATTTTCTCAAACAAACGATTATCTGGATATTGACCATCGAATCACGTCTGATTCTTAAGAAATACAAACCTTTTATCATCGCAGTGACAGGTAGTGTCGGTAAGACGGCTACCAAAGATGCGATTTTTTGCGCCCTCAAATCATCGGGTCATGTACGCAAAAGCGACAAGAGCTTTAATAGTGAATTTGGTCTGCCTCTCACTATTATTGGCGTGCCGACAGCGTGGAGAAGCATGTCAGGCTGGATCTCAAATATCCAAGCGGGCGCATCACTCATTTTTAAAAAGTCTGAATACCCAAGCACGCTTATTTTGGAAATCGGCGCAGATCATCCAAATGATATTAAAAAGGTGGTCAAATGGTTGCGTCCTGATATCACTGTCATCACTAAGGTGGGCGACAAGCCAGTGCATGTGGAGTTCTTCGATTCACCCGCACAAGTCTTTGAAGAAAAGTCATCATTGGTGCGTGCCGTCAAACCAGGTGGCTCAGTAGTGCTTTTTGCTGATGAACCAAAGATAGTGGCTCTCGGTGAGGAGCTTAAAACGAAAGGTGTTTTTGTGGATACATTCGGTTTCGCTGAAAATTCAACCGTGAAGGGATCAGAATACGCGCCACTTTATGAAATGGTTAATGGGGTGCGAGTACCAGTCGGTTTTACATTCGCATTGACTGTTGGTTCAGAAAAGAGGCTTATCACGGTTAAAAAAGTGATCGGTCAGACCTTTATGTATCCATTGCTCGCTGCGGTTGCTGTAGCGCAGGTTCGTAAGATTGATCTGAATGTAGCGATTGAAAATATACATACGTATGAGGCACCAAAGGGCCGTATGAATATCATTGCAGGCAAAAATGGCGCGACGCTCATCGATGATACATATAACTCTTCGCCTGACGCTGTCTTTGCTGCTCTTGATACGCTCAGTGGTTTGCAGTGTTCAGGAAAAAAGATCGCAGTGCTCGGCGATATGATGGAGCTCGGTCAGTATTCGGCCGAAGAGCATCGTGCTGTTGGCAAGAAAGTTGTTGGTATCGCAGATATGCTCGTAGCAGTTGGTCCTCGCGCAAAAACTTTGATGGAGGAAGCGCTTGCGAGTGGTATGAAGTCTAATGCAGTCATATGGTATCCATCATCGACTGATGCTGGTGAAAGCTTGGCTGGTTCGCTCGGAGCAGGGGATATTGTCCTCATAAAAGGTTCGCAGTCGCCACGTCTCGAGCGAGTGACCAAGGCCCTCATGGCAGATCCGACTCAAGCAGAAGCTCTCCTTGTGCGACAAGAGAAAGAGTGGCTTGAAAAGAAATAAAACCGCCCGTAAAAAGTGCAAAGTACAGAAAAGTGTGTTAATATTTTTCTGCTCAAGTCTAAAAGCTTCGGCCCTATCGTCTATCGGCTAGGACACCGCCTTCTCAAGGCAGTAAGCAGGGTTCGACTCCCTGTAGGGTCACACGACCAAAATGCGCTGGATATATTCCAGCGCATTTTGCGTCGCAGGTGATCGCTAAATGCGAGAGTCGAAAGCCGGAGCGAGCGAAGGCGAGTGAGGCGGGGTCGCGGGTCGAGCCAGCAGGCGAGAACCTGTGACCGTCCCTGTAGGGTCACAACGAACGAAGTGAGTACCGCGCGAAGGAAGACTGTACTGAAGCTGTAAGCTTCGACTCCCAGCAAATCTTCAAACTTATCCACTTTGTAGCATATCCTCTCATAAATGGAGGAGTATACTTACAGTAGAAAACGTTATAGGAATAATCCTGTAACACAAGCGAAAGCGAAGGTGTTCTATGAAAACTAGTATCGCCCCTCAAGTTCCATCCGGTGTCGAATTGGTCGCATTCGCTGCTACGCAGGTGCTCGCTTTGGATTACAACCCCGAAGCGCTTGCGCAGGCTGAGCAGAAGAAAAAGAGCCTCGTTCGTTTCAAGCGCAACCTACTGCCGATCGAAAATCCTGATCCTGTTGAAAATCAACTCGGTCAGATTCTCGAAACTACCAGCAAGATGCGTTCACAGCAGGTCATCACACGGGTGTTCGAAGGCAAGTTTCAGCTTCTCGATCCATCCGTGTTTGATATCCGCGACGCCCAAGGCATGCCGCGATTGATGCCGTTCAAGGTTTCAGTGCCACAGTCAGGTTTTATTTACCGGACAGAGGAAACAACGGATTTTACCGGGTCTCGTATCCGTAACAGTCAGCAAGTCCGTTGCGGTATGTTCCCGAACTTTCCGGTTCATATCACCGAGCACTACCTCGATATCATTGAACGGGTGAAAATCCGTGGCCAGCATCATGTGGGCAACGCTCGTCTCAAGGTTCCAGTCTTCACGACACAAAATGTGGAGCTCAAGCTGATTACCCGCTTCGGGGGTTACATTCCGGAGGAGGTCAAATGGGAAATGGTTCATGCGTGGACATCGCGCCTCTTTCAGGAACTGTTTATTGTTTCAGAAGTTTGCGACTGGCAGGAAAATCTGGTTGTTGAATCACGCCAGGGCGACCCGCTCGTTGTCGGCTATGACGGTTATCAATTCTGGCTTATCGCCGCATTTGATACCACGACGCTCGAACAAGCTGTGCAGGATGAATTCTGCACCAAAGTTGGCAATTGAATCATTACAACATCAAAGCTCTGCAGCAATGCAGAGCTTTTTAATTTCCCTCCTGTTTCTGAGCTGGTCTAACGGTTCTCTACAATACTTTGTTATACTTATTTCATGAATCCCTGGAAGCTAGCCACTGCAATCATCATAAGTCTCTACTACGCCTACTACCTCAACGCAGATCCATCTCACACCTACGCTACCTGGAATATCATCGATAGCCTTGACCTCGTCATCCATGAAGCAGGACACTTCATCTTCATGTTCTTTGGGCAATTCATGCACGTGCTCGGCGGTTCACTCACTCAAATTCTATTACCAGTCATTTTTGTGGGCTACTTCTTCCTTCGTCGAGAATATTTTTCAGCATCGCTCCTCTTGTTCTGGGTTGGACAAAATATCATCAATGTTTCTATTTACCTCGGCGATTCTGTCCTACAACAACTACCTCTCCTCGGTGGTGATGGGGTCATGCATGATTGGAACTACCTTTTGTCGACCACTGGTCTGCTCGGACAAACAAATGTTTTATTCCATATGAGCTACGGCATCGGCGTTTTGACGCTCATTTGTGCGGGTGCCTCGAGTGTCTGGTTTTCCCTTGGTGCTACAGCGCAAGGGAAGGTGCGTGCTATACTCACATCATGATAATCCTTCCCATCATCACTCTCATCCTTAGTTTGATCGGCCTCGGCTGGTCTGTATTCATCATAGTATCTATGATGTTCAATGGCGATGGTAATCTCGTATTATTTATTCCATTTATTTTCTTTACAGCTCTGACTATCTATAGTCTGAAATGGCTCAAAAAAGCACGTAATAAATAGACGCCTAAAGCTCACCCCTAATAAATTTTTCCATCTCACCTTCAGGCAAATCGAGCGCGTGCTTAGTCGAAGCAAAATCAAATGTGCTCTTGCGAGGGTTGGTGAAGACGTGAAATAGTTTGGTCTGTTTGACGACATCACGACCGTATTTTTTGTCCATAATGCTCAAGAAAGCAGTTATCTTTTCATGTGCTGGCACGAGATTTGCGCCACTCATTTTTTCGATGACGATCTCACGAAGCTTGGCAATAGTATCAGCCTCTAACTGTTGCTCAGGATTTTGAGTAGCATCTTCAATAAAAGGATTGTGTTCATGTGATTCCATGCCTCCAGTATACCTCAATGTAAGAAAATCGTCCTTCATCCGTCAATTGCCACTGAGTGGTGTCCTACTCAATTCATAGACATGAAAACCATCATATACAACCGCATAGCCACATTTTGTGCGGTAGCGGTCAGCACCGCGGTTTTCGTGTTGCTACTTTTGTCGATCAGTACGCCTCACCAAGCTGAAGCACAGACATCCAACTATTATGGGGGAAATTATAACAATCAATATCAGCAGCCATACTGGTGGTATTGGCGCTGGCCATACTATCAACCTCCATACCAACAGCCGCCTCAGTACGCACCGCTCCGTATCTCATGTTCGCCAAATACTTCAAATGTGATGGTTGGTGCATCAGTCCAATGGCGCGCCTATCCATCTGGCGGCACAGGATCATATTCATACTCATGGAGCGGTGAAGGCATATACAGCGAATCAAATTCAAGTAATGCCGTTGCGTACTATTCATATCCTGGTTCAAAGTATGCGTACGTGACGGTCACCTCGGGAAATCAGGTTGCCTCAGCGTATTGTGGCAATGTGTATGTTCAGCAACCGTATATACAACCTTACCCATATCCGTACCCGTATCCCTATCCGCGTCCGTGGTAGATAAGCGCGTCGAAATAGTTCCTATTCTAGCCTATTTCTGTTACTATTTCACTCATGAACGAAAAGTCACTCATATCAGAGAAATTCCTCAAGCCCTACAATCCTGCTGAAACCGAATCTCGCATATATGAGATGTGGGAAAAGAGCGGCTATTTCAATCCCGACAAACTCCCTGAACGCCAGCAGAGGGGCGAGCCTTTTTCTATCGTCTTGCCACCACCAAATGTGACTGGAACTCTCCATATGGGTCATGCTGCCATGCTTGCTATCGAAGACATTATGATCCGCTACAAGCGCATGCAAGGATTCAAGACCTTATGGCTGCCAGGCACTGACCATGCCGCTATCGCTACGCAGTCAAAAGTCGAAAAGGAAATAGAAAAAAAAGAAGGCAAGCGTCGTCACGATCTCGGCCGTGAAGAATTTTTGAAGCGCGTCGATGCGTTCGCGAAAGAGAGCCATGACACTATCGTCAACCAAGTTCGCAAGATGGGGGCATCGATCGATTGGTCGCGCGAAGCATTTACCCTCGATGTGCAGAGAACCATTGCTGTTCGTACTGCATTCAAAACCATGCATGATCTCGGCCTCATCTACCGTGGTTCAAAAGTCATCAATTGGGATCCAAAAGGTCAAACCACCATCTCTGATGATGAAATAGTCTATGAGACCAGAAAGGCAAAGCTTTACACTTTTAAATATTCAAAGGATATACCTATCACTATCTCAACGACTCGTCCTGAGACCAAGCTTGGCGATACTGCTATAGCGGTCCATCCTGATGATGCGCGCTATCAGCAGTACATCGGTAAAGAGTTTGATGCGGTTTTTGCGGGCGAGCCAATCCATCTCCGCGTCATAGCTGATACAGCCGTCGAACCAGAGTTTGGTACAGGTGCACTCGGCGTCACTCCTGCACATAGTGCTATCGACTGGGATATGGCGCAGAGACATGATTTGCCGCTCAAGCAAGTCATCGATGAATTCACCAAGATGACGGCAGGCAATGAGTCTGTTAAAGGCAAAAAAGTGGGCGAAGCGCGCACTGCTGTCGTTGAATGGCTCAAGTCAGAAGGCCTCCTCGAAAAAGAAGAGGACATCGAACAAAACGTCGCCACTGCTGAACGTACAGGCGCTGTCATCGAACCGTTGCCGAAGCTTCAGTGGTTCATTGCCGTGAACAAGAAGTTTGCGATTCCACACTCAAATATTCCTGGTATCGCTTCAGGGTCTGAAACGACATTAAAAGAAATAATGCTCAAGGCAGTTAAGAGTGAAGAAACTAATCCTGGGGGCAGTATTGAGATCATTCCTGAGCGTTTCGAACGGGTGTATTTCAACTGGATCAATAATCTGCGTGACTGGTGCATCTCACGACAGATCTGGTATGGGCACCGCATACCGGTGTGGTACAAAGGCTCAGAAATTTTTGTTGGACTTGAAGCACCTACTGGTGATGGCTGGGAACAGGATTCTGATACGCTTGATACGTGGTTCTCATCAGGTCTCTGGACATTTTCGACGCTTGGCTGGCCAGAAAAGACCGTTGACCTCAAGACATTCCATCCAACGAGTGTTCTCGAAACTGGCTATGACATCATCTTTTTCTGGGTAGCGCGCATGATCCTCATGACCGGATGTCTCGTCGGCGAAGTACCATTTAAGACCGTATATCTCCACGGGCTTGTTCGTGATGGAAAAGGAAAGAAGATGTCCAAGTCGCTCGGCAATATCATCGACCCGCTCGATATGATTGAAAAATATGGCGCTGATGCGACACGTCTCTCGCTTATCATCGGTACTGGTCCAGGCAATGACTCGAAGCTTTCTGAAGATAAAGTAAAAGGATATAAGAATTTCGGTAATAAAATCTGGAACATCACCCGCTTCATCCTCTCATCCGCTGCAGGGGAACGCTACGGTCTTACATCTGTTGAAAAAATCGAATACGACCCACATTTCAAAGCGTGGACTCCTGCAGAGTCTGCATATCTCAAGCAGCTCAATGATCTCGTGGCTGAAATCACTAAAGAAATGGAAGAGTATAAGTTCTACCTCGTAGGAGAAAAGCTCTATCAATACGCATGGCATGAGCTCGCTGATAAGATCCTCGAAGAGAGTAAGCCTATCCTGAATGGCGAGGACAAGGCAGTTCGCACTGCCCGAGTTCAGTTCTTGTTGCACGCCTTGAATACTATGCTTCGTGCTCTTCACCCGTTTATGCCGTATGTTACTGAGGAAATCTGGCAAGATATCAACAGGGGCGAGTCAATGCTCATTGTTGAGGAGTGGCCAAAGGTACAAGAGTAAATTTTCACTGTTTCTTGAGAACTTTTTGATTGGTTCTTCATTACGCTTTGCTAGGATTATTTGGTGAAATTATATCAAGATAATCATGCGTATATTGATGGGGCCAATCTGCACCGTGGCACACGGAGTTATGGGTGGATTTTGGATTACGGACGTTTACGTATCTGGCTCAAAGAAAAGCATTCAGTTACATGCGCATACATATTTATTGGGTATGCTCCAAAATATAATCATATTTACGAGCAACTAAAGGATGCTGGGTTCATTCTGTTATTTAAAGAAACTGTCATTGGTGCAACTGGTCAGATTAAAGGCAATTGTGATGCTGATCTCGTGTTACGAGTTGTCCGAGATACATATGAAGAAAAGTACGATGAAGCCGTCATTGTCTCAAGCGATGGTGATTTTGCGGGCCTAATAAAATTTCTTAGTAATAGAAAAAGATTTAAAATAGTGATATCTCCGCATGACACATGTTCGGTACTTATCAGGCAGATGCATCTACCACTTGTATACCTAAATGATATACGTAGTTTAGTTGAAATGAGGTTAAAAATATAGAAAAATCCCCCGGTGAGGACGAGACCTCACAAGGGTTTCTTTCATGTGTATGCCTATAGTTTATCAAAATATTATTTTGCGTCAAGAGCCATATAATATCTCGCGTATCTTTATCCACAACTACGAAATATTGCTTCAATCGAGCTCCTTGTAAATGGGGTATAATACAGAGGTACTTATTATCTCTTTATTAAACTCATGAAAAAAACAGCATTATACCTCGTCTCGCTCGTCGTTCTCGTTATCCTTCTTGGCGCGTCGATGGCTTTTGTCGGCAGTCGCCCATCAGTGCGCGCAGTCGCTGCATCTAACTGTATTTCAACAGAGAGCAACTGTCTCTCGGGCTGGGCATGGTCATCGAATATCGGCTGGGTTAGTTTCAATTCTACAGATTCTGGCACTGGTTCAACCGTCGCATACGATGTAGCTATCGATAATTCAGGCAATCTAAGCGGCTATGGCTGGTCAAATAATATCGGCTGGATTAGTTTTAACTCTTCAGATTTGAGTGTTTCTCCAGCTTGTAGCGGCACAGCGCCAGCAAACGTTAATACAGCGAGCGGTGCGGTTACTGGTTGGGCACGCGCTGTTGTAGGTAAAGGTAGAACAGATGGTTGGGACGGATGCATCGAGCTTTCCGGTACCAATCACTCATCGCCTGACACAAGTGGATATAATGGCACCTCAACTTTGGGTGTCACCTATAGCAGCTCTTCTCATAAGTTCAGTGGTTTCTCATGGGGCGGCGATGTTGTCGGTTGGTTGCAGTTCGGCCCAACTGCTGGATATGATATTGTCTGTGCGCCAACAGGAGTGTGTCCGGGCACAAACTCAGGCTTAGCTCTTCAGGTCTTCGATCCTTTGATTGGCTGGTCTACTTCTACGGTTGTAACTGCGGATTCAAACGGTAATGTCGCTGTCAATGTTCAATGGACGCCAAATAATGTTACGAATGTTAAAACTGCTATTGGTTCTGATTGGCCGGAGGGAACAAACGTCCCGACAAGCGGTTCAGGTGTGTCATTTACTACACCAGGTACAGAATCAGTGTCATTCACAAATACTGGAAGCACTCAAATCACAAAGACACTCATGTTGTCGTACTATCAGTCTGGTATTCAGCATAACTCTTCACCTGTAACGATATATATAAATCCATACGTTGCAGCTTCCAGTGCAAAATGCGTCGTCCCAGCGCATGCGACTTTCTGTGACCCGGCTGATGCAGGACAAACAGGCACCGCGGTCGGTGCCGCTACCTGCAGTACGCCGAAGGTTATGTGTGAATTTACCTGTGATACTGGATATAAGTTGAAAGGTGGTATCTGTGCAAAATCGTCAATCGAAGAGATTTAATTTTAGCCTTGAATTTGTAATGTAAAAAATCGCACTCAGTTAATGAGTGCGATTTTGATTGTCGTAACGATTATTTTCTGAAGGACTTTCTGCGTTGTGAGGCGATAAGGATCGTCAGTCCTCCGATGCCTGCCAAGACAAGTGTCGATGGTTCAGGCACGGGGTTCACAATGTTTGCGTTCATCGTGGTGCTCAATTGACCAAGAGAGTAGCTTACCGTATCAGTCTCCGGGAGGAGAGGTTTCCATGCTGCCAAGGTGCTTGCTACTGTTCCGTTGACATCAAAGGTGATGCCGGTGCCGATCCCGTAAATCGCATTTACCAATGAATTTGCATTTCCAGTTGTGTAAATGACGTCATCTGCATTGCCAGGAATGCCATCTGAACCGTAGTAGATGCCGATGCCGAAGATGTCATAGGTCAAGCCAAGGTCGCCGAATGTCCCCGATGAAGCACCTGCGTATTTGTTCGTATCGCTCCATCCAACTTGGGAAAGAGTGAAGGTTGTTGAACGTGTCAGTGCGATTGCGTAGACAAGGACGTTGCCCACACCACCATTGTTCAGGATCTGCGAAATGCTCACAGAGCTGTTATTGGTCAGGAATGAAGACGTGTCGCCGTTCCGAAGCTGGTTCCCAATAGTTTGGGCGCCAGAGCGGTTGATGTCAGTGACGGTGCCGTAGATGCCGATCGTCCCTTGCCCCTGCGAAGAGGAAGGGGAGACCAGTGTGATGACCAATGCGACGCACGAAAGCGCCGCCGTGATGAACCGACGAGTAGTTGTAGTTTTCATAGATCGAATTTTTCCTTTGAGAGATGGCTTTGTTTGGTTGCGCCATATCTCACTGCTACCTAGTATTATACCAGATATGATGGTATTTAGTCAACATGCTTATAGGGTTGTGTCAAATGGCTCTATTTTGAGGTATTTGCCATATCAACTGATTAAAACTATACTTGTTTGCATGAATCAAAGTTTAAAGGAGAAGCTCATTTCTATCGCCAAAGAAGTGTCTGCCAAAAGAGATTGCTCCCATGATTTTAATCATGTTATCAGGGTGACAAAATTGGCTGAGATTATTGCGGAAACTGAGAATGCTGACGTTGAAGTTATTGTTCCTGCTGCACTATTTCATGACGCTATAGTCTATAAAAAGAATTCGGTAGAGAGTAAAAATGAGGCAGATGAAAGCGCAGCTTATGCTGCCAAACAACTCGAACAGATCAGCGGTTATCCCGCGGAAAAAATAGAAAAAGTCCAACAATGCATACGGGAATGTTCTTTCTCAAAAGGCATTGTGCCAAAATCGTTGGAATCTAAAATACTTCAGGATGCTGATAGGCTTGAGGCAACGGGCGCCATTGCGATCATGAGAACGTTTGCATCGTGTGAAAATATGAATATTCAATTCTATGAGCCATCAGACCCGTTTTGTAAAAAGGGTGCAGTGCCATTTAGATCTGGTCTCGATTTGTTCTACAATCGGTTGTTACTCGTGGAAGATGGTATGCATACCAGTTTTGCAAGAAAGATCGCAGAGCGAAGAACGCTTTTTCTAAAGAATTTTTTGGAAGAGCTTAATCTTGAGCTTATTGAGTCAAAAGTAATTTAATATACGATGGAAAATTCTTCTTTAGAAAGTAACAATGAAAATATCGATCCGATTAAACCTTTTGAAAGAGAGGATGCATGGAAAGCGGTTGAGCAACTAACGATGGAATTCGGCTCCTATTATTCGAGCTTAGGGTACATAGAGCATCAGCCTGTCGACATAAGCTCAGGCATCGATCCTTCTGTCCGTTTTATTGGTTCTCATATCAGCGTGTTGAAGCCGGAATTAATCGGTGGTTCGATTCCTGCTCCTGGTGAATATATCGTTCAGGACTGTATGAGGGCAAAAAATTTAAAAGAATTATTTAATGACGCTTCTTCTCCTCAATGGGGGTCAACTTTCACGAGCATGGGCGCGCTTGTTCCTTATGAGCGTCTAGATGAACTTGTTTCTGAAACTTTGATCTTTTTTGAAAAGATACTTAATGTTAAAAATGAAGATATCAAGATATCTGTCTCATCTCAGGATCAAGATCTCGTGTCCGCTATCGCAAAAAGCCTTTCGTCGGAATCTTTGGAAGTCGATATGCAGCCGAATTCATACTACAGGCATCAGATTGGTGTAGAGGGCATCATTGGACGTAATTTTAATCTTGCAATAAGAAATAAAGTCGGCGGAGATTTTTCTGATGTAGGAAATATTATTGTGCTGGAAGATACTGAGAAAAAGCTAGGTGCAGAGTTGGCCCTTGGATCATCAGTGATGCTAAAGCAGATGTATGGTCTAGAACATGTCAATGACTGTTATCCGTTAACTGGGATAGATATTGAAAATAAAACAATAAAAAGGAAATTTGAGGACTGCATTATAGTGAGCATTTCTTTGTTCAATGAAGGGTTAGAGCCAAGAGCAGCAGATAATAAAGGCAGAATCTTACGCTCGTATGTGAGAGCACTAAGTTATTTTAGGTCGAAAGAGAATATGTCATTAGAAAGCCTAGCTGAAATCATGGCTCGCTTTGAGTCAAAGCGTTATCCGGATAAAAAAGACAGCATCGTTCCGAGTATCGTAGAGTATCTTCGCTCATATGAAGAAATGCTCTTGAGTGAAAAGATATCAACTGCTGAGGATAAAATAATTGCAGCTGTATTAAAGAAGTGATAGTCTAAAAATATGAAGATTCCTGCAAAACTAAAAAAAGGGTCACATATCAGAATCATCGCACCATCAAGAAGCATGGGTCTTTTAAGTCCTGAGTCGAAGACTGAAGCTGTAAAAAGGCTTGAAGAATACGGGTTTGTTTTAAGCTACGGAAAGCATGTGAATGAAATAGATGAATTTAGTTCCTCTTCTGTCGCTTCGCGAGTCGCAGATATCCATGAAGCATTTGCTGATAAATCAGTAGATGGTATTTTAACTGTTATTGGCGGTTATAATTCGAACCAGCTTCTCGATCATCTTGATTATGATCTATTAGCAAAAAATCCAAAAATATTTTGTGGATTTTCAGATATAACAGCGCTTAGCAATGCTATCACCGAAAAATCAAAATTTATCACTTATACAGGGCCGCACTTTTCCAGCTGGGCAATCAAGCATGGTTTTGAATATTCTATGGAATATTTTGCCAAGTGTTGCATGTCTAGTGAACCGTATGAGCTTTTGCCTTCAGAAGTTTGGAGCGATGATCCTTGGTTCTTGGATCAAGAGAAAAGACAGTTCGTCAACAATGAGGGCTATTGGGTCATAAATGAGGGTAATGCAACTGGAAGAACTGTAGGTTCCCATGTTCGGTGCGTAAGTGCTCTTCAAGGGACCAAGTATTGGCCGTCTTTTAAAGGTGCCATCCTTCTTATGGAGGAAGATTCTGAGGTTAATCCGCAGATTTTTGATCGATTATTGCAGTCGTTTATACAACAACCAGATTTTTCTGGCGTGAAAGGCATTTTGATCGGCCGTTTTCAGCGGGACTCAAAGATGACAAAAGAGCTTTTGACTAAAATTATATCAACTAAGCCAGAATTAAAGGGGGTACCTGTTATTGCAAATATCAATTTTGGCCATACGCTGCCGCTCTCCACGTTGCCGATCGGCGGAGAGATTCAAATGCTTGCTGAAAAGGGTAAGGCGCAGATCATTGTGACTATGCATTGATCAATAAAAAAAGTGGGTTGGATAAATCCAACCCACTTGTGCATTTTTCTCTAAGCCTTTAGTTTCGCATCAATATATGCACCCAACTGATCGAGACTTACGCGCTCTTGGCGCATATCGTCTCGATTCCGGATAGTGACCTGCTTTTCCGAAAGGGTATCATAGTCAACCGTGATGCAATATGGCGTCCCGATTTCGTCTTGACGACGATAGCGTTTTCCGATGTTGCCGCTGTCATCAAACTCGCAGATGTGCCGCTCACGCAAGTCCTCGTATATTTTACGGGCAACCTGCACAAGCTCTGGACGATTTCTGACAAGAGGGAAGACGGCTACTTTGACAGGTGCCATTTTGGGGGTGAATTTTAGAACGGTCCGCGTCTCACCCTCAATTTCCTCTTCGTGATAGGCTTCACACAGTATCGCCAGGAATGTTCTGCCGACGCCAACTGACGATTCGATAATGTGAGGCGTGTAGCGTTCCGTGGTGCGCTGATCAATGTAGCTCAAATCGGTTCCCGAATGGGTTGTGTGTTGTGTCAGGTCATAATCGCCACGGGCGTGTATGCCTTCAAGTTCACTAAAACCAAACGGGAAACGATATTCAATGTCGTATGCTTCCTTTGCGTAGAACACAAGTTTTTCATGTTTGTGCCACTGCAAGTTTGAGCTACTGATACCGATCGTCCGATAGTATTCCCAGCGCGCCTGCCGCAGTTTTTCGTATTCGACCATCTCCTGGTCAGGGTGAGTAAAATACTGCATTTCCATCTGCTCGAATTCTCGAGTTCTGAAAATAAACTGCCGGGCGGTGATCTCGTTGCGGAACGCTTTTCCGATCTGAGCGATCCCGAAGGGGATTTTAACCCGATTTGCTGCCAAGACGTTCTTGTAGTTCACGTAGATTCCTTGGCATGTTTCTCCGCGGAGATACACCGGGTCCTTGTTGACGTCCCCAGTGAAATTTCCAAGGTTTGACTTGACCAAGAGGTTAAATTTCTTTACTTCCGTAAAGTTATTTTTGCCACAAGTAGGGCAGACAATCTTCGCTTTATTTTCTTGAAACAAAGCGTTGATTTCAGCCACATCCATCTTTTCATCGGCGATGACGCCGATAGTGGCAAGCAAATGGTCCACACGGATGCGTCCATTGCATTCCTTGCATTCAGCAACCGGATCGGCAAAACCTTTGACGTGTCCGCTCGCTTCCCAAATGCGCGGGCTCATGAAGATGCCTGAGTCCAAGCCGACAATATTGTCCTGCAGTTGAACCATAGCTCTCCACCACTCGCGCTTTACGGCATTTGCAAGCGCGACGCCGTAATGACCGTAGTCATACACAGCGGCAAATCCGCCGTATATCTCCGAAGACGGAAAGACGAACCCGCGACGCTTGCAAAACGATACGATCTTGCTGAGTGAAGTGGCTTCATCACTGTTTTTTTGAGTCATAAACTATCCTTTCATGTTTTGTGCATATGTTGTTTTAAATGTGCTGCACTTGATTTTTAAACTATCATAATAATGGTAACTAGTCAATGTACCTCTCGCTCTATTTTTTCTGGCTAATCACCAAAAAAAGAAACTTACGTTTAGTAAAAAACCGTTCAAAAAATATCGTGAATATTTGTATGAATATTTTAGGTGTCTCAACAAATAAAGGGCTGCCGAGGTTATATACCTTAGCAGTGTGAAGCCCGGATCCTAATTGTTTTGCCGCGCTTGAAAGCATGTCTTCTATATCCTTGGGTCCGTATATTTTTTCAGTATCGAGCCTATATCCAGGGATGTGTTTCAGTATTTTTTTAAATCGAGGGCGAGCCAACAGCTCAGCCTTTTTTATGGGGAGAGAATTGAAATTAGGGATAGCGATTCCTATGTGTCCGCCGATTTTGGTTACGCGCAGCATTTCTTTTAGAATCTGAATAACAAGTTCTTTATCGTAGTGTTCAATTGTTCCTATGTTCCAAGTCAAATCAAAATTATTATCAGGAAAAGGCATCGAGAACATGTTTCCTTCAACATACGAGACTTTTTTACAACCATGTATCGTTGCTAATTTTTCTGCCAGTCTAAGTCCTTCAGTAGAAATATCCAGCAATGTTATATTTTTATTCGACAAAGATAATAAAGTCGCTTTTCCAGACCCGCAACCAGCTTCGAGGATCGATGCATTTGCAGGTATTGATATCGAGTTTACACAATCTCTGATTTGTTCGTAATAGTATCTCCACCAATAGGAAGAAAATTTTTCAGTAGATTCTCTTGCCAGCTCTTCGGAAAATATTTTATTCCAAGTCCGTTTTTCATGCTCTAAAGCCGCCTTAATTTTTTCCTGCATATTAATATCGTTATGGTTTCGGCAGATGTTCTCCTCGTGGAATATGCACGGCTTCCCATATATACGGCAGTTTAAGCAGCCACTGAACATAGCGTTGCCATCCCAACCCAAACCCCGCCGTCGCTTTGTAGTGTTTATAGTCTCTTGTTTTTAGGTAAGGCTCGTAATCCTCAAGCGGCAGATTGAACACTCGTGCTTTTTCAGCTAGCACAGCCGGTTCGCTGATTCGTACGCCTGACCCAATGACTTCACGGTAGCCCATAAGCACGATGTCAGCATTTTCAGCGATCGATATCCCATCCGTATTTTTTTTAAGCACATTATGATAAAAGGGGATCTGCAAAATGGGAAAATCTGTAACGGCAACATTTTTACCTAGTAATTCAGTAAGCCTAATCTCCTCCCATCCGCCAAAATGCTTAAGTGAAAATTCTTTATAGCGCTCATCTTTTGTATCCGCATAGAGTATCTCCATTGCCTCTTTGAAAGGGATGGTAGATAGATTTTTCTTCTTGAAAGCATGCTTTAGCTCGCCTATGTCATTTGAGGTTAAAAAATATTCCAAATTCTCTATATTATTTTTTAGCAAATATAAAGTGATATAGTCTAGAATCCCGTAAGCAATATCAAGATTTTCTTTAAAATCCACCTTTCCTTCAAACTCAACATGCTGGAATTCTGATAAATGCGAGTAGTCGGCTTTTTCTTTCCTGAAAGAATTATAAATAGAAAAGACTCGATCTACTTTTTTAATGAGAAGTCTTAGTTCTAGATAGAATTGCGAGCTTTCAGATAGGAATGCTTTTTTTGAATTATTGAACCATGATATGTCTACAGGCAGGGCGTCAGTGGTGTAATCGAGCGTTTTTCCGGCATATATTTCTCCTGGAGATGAAATCATCATGGTGGTTAGCGGAAGATTGCACCACTCGGTTTGATGTTTCTTAAAATATTCAGTTACGGCATAAAATATCGCAGTATCTATTTTATGTAAGTGAAAATAGTGCTTGCTAGAAACTATCTCATCCATTCTTTTTTCGATGAGATCCAAGTCGAATTGCTTCGAGAGAACATTCTCGATTTTTTTATAGCGCTTGTTTCCTTTATATTCGATAATGCGCTTGCCGTCTTTTATTTTTGCAGAATATGGTCCTAACATTGTTTGTGTGCCTATAGACTAGCACAATCTGTTTTTTATACAACAATTGGTAATATGTCAATACCGGTCATATACAACACCAATTAATATAATGCTATCATCTAGCCATATGAACTGTGGATCACGATACGGCATATTTTCTTAACATGTTTTCATTATCTGAGCTAAAGAATGAGTTCTTACTCATCAAAGAATCTTCCTACGAGGGAATAAAGGGAGTTATGGTATTTGATTCAGGTATACCAGGACCATGCCTCGGCATCACCATTAATACCCACGGCAATGAACCAAGCGGTTTAGCTGCTTTGGGATATTTTCGAAAAGATGATTTGGTCAAAAGCCTCATCAGTGGACGCGTTATGTTTGTTATAAATAATATTCAAGCGTGCGAGGCCTATTTTAAAGCTCTTGAAATAGAAAATGTATCTGAAAGAGAGACTGCAAAGCTTAAGTCTCGATTTTGTGACGTAAATATGAATCGCTTACCAACGAACACGCTTGAACTTTCCGGTGACAAGCGTTACGAGATTCTTCGTGCACAAGAGTTGAGACAAGTGTGGGAACGGTTTGATATTGCATTTGATGTGCATAGCACTAGAAGCGAATCGGAACCAATGATCATTGCGTTGGGCAATGTGCAAAGCACTTTGTATGCCGGTTTCCCCATAGGTATAATTATTCGCAATATCGAGAATGTTCAATCAGGAAAACCTGCGTCTGCATTTTATGGTAGGGCAGGTGAAACACCTGTTTTCGCTATCGAGACCGGCTCTCATGAAAAAGAAACTTCATTTCAGACGGCGATGACATGCATATCTATTCTCTTGCAAAATCTCGGCATGCTTCCGAAAACTTCACTGCTAGTGTCAAAAACTTATAAGGAATATTTGATCGTTGATTCAATGTTTTTTCCTGATAATTCGTACGAATTAACTAAAGCATTTAATATGTTTGAATTGTGTGAAAAAGGGCAGATCATCGCTCAAGGCAATGGTCCTGCTATCGTAGCGCCTGAGACTGGTTGCCTGTTATTTGTCCCGCCTGGGAAGAAGCCGACAGCTCCGCTTGATGAGGAGGTATTATTTTTTTCTGCCCCACCTCGAATAATCAAGGCATAGTTTATGGTTAAATTTTTAATTTTACAAAAATGCTATAATACAGCCACCATGAAACTGTATTTCCTTTCGCCGTTCATCCTTCAAAAGATCATTTGGATACCGACTCGTTTCTCACTCTTTTTCTTTGGACACTGGAAGATATCAGGCATGGACAACCTCAAAGGCATCCCTGCGCCAGTCATATTTGCATGCAACCATACGAGCGAGATCGATCCTTTTTTTGTACCGGCGTCGCTTCCATTTTTATCGCGATTCGCACCTACTTTTTATACGTCTCGTGAAAGCAAGTTTTATACCAACTCGGGTTGGCGCCGCTATATCTATGGGGGATTTTTCTTCAAGATGTGGGGGTCATATCCAGTGCATGTTGGCTTGAATGATTATGCAAAATCAATGACGCACCATATCGAGATCATCCGAGATGGAGGCAGTCTCTGCATGTTTCCTGAGGGGCGCATCACTCCCGATGGGACGATTCAAGCCGCCAAGGGCGGAGTAGCATACCTCTCGCAGGCAACTGGCGCGCTCATCGTTCCTGTCCGTTTTGAAGGAGCTTTCGGCGTATCTTTGAAAGACCTTTTCTTACGTCGTCGTCACATATCGATTGTATATGGCAAACCGATGAAGCCGACTGACTATCTTGGATCTGACCCGATGATCGATGAGCTCAAAAATTATGCCGCCGTGGTGATGGCAGAAGTGGGGAAGTTGTAAACGTTTCTCGTCGCGAACGTGATATAATTACCGCGGTTGAAAAACTAATTTCTACTTTTATGATCAGTCAAGAAGCAATACAAAAAATTTTGGGCATAGGTGAACAGGTTGATGTTGACCCGAAAGATATGGCACGTACGCTCACGATTACTTTTTTTCCTGAAAAAGGCCATATATATAGCAAGAAAGTAAAAGATTTCAGCGACTTGCTCCGCCAGGCGTTGATAGATCTGGATGTTAAAGTCATTTCTTATGATGAGTCGTTAGAAACCGTGGCGATCTCTAAGATAGCCAAAAGATTTTTCAAGATATTAGGGAATAATATCCTGTTCGCGCTCTATGAAGCTTTGCGGATCTCGCATAATTATCATTACATCAATCTTCTTGCCCTTCAGAACCTTTTGAAGCGTCGCAGGATAAAGAAAGGAATATCAGTGGTGGCTTTAGGAGAAGGGAAAGTCTATAACCTTCCGATCGACTATACTTCGAGCTTTACCCGAAGCTCAGTCATCACTCTTCTGGATAGGCCTGCTGATGTCGATGAGACATCGGGCTTCCAGAAGCATTTTGATACAGCGATGGATTCTTTTTCGTACCATATGACACAGATCGTTATACTCGTTGATGAAAAGAAATGGATCCTCTATAACTTCAACGCTTCACATCCAGTGTATCCGATCGACTCTCATTTCAAAGAAAATATCCTGCACGCTCTCGTACCGAAAGTCGCCGCGCCCATCCGTCCGCATCGTATGCCTGATTTTATCATTGATCAAAAGACCTTTGATCCTGAAGCGCCGGAATATGCGACTGCTGTGCAAGATTTGATAGATGGAGGAATGGCTTTCGAAGGGACTAATCTTTATCCAAAAGGAAAGAAGATGGCTGATCTGCCATTTCGAAATAAATTCTATCGTTGGATAGGCAGTATCCATCTCGACCATAGAAATGGTATGAGCTATGGTTTTTTGGCGCGACAGCTTCCAACTGAGCTTCCTGCGCTCGAGCCATATAGCCAGGCTTATGCAAGCGAAGGCGATTATTTTATCCGCGACGGACATATATATCTCAAACTCGATCTGGCACAAGGAAAGTTTATTCTGCAGGTCCCACCGATCTGGGTTATGACGCAGCGATCTGGTGCTGACAAGACTCATATAGACATACATAAGGACCTCCTTATGCTGGGTTTGGTGGATGGCAAGATGCGCATGCGCACACCAGATGGACTGAAGCTCACTGCCGATTATAAGCCTTCATTCGATACTAAAGTCATCCTCGCACATGCAGTCGGCAATGCGATCACAGCTGCGATCATGAATCATTTCCAGTCTAACGCCGAGTATGTGAAAAATGTCCGCGAAAATGGCCTTGCGATCGCGCATTGGCACGGGTATTTCCATCCGCAACATATTCCAAAAGGCTGGTATCACCATGGCTATGGCAATCCGCATGTAGCATGTTCGACGCCGCAATCAGCGATTTTTGCTTTGGATGGAAAGCTCAACACATTTGAGAAGGCCATGAAAGAAGGCGCAGATTATCATGGCGACATCCATATAGAGCCGCATCATGGTACAAACATCGTATTTCCTTCAGTCAAGGAGCTTGGTCGGCTGCTCATGGAAAATCCTGAAGCTTCTGTTCTTGGAAATAAGTATCTTGGGTATTATAATTAAGCAGTCATGCTCTCTATCTTCAGTTACTACAGCCTCTCTCTGTTTTTGGGAGGAATCGTAGCTCTCTTCTCGGGCATATTTGTATTTCTCAATAACTCCAAGAAAATGGAAAGCATCGTTTGGTTGCTTTTGACCATTTCGACGGCGATCTGGAGCTTTGGATACTACATCATGATCATTACTCCGGACAAGCACGTTGCTTGGATCAGCGATGTCATTTTGCATATCGGCGCATCATTCATACCTTTCTTCTATCTTTTCTTTATAATAGCCATTACGAATGTCTTCGGGCAGTATAAGAAACTCATTTACTGCCTGTCTCCAATAGCGATCTTTTTTGTGCTTGTGACGCCAAGCTCATTATTTGTTACTGATGTATATCAAAAAGGACCATTCAGTTATGCTCCTAATGCTGGGATACTTTATACGCCATTCACGGCTTATTTCTTTATAGTAGTTATAATCGCTTTGGCCATATTGCTCATTCAGATCAAGAAATCTGAGCGCAAAGAGGCGCTTCGCCTAAAATTCATCTTCGGGTCGTCGATCTTCGGTTTCATTGGCGGCAGCAGCGTTTTCTTTCTAACGTTCAATGTCTTCGTACCGCCATTTCCTGTCATACTATTCGCTTTTTATCCGATGATCATCGCATATGCAGTGCTACGCTATAATCTTTTTGACGTAAGAATAATCACGGCAGAATTGCTCACTGCGACGATTTGGATCACTCTTTTGTTCCGTACAGTTCTTTCAAATAATGGCACCGACCAGGTCATTAGCGGTATCATTCTCGCGATTACAGTCTTGTTCGGTATCTGGCTTGTGCGAAATGTATACCACGAGATCACTCAACGCGAAAAGATCGAGAAGCTCGCCAAAGACCTCGAATCTGCCAATGTCCGCCTGACTGAGCTCGATCGCCAAAAGTCAGAGTTCGTCTCATTTGCGACGCATCAGCTCCGCGCGCCACTCACCGCAATGAAAGGCTATGCCTCGATGATCCTCGATGGCGATATGGGTAAGCTGGCCGATGAGGCCAAGCTCGGCGTATCGCGCATATACGACTCAGCCCAGACGCTCACCAACATCGTCGACGATTATCTCAACATCACACGCATCGAGCTCGGTACGATGAAGTATGCTTTTGAGACGATCAACTGGCGCACCCTTATCGATGATATCCTCGCTGAGCTCAAGCCGAATATCGAAAAGTCGAAGCTCGCTTTCTCATTCAATGTTCAAGAAGAGAATATGGATTATCGCATCACTGCTGACCGCGACAAGTTCAAACAAGTCATCGCCAACCTCATCGACAACTCGATGAAATATACGCCGAAGGGTACAGTGGCGCTGTCGCTTTCGTTCGACCGCGCGCGTCGCAAGTACGTCTTTATGATCAAAGATACCGGCATCGGCATCGCTCCTGAAGTCTTGCCGCATCTCTTCGCTAAGTGGAGCCGTGCAGGTAATGCTAACAAGACGAATATCAAAGGCACTGGTCTCGGCCTTTTCGTGGCAAAAGAGATCATTACTGCGCATCATGGCGAAGTCCGTGCAGAATCTCCTGGCGAAGGGAAGGGCTCAACATTCATCGTGGAGATGGAGCCATTTGGGAAAATGTAAGCGTAACACGAATCTACGAATAAACGCACGAATACGGTCGGCGCTCAAAGGACGTTGCGCCGACATGATTTCGCTAAATCAAAAAGCCCCGAACAGTGCGTTCGGGGTGTGTTAGGTGCTCTCCAATGGAGGTTTGGTCGGACATATCTCGCGTCGGCTGCTCGTTTCAGCATAGTGAGGCGCACCTGGTGGCTCTTCAGACGTCTCTCTACAAGCTGGAGGACAAGAGAATCCTTTCTGTCCACGCCTCCATCGTCGAGCTGAAGCAGGTGGCGGAGATGGCGGTTCAGTTTGAGCTGGAGGATTCAAGATGCTTTCCATGCCCAGCTGCCGACGAGCGATGGTTGCTTTAACAGATCGCTTATCAGACTCCTTTTTCTTCTTTTGCAAAAAGGCTGTCCGATAACGTGCTCGCCTTTCTGTCGGCGTCTCTAGCTTTTTTTCAGTCCGAGGAACGTCAAGCAAGTTTTCGCTCGGTTTGGCCGGCTGTTGAAACGGCGGCTGAGTAGGAATATTCCACACTATCGGCTTTTGGGTGCGGTCGCGTCGGGCGGCCTTTCCGATAAAACTAAAAACTAACAGGGCTCCGATCACGATCACGAGCCCGCAGATATTTTTTACAATATTCATGGCAAATGAGATAAAGTTTCAGGCGCCGATCCGAAGAAAGGCGCCTGGGTTGAATCATTCAGCAGTCACGACGCGTGACCCATGGCCGGCGATCGGAATCCAACGGACTCCGGCGCGGACGAATCTGGACTTCTTCAGCATCGTGCCGAGTGAAGGTGAAGGGGATCGGTGTCATCTTGCTGTGACCGAATTGTCCCCGACGAAACTGCTTGTGAACCATGACGACGGAGATCATTTGATCGAGAGTTTTTGGCTCCTTTACAAAATATTTTCCCGCCTCGATGGATATGATGCCTTCGTAATTGAGCCTGTTCAGCATCGCCCATTGCCGTTCACCGGCAGGGGTGATTATTTGTTGACGAATCAGATGTGCGGGCATAAAGTTCCTTTCGGTTGATGGTTTAAAGGTTCAGGTTACTTGATACCATTATAGCACCTTTTAGCTATATTTGTCAAATGATTTTATGAGGTAGAAACCAGTTCATCTACAGCCTTTTTTACCATCATGCCGTCGGCCTTGCCTGCAAGCTCTTTTATGAGCATACCGACGATTTTGCCGGTCGCTTTCGGGTCAAATCCGCCTTGAGACTTGAGTGCATCGACGCGTGTACGAACGATTATTTTCACTTCATCATATGACATCATCGCAGGCATGAATGATTCGAGGATGATGAGCTCGGCTTTTTCTTTTGATACGAGGTCTGTGCGTCCGCCTTTTTCGAATTGTTCAATAGAATCTCTGTGCTGTTTGACGCTTCTCTTGATGATGGCCATAACTTTGTCGTCTGCAAGGAAATCACCGGCAATGTTTCCAGACATCATTTCGTTCAAAGCGAGAGCGTTCAGGCCACGGAGCGTGTCGAGGCGTATAGTGTCTTTGGCGCGGAGAGCATCCTTGATCTGTTCTTTGATTGTTTGGTGGAGGGTCATAGAATTAGTTTATCACATTTTGAGAACTTTTTGAGCGTTTCTTTATCGCTTGTGTGTATGATTATATAATTATAATATTAAGATATAAATTTATGGCCTTAGATACACAAGATAAAAAATACATTGAAGAAGTCTTAGATAAGACGCGAGTCTCATTTAGAGGCGACATGGAGCACTATTTTGGTGTTCTCCGAGATGATTTCGATCATAAATTCTCAATTTTAGTTGAAATTTCAAAAGATAAACCAGGCAGAGAAGAAGTGAGAGAAATCGTAAGGGAAGAAGCGGAATACGTCGTGCAAAAAACAATGAAAGATATATTTGCGCCAGAAGTAAAAGAGATCAAGGCCATCCAGAACAAGCATGAAAAAAGAATAAGTAAATTGGAAGCAGCTCATATTTAAGGTACTATTACGTACATGACCACACTCCTCATCATTCTCATTGTCTTAGCGGTTTTGATAATTGTCTTTTTGGGAGTGCTGTTGTTGCGCCAGAAAAACGCCGCTTTCGGCGGGGCGAACAATCAACAAAATACTCAGCAAAACGAAGGGCTCAACCTCATCCTCCAGCAGATCAATGAAATGTCGCGCACAGTTGATGCTAAGATGGGCGATCTCAGCAAAACGGTGGATGCCAAGATCAATGATGGCAATCGCTCGATGCAAGAGTCTATGCGCGGACAGCTTTCGGAGTCGTCAAAACTCATCAAGGAAGTCACTCAGGGTTTGACCAAGCTCGATGAGACCAACCGTCAGGTGGTTTCTTTTGCCGACCAGTTACAGAGTCTTCAGGATATCCTCAAAAATCCAAAACAACGCGGTATCCTCGGCGAGTATTATCTGGAAACATTGCTCAAGAACGTCTTGGCACCAGGGCAGTATCAGATGCAATATGCGTTCAAGAATGGCGAGATCGTAGATGCGGCTGTCTTCGTAAAAGATAAGGTCATTCCTATAGATTCGAAGTTTTCATTGGAAAATTACAATAAACTCGTTGAAGAAAAGAATCCGGCGGAAAAAGAAAAATTGGAAAAAGCTTTTGTGAATGATTTGAAATTACGCATCCAGGAAACAGCGAAGTATGTCCGCCCTTCTGAAAATACGATGGATTTTGCCTTTATGTTCATTCCTCACGAGGCTATCTACTATGATCTCTTGGTTAATAAGATTGGCGCAGCAGTTGGGGAGACTGACAATTTGATCCAGCGCGCAGCAAGCAAGTATAAGGTCATCATTGTATCGCCAACTTCTTTCTTGGCGTATTTACAGACGGTGTTGCAGGGCCTCAAGGCTATGCAGATCGAAGAGACCGCAAAGGACATCGTCAAGCATGTCGAACAGCTCGGTACACATCTCAAAAAGTATGAGGAGTATCATACAAAGCTTGGTACATCACTTGGCACAGTTATCAATCATTACAATAACTCCGGCAAGGAGCTCAAGAAGGTAGACAAAGATATTATGCGCATTGCAGGTGAGGCGCCAGGCATAGAAGTGGCTGTTTTGGAGGGGCCAGAAAGCGATGAGTGATGCTATTGAGTCACGAGTAGTAGGGTGTTATCATAGTGTAATGAAACGTAACTGCATGTATAGGTATCTATTTTTACTCATTACGTCACTCTCGATTGTTTTGCTCACCGGAAAAAATGCTTTTGCTGATGTTTTGTCACCAGGCACGATATACAGTTGTGGTGAAATAGCGAGTGCGGGCGTGTACACACTTAGTTCTACCAGTACATTTTCTGTAGCTCCCGGCAACGATTGCATCAGAGTTACGTCAGGGGGAACAGTGGATGATACTGTTATTGATGGCAACGGGGCAACTATTACTGGTAATGTGAATGGTGATGGTGTAAACCCTGGTGATAGTGGTTTTAATTTTACGTTGGAGAATGCCACAGTCATTGGAACTACGAGTACAAGTGGAATTGATTTGGCAGATTGTAGTACCTATGGTGGTTTAGGTGGCATTGTAAAAATATTAAACTCCACAACCACTGCACTTGTCGCCAATGGTGGAAAAATTGAGACAGTGACGGCGTGTAGTCCAACACCAAGTCAGTATTATGGTGGAGATGGAGGTTTTTTTACTATCTCAACATCTACGTTCACGACAATAAGCACTGTCGGTGCTGATGGTGGAACAGGGGGGTATGGAGGACGTATAGTTATTTTCAATTCAGACAGCTCTCTTGCAAGTAGCACAATCTCACTCGGGGGTGGACACGGGACTGATCTTTCGGTGGCTGGCTATCTTGAGGTTCACTATACTGTATTTGATTATGTGAATTACCTTTTTTCTGCGCTCAATTGGCTCTATCTATATGGTCCCGATAATCTTCCTGGTGAAATTTTCAATAATACCCCATTCGCTGGAGGCTATCTCTACACTCCACCAGGTGACACCACTTGTTCGAGTAGTTTAATAACCGCAGGAATCTATACCCTCACCGGTGATGTAACAGGAGATTGCACTATTGCTGGTAACGGCGTGATCCTCAATGGTCAGGGTCACACCATAAATGGGAATGTGCATGGTGACGGATCAGGTTTTGATACTTCAGGTTACACTTTTACTTTAGAAAATGTAACCGTCACAGGAACAACTTCGGCAACTCTTGGCGCTGGAAATATTACCGTCAACAACTCCACAACCTCTGTTATAACCGTGAATAATGAAGGAGATCGTTTTGCGGGAAATGTTGGGGAGATACATTTGATAAATTCAACTTCGACTTCACTGTATGCGAGTGCTTCCAGATACGGAGCGACGTGTGGTCTCTGTACTGTGCAAAGCGGTCATGCGGGAGTTATTGATGTCACGAACTCGGTATTCACGCATATATATGCCGATAGTATTATCGGTGCGAGCAGTACCGGGGGGACGATAACCATCACCGGCACAAATGTCGATGTTTCGAGTACGACTGTGTCAGCGACAGGTTTGGTAAATGGTATTCTGACTATCAATTATGCGACTTTGGTAAATGACAATTTTACCCTCTCTGCACTGAGCGATCTTATCCTTAATGGGCCGAGTAATTTACCAGGTGATCTGGGTTCATTTGGCGGCGGAGTGCTTTCTCTTGATAACACGATTTATAATGCATCACAATGTAGTAATCTCGGCATCTCACAGACGTATTTTCTAGCCAATAATATTACGGGAAATTGTGTGATCAAGGCGAATAATGTGGTAATCGATGGTGCAGGGCAATGGACCGTCAATGGAAGCATTACTGGTGACGCTACAGTTGTAGGTAATAATGGTTATAATTTTACGTTACAAAATATTACCGTAACTGGACCAGTTACCTCAAATGGTTCTATCGTCTATCTTTCTCAAGTAAGTCAGACAGCTGGAGCGGGGGGTTCTATCACTATCGATCATGCCACGACGAGCGATATAACTTCGCTGGGTGCAGCTCCATGTGCTCATTTCAAGATTGGTAATCCGTGTGGTACTGGCGGTAATGTGATTGTGAGAGATTCTTATGTGGGAAATATTAATGTTGATGGTGGCAGTAGCCAGAGTTCTCAGCTTTCAGGACAGGGCGGAACGATCGTTATTTCGACTTCAACCACAGCCTCGCTCAGTGCCAATGGTGGAAACGGTGATACGCAAGGTGGTAATGGGGGGTCTGTAACTGTTACAAATTCTCTCGAAAATATCGCTAGTAGTACAATAAGTGCTCGTGGAGGAAACTCTCTCCTATGTGGAAGTGGAGGAAATGGCGGTTCGATCAATTTATTGAATTCAACATATACAGGTTCGATAATCAACACTGCCGGAAATGATGCTTCAGATTGTAGCTATTCATATTCCGGTTCATCAGGACATAGTGGGTCAATACAGGTGCTTGGCCAGTATAGCCAAGTTGTAAGCACGGTTGCTCCAACCGAACCAGCCCCCGCTCTCATACCAACACCTGTCGTAGTTCCAAAAACCCCAGCCGTGTCAGGTTCGAGCGGTTCATTCATCACACCACCTATCAGTGATTCAGTACCAGTTGAAACCATCCCAACATCACCAATACCTCCACGCACATTTGGATCAGTTGCTGCTCAAGCCATCCAACAAGTAACCAAAGTTGCAACCGCCGTCGCCAACTCTCCAGCCGCTAAAACAGTCCAAACCGTCGGCTTCTTCGGTGGCTTGGCAGCATCAGTCGCCTTCTACACTGATAGTGCCTTTGCGACACCAGTTGCCGCATCGGAAGTCCTCCTTATCCCGGTGCGCCTCTGGGGACTCCTCCTTGCAGGCTTAGGTATACGTAAGCGTTCACGTCCGTGGGGCACCGTCTATGACAGCGTGACCAAACAACCGATCGACCCTGCTTTTGTCACAGCACGTGATGCCTCAGGCAAGGTAGTGGCTGAATCATTCACTGATATCGATGGTAGATACGGCTTCCTCCTTCCTGACGGCGTATACTACATCTCTGCACAAAAGACGAACTATGAATTCCCATCGAAGAAGATGGTGGGCAAGCAGAATGACGAGCTCTACAGTGATCTCTACTTTGGCGAGTCTGTCATCATTCACAGCGGTCAGGTCCTCGACAAGAATATCCCCATGGATCAAAAGAACTTCGACTGGAATGAATATGCCAAGAAGAAGCGTAATGCACTCTTGTTCCATTCAAAATATGAAAAGCCGTGGGCTGTCGTGAGTAACTATGTCTATGGCATCGGCCTTGCCATCTCCGTCATCGCGACTGTTATCCATCCCACAACCTACAATATTGTCATTCTCGTTTCGTATGCGGTAGTCCTCATCTCATTCAATTTCACCAGTCGAAAGAAAAAGCTGGGATCGATCATCGACAAGGAGACTCATGACCCGTTGTCCTATGCGATTTTCCGTGTGACTGGATCTGACCATCAAACTGTTCTTCGTTCAGGCGCCTGTGATGTCCTTGGCCGATTCTACTGTATCGTGCCAAAAGGCGAGTGTTATATTGATATCGAGAAAAAGAACGTTGACGGCACCTATGTGAAAGTCTATGAATCAGCGCTACTCAACAACAAGACGGGCTTCATTAACAGCGATTTGGTGGTCTAGGTATTGCGTTTATTATGCCTTCGTGTATAATGTTCTTCTATGGAATTTGCAGTTATACAGACAGGCGGAAAGCAATATACAGTCTCAAAAGGAGATCTTATTTTGATTGAGAAGATTATTGGCGAATACAAAGAGGGCGACAAAATCGTCTTCGACCACGTCCTTCTCGTTGATAACGGCAAAGACACTACTATCGGCACACCTTACATCCCAAACGCATCAGTCAAAGGCACTATCACAAAGATCGGTCGCTCAGCAAAGGTTCTTGTAGTGAAATATAAGCAAAAGAGCCGTTCAGGTTGGACACGCAACGGACATCGTCAGCCTTACTTCCAGGTTAAGATTGATTCTCTCAAATAGTTAAAAAGCCTCCAGTTGGAGGTTTTTTGTTAAGAAAGTAATTCATGAAAGTTTGACAAATTCTTATTTTTGTATAATGCTACTTACAAATACACGTCAACGCTCGTTGATATAACAATGTAACTTAGGAGTCTAAAATGAATGACTTACTTGAATTAACTTCTAAACAGAGAGAGTTTCTTCGTTTAAGAATTGCAAAATGGTATGGGCTCGTCAGAGTTTTTGTTCATCCAATGTTTGAAAGATGGCATTTCCCTCCGGGCGAATATAGTAAACACCCTGATCATAAACGGTTAGTGGAAATTGAAAAAGCACTTTCTCGATTGGTCACGCTACCCGAAAGAAAAACGCCACCGATTATAATCATGGAGGAAGATTATCGGTTGGAGAATCTGAAGAACTGGCTCGCTCAAAATCCTTTTGGTCAGTCACAACGTAATGTTTACTATGTCAGGACCTGGAAAAACACCTCTCATCCACTCGTTGATCCTCACTCGTATTATCCTCCTCAGTGGGAACCATTGGTTAAAAGATTGGGCTCAGTTGGGGTTAAAAAAATCTTGATGGGCGGGATGCAATTCACGGCTTCGGCTTTTGGAAGTGACTGGACAGGTAAAAGGCCGCGAGTTGATTATTGTGTTGGTATTGCTCTGTCATATTTATCAAATGATAAGGCAGGTAAATTTAACGTCGATCTCTCCGCTCTTGTTGATTGCTCACGCTCGAGAGAATTTTATATTCAATGCGTAAATGAAACCCGCTTGAAAAAACAAATTCAGATAGCCGCATGCCCCTAAAAAGGGATGCGGCTTTTTTTATTACCTATTTTCTATTGCTCAACGCATTCCTTATCGTCTCACTATCTGCATATTCGAGTTCAGCGCCTGTCGAAAGGCCACGACCAAGGATGGTCACTTTGGTTGATGAGAGCATTGAATTGCTTGCGGTAACATTTTTGAGTGCATCTCTGACGATAGTCGCCGTGTGCTCGCCGTCAGGTGTCGTATTCAATGAAAGAATAATTTCCTTGATTACCTGCCTGCCGTCAGGCATGGTTGTTTCTTGGTTTTTGGTTATTCTTTCTAGTAACGTCTTTAATCTGATACGTTTTTCGGGTTCCTTATCGAGTATCGGCACGGTACCACCAAGGATAAAATATAACCCCTTATAAGTTCCACTCTTTTCTATACTTTCAAAATCTGAGTCTCGAGCAACGATCATGAGGGTCGAGGCGTCGCGAGAAGGATCTGCACAGACTGAACAGACAACCTGCTTGGTCGAATTGATGAATAGGCGATGGCACTGCGGACATTCTGAGGTGGCTTTACGAACTTCTTCAATCAGCTTGATGAACTCAGCGATAGAGGCTGGGGATTTGCCGAGGAGGTAGTATACAAAACGTCGGGCCTGACGTGGGCCGATGCCAGGGAAATGGGCGAAGAGTTCTTCGAGGCGGTGTAAGCTGTCCATGGGTATATAGTAAACAGTAAACAGCAATTAGTAAACAGTTGAAAATTTGTATGCTATGATTTTACGATGAACGACTACTATAAAAATCTCCCTAAAAAACGAATGGGCTCCGGCGCACTATTTTTTAATTCTGAGGGCAAGGTGCTCATCGTAAAACCAACCTACAAAGATTATTGGGAGATACCAGGAGGCGTAACCGAAAATGATGAATCACCTTGGAACACCTGTGTTCGAGAGGTTAAAGAAGAACTTGGCCTGAGTGTTTCTGGTACAAAACTACTTTCAATTGATTACATTTCAAATAGTGACGGCAAAGGCGAGCGTTTGATGTTTATCTTTGATGGCGGAGAGCTGTCAGATTCGGATATTAAAAATATTTCCTTACAAGAAAAAGAATTGAGCGAATATCGCTTTGTCACTTCAGAGGAAGCTGTTAGTTTGCTCGGTGATAAATTGAAGAGAAGAGTGGCGAATAGTATTCTGGTAAGAAAAGAAGATAAAGCTCTATATTTGGAGAATGGCGAACCGGCAGATTATTTTAAATAATCTAGTTATGATTATTTAATAATTCTCTTACATCTTCATCTTTGAGACAATCAAGCACATTTTGCCAGAGTTCAATATTAGTTTCAGCCCACTTTAAGTAGTTTTGCTTGGCAAAATCTGTGTAAAAATAAATATCTTCATTTAATAATGGAACCTGCTCATTAACAATTTTTTGTGCCAATTTTGATATATCAATTTCGTTTTCAGTAATATATTTTCCAGCAAAAATAATTGGAGTAATAGGTAGTGCTTTAAACAAAGTGTCAGCGTCACTTAAAACTCTTCCTTCATCTGAAATACTTAGTCCTCGTGTTTTGGTATGTGATTCATTAATAATTTTCTCAATCCAGACAATTTCCTGCTCATCATATCCTGATTCAATCAAGTATCTGTTACGTAAAGTTTTACCTTCTTCAGGTTCTGAATTAGTTTTGACAATATAATTTAGATCATGAACAAGAATCGCAGATTCAATGATTAACGAGTTGATATTAAGTGAACCTGCAATATTTATAGCTTTACTTCTAACAAAAACAATATGGTGCCAACCATGAAAAGGTAATTTATTTTTATTTTCAACGTAAAGTGGTTTGAGTATTTGTTCGAGCTTAACTAATTTTTCAGATAAAGTCATGTCTACATTGTATCATGTTAATATTTTTTGGCTTTAGACTACACCTAATCAAAACCCACCAAAATCCGCCTTCTCCATAGACATGAATGTCGTCTTCTTACTATCGAAGAAGAGCTTGGCGATACCTGTCGGACCGTTACGATGCTTTTCGATGAGGATCTCGGCTTCTTCTTTGCGACCGCCTTGGTCGGCATCAGACTCGCGGTGAATGAACATGACGACGTCGGCATCTTGCTCGATAGAACCAGAATCACGCAAGTCGGAGAGGCGTGGCTTACCACCACGTTGTTCCACAGCACGAGAGAGCTGTGAGAGGGCGAGGACGGGCACTTCGAGCTCACGGGCGAGGTTCTTCAAAGCATGCGAAATCTCAGTGATCTGCTGAACAAGGTTATCGTTGGCATTTTTTTGAGGGATTATGAGCTGGAGATAGTCGACGATGATGAGGCCGAGCTTGCCTTCGTTCTTGAGGCGACGAGCGACGGCGCGCATCTTGAGGATATTGTTGCCTGGCTGGTCGTCGATATAGATAGGCGCTTCTGAAAGGCGCGAGATAGCTTCACCGATGGCTTTGAAGTCTTGATCGACTGAAAGGTTGTGACCGGTGCGAATCTTCCATGAGTCGACTTGCGACTCAGCAGCGAGCATACGGTCGACGAGCTGCTGTGAGCTCATTTCGAGAGAGAAGATAGCGACGGGTACTTTGTGATTGATGGCAGCTTTGCGAGCAATGTCGAGAGCAAGAGAGGTCTTACCCATACTTGGGCGAGCAGCGAGAATGATGAGGTCGGACTTCTGGAAACCCGCAAGCTTGTTGTCGAGTTCGACGAAACCAGTAGGTACGCCACGAAGCTCGTCGCGCGTCTTGTGGAGATGATCGAGGCGTTCCCACGCTTCGTCGAGAGTGTCTTTGAGGGCGACGAATTTGTTGGAGCCACTTTTGTTGGTGACAGCATAAAGGGCTTTCTCGGCTTTTTCGAGGATCTCATGGAGATCAGCCTCTTCGTCATAGCCGAGACCAGTGATCTCTTCGGCAGCCTTGAGGAGCTCACGCATGATGTGCTTGTTGGCGACCATTTCGGCATAGTGGTGGGCGTTGGTTGATGAGGGAACTGAGTTGATGAGCTCAGAGAGGTATGCCATACCACCAACGTTCTCGAGAGCATTCTTTTCTTTGAGGCGTGCTGAGACGGAGAGGAGATCGATCGGCGTGCTTTTGCTATGAAGTTCAAAGAGAGTCGTCCACACATGGCGGTGTTGGTTGCTGTAAAATGCGCGGTCAGTGACGAGGTCGAGGATATCATGCATGACTTCAGGACGGATCATGATCGAGCCGAGGAGGGCTTTTTCAGCTTCGAGCGAGTGCGGTGGGATCTTGAGATCTTTTGCTTTGAGGTAAGGGGAAGTGGTGGCCATGGAAGTATTTTTTGTAATTGGTTTTGTGAGCACATTTTAGCATGAGTGCCGGTGGGAAATTTTCAAAATGGGAGGTCAAAAAGGGGAAAGGTTGTGGATAAATACTTTATTGAAATTTGAGTGCAACTTTACCGTTTCTTGAGAACTTTTTGAGAGGAATTTTATCTTGAATTGGTAGGGTTATTTAGTGTCATTTGAATCACGGGCCCATTTTATAAAAGATGCAAGGAATACGTATAAACGGATAAAGAGCGTTTCTTGTCCGGCGTTTAACTATGAACTTATTTATTTTAATAAACACGGATTTAATCATCTTATTTCAAAACAGAGGTTGCTCAGAAGTAAGAATGAACAAGCAAGAAGAATCAATTTGTTACCACATGCAGTAATTCTTATTGAATCCGTGCATAAAATATGTGGATATAAGAAAACTGTTGTTGATTCTTCAATAGGACACTTCTGGACATTAAAAGGGAATATCGAAGGTAAAAATATTCGCGTTATCATTCGACAGCTAAACCAGGGTAATAAGCACTTTTTCAGTGTGATGGATGAATAGCACAAAACCTCCCGGAGGAGGCTTGTGACGCTTGCTATCAACAATTGTGCCGATCGAATCATCTTGGTTTTGAAGCCAATGACTCGCAAACGTATGGAAGCATTTTAGTATTTCTTGGATAAGGAAGTCAAGTAAATTATGTAAAGAAAAACCACATGATTTTTCAAACATATTTATCATTGACAAATATAGTATTTTGTAATTAAATAGAGAAAAACAAAAAGCACTTTTTAAATTATGAATACTGAGTTACTCACGCAGGGTAATTATGCTCATGGACTGTCTCTCTATGGCCAATTTAACATGGAGATAGGTTTTCGTGAGCTTGAAACTTATAAAAAACCAACGCCGCAATCATCACACTGTTACGAGCATTATTACCATCCCTTTGGTCTTGAGCGCCCAGAGAGCACTCGGTTTGTCGGCATTCAGGATCAACCGGAGTTGTCTTATAATCTCTTCATGATCCATCTGCATTCTTACTTTAGGAACTATGCAGAAGGATGCAAAGATACGCGTCTGCTGCGAGTGATTACCTTTAAAGATGATGTAAATTCGATCTCGCTCAGTCCCTCCGTTTTCTTTGAAATTAGAATGGGAACAAAATATCGTGATCGTGGACATCTCTTCGGTGCCTATGCTAATGAAACAGGGGCTTATCGGTTCATTCGGGAAAAGACTGATGTCTTTGCTTTTATTGCCAAGATTACAGATTTGAAAGTCGAGTTTCATGAAGTCCGTCGTATCGAAGTTCCTGATTTATATCTTGAAACTAGTCCCGTGGAAATTCTACAGGCAAGTTAATTTCACAGCGCGCCAGCATTAGTTGGCGCGCTTTTTATATACTAAATTATTCATACTGATGTTGCCATTTCCCCAAAAACGTGCTATCTTCGGTCTACTTATGTCAGCTGCTCACTCTCACAATTCGCGCCCAGAAAAGTCTGATAAAATCGTGCGCAGAAACTCATCTATCCACGGCGAAGACCGCCTGATCGTCAAAGGGGCGCGTACCCATAACCTCAAGAACATCACGGTTGAGATGCCGCGCAACACCATGATCGCTATCACTGGTCTTTCTGGCTCAGGGAAATCATCGCTTGCGTTCGATACTATCTTTGCTGAAGGTCAGCGCCGCTACGTCGAGTCGCTCTCAGCCTATGCTCGTCAGTTCCTCCACAAGATGCAGAAGCCTGACGTTGACGAGATCATCGGTCTCTCGCCAGCGATCTCTATCGACCAGAAGTCTCGCTCGAACAACCCGCGCTCAACAGTCGCGACTATCACCGAGATCTACGACTATATGCGTATCTTGTTTGCGCGCGTGGGCAAGCCGCATTGTTTAACCTGCGGACGCCTCATTCACCGCATCTCAAAAGAAGAAATCCTTCAGACTATCCTCAAAACCATCACTGAGAAATCTCTTCGCGACAAAAAAGTCTTTGGCGTCGAGTTCAGCGCAGCTAAAGTCGGCATCTACGCGCCAGTCGTTGTCGGTCGCAAAGGCGAGTACTATCAGCTCCTCTATGATCTCCTCGGCAAAGGCTATGAGCGCGTGCGCATCGACGGCGTGCCTCATAAACTCCGCGACCAGATCATTCTTGAGAAAAACAAAAAGCACGATATCGATGTGCTTGTCGATGAGCTGTTCCTGAGCGAATTCAAAGACAAGAAAAATGCTGACAATGCCAAAGAACGTCTCTCAGAAGCCCTCGAACGCGCAGTCCAAGAAGCAGACGGTCTGATCAAGATCCAGTACCCGGGACAGGTAGATGGTAGTGAAGTCCTCATGTCGGTCAAGTTCATGTGTCCATACGACGGCTTTTCATATCCTGAGATCGAGCCAAGACTTTTCTCATTCAACTCACCATACGGCGCCTGTTCAGCATGTAACGGTCTTGGCACAGAAACTATTTTCTCTGATGATCCCTGTAAGGTCTGTATGGGCGCACGTCTCCGCCCAGAAGCACTATTCGTAAAGATCGGCGAGCAGAACATCGTCGATGTCGTCAACATGTCTATCGAAAAAGCGGTAAAGTATTTTGAAGAGATCAAACTAACTGACTCAGAAAAGGAAATTGCCAAAGTTGTCCTCAAAGAAATTGATGCGCGTCTTTCATTTATGATAAACGTGGGTATCGAATATCTCACCCTCAATCGTCGTGCACACACATTGTCCGGCGGTGAAGCTCAGCGTATTCGTTTGGCGTCACAACTTGGCTCTGGCCTCGTCGGCGCTTTATACGTCTTGGACGAACCAACTATTGGTCTTCATCAAAGAGATAATGATAAACTCATAAAAACTCTTTTACATTTGCGCGACATCGGCAATACCATTATCGTCGTCGAACACGATGAGGATACAATGTATGCCTCTGACTATATCGTTGATATTGGTCCCGGTGCTGGCGTACATGGTGGTGAAGTTGTCGTGGCAGGATATCTCGATGAGCTTCTCACTGCAAAAACTTTGCCGAAGGGTGGTGGCAAAGAGTCGCTCACTCTCGCATACCTCCGTGGTGAAGCGAAGATCGCTGTGCCGCATACACGCCGCGAACCAAAAGGGAAGATCATCATCCGCAATGGCCACGCTTTCAATATTAAAGATATGAATGTTGATCTACCTCTCGGCGTCCTCAACGTCATCACCGGTGTCTCTGGTTCAGGCAAGTCATCGCTCATGTATGAGATCATCCACAAGAACCTTGCACGCAGACTTGAAGCCCGTGTTCGTTCAAACGAAGTAGTTAACGCTTCAGAATTTAAAGGATCAGAGTACCTCGGTCGCGTCATCCTCATCGACCAATCACCAATCGGTCGTACACCTCGCTCGAACCCTGCGACATATACCGGCGCATGGACTCATGTTCGTGATCTCTTTGCATCAGAGCCTGAAGCTCGTGCACGTGGTTGGACTGCCAGCCGTTTCTCATTCAACCGTCCCGGTGGACGCTGTGAAGCATGTGAAGGTAATGGTGAGATCGCTGTTGAGATGCACTTCCTCCCAACGGTCTATGTGACCTGTGAAGTCTGTGGTGGCAAGCGCTTTACCAAAGAAACATTGGAGATAAAATTCCGCAAGAAGAATATTCATGAAGTGCTTGAACTTACTATCGAAGAGGCGCTCGAATATTTCAAAGATATCCCGGCAGTTGAAGATCGCCTGAGTACGCTCATGGAAGTGGGTCTGGGCTATGTAAAGCTCGGTCAGTCAGCAACGACGCTCTCCGGCGGTGAAGCTCAGCGCGTCAAGATCTCATCTGAACTCTATCGTGCGCATATGCAAAAGACGATCTATCTTCTCGATGAACCAACCGTTGGTTTGCACTATGAAGACGTCAAGAAGCTCATTGAGATTCTTCAGAGACTCGTCGAGAAGGGAAATACGGTTGTAGTTATCGAGCATAACCTCGATCTCATCAAGTGTGCAGACTATGTCATCGACATCGGTCCCGAAGGTGGTGAACGTGGGGGTACTATTGTTGCCAAAGGAACTCCTGAGGATGTGGCTAAGAGTGAAAAGTCATATACGGGTAAATATTTGAAGAAGGTGTTGAAGAAATAGCAATACGAATTTGCCAATAAAACGAATGGTACGAAAAATACAAATAAAAAACCGAGCGGATGAGCCGTTCGGTTTGTGTTTGTGCCATGTCAGTGAAACAAATGGACAAGGAAATAGATGCCTCCGACGATGATCGCCAATACAATAGAAATAGAAAGCGGTATGCCCCATTTATACGATTGATTACCACCAAATTTCTCTTGCAGATCACGTATCAGTCTCATGCATACCTCCGTTCCGCATCAGAGCCGCCATATTTCCAACCCAGATTTTCCTCATGTTCAGGTGTCCAAGTAATGGTGATTTCTTCAGTGCATGTGCGCACGACGCCGACGATGCTACTGATCACGATCACCACCAGATAACTGCCAAAGATAATCCCTAGTGGAATCAAGATTACTCCAATCCCAAGGGCGATTTTTCGTATAGTTTCCCGAGGTGATTCCTTCGTATCTGGAGTTTTGAAAAGCTCGATGACAAGGACTGATATCATAAAGATAACGGTAACCGTGACCATCCAGTCATATTTCACGAGCATGTAGATATACAAGCACATCAGGCCGAGCACTGCGATGGCCATGCAACAGGCTAAAGTGAACCAAACCATGGTTGCACTTGATGTGCTCCATTCTTTCGTCGGGCGAAGGTCGTTGAGGGGAGTGTCTTGTTCCATATAGGATCCTTTCTCGTTGTGGTTTTTTGTTTGAAGCGTTTGTGTGAATGAAACTTGCGAACCGTCCGTCAATACCATACTCTTAGCATCATGATCAGTCAACAGGTCAAAAAACTCGATATCCCTGAGCTTCCTGGCGTCTATATCTTCAGGGATTATCAGAAGCGCCCGCTCTATATCGGTCGCGCCACTTCGCTTAAGGATCGCACCAGGAGCTATTTTAGTAATGATCTCATCGAGACTCGAGGACCACGCATCGTCGATATGGTCACCAAAGCAAAGACGCTGACATGGGAAACGACCGACTCCGTTCTTGAAGCTATCATCCTTGAAAGTGCCCTTATCAAAAAATATCAGCCCCACTACAATGTCGATGAGCGTGATGATAAGAGCTCATACTATGTCGTCATAACCAAAGAAGAATGGCCACGGGTATTCCTTGCACGCGCCCGTGATTTTGATGCTAAAAGATCCGGCGATGTATTCGATGATGGGAAGACGAGTTACAAAGTAAAAGCTGTCTTTGGCCCGTATGTGCATTCAGGTCTGATCAAAGAGGCTCTTAAAATCCTCCGTAAAATGTTTCCATTCAAGGACGTGAAGTCATTTGATGCGCGGCACAACTCTTTCTATGAAGCGCTTGGTCGGTCACCAAAGGGAACTGATGACAATTCAAAACGTCGCTATCAACGCACCATCGCCAACCTCATTCTTTTCTTTGAGGGAAAAAAGAAGCTCCTGCAAGCAAAGCTCCAGAGAGATATGAATATGTATGCCAAGAAGATGGAATTTGAAGAAGCGCAAAAGGCGAAGAGGCTTATCTATGCGCTTGACCACGTGAATGATATGGCGTTAATAAAAGAAGAAAAAAACACCATGAGGCCTGCCGGCGGCGGACAAGGATCACAGGAAGCAACGCACAGAGATTTCCGTATGGAGGCCTATGACGTTGCACATCTCTCTGGCACCAATGTTGTCGGTGCATTTGCCGTGATGGTTGACGGGGAGTTTGATAAGAGCCAGTACCGAAAATTTATTTTATCTTCGCAAGAGAATAATGATGTGAAAAATTTGAGAGAGATTTTGACTCGCAGGCTTAATCATACAGAGTGGGCTTTCCCTGATCTAATTGTCGTAGATGGAGGTGAAGCTCAGTTGAATGCAGCGAAAGAAATTTTATCTGCACGGCGCATCTCAATTCCTATTGTAGGTCTTGTTAAAGATGAGCGTCATAAGGCTCGAATGATTATCGGTGACTTTGAAGCATTTAAGGAAAAGGCGCGCGACATAGTTCGGCTCAATGAAGAGACGCATCGATATACGATCGCATTTCATAAAAAGAGGAGAGGGAAGTTGGTGTAAAAGAAAAGGCGCCCAAAATAGGGATCTTTTCAACTTTCAACTTTGAGCATTTCACGCTAAAATGAGCGCATGAATCATCTCATCCGAGTCGGGGTGCTCCGCGGAGGACCAAGCAGCGAGTATGACATCTCGCTCCAAACTGGCGGTAATGTCCTCAAATCGCTTCGTGAAAAGCTTTCTGATAAGTATCATGCATATGACATTTTGATTGATAAGAAAGGTGGCTGGCATATTGATGGCATGCCTGTCATGCCAGTCGATCTCGCCACGCGCCTCGATGTTGCATTCAATGCGCTTCATGGTGCATACGGCGAGGATGGCACCGTCCAGCACCTCCTCGAAGTCTATGGAATCCCATTTACTGGCTCGAAGGCTTTGCCCTCAGCAGTTGGCATGAATAAAGTGCTATCACGAAAGACATTCGAGGACCACGGCATCAAAGTGCCTGTCGGTAGACAGATCCTTTCAAATGATATTCGTGATGATGCGCCAGCAGTTGCCCAAGAGCTATTCCACTCATTCCCGATACCAGCATTTGTTAAGCCGGTTTCCGGAGGTTCGTCAGTTGGCATGTCAGTCGTGCGCAACCAGTCTGAGTTGATCGATGCATTAAGAAAAGCTGCTGATCATGATGTTGCTGTTCTTATTGAGGAATATATATCAGGCACTGAAACAACAGTCGGTGTTATCGAAGGATTCAGAAATGAACTCATGTATACGCTGCCAGCCGTGGAGATCCGCCCGTACTCCACCTTCTTTGATTATAAGGCGAAATATGAAGGTCTATCAGAAGAGATCGTGCCGGCGCGGCTACCGCATAAAGTAAAAGAGCAGCTGGCCATTCTTGCGCAAAAAGCTCATCAAGCGCTCGGGCTGAGACATTACTCCCGATCTGATTTTATCATCCACCCTCGTCGTGGCATCTACATGCTCGAGACCAATACCTTGCCTGGTTTGACTGATGAGTCATTGATCCCCAAAGCACTGCGCTCGGTCGGTAGTGATACGCATGAGCTGGTCGATCATTTGATACGACGGGCGCTGAACGATTTAAAATAAACCGCCATATCGGCGGTTTATTTTATTATCTATTTTTCAGCGCACCCGCAATCGCAGGTGCCGTCAGGTTTCTTGTGTTCGTGTCCGCATGCAGAACAAACTTTTGCTTCAGTCATAATTATTTGTAAATAAATTAATGCTGATAAAACCGACCAGACATCTATTATATCATTTTCCTATTTTTCTGTGGACCCGAGAGGAATCGAACCTCCGACCTTTGCTTTGCAAAAGCACTGCTCTACCAACTGAGCTACGGGCCCATATAACGTCTTTATGGTGACGACCAATACTTTATCATAATTTGAAAAATATACAATACGATGCTATTCTTACTCTCCCAATCTTTACATTTCATTATGTCATTTATCTTTTCTACGCTATTTGAAGCATTCAAGGAGATCGTCTCTGCTTTTTTTGAGTTTATCCCTAAAGTGCTCCATGTCTGCCTTTGGGCTATCACTGGAGTAATCATCTTGCCATGCGTCTTTGTAGCAAATCACTTTTTTCCTAAATGGGTCAAGTGGGGAGAGGATTTTTAAAATTAGGTAAATGAGGCTATAATAGTCCGCATGAATGCTAAATCAGTCGAACTTGACGGCCTGCCACTCCAGCCAACCATTTTCATAATCTTCGGTATTACGGGTGATCTTGCATCACGCAAGCTCCTTCCTGCGCTGCTTGGTCTGTATACCAAAAAAATGTTGCCAAAGCGCTTCGCTATCATCGGGATCACTCGCCGTACTTTTTCTCGTGAAGAGTTTCGTGAATCGATTCGTTCACACATGCATATCAAGCAGGGTCAATTCAAAGAAGAAGACGTAAAGCATTTTCTTGATCATTTTTCATACGAACAAGGTATGTTCGATGATCCGCTCTTGTACTCAAATCTCGGCAAGTCCATAAAAGCAATCGATGATCGTTGGGGCCAGTGTAGTAACAAACTTTTCCATCTCTCCGTTCCACCGACTCTCTATGAAGGCATTTTGACCAATGTCGCCGATTCTGCTCTCAACAAGCCGTGTGATGATGGTACCGGTTGGACACGCATACTCATTGAAAAACCTTTTGGTAATGATACGCACACTGCTCAGTCACTCGATAAGCTTCTCGGCAAGCTCTTTGATGAAGAGCAGATATTCCGCATCGACCATTATCTCGCCAAGGAATCATTGCAAAATATCACCGCCTTCCGCTTTGCCAATGCAATGTTCGAGCCCTTGTGGCATCGTGAATATATCGACAAGGTTCATATCAAGCTTTTTGAAAAAGTAAGCGTCGAAGGCCGTGGCCAGTTCTATGACAATGTTGGCGCACTCAAAGACGTCGGTCAAAACCACATGCTCGCCATGCTGGCTCTCATCGCCATGGATGAGCCAAAGTCATTTGAAGTAGACATGATCCGTAAAGAGCGCGCGCGCGTATTGAACAGCCTCGTACCAATCACTTCTCGCTCGCTTGAAAAGTTCGTAGTTCGCGGTCAATACGAAGGGTATACAGCTGAGCCGGGCGTCGCGGCAGACTCTGATACAGAGACGTATTTCCGCATCGAGTCGCGCATCAAGTCGCCTCGCTGGAAAGGCGTGCCATTCTATATGGAATCAGGCAAAGCCTTTGCCGATGCGCGCACTGAGATCGATATCTATTTCAAAGCATCTTCATGCAAACTACAAAATGCACGTGCATTCCATGGCGATGAGCCGAAGTGCATCGAAAAGCAAAATGTGCTGACATTCAGGATACAGCCTGATGAAGGCATCAAAGTGCGTTTTTTCGTCAAGACACCGGGGTATTCTATGGCGACTGAGCCAAAGATGCTCAAATTCAAGTATGCAGATACGCTGGCACATCCCGATGCGCTCGGCGACTATGAGCGTTTGATACATGATGCGTTCGTCGGAGATCAGACTTTGTTCGCTTCGACTGATGAGATCATGGCCTCATGGAAGTATGTCATGCCGATATTGGATAAGTGGGGCGAGTTGCCGTTGAAGACTTATAAGAAAGGGGTAAATGAAGTTGAATAATAATTTTAAACGATGAATTTTTTCATGAAAGCGCTGCTCAAGAAGCAGTTGAAAGGGGTGCCGGAAGCGGAGATCGAGAAGTTTGTGGCTATGGTTGAGCAGAATCCTGATTTCTTCAAGCAGATCGCCGAAGAGGCGCAGGTCAAGATCAAGGCTGGTATGGGTCAGCAAGAAGCGGTTATGGCGGTATTGCAGGATAAGCAGGAGGAGCTTGCGAAGGTTGTGGGGAAGTAGGGTAATAAAACACCCGCGCTTCTTTCGAAGCGCGGGTTTGTTGTTGACTGAAATTACTTGGTGAACTTGGTATGGGGCAAGTCGTTGTATTGTTCACTGAAATCAACGTCCGGAATCGCCAGAACTTCGGCTTGAAATCCAGCGTAGTATGCTGATAAACGAGCTCGCTCAAAAACAGCTTGCACGTCGCATACATACCAGAGTGAATAATGTAGCGATTCTTGTGCTGAGACGTATCTCATGACCTCATCTGTGGTCCCTCGTGGCATCGCTTCGATCTTGACCTTTTCTTTCTGATAGTTGGCTATTTTTTCTTCAGCCCGTTTTTTCCGATAGAGAAGGGCCTCTACGATTTTGGGGCGAAGTTCGATTCTCGCTCCCAATTTGTCCGGCATGCTGTATCCGTATAAAACACGGAAATCGTGATAGAAGGTGAATGTGCGGTAGCTGCTCCATATAAGTCCAGGGAGATTGCACGCAAAACCCAGGCAGATAAGGATCAACACGAGGTTTCGTATGAATCCATTTTTGTATCTCAGTGCAATGAATGCTCCACAGACAATGAGTAAGAACATGGCTGCGCATGATAGCACCAGGAGCAGTTTGACCGTCTCGACAGTTTGAAGTTGCATATTCCTCCGTATGTATGTTGGTTAGACGTTGTTGTACAGACTCTGGCACCACACCAAAATCAGTTCTAGTATTTGTCCAACTATACGTATGTGTGCGTATCGTGTCAATAATGTCCTATAGTCAGTCTCTTTAAATGCGTAAATTGAGTTAAATTAAGTTATTTTGACTAACTTCTACATTAGTGGTAACGTGTTTTTAGCTGTTCTACAAAAGGATTCCTTATGTTCTATTATTCCTGCACCAGGCGAAATGGCATCGCCTATCTGCTTTGGAGATGGCTTCTAAAAAACAACGGAGCTTTCCAAGCTGATCTCGATGCCTGGTATTTCGGTCCAAGTCGCGGCATGAATGACTACGAGTCGCTTGCCAAGAACTACAAAAAGTCCGACGTAAAGCCGGACAAGCAGTATTCGATACTGCCCACGGTCCTCGATATGGTCGGGGATTGCACGGGGAAGAGAATTATCGACGTAGGCTGTGGCTCAGGTTTCTTTACTGTGCCGCTCGCCGAACAAGGTGCGTTACGCGTCTATGGAATTGATAACTCCGAAGCTCAGCTCAAACTGGCTTCAGAAGTATCTAATCGTCCAGCGGTTACGTATGCCTTGCGTGATATTTTTACTACCTCGATCGCTCCTCAGTTTGACGTCATTGTCGTTCCATTCGTCGCCAACTACGCGCGCTCAACTCCGATCCTGCAGCATTTGTTTCAACGATTGCACGGTGGTTTGAGCGACGGAGGTAAAGTCGTGTTTGTCTTCGATCTGCCAAACGGCAAAAGCTTGCAGAAGTTTGGAGCGACCAAGATGTTTCTCGGTCCACGTGCTGATGAGACGCCAATCGAGATTAATCTGTTTAAGGAGAACAAGAATATCTGCACTCTCACATGCATGTATTACACTCCTGAAACAATCGAACGATTGCTCCGAACTGCCGGCTTTACGAATATCAATTGGCACAAGCCAATCGTCTCTCTGGAGGGAATATCTGCTATGGGTGCTGAATTCTGGGACGGCTACACAGACGATCCAGAGCTCGGCTACCTTACGGCGGAGAAGTAACTCTAGTTTGATTCACAATCGCAGCGCTTCGGTGCCGCGATTTTTTTATTGCAAATATTAGTGATATAGTAAATCAATGATTGAATCAGAAAAAAATTTCATAGCAAAACCAGAAAAGCCACCTGTCTTATTTCATGCAAGTAGAAGTCCAGACATTAAAGTTTTTGAGCCACGAGCGGAAAAAGTAAGAAATAGTAACGAAGGTCCAAAAGTGTTTGCTACTCCGAGTCGAGCAATGGCCAGTATTTTTCTAGTTGAAAATGATGATAGTTGGACACAGTCTGGAACAATAGAAGATGTTCCGTACATTGTTATTTCAGATAAAGAAAGATTCCTGAATCTGGATAAAGGCGGTCTCGTCTATTCTTTACCAAGTGATACTTTTGAAAATAATCCCGAAGAGGGTTTGGGTGATCTTGAATGGACGAGTGATAAGAAAGTCGTGCCAATTGGGCAGGAATTTGTTCCGTCTGCTCTGATTGATATGATTAAAAATGGAGTGAAAGTATATTTTGTGAATGAATCACAGTTCCATGAAATTCAAAATGCTTCTGATCAAGGCAGATCAATTATTGATAGTCTTACGCCAGAGCAATTCGCTTCCTAAAATCCCTCAAGTAAGCTATATTTCTATTCTATGTCACTATCCATCGGCATCGTCGGCTTACCAAACGTCGGCAAATCAACTCTATTCAACGCTCTCACCAAAAAGAGCGTCCTTGTCGCTAACTATCCTTTTGCGACGATCGACCCTTCTGTGGGCGTCGTGGCGGTTCCTGATGAGCGCCTCTACAAGCTCGCTGAGTTTTCAAAGACCCAAAAGACAGTTCCTGCCATCGTTGAGTTCGTAGACATCGCTGGTCTGGTCAAAGGTGCATCAGCTGGCGAAGGTCTCGGCAACCAGTTCCTCACCAACATCCGCGAAACTGACGCTATCGCTGAAGTCGTGCGCATATTCGAAGACGACAATATCATCCACGTTGACGGTAAGATCAACCCACTCAAAGATATCGAAGTCATCAACCTCGAGCTCATCCTCGCTGATATGCAAACAGTCTCAAAGCGCCTCGCCAATCTCAACAGGGAAGTGAAGTCAGGAAAAAAGGAAGCTATCATCGAAGCGGGCATTCTCGCCAAAGTTCAGGTTGCTCTCGAAGCGGGCAAGCTTGCAGGTACTGTTCCTGCAGATGAATTCGAAGCACCTTTCCTCAAAGGCATGCATCTCCTCACGGTCAAGAAGTTTTTGTATGTATTAAATAAAAAGACGGGTGGTACGAACCTCGATGAAATGAAAGATGCCAGTGGCAATCCCGATCCTCGCTGGACAGCGCTATTGAATTTCTTTAAAGAAGTCGGTGCAGGCTATGTCGTCGTCGATGCAGGCACTGAGCATGATCTCAAAGATATGACTGATGAAGAAAAAGCAGAGATGCGCACCGGTCTTGGTGGCCTCGACAACGGCATCGATACGCTCATCAAGAAAGGATATCAGTTGCTTGATCTCATTACCTATTTTACGACAGGAGAAAAAGAGACTCGCGCCTGGACCATCGGTCGCGGTTGGACCGCACCTCTCGCCGGCACTGCTATCCATACCGATTTCAAAGATAAGTTCATCCGCGCTGAAGTGATCGAATGGGACAAGCTCATCGAGTCAGGCTCATTTGGCGTCGCTCGCGAAAAGGGCTTGCTTCGCACTGAGGGGAAGGAGTATGTGGTCAAGGACGGTGACGTGATGGAGTTTAAGATTTAGGTAAAAGAAAAGCGGCCAGGTTATGGTCGCTTTTGCGTTTGGTGTGACGTGCGCAGTCATTCAGGCGAGCATGGCATTTTTCTCTGCCAACAACTTGACGTTGTCGCCGACCAATGTTGTATCATGAATGTTTCCTGTAGGGGACTCGAAGATGACCTGTTTTTCCTCTGGACGTGAGGTCGGACGCGTATAGAGCACGTGCCAACGACCGATTCCGTCTTCGGCTTGAACGAGATCACCCTTTCCTAATCCGAAGTATTCTTCTTTAGAGATCATAGAGCTAGGTTCCTTTCGAGTTAAAATATGCCACAAGACACCTTTTGGGTCAAACTTTTGACATGTACTTTGATGTATTATCTAAATTGACATTGGTAACAAATTGTGGTAGTATGAATATTAAAACTGCCCCTTCCAAAATCTATGAAAAGACTATTCGATCATGCCGAAGTTCAGGAACTCCTTGTATATGAGACCAAAAAATTTAGTTGGGCTCACTGGACTATGCTCTTCCCAATCCTCGGACCCATCGTCATCATTGTTTACTATATGTTGACTGGTCCAAAGTAAGTGTCTTTCACCAAGCCGTCTCTACCAAGAGACGGCTTTTTTTATACAGACTTTTGAGCTATGATTATCCCCATGAATAAAGACGCGAAATACGATCCGGCCAAGATAGAAAAGAAATGGCAGAAGAAGTGGACCAAGGATAAGCTCTATCAGTCAAAAGAAGACCCAAAGAAAGAAAAATTCTTTGTGCTCGACATGTTTCCATATCCGTCTGGTGAAGGACTGCACGTCGGCCACCCAAAGGGTTATATCGCCACCGATATCATCTCTCGTTTTCAGCGCATGCACGGCAAGTCTGTCTTGCACCCGATGGGCTTTGATGCCTTCGGTTTGCCTGCTGAGAACTATGCCATCAAGATGAAAAAGAATCCGATGGATTTGACTGAGGTGAATGTGAATAGGTTTAAAGAACAATTAGAGATCATTGGTCTTGACTATGATTGGTCACGTGAGGTCAATACAACTGATCCTGCATATTACACGTGGACGCAGTGGATCTTTTTGCAGTTGTATAAAAAAGGTTTGGCATACGAATCATTTGAGCCGATCAACTGGTGTCCTGTCGACAAGACCGGTTTGGCAAACGAGGATGTCGTCGATGGTCGTTGTGAACGTTGTGGAACGCTCGTGGAGAAGAGGCCGATGCGCCAGTGGGTCCTCAAGATTACTGATTATGCAGATCGATTGTTGCAGGACTTGGATATGGTACGTGCGCCAGTGTTTACCAACACTGTTGGTTCAGATGCATTTCGTAAAGATATGCCAGTGAGCGAGCGTCACGTTGTTCACTGTCTCATCAAGCATTGGAGCGAAGACAAATATTTGTGCATGAAGTGGAAGAAAAATGATTGGCGTGGTTTTGTCATCGGTGGTATCGAAGATGGTGAGTCTGCCGAGACGACTGCTATCCGCGAAGTGATGGAAGAGACTGGGTATAAAAATGTTGTTTTCAAGAAAATCGTCGGCACGATGACTGCAGAGTTCTATCAGCAGATCAAAAAGGAAAATCGCCGTGCGTTCATTACAACTGTATATCTTGAACTTCAGAATGGCGAGCAAAGTGACGTGCCTCAACATGAAAAAGATATTCAAGATATGGAATGGGTGCCTGCTGCTCAGGTCCGTGATTTTGTGAACAGAGATGATCTCAAATATGAATGGGATGTCTTTACGGGTGCAGTAAAGCAGGCCCCGTTATTGGATTGGCCCGCATCTATCAAAGAAGCTCAGCGAAATTGGATCGGCAAATCAGAGGGTGCAGAAATAGAATTTACATTGAAGTTGGCAAATAATAAGCCTCGCTTTGTGCTGATTCATGGATATAAAGAAAGTCCACAAGAGGGATATCTCCCTTGGCTCAAAAAAGAACTCGAGAAGCGTGGTCATGAAGTGCAGGTTCCTGAATTGCCAAATCCTGCGAATCCAAAAGAGTCTGAGCAAGTAGACTATGTCATCAATAACTGCACTATCGATGAGAATACGGTCATCGTTGCACATAGTCTCGGCGGTGTAGTTGCTCAAAAAGTTATTATGAAATTGAACAAGCAGATTTCAGGACTTGTTCTCGTTGGCAACGCAATCACCCCAGGTTTTTCAAAAGATACAAAGTCGCGTCCATTCCACAAAAACTTCACCTGGGATTTTGACTATGCGCGCATCAACAAGCTCGCACAAGGAAGAGTCGCAGTTCTCTCTGATACAAAAGAGATTCATCGCAGTGCTTTTTTGAAAGATCTAGCGACAAAATTGTCAGCAGCTTTCATTGAAGTAGATGCAGTCAAAGAGCACTTCAATGGTTCAGAGGAGCCTGCAGTTTTGAAGTGTGTCACGCCGACAGTCAGTGTGTTCACCACACGTCCCGATACGATCTTTGGTGTTACGTACATCGTCCTTGCTCCTGAACATCCATGGGTAAGTGAATTATTGCCACAGTTGGAGAATGGATCAGAAGTCGAAGCATACGTTGCGCAAGCTAAGCTTGCCACCGAGATCGAGCGCACTGATGCAAAGAAGGAAAAGACTGGTGTTGAGCTCAAGGGTATCAAGGCAACCAATCCAGCCAATGGCGAAGAAGTACCCGTATGGATCGCTGACTATGTTCTCGCAGACTACGGTACTGGCGTTGTCATGGCTGTGCCTGCGCATGATGAAAGAGACTTTGCTTTTGCAAAGAAGTTTGGGTTGGGAGTGAAGCAAGTTGTTGCTCCGCTTATTACTCGTACAGGCGATGAAGATGCATGGAGAGCACATGAACCAGAAGCTAAAAGACCGACTGTTGTGTGTATTGTTAAACATTGGTCAGATGATAAGTATCTTTTTATAAAGAAAAAAATTCTTGATAAAGCGGTTGTTGCGATTGCTGGCGGTATCGACGGGGAGGACACTGTTCAGGCGGGTCAACGTGAGATTCGTGAAGAATCTGGGTATCTCAATACAAAGTTTGTGAGAGATTTGGGCACCCCCGTTTATTATCGATTTTATTCAATTACCGGCAAACAGAATCGCATCTCTGAATTGAGGCCGCTTTATTTTGAATTGGTTGATGGTGAAAGAGAAGAGATGTCGGAAAATGAGAAGCAACAGCATGAAGAACTATGGCTTTCAAAAGAGGAAATTGATCAATATCTGAAAGGAAGACTATTCAATCCTATTTTTTGGAATCGTCTCAATAATTCTCAGGAGGCATTTACTGAAGCTGGTATTGTCATCAATTCAGGAAAATTTGACGGTAAAGCATCTGATTCAGTCAAAAAAGACATCACCCTCTCAGTCGGCGGACAATGGGTTTCAAAATATAAACTGCGCGACTGGGTTTTCTCACGCCAGCGCTATTGGGGAGAACCAATACCGCTCATTCATTGTAAGAAGTGCGGGGTAGTTGCTGTACCTGAAAAAGATCTGCCGGTGAAGCTACCAAAGGTGAAGTCATATGAGCCAACAGGCACGGGCGAATCTCCGCTCGCTGATATCCATAAATGGGTCAATGTGAAATGTCCAAAGTGTAAGTCGCCTGCAAAGCGCGAGACGAACACTATGCCTCAGTGGGCAGGTTCATCATGGTACTACCTCCGTTACATGGATCCAAAGAACAAGAATACTCTCGTCGATCCAAAGAAAGAAAAATATTGGGCACCAGTTGACATGTATGTCGGCGGTGCAGAGCATGCCACTCGCCATCTCATCTATGCACGCTTCTGGCATAAGTTCTTGTATGACATCGGCACGGTCTCTACCACTGAGCCATTCATCAAGCTCCAGCATGTCGGTCTCATCATGGGTGAAGATGGTCGCAAGATGTCCAAGCGCTTTGGTAACGTCGTCAATCCCGATGATATCGTCAAAGCATATGGTGCCGATACGCTCCGTCTCTATGAGATGTTCATGGGTCCTTTTGATCAGCAGATAGCATGGAGCACATCGAGCATGGTTGGTCCAAGGAGATTTATCGAGAAGGTGTGGCGCCTCAGAGAAAAAGTTATTGATTTGAAAATGAAGAGTGCAAGTTCGTCACCAGAAGCTGATCGCGTTCTCCATAAAACGATAAAAAAAGTGACGGTAGATATCAATGCGCTTTCATTCAACACCGCAGTAAGCACGCTCATGATCTCCGTCAACGAACTTGAGAAAGCCACGTCGCTCACTCGTGACCAATTCGAGATTTTACTGAAATTGCTTGCACCGTTTGCGCCTCATGTCGCTGAAGAGCTCTGGTATTCAGTTGGCAACAAAACATCAGTTCATATATCTAGTTGGCCTGTCTATAATGAAGCGTTGGTAGTTGATTCAGAAGTACAGATCATCGTTCAAGTAAATGGTAAAGTGCGTGCATCCTTCAAGGCTGAAACGGGCTCAACTGAAGCTCAATTGGAGGCACATGCAAAAGAAATCCCTGAAGTAAAAAAGTGGATTGAAGGGAAGGGGATAAAGAAAGTTATCGTGGTAAAAGGAAAGCTCGTCAGCATCGTGGTCGCCTAAATTAGACCACGTCAAGCTACTCATTACACCACATTCCTTGACTTATTTGCCCAGAGGTGATAAAACTAATCCATTAAATAAAACAATATTATATAGTCTATTATCATGGCAACGCCACACATATCATTCAAGCCAAAAGTGATCGTCAAAAAGCTCCTTACGTCGCTTCCCGACCGCGCGCGTGAAGTACTCATGTACCGCTATGGTCTCGGCAAGGACGAGAAGCGTTTGACTCTCGACGCTATCGGCAAGAAGTATGGCATTACCCGTGAGCGCGTACGCCAGATAGAGAACTACGGTATCGCCAATATCCGCAAGTCAGAAGAGTACAAGCAGGAAAAGGCAGTTTTCATTGAAGTTGAGAATCTCCTCCACTCACTCGGTGGTATCGTTGTTGAAGATGATTTCCTCGGTCATATCTCAAAAGACATCAGTCTTCAGAACCACATGTACTTCCTCCTCGTCGTTGGTGAGCCTTTTAAGAAAATAAAAGAAGATGATGATTTCCGTCATCGTTGGCATGTCAATGAAGAGCTTGCAAAGAAAGTTGAAGAAGCTCTCCGCAAGCTCTATGGTAACTTGAACAATCAAGATCTCCTCCCTGAGTCAGAGATGGTCAACAAGTTCCTCCAGCATCTCGAAGATGTTTCAGAGAAGTACAAGAACCAAGAAGTCGTCCGTCGCTGGTTGCAGCTCTCAAAGGCTATCGGCAAGAACGCGCTTGGCGATTGGGGTATTTCACAGTCTGCCAATATCAAGACAAAGGGTGTTCGCGACTACGCATTCCTCGTCATTCGCAAGCATGGTTCACCTATCCATTTCCGCGACGTTGCAAAGCAGATCACCGTTATGTTCAACAAGAAGGCTCATGTCGCTACGACTCACAATGAGTTGATCAAAGATAAGCGTTTCGTCCTCGTCGGTCGCGGTCTCTATGCTCTCGCAGAATGGGGATATGTCCCTGGTGTCGTCCGTGACGTCATCAAGACCGTCCTTGCAAAGAATGGTCCAATGACAAAGGAAGAGATCATCGACAAGGTTATGAAGGAACGTTACGTCAAAGAGAACACGATCCTCGTCAACCTCCAGAATCCAAAGTATTTCAAGAGAGATAAAGACGGCAAGTATACGCCAGCAGCATAGGTTAGTACGAATATCGAATAAGATCAAAAAGAACAGGAGCGGTACGAATGCAGAAGCATTCTCACCGCTCCTGTTCTTTTTGGCGCCACTCAAATTAACTTTCATAAATCCTCGCTTGGCGCTATAATATTCGCATGTTCCAGTCGCTCATCACGCAACTTCAAACAGGCATCCTCCCGCAAGTCATCCAGTACACGATCTATCTGTCGCCGGTGCTTCTCGCTATCCTCCTCGGGCATATTTTTTGGCCACTCTGGCTTCGTTATGTTCGCGCAAAGTTTTCATATGGTCTCAAGTACACACTTCTTGAATTAAAATTGCCAAAAGACGTCTTCAAGTCGCCGCTGGCTATGGAAGTGGTTTTACAAGTCATCCACAATCCTGCAAATGGAAGTCCGTATGCGCAATACTGGAAAGGCGAGTACCGTCCGTTCTATTCGCTTGAGATTGTCTCGATTGAAGGGCAGATCAAATTTTACATTTGGACCGAGGACCGTCGCAAAGCCGGCATCATGTCAGGTCTATACTCGCAGTATCCCGGCATAGAGATCACCGAAGCTTCTGACTATGCTCAGGCGACTCATTTTGATCCTGAAACGATGAAGCTCTGGGCAGCTGATTATAAATTCGTTAAAGATGCAAGCAAAGGCGAACACTATCCACTGCGCACCTATGTTGATTATGGTCTGCTCGATGACCCAAAGGAGGAATTGAAAGTCGATCCGCTGGTGCCTATTTTGGAATTTTTGGGCAGTGTTGGACCAAACCAACAGATATGGATCCAGTACATCGTGCAGGCGCATATCAAAAATGATCCCAAACCCGGCCATTTGTTCAAGAAAACAGATCTCTGGCGCGATGAATCGATCAAGCTCGTGGACAAGCTTATGATGCGTGACCCAAAAACAAAAGTTGCGGGTATGAAAGATGAGGCGACTGGTTTTACCAAATTGCCGTCACTTTCGAAGGGTGAGACCGACATCGTCACGGCGATCGAGAGACGTATGTCAAAACAAACATTCGATGTGGGTATGAGAGTAGTGTATGTAGCTCAAAAAGATTCTTTCAATACGGTATTTGGCCAAGGCGGCATTATTGGCATGGTCAAGCACTTTAGCTCAGAGCATATGAATGGTCTCAAGCATGACGGCGATACCTGGATCGCTCAGTTTGGCGGCGTACCGTGGGAAGACTACAACAACACTCGCCGCAACTACTATTCAAAAGCAGCTCTCAAGGCATACCGCCGCAGATCGTTCTTTTATCCGCCCTATCAGGGCACGCCAATGGTTATGAATACCGAGGAGTTGGCGACGCTGTATCATCTTCCTGGCGCTGTCGCTGGCACGCCTACGCTCGCTCGTGTACCTTCAAAGAAGGGTGAGGCTCCTACGAATCTTCCTATTTAATAATGCCGCCATTTCCTCCTGACCGCCAACCTGTTTCTGAAATGAAGGTATATCAACCATTGAATATCAAGCAATTTCCGCCTGCGCGAAAAAAGAGATATTTCGTCAGATTCAGTATTGTTCTGTTGATCGCGCTGCTTGCAGTGACAGCTTTTGTCGTTCAGTATTCGCGTTCCCCAAATCCATTTCCATCAAATATCATCGTGACCATTCCTGCTGGCTCGACTGTATCACAAGCAGGAGATATTTTGACTCATGCAGGCATTGTACGATCAAGTTTTGCATACAAAGTCTATGCTGTGCTCATCCATGATGGCGCTGGCATACAAGCGGGGCAGTATCTTTTCGATCAGCCACAGTCAGTGGTACGTGTGGCGTATAGAACTGCATATGGCATAGAAGGATTGACTAAAATCAAAGTCACTATACCTGAAGGTTCAAACTCAAAAGACCTTACAAGCATCATCGGCAAGGCGGTGCCGCTTATTGATAGGAAATCATTGCTGAGCATGGCAAAGGCCGAAGAGGGATATCTTTTTCCTGATACCTATTTCTTTTATCAAAATACTGTTCCTGAGCAGGTCATAACTGCGATGAAATTAAACTTCAGCGCCCAGCTGCAATATATAGCTCCGACTATGCAGGCATATATAAAGAAAAATCATGTCACCACTGACGGCGTAGTCACGATGGCGTCTATTGTGGAGAAGGAGGCAACATCGACCATTGATCGCCAGATCATCGCCGGTATTCTTTGGAAGCGCCTAGCTGATAAATATCCGCTTCAAGTTGATCCGCCATTTTTCTATATTCTCGGTAAAGATTCTTCACAGCTCACTACGGCTGACCTTGCGACTGATTCTCCGTATAATTTGTATAAGAATAAAGGTCTGCCGCCAACGCCGATAGATAATCCAGGGCTTGATGCGCTCTTCGCGACTGTGTCTCCGACTGCCACAAAGTACTGGTACTATCTCTCAGATAAAAAAGGGAATATGCACTACGCGGTGACCTATGAGCAACATCTTGCAAATAAGGCGAAGTATGTCGATTAACACATGTAATAAAAAAGCCGCGAGGTAAGTCGCGGCTTTGGTGTGAACAGTTCAGGGTCATTTTTTCTTGATAAGCTTGAGCTCCTCAAGCCTTGATATCAGGCTTTGCTCTGATTTATAGATCACTCCAGTCGCACCGAACTCCAGCGCCTGTTCAGCGACCGCTCGAGAAGGCTCCGAACAGTGCAGAACTATTTTTGTATGCGCCAGAACACCTTTGCATCGAAGGAGGTCGATCAAGTCGAGCCCTTCGTTGGCGTGGGGCATATTGAGATCAGTGATGATGAGGTCAAAGGGACTGCCTTTGGCCGCTGCTCTGAGACTGGTAAATTGAGCCCCTTCCAGACCTGCAGCTTCTTCGATCTCAAACTCGGGACAGTATGCCCGTAGCACGCGTTGGCTTGCTTTGCGAAAATCAGCATCGTCATCGACAATAAGTATTTTCATTGGTTTCCTTTTTGTTGTGGTCCTCCTGTAAAAGGATAATAGACCGATATGTTTTTCGTTCCTTCTTTCGTGATGTTCACTTCGAGCAAGCCAGTAAAGATGGTCGGCGTGCTTGAACGAACAGTTTGTCCGGGAAAGCTCGTGTGGCGTGGCAGCGTGATGGGAATCCATCTGCCGTCAACTTCGACAGTCGAGAGCTGGTGGCGTGCCACATCTTTGCCAGTAATGTTGACCTGCATGACGACGGTCATCAGATCATCGTGGTATCCGTCAGCGGATCCAAATGACCAGACATCGTAATATTGGTATATGCCGACTGGAAGGTCTTCATAGCCGTGGATGCGTTGATGAGTGAAGGTGCCCGCATGTTTAGGAGCAATATTCTCGCTGCGAACATTGTAGAAAATTGCCAGACCAAGAATGAGGCCAATAGATCCCAAGATAGATACAAGCGTTCGATAGTTCATAATCAATTTTATTTCAAGGAGTGATGAGCAAATGCTGATAAACAGCCGTAAATTTGCTCGAAGTTCTGTGATACAGTATAATCGAATTCATGAAAAGTCAAGTGTCTCGCACAGCAAAAAAAGTCTTCGTCGGCATGTCAGGCGGCGTCGATAGCTCAGTTTCAGCTGCTTTACTCAAACAAGCCGGCCATGATGTCACGGGCGTCTTTATCAAGGTCTGGCAACCTGACTGGATAGAGTGTACCTGGCGCGATGAGCGTCGTGAGGCTATGCGCGCAGCAGCACACCTCGGTATACCATTTGTCACGCTCGATCTTGAAAAAGAATACAAGGAAGGTGTGATCGACTATATGATCGCTGAGTACTCGGCTGGGCGCACGCCGAACCCTGACGTCATGTGTAACCGCGAAGTAAAGTTCGGGGCATTTTGGCGTTGGGCGAAGGAGCAGGGGGCAGAGTTTGTAGCGACGGGACATTATGCGAGAGTACAGAAGAATGAAGAAAGGAGAAGGGAGAAGGGAGAGTCAGGAATTTTCAAAATGCTTGCCGGCACTGACAAAAATAAAGACCAGTCATATTTCCTGTGGACACTGAATCAAGATGATCTGAAGCACGTTCTTTTTCCTGTCGGCCATTTGGAAAAGCCTGCGGTGCGCACTCTGGCAAAGAAGTTCAAGTTGCCGAATGCGGAGAAGAAAGACAGCCAAGGCTTGTGCTTTATTGGCAAAATCGATGTGAAGGATTTTCTCGCGCATTATATCAAGACAGAAACGGGGGATGTGTTAAATGAAAAAGAAGAAGTCATTGGCTCACATAATGGCGCTTTGCTTATCACCATCGGCGAGCGTCACGGCTTTACTATCGATGCAAAGCATAAGACACCGCATGATGAGAGGTATTATGTTGTCTCGAAAGATGTTAAGGCTAATACGATTACAGTAAGCAAAAAGGGAAATGATCAATTACCAATAACCAATGATCAAAAAGGGCTACAACAAGTGATTATTAACAAGGTTAATTGGACGAGTTCAATTCCTGTCGGGGGCACCTTACTGCAAGCACGTACGCGATATCGCCAGCCATTGCAAGATATTGAAATAATCTCAGTTGACAAAGATTCTGCTGTTGTCGAATTTAAAATGCATCAAGATACTATAACTCCTGGGCAGTCCTTGGTTGTGTATAAAGGGGAGGAATGCGTAGGGGGTGGCGTTATATCTGATATGGTATAATTTATCTATGAATAAAGTTACGTGCGCTCTCGGCAGAGGATTCACGCTTATCGAATTACTTGTTGTAGTTTCTATAATTTCTCTTTTATCATCTCTTGTTCTGTCTGCATTATCGAGCGCTCGACTCAAAGCGTATGATGGACGCAAGATAGCCGACTTTCGGAGCATTTCGACGGCTCTCACTCTATTTCATGAACAGTTTAATAGGTATCCTTATAATTATTTGAAATGGGACCATATAAGCGGTCATTATGGCGCATATGATCCAACACCGGACAATATTAACAGCGATTCGGGTGCATGTGATGCACCAGCCCCAGGAGCTCCAGGGGCAGACCCATCACAAGGTGCAGTTAATAATCTCGAACCGAATAGTGCTTCCCAAGCATACAATGCCAGCATGAAAGAACTTGTGGATGCGGGGTTTCTCGGTGCGATCCCTCATAGTATTCCAGGTTCTTCGGGCTACTGCTATTACAATTGGTCTGCAGATTATCCTACTCAAACTCAAGGTGCAGTATTGATGACCACGCTTCAAACGGGCGCGCCAACACAAACTGGTCCATATAATTCATGTCGTTTTAGCGGGGTAGGGTGGTGTAGTCCAGATTCAGCATCACGCGCGTATTGTTTGTGCCACTCGCCACAATAGCTCTCATTTGTATTTCAAATGGTATACTAGTGCCATGAACCACCTGATCTCCATCACAAAATCCGACGGTACGCGCCAGCTTTTCGAAGAAGAAAAGCTCAAGAGCTCGCTCAAGCGCGTTGGTGCGTCAGATGAAGTGATCGAGGAAATTCTTGAGGAAATAGGAAAGACGATGCACGACGGTATGACAACCAACGAAATCTACGGTCATGCATTCGTCTTGCTCAAAAAACATTCACATCATGTTGCTGTGAAGTATTCTATTCGCCGTGCGCTCATCGAGCTCGGTCCTGATGGTTTTCCTTTTGAAAAGTTTGTCTCGCGTGTGTTTCAGTCATGGGGCTATCAAACGGTTACTGATCAGACGGTCCTTGGTAAATGTATTTCTCATGAAGTAGACGTCGTCGGCTGGAACAAAGAGAAACTCGTTATGGCAGAAGCAAAATTTCACAATGAGTTCGGATTGCGGTCGGATTCAAAAGTTGCTCTCTATATCAATGCACGCCGTGAAGACCTCGCCGAAACATTTTTTGATTATGGTGGTATCAAGAGGAAGATCAGCGAGTTTTGGTTGGTCACCAATACCAAGTTTACCGATCAGGCTATCATCTATGGCGAGTGCAATCATCTTCACATGCTCGGCTGGAACTATCCGAAGGTAGGCGGTCTCCATGAGATCATTGAAAAAAACTCTTTGCAGCCAGTGACATGTATCACTGCGCTCAGTCACCAGCAGAAAAAAGATCTCGTGGGCAGAAATATCGTGACATGTTCTGACCTCATCCGTCAGCCACAAATACTCGAATCGATTGGTGTCAAAGCGGTTGATGCTGAAAAGATAGTGAATGAGGCGAAACTGATCATCAAGGTGGCGAAGTAGAGATTGTTAGCGGTACAATAACGCCATGACTAAAACCGACCTCATGAAAGCGATAAGAGATGAGATCCTTGTCCTCAAGGAGTCTCCACTCTATGAGTATCGAACTGGTAAGGGATATTTTCCGGTCATTGGCGAGGGAAGCCATGATGCGACAATCATGTTCGTTGGTGAAGCTCCTGGTCAAAATGAAGCAAAGACAGGCAGGCCGTTCTGCGGCGCAGCAGGTAAAGTGTTGGATGAATTGCTGACGCATGTCGGCATCGATCGAAAATCTATTTACATAACTAATATCGTCAAAGATCGTCCACCGGAGAACCGCGATCCGACGCCAAGAGAGATCGAAGTCTATGGACCATTTCTCGATAGACAGATAGAGATCATCAAACCACGCGTTATCGTCGCCCTCGGCCGGTATGCCATGGGGTATATTATGAAAAGATTTGACCTTGACGCGCAACTAGAATCGATCGGCAAGGCTCATGGCAAAGCATATGTCACCAAAACATCATATGGAAACCTCGACATCGTTACCCTGTACCATCCCTGCGTAGCCGTGTATAATCCCAACAATCTTCCCAATTTAAAAAAGGATATGGAGATATTAAAGAAGTACCGAGATTAAATATTTGAATATGAAAAAAATACCCAAAAATAATAAAAAAGCTGAATCTAGAATCTGGAATCTTGGTTTGCTGTATTCTTCAGCAACTGATCCTCAGATAGAAAAAGATGTTGTTGCCTTTGAGGGTATAGTTGAATCATTTGCTCAGCAATTTGAACCAAAAGAAGGGAGCGTGAAATCTTTTTTAAGTGATAACTCAACTCTACTCGAAGCGCTGAAACAATACGAAAAAATTGCAGCCAATTCCGCTATACGTGCGATGCGTTATTTTCATTTCATTAAAGATACTAACGCAAGCAGTACATTCGCATCCGCGCAATATGATTTGCTTGAAAATCGTTTAACAAGTGCTTCTAATAAGATTACTTTTTTTGGAGTATTACTCGGTAAAGTATCAAATAGCAGACAAAAAGAAATACTTTCAAATGATGTATTTTCTCACTTTAAAGTTTTTCTCGAAAGATTGTTCGATGATGCAAAACATACTCTGACAGTCTCGGAAGAAAAAATCCTTAATCTTAAATCATTGCCAGGGCACAGTATGTGGGTCTCAGCAACTAGCCGTATTCTGAATGTTAAAAGTGTTAAATGGCAAAATAAGGAACTACCACTTGCTGCTGCCATGCAGAAAATAGCTACTTTACCTACGACCTCGCAAAGGAAAAAATTGGCCGGTTTGGTGAATGAAGCATGGAAGACAGTTGCACCTGTCGCAGAGGCTGAGATCAATGCTATTTTTACTAACAAAAAAATTGACGATGAGCTCCGTGGATTTCCTGAACCATATTCGGGAACAGTGCTTAGTTATCGCAATGATCCAAAAGTCGTCGATCAATTAAGAAAAGTTGTGACTGATCATGTTCATATTTCTCATGATTTTCATAGACTTAAAGCGCGCTTATTGAAGCAAAAGAAGCTCGGCTACTATGATCGTGCCGCAAAAATCGGGGCAACCAAGTCGACGTATCCATTTGATGAAACAATATCAAAACTTAAAAATATTTTTGGTAAGCTTAATCCAAAATTCAGTGACATCCTCGATAGTTACATTAAGAATGGTCAGATGGACGTCTTCCCTCGAGCTGGAAAACGTAGTGGTGCTTACTGTGCAAGTGCATTTGGTAATCCTACTTTTGTTCTGCTCAATCATACAGACAACTTGTACTCGTTCATGACCTGCGCGCATGAGCTCGGCCATGCGATACATGGTGAACTATCTGAAGGTCAAGGTGCATTGTATTGCGATTATTCATATTCAACAGCCGAGACCGCGAGCACACTTTTTGAAGCTATTGGCTTTGAGGGTATCTATGATTCGCTATCAGATAAGGAAAAGATTATCGCACTGCACGATCGCATAAATGATGACGTTGCAACAATATTTCGTCAAATCGCAGGATTTAATTTTGAGTTAGAGCTTCACAAGACAATACGTGCAAAAGGGTATATCTCAAAAGAGGAAATCGTCGATATTCATAACAAGAATATGTCTGCCTATTTGGGTCCAGTATTTGATCTTACAAAAGATGATGGATATTTCTTTGTCACGTGGGAGCATATTCGCTATTTCTTCTATATGTATACCTATGCCTATGGGACGCTCGTATCCAAGGCGCTCTTACGCAAATATCGCAAGGATCCGAGCTTCTGGAAAAATATAGAGAAATTCCTTTTGGCTGGAGGTAAAGATTCACCAGAAAATATATTTAAGGAGATCGGCATCGATGTTTCTTCTCCTGAATTCTTCAAAGAAGGTCTCATGGAAATCGCTGATGATATCAAAGAGCTCGATCGTTTGACGAAGAAACATGTCCGCGCTTAAAGGACGTTGCGCAGACATGATTCCACAGAATCAAAAATGACAGCCTCTTGTATGTGAGGCTGTCAGTGGGCTAGCTTAAGACGTCTAGTTTCTTTTCGGTAAATGATGAAGAGGGTATTTTTGAGATCACGGAGCTTCAAGCTGGGGTAAGCAACAACGACATGGATATCTCTGCCATTCTCAGTGATGAATTGTTCAGCTGCTTTCGGTGAGCTTTTGACTTGAATGGGGATCGAAAACTCGGTGATTAACCAATTTTCCGTTCTTGCTGTTGCCCGTATTCTGAAGTCGATTTTCTTGAGGAGATCCTCTTGGGCAGTTGCCCGCGAGATGCCGTGAGCCCACCTGAGCATGTAGTTCTCAATGAGATATCGCATCTTTGCTTCAAAGATGACCTCAGACTCATCGCCCCGCTTTTCACCTTGATTCTGTTCTTTACCGATAAACCAGTTTTTAACGTCTTCCGCATGCTGTCGCTCTGCAGCTTTTGACATAGGGAATCCTTTCAGTTGTTCAAAATAAATATAGATTACTTTTTATATTTTGTCAAACTTCATTTTTTGAGTGAAAATCATTTTGAAAAAACGGCATATTTTGCTACACTTGCACACATGCAAAAGAGTTTAACCTCATCAGAAATTCGCTCGCGATTCCTCGCTTTCTTTGAAAAGCGCGGACATACTATCATCCCATCCGCATCTCTTGTGACGAGTGATGAGAAAGGCGTGACCAATCCGACCCTCTTCAACACAGCAGGTATGCAACCGCTCATACCGTATCTCTTGGGTGAGCCGTATATGAAAGACGGCAAGACAGTCATTCGACTTGTTGATGCCCAAAAATGCGTACGCACCGTCGACATCGACGATATTGGCGACAAAACACATGCGACATTTTTTGAAATGCTCGGTAACTGGTCTCTCGGTGATTATTTTAAGAAAGAAGCGATTGAGTGGAGCTTTGAATTTTTGACGAACCCTATCGATGCTCCTATTGGTGATCAAGGTCTCGGTCTTGATCCGAATCGACTTTATGTATCAGTTTTTGAAGGAGATGCTGTGGCGCCACGCGATGAAGAAGCTGCAAATATTTGGCGCGATATTTTCAAGAAAAATAGAATCGATGGTGGTGGCGATACGTCTGCTGGTGAAGCGGGTCGTATATTTTATTTACCCGCCAAAAACAACTGGTGGGAAGCAGGTGAGAATGGTCCCTGTGGTCCAGATACAGAGATGTTCTATGACGTTGAGAATAAATTTAGTGGCAAACTTTTGACTCATGTTGAATATGTCGCTGCGGATGATGTCCGCGATGTTCTCGAAGTGTGGAATGACGTTTTCATGCAGTATGAGAAGAAAGATGGAAAGATTATCGGCAAATTGCCAAAGCCTTCTGTTGATACTGGTGCTGGCCTCGAGCGTCTCACAATGACATTACAGGGAGTCGACAATATCTATGATACGGATCTATTGAAACCAGTGATGGATAAGATACAAGAGCTTTCGAAGAATTGGGAAATTAAATCAGCGCGAATTGTGGCTGATCATATCAAGGCGGCAGTTCACCTAATTGCGGATGGGGTTGTTCCATCAAATACAGATAGAGGATATGTTCTGCGCAAGCTTATTCGTAGAGCGGTCAGGCATTCAGATATTTTGAAGATGAACGGAAACTTGATTGAGATTGCTCAATTGATTCAAGTGCAGTATTCAGAGATATATATAAATACTATTAGTACCGACAGTGGTTTGAATATACAGAATGTCATTCAAGCTGAAGTCGGTAAATTTAACGAAACCCTCAAGCATGGCCTCAAAGAGTTTGAGAAAATAGCCGTGAAAGATATTTCAGCTCACGATGCCTTTTCATTGTTTTCAAGCTACGGTTTTCCGATCGAGCTTACAGTTGAATTAGCGAAAGAAAAGGGGATTAAAGTTGATACGGAAGGATTTGAAATTGAATTCAAAAAACACCAAGACCTCTCACGCTCCGGCGCAGAACAGAAATTCAAAGGAGGTCTCGCTGATGCGAATGACCCTATGGTGCTCCGCTATCACACCGCGACGCACTTGCTTCATCAAGCTCTTCACGATGTTCTCGGCGAAGGCACGGGCGACCAGAAAGGTTCAAATATCACTGCTGAGCGCCTCCGCTTCGACTTTACTGGCGTAAAGCTCACTGATGAGCAGAAAAAGAAGGTAGAAGATATCGTCAATGAAAAGATCGTCGCTAAACTACCGATGAGCCAGATCATCATGCCAAAAGCAGAAGCTGAACAGACAGGTGCGCGCCATTTTTTCAGCGAAAAGTATGGTGATGAGATCTCTATCTATTTTATCGGTCCAATCGCAGGTTCAACACCAACAAAAACTGATCTCGCCAATGCGTACTCAAAAGAATTTTGTGGCGGCCCGCATGTGACAAATACTGCTGAGCTCGCAGGTCCAGAAGGTAAGTGGAAGTTCAAAATACAAAAAGAAGAAGCAAGCTCGCAAGGTGTACGACGTATCAAGGCAGTACTCGCATAGAATCACCTATGATATAATTTGCGGGTGAATCTCTTTTCTCATACATCAAAGGATCAGCTCAACCTTATCATCGACATTCAAAGCTCAGTCGTACGCGGATCTCTCGTTTTGTTGCGCGCTGGACAGTTGCCGTACATCGTGTGGACTGAAAGCGTTGATATTACCTACCGCACCAATACCCGTAGCGCATTTCTCGTCGATACAACAGTAAAGGGAGTCAAAATAGTTGCTACATCAGCCCATACCTATGTTCGCAATGCTACAGCTCATCCTGGTTTGCCGAGCCATATCTTCAAAGTGCACTGCGTCCTTTCTTCTCCCTGGATCGTTTCGCAAGCGCGCACAATCAATCAGCAGTTTGAAAGAGAAACCAAGATCACTCGCGCGCATGTCAACGATATCATCAAAGGCGAGCGTGCTGAGCTCGCAAAGCAAAGCGAAGATAGTCTTATCGGCATTGAGGAAAAGATATTCGATGTGCGCCTCAACGGCTACTCTATCGCGCAATGGGAAGGTGCGCTCAGTCATACTCTCGAAGTCTCTTTTGCAGTCAGTCTCGCAGGCAAGCATATTATCGAGCGTTTTACCGATGCCAGCAAGCATGCCGGCGTTTCCGGTTCCCATGTAGATTTTCATTCATCACTACTTTTGCAGCATATTGGGCTGAGCGACCATTTCGCTTCAAGCATACCGCATGTACTCGTTCATGTTCATGGCGAATTGACTGATATTGTCGTTGCATCTGGACAGACCTGTATTTTGTTCGGGTCGCACCCGATCGGCGTGCGCAGCATCATCCGCAAACTATCGCATCAGCTCAAGATCACTGACTCGACTGCTGATTCACTATTGAAGATGTATGAAGATGGCCATATAGATCCGATACACGGTGCGAGCGATATCGAGATCATTCATAAAATATTGGCTACATGGACTGATAACTGCCACAAAGTCACTGATCTTGTGCCAGTGAACCATGTAGCAAATCTTGCAATGATCTCCGCGCGCTTTCATGAAGTAATCTTCAAAAATACATTCGCAGCAGGGTATCCTTCGTTCAAGATCGAAACTTTGCCTGAAGAAAATATATTTGCGCTCGCTGCTTTTGATCCGGGTATTGAACGATTGCGCCTCACTGTCCTCTATACAGTTGCTATTCACAGCCTCGAAACTCTTTGATAGAAAGGCGAGTGTGGTATAATCTACCCATACCATCTTTATATGCCACGTAGAGTCCAAGACATCATACCGGCTAACCGTCGGTCCATACGTGATATCCCTGCCAGTCAATCCTCAGCATACGAGGCCTCTCTTCGTACTCCTTCAAAAGACCAAAAAATCACTATCCATCGCCAACACATTGCGCCTCCTGAACCGGTCGAGCCTCCAGTTGTACAGAAAAAGCCGCGCAAGCGTAAAAAGTTCCCATGGGCACTCAGCATCATCGGTGTCGTCGTGGTCTGCGCAGGTATTGGCTTCTTCATATCAAGCCATTTCGCTTCGGCCACATTCACGCTGACACCAAAAGTTTTACCAGTTGCAGTCAATGGCACGTATATTATACCTGCAACATCGGCGACGACCTTCGGTTATGAAGTTACCACTCTTGCTGGCACTGCAAGCACCACTATCCCTGCGACACTTGGTACATATACTGAAAGTAAAGCTCAAGGAAAGATTACTGTTTACAATGCATATAGCGCCCAGTCGCAACGCCTCGTCGCTGGCACGCGTTTGGCGGGCGAATCCGGACTCGTATATCGATTGACCAGTTCGATCGTTATCCCTGGCTACACCAAATCAGGCTCGACTATTCTCCCTGGTAGCATAGTGACGACAATAATCGCAGAAAAGGCTGGCGCAGATTATAATATTTCACGAGCTGATTCGATCAGTGATCTCAAAGTCATTGCATACAAAGGCACGATCAAATATGCCGGATTCTATGCACGTCTTGCGGGAGATGTTGTTGGAGGTTTTGCTGGCACAAAGACGATCGTCTCGCCTACGCTCCTCGCTTCGACAACCGCTCTCGTTCAAAATGATCTCATCTCGGATCTGCAGCGTCGTTTGATGAATACGATTCCTGAAGGTTATGTCATGTATCCGGGCGTGTACGCAAAAACAGTTACTGCACCTATGGTCACTTCAGTAGATGCAAAAAATGCGCGCATTGCAGTTGGTGCCACTGTATATGCGGTCATGTTTAAAAAAGTGGATTTTGCTCGATTCCTCGCAGGAGCTTCATCGACCTCAATGTTCGGTGCCGCTGGATATACGACTCCTGATATCGATAGCATCTCATTTACTCTGGCAAATGCCAAAGACTTTGCTCCGCTCAAGAAAACCAATATCGCTGCCCGTATCAATGGAGCTTTTAAGCTTGTTGGTTCTATCCCAACTGACACTATCAAGCACGGCGTAGCTGGTATTTCTCTCAGTAAAACGCGTGATATATTGAAAAAATACGCATCAGTTATCGATCTGACCAATAGCGCAGGAGAAATCAATCCTCCATGGGTCAGTACGGTGCCAACTGATGAAAGTCACATATCGATCGTGGTCAAAACCCCCTAAAAGGCCATATAAGGCTTGACACTTTTTCGTCGCTCTGCTAAGCTACCGAGACGTGCTCATTCGCATGAATACTACGAACCAAGCAAAGAAAATTCTTAAAGGCATAATAGTTGAAGCGTTGCCTGATACACTCTTCCGAGTTCAACTCGAGGATAGTGAAGAGATTATTCTTGCATATCTCGCCGGTAAGATGAGAATGAATCGTATCCGTGTCCTCGTCGGCGATAAAGTCGAGCTCGAACAGGATCAGTATGGAGGCAAGGCACGCATTACGAGACGCTTTTAGAATATTTAGTAATACATACATCACATGCGCGTAAAAGCATCAGTCAAAAAAATATGTGCCAAGTGTAACGTAGTTCGCCGTGGTGGCTACGTCTATGTTGCATGTAAGTCGAACCCTCGTCACAAGCAACGTCAGGGATAATCAAATAAATTTTTCAATATAACATTACTATGAGAATCCTCGGTATTACACTCCCAGAAAATAAGAGAATGGAAATCGCATTGACGGTTGTCTACGGTATTGGACGACCTCGTGCTCTCCATATTTTGAAGACAGTCGAAGTTGATCCATCAGTCAAGCCAAAGGATCTCACTGTTGATCAGGAAAATGCGATTCGTAAGCTCATTGAAGGCTTCAAGATTGAAGGTGACCTCAAGCGTGAAGTTGCCGGTAACATCAAGCGTCTCAAGGATATCAAGACGTACCGTGGCAATCGTCACGCCCGTCATCTACCAGCTCGCGGTCAGCGCACCAAGACCAACTCTCGTACCGTCCGCGGTAACGTAAGAAAGACCATGGGATCTGGTCGCCGTAAGGAAGAGAAGACGTAGGCATGACACGAATCTACGAATCAAGCACGAATACTACGAATCACGAATACCACAAATAATTAAACAAATAACAAACACATGGGAAAGAATAAAATCGCAACTGAAGACAAGACAACAAAAGCGCCAGCAACAGATGCTGCGCCAAAGGTTGTTTCTGCTAGTTCAAAGAAGCGTGTCGAGTCAGGCATTCTCCATGTTCAGTCTACGTATAACAATACAAAGGTTATGTTGACTGATACAAAGGGTAACGCTCTCATGTGGGGTTCAAGTGGTGGTGCAGGTTTCCGTGGCGCAAAGAAAGGAACACCATTCGCAGCTGCAAAGGTTGGCGAAACTCTCGCTCTCAAAGCGCAAGTTATCGGTCTCAAAGAGGTCGCTGTTGTTGTCAAAGGTGTCGGATCTGGCCGTGAATCAGCTATCCGCGGTTTCATCAGCAAGGGTGTTCTCATTACTTCTATCAAGGATGAGACTCCTGTGCCTTTCAATGGTCCAAAGCCAAAGAAGCCACGTCGTGTTTAGTCTTTATTTTAATTCATAATTATTTAATTTACTCATATGCAAATTGGTCCACGATACAAAAAAGCTCGCTATCTCGGTGCCCCAGTCTTTCGCAAGACTCAGACACAGAAGTTTGCGTTGCGTTCTGAGGCAAAAACCAAGAACACAAAGCGTCGTGGCAACAAGAGTGAATTCGGCCGCCAGATGCTCGAAAAGCAAAAGGCTCGTTACAGTTACGGTGTATCGGCTGGCCAGTTTAGCAAGTATGTTAAGCAGGCTCTCCAAACAACAGGTGACAACTCAAAGAACCTTCTCGGTATTCTTGAAGGTCGTCTCGATAACGTTGTTTTGCGCGCAGGTTTCGCTCTCAGTCGTTCAGCTGCTCGTCAGATGGTTTCTCACGGACATATCACCGTCAACGGCGTAAAGATCACTATTCCTTCATACGAAGTTTCAGTCGGCGATACCATCACGATCCGCGAAGGCAGTAAGAACAAGGCCCTTTTTGCAAAATTGGACGAGGAGCTCAAGGCAGTCAAAGCTCCTGCATGGCTTGCGGTCAACCCAGAGACGAAAGTCATCAAGGTTGAAGGCATACCTGCGATTGACACGACTGAGCTTTTGTTCGATGTAAAGTCAGTGCTCGAGTTCTTCACACGCTAGACATTAGTAATTTTTAGTGTATAATTAATCGTCTATTTATTTTAATATAAAAAACCATGACATACGACGTCATTCTCCCATCAAAACCAAAGATCGTTCGTGAGGAAGGCATGAACGGTGTCTACGAAATCGACGGACTTTATCCGGGTTACGGTCACACGCTCGGCAACTCGCTCCGCCGTATTATTTTGTCGTCTTTGCCAGGTGCAGCTATCACAAAGGTCAAGATCGCTGGTGTCGAACACGAATTCTCAGCTATCAATGGCGTCAAAGAAGATGTCATCACTCTTTTGCTCAATATCAAGAAGCTCCGTATCCGTCTCACAGGCGACGAAGCAGTTGTTCTCAATCTCAAAGCTAAAGGTGTCTCAGAAGTTTCAGCAAAGGATATCGAAGTCCCTGGACAGGCTGAGATTTTGAACCCAGATCTCCATATCGCTTCACTTACCGACAAGTCATCAGCACTCGACATTGAACTCACGGTCGAGAAGGGTCTCGGCTATGTTCCAAAGGAAGTTCTACAAAAGGATCGCGTTGATATAGGCTCAATCACTCTCGATGCAGCGTTTACACCTATTCGTAAGGCAAACTACGAAGTAGAGAACATGCGCGTCGGCGACCGTACAGACTTCAATCGTATCCGCTTGTCAATCGAGACAGATGGTACCATCACTCCACGCGAAGCTCTCGAGCAGTCGATCACTCTCATGATCCACCAGCTCAAAGCTATTGTTGGTTTCAAGGAAGAGGAGGTTGTTGTCGAAGCAGTTGATGCAGGCGACAAGGGTGAAGCTAAGTCAGACAAGATCGAGATGGACTCAGAACTCATGAAGACTCGTGTTGATTCTCTTGGTCTCTCTGGTCGTACCACAAAGGCTCTTGCAGCAGCGAACATCCGTACTCTTGGAGGCCTTGCACGCAAGAAGGAGTCAGATATCATGGATATCGATGGTCTCGGTGCAAAGGGCATTCAGGAGATCAAAAAGCTCCTTGCTGGCCATGGTATAACGATGAAGCAATAATTTACGATTTAATTTACTACAATGAGACACCATTCAAATGTGAGAAAATTCGGCCGAGAAAAGACACAGCGTCACGCTTTGATGCGTTCTCTTGCACGTAACTTGATCCGCGACGGTCGTATCCAGACTACTCTCGCAAAGGCAAAGGAAACACGCCCTTTTGTCGAGAAGCTTGTCACCACAGCCAAGTCAGCTACTGTTGCTTCACGCCGTCTCCTCAGCACTCGTCTTCAGGGTGCTCCAGAGGTCAAGAAGCTTGTTGACGTCATCGCGCCAAAGTATGCTGATCGCAAGGGCGGTTACACTCGCATCGTTCGCATGCCAGATCGCGATTTGGACAACAGTCCGATGGCTTTGATCGAATTTGTATAATTATATTATTACCACCACCATGAAATACACCATTGACGCAGCAGATAAAAAGATAGGACGTATCGCAAGTGAGGCAGCAGCTATCCTCATGGGCAAAAAGAGCACCTCGTTCGCAAAGAACACAGTCTCAGATGCTCAAGTTGAGATCATCAATGCAAAGCGTGCTTATATCACTGCAAAGAAAAAGGCTGGTGGTGTTGGTGATGATTATGTCCGCTACACCGGTTTCCGTGGTGGTATCAAGTCTCAGACACTCGGTGAAGTCATCGAGATCGGTGGTATGAAGCGCGTCTTCGAGCTCGCTGTCTACAGTATGCTCCCAAAGAACAAGCTCCGCGCGCCTCGCTTGAAGAATTTGACGATCAAAGAATAATACATTTATATGACTACAAAAATTCCTACAGGTAAATATTTTGAAGCAGTCGGTCGTCGCAAGACTGCTATCGCTCGCGTACGCCTTTTCATTGATTCAAAGAATCACTATGTCGTTAATGATAAATCTCTCGAAGAGTACTTCCCAGTAAAGGAATACGCCACTGCAGTTTCTGATGCTATCGCAAAGGGCAAGCCAGCAGAGAAGTTTTTCGTTTCTATCAAGCTCGTCGGCGGCGGTATGTCAGCTCAGGCTGAAGCAGCTCGTCACGGCATCGCTCGTGCGCTCCTCGTCTATGATATAACTCTCCGTGGTCCTATCAAGAAGCTCGGTTTCCTCAAGCGTGACCCACGTGCAAAGGAGCGTCGTAAGTTCGGTTTCAAGAAGGCCCGCAAGTCTCCACAGTGGAGTAAGCGTTAGTTTCAAAAACCGCCTGTTTGGCGGTTTTTTTGTTGCAACAAATTATACTTATCCACTGCTTATCAACTTTTTACCATAAATCCGAGATATACTTACCACCAGCACTTACTGGTCTTCTTTGTTTTATTACATTATTCACTCACACATATATGTTTTTCAATACTCTCCACAGCACTTTAGCAGAATCAAATCCTGCCTACGCTTCTTGGCATAAGCATCCGCTCCACGCTATCACCCATTGGTCTGCTTTTTTTGCTCTGTCACTCATCGTTGCTGCGGGCCTTCTCCAACAGATCAGTATTACCATCGCAGAGAGCGGGGTTATCTCAACTTCTTCAGCCCAAGCTTTGAGTGCGCTTCGTGCCAACCGCACTACTTACATCGATCCCAATCAACAACAGATCCTCTTCATTTGGAAGAGCGGTGTCAGTAAAGCAACACAGACCCAAGTCTTAAAGCGTGAGGGTATCACTCTTGTCCAGGGAACCAATCCGCTCGGGGTTAATGTTGGCCTTATCACTGACTCAGATACACCAGAAGAAGCTGTTCAACGTTTGAGCGATATAGAAAGCGCCTATGTAAGTGCTGCCATGGTTGATTATATAGGCGTCAAATCACGTTAATCTTTTTCATTTCAATCCTATGAACAAAACAACCAATGCATCTCTCATCTTCGGTGGACTCGCACTCATCGCTTTTGTCGTCGTCTCCACTGCAGCGTATCAGTCGCTCGCTTTCATTTTCAATCCTGCGACTCAAGTTGCCCAGGTAACAGGAGCAGGAGGATTGCAGTTTAGTGTAGATGAACTCGGGGTTCAGAATCTATCCTATAACAACTATAAGTTAATATCTGCATCAAATGCGGGTGGCTACGGCGCGTTTTATGGAGATAAAATCCGATATCACGTACCAGTTTTTCAGACACCAGGGGGTGCAACGATAACTCCTGATTCGTCGGAGGCTTCAACGACACTCGCAAATCCGCTTCCTTGGGCAAGCACTGGAGCAGCGACATGTCCTGTAACAAAAACAAACGAACAGTGTTACAAACAGATATTTCGTCAAGGATTGAAGGACAGCTATACGATCAATGTTGAATTGAGTTCGTTCGATAGCAACACGATGTTGGCTGATGTTTATTTAACGAACAATGATACAACTGATACGATTGTTTCATTTAATTATAATGATTGGCTCGGAACAGGTATGTATATTCCTGATCTTGCGTTAAATCAGTGGTTTGGTAATTTCACGGTAAATCCAGTAGCGTTCATACCTGGGGCGACATGGGGCAATCTAGCAGTATTTTCAACTGATTATGGTAAAAAGGCCCAACTAACCACAAGAAATGATTATGCCACTGTTGGCGTGACTACACCGCCAACAAACGTAAATCTATTGTGGGATTTTTCTGTCACTGAACACATCGGTCCAGGACAAACATTCCACTATCCACTCTACTTCCGTTTTAGCGGCTTGAGTAGTACGGCTATGTCGCTTGCATCAGAAGCGTATGCCTCATATGCATCATCGCATCCACTCTTAAATGACTGGACAGATCGCAGACCTATCACTCGTTGGTTCATGGCAGAAGGAACTGCACACACAAGCAAGCTCAATCCACGCGGATATCTCTGGGATGCAAATTTGGATGTGTCGAATCAAACAAATTTCAACACTCAAATTTTGAATAAGACAGATGAGATCGTCACCCGCATGAATGGCATGGATCCAAAACCACAAGGTATCGTTGTGTGGGATTTGGAAGGTGAAGAGTTCTCTCAATATTTCACGTATGTTGGATATCCAAACAAGCTCCATGATATGGCGCCTGAGATGGACGCTGTTGCCGATCAGATGTTCCAAAAATTCCGCACTGCTGGATACAAGATCGGTATTACACTACGACCAGGAGATTTCCAGACGGGGACATTAGCTAACAGACCAACTACATGTCACGGCGGGGATTATAACTATGATACGGACGATATTTATATAGCGACTGATGTAGCGTACCCGAATCGTGCGTATGATTGCGTGGCACCAAATACCTGGCAGCAACGAGACCGTACGGGTATCTTCCATCAGCATTCACCAGCAGATGACGCTACACTTTTGGCTAATTTGAAGAGCAAGGTTACGTATGCGTACAACCGTTGGGGCGTGACGATGTTCTATGTTGACAGTACCGTATATAGCGACCGTGGCGGAGGTAATCCATTCAATAGTCAGATATTTACCGACCTTATGACGTATTTGAAAACTACTGCACCTTATAGTAGTACCAAATTTGTATTTTTCCCAGAAAATGAAAACCGTGATTTCTTCTCGTCAACAGCGCCCTACAATCAAGTGGACAATGGCATATTTACCACTAGTCAGGATGCAAAAAATATCTGGCCTAAGGCTTTCTCGATTTTGGCCCATGTAAATGTGGATGGAAACCTACAGCATCCAGAATGGAAAGCTAACTATGTCCAGAGTATCAAAGATGGAAACATTTTCTTCGAAGAAGGTATTTGGTATGCGCCAGATGAGATCGTGTCACAGTTGTATCATGATGCAGGTATCACTAACGCCACATTAGGAATTGGTTCAACTACTCCACCAACCCCTCCTGCTACCACTTACACCCTTAGCTATACTGCTGGCGCAAACGGCAGTATCACCGGCTCACTTACCCAGACAGTCAACGCTGGAGCGAATGGTAGCACTGTCATTGCAGTTGCTAACACGGGGTATCACCTCGTTGATTGGTCAGACGGATCTACTGCTAACCCACGAACAGATACGAGTGTCGGAGCTAACCTTAGCGTTATCGCAAACTTCGTGCAGGATACGGTCGTCATCATTCCTGATACCACCGCACCAACTGCGCCTTCTAACCTCAAGGCAACTGCGCCAAACTCAAGTTCAGTCAACCTCAATTGGACTGCCTCTGTCGACAATGTTGGCATCACGGGCTATGCCATCACCAGGAATGGTCAAGTCATCGCTACAACTCCAACTGCCTCATACACTGACAGTGCTGTTGTCTCTGGTACTACGTATACCTATTCTGTCGTCGCATCTGACGCTGCCGGCAATCTCTCAGCTCCGAGTAATGGGGCAACAGTGACCGTACCAGTGGTGAGCGGTCCAACACCTGTAGCGATCGTCTCATTCTCTGTCTCACAAAAGACAGCTACAACAGCAACCATTAAATGGACGACGAGCGTCGCATCAACCGGTAGTATCTCGTATGGCCTTACTAACAAGGCTACTGGTTCTATCGTTAACGATACCAATCTGACGACGTTGCACGTGCTGACCATCTCTGGCTTAACAAAGGCAACAAAATATTATTTCAAGATTACGGCTACTAATCCTGTTAATGGAACGCAGACAGTATCAACAGTTTCTAACTTTAGGACGCAGGCGAAGTAGCGCGCATAAGCTATTGCCGATAAGCTGATAATGTTGTATATTAGTGTAAACTGTTTTTTCCAAAATCAAAACAAACAACCAATTCGCTGCTTATGAAAATCAAAAGATTGTGGACGTTGTTGCTGAATATTATCGCAACTCCATTTAACCGTATCCGTGACATCCTTGTCGAGTTGAAGCGTGACAAGGCGCAACTCCGCGGGTTCAGGTTGGTGACCGCTCTTAATCATGAAGATGGTTATAGCCATCACGTTCTTCATTATGTGCGTAAAGAGATCGAGCACGTTCGTGAACATTATCGTTTCGCGTATGTTCAACTCGGCCTCATTGACTGGGCTGATCTAAACAATCGGATCGCTATGGCTGAGGCGCGTTGGGAGCTGAAGTATAAAAAAGAAGAATCTTCGTCCGTGACCGGTTCCTCGACACCGCTGCTTCAGCCACCACCGACGGTCAGGATTTGCTAAATTGTCCATCATCACTCGCCACTGCCTCAAAAACGGTGGTGTTTTTATTGTATTTATATGCTATGTACGTTACATTTACACAGGAGTAATTTTGCAGTTAAAATTCAATCAAACGAAAGGCATTTCATGTTAACAATGCTGCTCAGGCTTATTCTCAGGTTTATTCACTGGGTTCAATCAATCTATTACCACAAGTATCCAAATAGATGGCGCTCCCGGCGTCGCGCAAAAGCCGAGGTGTACGGATATCTTCGTCGCTTGAGGGACGGTCACATTGATCCACTTAATCTTGTTCTTGAAATAACTCAGCGCATGAAGGAGTTTAATCTGGCGCCGATTGAGTTTGGTTTAAAGTCAAAAAAAGATCTTGGACATCTCGCCCTCCGCTCGTTGGAAGCATGTGCTGAGAAAAAAATATTGGCAAAGAAACTTGATCAACAAACTGCTGACAAGGAGTGGGGTGCACTGTATGATGCGCTCAAAAAACTGGACATCCTTCATCGTGGCGGCAAGATGGTTTGATCATAGCGGTCACAACTGGTTCTCTTTGCAGAGGACCGGTTTTTTATATATACTTCTCTCTATGAATACAGATGAAAACAAAGATATGGATGAACAAAAGCTTGATGCAGATGTCCAGGTTGATGATGTGGTTATAGAGTCCGACGATACGCTTGACGACAGCGTCATTGCTGAAGAAAATATGTCTGAGACTATCAAGAAGCTTCGCACTAAGCTCAAGAAATCCCAAGCTGATGCTCAGGAGTATCTGACGGGTTGGCAGAGAGCAAAAGCCGACTTTGTGAATGCGCGTAAGCGCGATGAAGAGGAACGTAAAGAGTTTATCAAGTTTTCAAATGAGCGTCTCATCGAAAGCCTTATTCCTGTTCTTGAGAGTTTCGACCTTGCCATGGCTAACAAAGAAGCGTGGGAAAAAGTAGATAAGAATTGGCGCATAGGTGTCGAGTACATCTATTCTCAACTGAAGAAAACTCTCAGTGAAAGTGGTCTCGAGGAGATCAGTCCCGTCGGTCTCAAGTTTGATCCAGCTCGCGACGAAGCTGCGGAGTATGTGCCCGTGACCGAAGAAAGTCAGGATCACATCATCACGCAAGTTATTCAAAAAGGGTATTCATTGAATAAAAAGGCCATGCGTCCACCAAAGGTCAAGGTAGGTGAATTTAAAAAATAAAAGAAAACCGCTCCTTATGGGGCGGTTTTTTTGAAGTGATTTTTACAGTTGGGTGAGGGAGCCATCTTTTCCCGCGGCTCTGATTTCAGCACGAATGGACTGGTATAAAGCTGATCCTTTTGTTTTCGGTTCAGTCCGTTTTTTGCGTTCAGTTCCTGGAACTACCGAATAGATGGCTACCGGAGTTCCTGATTGGAAAAATTTCCGCATCTCCACTTTACGTTTCCCGTCGAGCTTAAATTCGACAAGTTCACCAGTGCTCGACTTGGCGATAATTGTCGGATATACGGCAAACGCTTCTTCGGGAACAAATTCAATCGGACATATCCGCTGGTCTACTTCCTCAGTGCTGATTTTGAGTTCTGGTCTCGTAATGAGTATTTGTTTTATATCCGATCCGTTGAACATGTTCCTGGCGAAGGGGATTCTAAAGTATTCAATTTCTTTCATGATAAAGATCTCCTTTCTTTATTATTAAATTACATTGTTTTATACTTTTTGTCAAAAACAAAATCTTGACTAAGAGTTTCCCGTTGCTATAATATGAGTCCAATAGTCCCTGCGAATCCTATGCTAAAACCTACCATTCCCTCAAAATTTGTAGAGAGAATCATTACCTCACAGACTGGTGAGCAGTATCGTGTTGTGTTTCTGGTCACTCTCGTCAATGGGGAAGTGAAGGCACGAGTTGTTGGCGCACAATTGATATCAAAAGTTCAGCTACTAGAAGATAAGAGCTATGAGCTAAGAGCTAAGAGATATGAAAGAAATACAGCTGTGCTTTGTTTACCTGGCGCCTCTGCGATCAACTTATCTCCTACCTCTTACCTCATATCTCCTGCACTGCGCGTTTCTCCATTTACTTCGCTTCTTTTCTTTACCAGTCAACCTACGAGAGCGCCGTCTTTCAGATAATGTGTTTTGATTGATTCGCTGAGTGTGTCGCAGGTGCGCTGTTTGAGTCTATTATTTCTTGGGGCGCATGAATGCGCAAAACACTGTGTACACCAAATAAGACTCTGTTGCGTTTGTCCTACGCAAGTGAGAGATATAATTAACGCCAATTGCTACAAAGTCTTATCTACTGTACGTGATGAAAATCAACCATCTACTCCGCCCGTAAAAATAGCTCGAATTTAACTTTAATTCTCTCGTTCTTTAACAATTAGGTATGTGATATGAAAATTACCGACAAGTATTGCTACTTATCGGTAATGAGGAAGTTGTTGATTTTAGTGAATCAAACGAAAGCATTCGTGAATCCACTGGATAACTTCCGGACGACTTAAGATATAACACATTGATGCTAGAGCCAGAATAGTTACTCCGTAAGTTAGAACTGCATAGGGCCATATTCTCATTTGCGATCCTTTCTCTTTTAGGCAGATTATATCACAAAATACCTTATTGTCAAGCTGAGGTCTAGCCTCAAAACCCTTATAAATTAGCCCTTCATTAACCTTAAAAACAAATGTCTAAAATCATCGGAATCGACCTTGGTACCACTTTCTCGGCAGTTGCCGTCATGGAAGCTGGCTCACCAAAGGTCCTCGAAAACGCAGAAGGTGCGCGTACCACACCTTCAATCGTTGCCCAGTCAAAAACAGGCGACAGACTCGTCGGTCTCTTGGCAAAGCGCCAGGCGGTCACGAACCCAAAGAACACTGTCTTTCAGATCAAACGCTTCATCGGTCACACCTTCGATGAAGATGGCGTTCAAAAAGATATCAAGAACGTTCCATTCGAAACGCGCAAGTCGGCTAACGGTGGCGTCGAGGTAAACATGGCAGGCAAATGGATGCGTCCAGAAGAGGTTTCAGCTATGATCCTCACCAAGCTTAAGAATGACGCAGAAGCACGTCTTGGTGAAAAGATCACAGAGGCAGTCATTACCGTGCCTGCATACTTCAACGACTCACAGCGTCAGGCAACAAAAGACGCAGGTCAGATCGCTGGACTTGATGTAAAGCGCATCATCAACGAACCAACTGCAGCAGCGCTTGCCTACGGATTTAACAAAAAGAAAAATGAAAAGATCGCTGTCTTCGACTTTGGTGGTGGTACCTTCGATATCTCTATCCTCGAAGTCGGTACCAGCGATGAAGGTGAAGGTTCGATCGAAGTAAAGTCTACTGATGGCGACTCTCACCTCGGTGGTCGCGATATCGATGCAAAGATCGTCAACTGGCTTGCAGATACATTTGCAAAAGAAAATGGCATTGATCTTCGCAAGGATTCGCTCGCTCTCCAGCGTTTGGATGAAGCAGCAGAAAAAGCAAAGATCGAGCTTTCAACAGCAGTACAGACTGAGATCAATATCCCATTTATCACTTCAGGTAGCGATGGACCAAAGCACTTGCTCATCAGTATGACTCGCACACAGCTCGAACAGCTCGCACAGGAGTTCGTCGATCGTGCAGTCGAGATCAGCAAGCGCGCTATCGCCGCATCACCATTCAAAGTCGGTGAGATCAATGAAGTCATCCTCGTCGGTGGTCAGACACGCATGCCAGCTCTCCAGAACGCCGTCAAAGCGCTCTTTGGTCGTGAACCAAATATGTCTGTGAACCCGGATGAAGTCGTAGCAATCGGTGCAGCCATCCAAGGTGGTATCCTCGCAGGAGATGTCAAAGACGTTCTCTTGCTCGATGTTACTCCGCTTTCACTCGGTATCGAGACCATGGGTGGTGTCGCTACAAAGGTTATTGAAAAGAATACAACCATCCCAACACAGCGTTCACAGGTATTCTCAACTGCAACTGATAATCAGCCGTCGGTAGAGATCCATATCACTCAAGGCGAGCGCGCTATGGCTGCTGACAACAAGTCTCTTGGTCGTTTCATCCTCGATGGTATCGCTCCATCTCCTCGTGGTGTGCCACAGATCGAAGTATCATTTGACCTCGATGCCAATGGTATCTTGAATGTCAGTGCAAAAGATAAGACAACAGGCAAGGTGAATAGCATCAAGATCACTGCCTCGTCTGGCCTCTCAAAGGAAGAAGTTGAAAAGATGAAGCAAGAGGCCGCGGCCCATGAAGCAGATGATAAGAAGAAGCAGGAAGAAGTCGAGATCCGTAACGTGGCTGAGCAGATGATCTATACGTCTGAGAAGGCTCTCAAGGAAAATAAGGAAAAGATCCCAGCGGATGTCACTACTTCGATTGAGACAAAGATCGCTGCTTTGAAGGCGGCGAAGGAAGCGCAACCAGCTGATGTTGCTGTTATTAAAACAGCATCAGAAGCATTGTCGAGCGAAATTTCAAAGATAGGTGAGATACTCGCAAAGGCTCAGCAGGCAAGTCAGGCGCAAGGAGCAGGTGCAAATCCAGCCGGCGGTGCTGATGGAAAAGCTCCAGAGGGAGATGTGAAAGATGCAGAGTTTAAGGAGAAAAAATAGTTGAAATAAAAAGGACCCTCGTAGTGCCTCCGAAAAATTCGGGGGTACTAACGAGGGTCAGGCAGACTAAGATTCACCCAATGATCGACCTCCTTTTGGTTGTCGTTCAAAATTGACACCGTGTTTGAATCCAGCTTGGAATGCGGTTTGGATTACATCAGAAAGTTCAGTGACTCCTTTTGTAACTTTGATTAACTTCCAAAGGTCACTATCGACCTCAATTCTTACGATGCCAATTTTCTTACGATGTTGGAGCTTTCTAAAGTTGTCGGCTACGTCAACGTAAGGCAGTTCTGGGTTCAAGTCGTATGCACTGTGGGATAAATAGAAAAGTATTTTCGCCATAATTTCTCCTCAATATTTAGTTGTTTCTGTTCACCGAGATTTGTTAAAAACCATATCATATGATACTTTACTAGTCAATTAGGCCAAACCGCCAATTATCAACCACCAAAAACCATGAAAGATTATTATAAAATTTTAGGAGTCGAAAAAAGCGCCTCACAAGACGACATAAAGAAGGCGTTTCGTAAGCTTGCGCATGAACATCATCCTGACAAGAACAAAGGTAACCTTGAGGCTGAAAAGAAATTCAAAGAGGCGAGTGAAGCCTATGGAACTCTCTCAGATGCGAACAAGCGCGCCAACTATGACCGCTTTGGTGCAGCGGGCGCAGGTGCTGGTTTCAATCCAGGCGCTGGAGGCTTTGGTGGTGGGCAGGGCTTCGGTGGTTTCGATTTTTCACAATTTCAGCAAGGTGGTTTTGGTGGCAACTTCAATGGTCAGCATGTGGAGTTCGATCTCGGCGACATCTTTGGTGAATTTTTTGGTGGCGGACGTCGCGCGCGTAAAGGTAAGAACATAACAATTGATATTCAAGTAACATTCAAAGAATCAATTTTCGGCGTTGAACGTGAGATCTCGACGGGTAAAGAAAAGTTTTCAGTCAAAATACCTGCAGGTATGGAAAATGGTCAAGGCTTGAGAATTGCTGGTCGTGGTGAAGATGGCGAGGCTGGCCGTGGCGACCTTATTGTCCGTGTCTGGGTAGAAGAAAGTGCGATATTCCGCAAAGAAGGATTTAATCTCGTCATGGACCTTTCGCTCAAACTCTCAACAGCGCTTCTTGGTGGTAGTATCGAAATAGACACGCTTGATGGCAAGATCGAGCTCAAAGTGCCACAAGGAACTTCGCATGGCGAGATTCTCCGCATCAAAGGAAAGGGCGTGCCGATGACTGAACGTGGTATCGATGGCCGTCGCGGTGACATTCTCCTAGTTACTCATGTCGAGATGCCGAGAAAGCTCTCAAAGACTGCGCAAAAGGCGATCGAAGACCTTAAAAAAGAGGGAATTTAAAAAACATACGTAATAGAGTTATCCACGGTGCACTTTAATGAAATAAGGTATTATAGTAAACAATTACTATAATTATTTACCTAACATGAGTTCAATACACGCCAAGATCTGTGAGAAAGTTTCTTTGTATCATAAATGGCATGAACATCCTCTTGCGGTAGCTGCTCACTGGTCGGTATTTATTTTATTTAGCTCTATTGTTACTTCGGGATTATTGAATGCAATACAAAATACGTATGCAACTACTGCTATTGGCGTAACCATAACTACAGGCTATCAAAGCTCAGGCTTTGGTGATTCTGCCACGCTGACAAGTCTCAAATGGAATGGTCTTGAATTTATCGATCAACAGGGCGGAAGTGTGGGCATACTGACAAATGTATACGATACGAAAGGTAATATTATGTCTTTTTCTGGATGTAGCGGAAAATCACTCAATCCACAGACGAATACGTTGAGTTGGACATGTTCGAATGCTTCATATTCGATTGCATTTAGTACAAGTGGCGACGATTTGTATATTGATTCGTCAGTTACCAATAACACCGGCACAGATATTGGATCTCTCGGTTTTACGGTAAGCTGGATGAAAATCCCAGGGTTCCAAGCACAGACAGTATATACAAACGAAGGATCGCCAGCTATCACCACATATACTTTCTCTGGTGGGCAAATGTTCATGAGTGGGGCTATAGGTTTTAGAACTGGTCAAGATGGTGCATATCAGTTAGGTGGAGGTATGGGTAAAATCCCAACCGGGCAAACAGTTACCGCGCATGGCGTGATGCGCTTTACGTTGCCAGGAGTATCACTTGCTACTGCAATGGCCGATACTCTCGTTGCGTATCGTGCACAGTACCCAATGCAAAACTTTTGGTCAGATCGTCGTCCCATCGGCACATGGTTCATGGCTGATACTCCTTGCACTGTCACCTATGGTTGTTCGACAGATTGGAGTAAAAATATCAATGGCTGGTTCAATGACTCATCAGTAGATGTTACAACAACCGCTGGTAAACAAGCATGGGCGCAACGTATGTTGACTGCTGTAGATAGTAATATTACCTATCTTAAGGACGCAAATGCCCAAGGTGTCATCCTTTGGGATCTCGAAGGTAATAAATGGCCACAATGTACAACTTACATAGGTGATCCTCGTTATGCAGAAACATTCGCGCCAGAATGGGGTACAATGGTTTCTTTGAATGATGGCGTTACATCAAGCAGTTCGATAAAGGTGATTGATGCGGTATTCCTCAAGCTCAAAGACGCTGGCTTGAGAGCTGGTATCACTATTCGTCCAAATAGGCTTGATTGGACTCTTAATCCAAGTTATGACGACCAGTGCGCCGGCGGTGATGATTATGGATCAGTCTACGGAGTCCGTCCAAGCCAAGAATATCTTAACGATCGCACAGAACGCATCGCTCTTCTCGAATCAAAGATTACCTATGCATATGATCGTTGGGGAGTGACACTTTTCTATATCGATAGTACTTCATGGGATGCAGATGGAATGGACATGCTCCAGGTACATAAGGATTATCCACAAGTATTGCTCATGCCGGAAAATACGCGTATTCTTGATTTTTCAGCTAGTTTGCCATTCAACTATACATCGAAATATGGCGGTGTCTCAGGTGCTGCAAATCTGAGTGAAATGCTCAGTGTTGTGTACCCACATGCTGCTGGTATTTTGAATTCAACTGCAGATACTGGCGTGAACGAGCCGGTCAATCATTATTGGGAGCTTGTAAATGCGGTCAGGCAGGGCAATGTGCTTCTCTTCAATTCTGCATGGAATACTCCTGATCGTACCAATGTAAAGAAAATATATGCTGCAGCAGCGCTTCCTGTTGTTACACCTACAGTATCAACAGATGGGTCATCTGCGGTTGCAGATACAAGTGCAACATTGAGTGGCGCGGTGGGCACAACTGGTGGCACCTATATTGCAACTCGTGGATTTGAGTATGGTCTGACAACTACATATGGTTCAATCGCTAAGGCAGAGGGAGTGTTTGATACGAGCATCAACAATACAGATGCAGGATTCACTGCCTCGGCCACCGGTCTTGTTTGCGGCACGCTC
>JAZKBV010000002.1:0-204862 GCA_040388415.1 Patescibacteria group bacterium
GCATATGGTTTCAGATCTATTTCACCGCCCTTCCGGGCTGCTTTTCACCTTTCCCTCACGGTACTAGTTCACTATCGGTCTTCTGAAGTATTTAGACTTGCCAGTTAGTACTGGCTGATTCCACCGAGCTATTCGTTTCCCGGTGTACTTGAGAACAGAAACAAAGAAGATTATGTATTTTCGTCTAAAGGGCTATCACCTGCTAGGGCTGAACTTTCCAGTTCATTTGACTAATACACGATTTTGTAACTTCTCTGATATAAATATCACGTCTCTGCCTCGCAACCCCGATTGTATTGCTACGATCGGTTTAGTCTCCTCCGCTTTCGCTCGCCGCTACTAACGGAATGCATGTTTGTTTTTATTCCTCCTGGTACTGAAATGTTTTACTTCCCAGGGTACGCTTCTCTATAGAGTAACTATAGAGATCATAGAGGTTCACTCTACGGGGTTTCCCCATTCGGAAATGTTCGGATCAAAGGTTGCTTGGCACCTCCCCGAACCATATCGCCGCCACGCCGCGTCCTTCATCGCCTTCAAGAAGCCAAGGCATCCACCATACGCTCTTAATTTCCCATCAGGAAATCTAAGAACCGCTACTTATCACTTACACTAGATTTTTCTTACTCAGAAAAATCATATATTGCTTGCATTACTTTGAGGTATGAGATTGTAAAACAACATTCATTCTGAAAATAAAAAACCGCTTTTGAGGCAGTTGAGCTACACTCCATTGCTGGGGTATGGCTATGGCCGCTGTAAATTGAGGTTTTTTATATTCATTCGGTCGTGAGAAACAGTATATACGAAGGCAAAATAAAGTCAATAGTCAGGGGCTATATTCCCTTTTGGGGATAACATGTGGAGAGAATTCGGTGCGATTTTCCAGAGAAATCGTTCTATATATTCGAGGAACATTTGCAGGAAATTTTTAGCAAAAAATTTCCGAAACCGAGAAAGCCACTCTGCAGAGTGGCTTTCGTTTCCGAGAATATTATAGAACGATTTTGACTATTCCTTCTCAAGAACTGTGTGAGCTGTCTTCTCAATAAGACGGGCTGCGACATCCTTGCCACCAAGACCAAAAGCGAGACCGAGGGCGAGAGCGGCACCAGCGAAGATCGCAGTGAGAATCATCTGGATCAAACCAGGCGCGATGCCGAGTGTGATGAGCGCAGTGAGTGCAGCAAAAATCCAGATAGACCACTTGGTCACACGACCGAGAAGTTCAGCAGACTTGACCTGACCAGCCTTTGCACTTGCAACAACGATCTTTTGAAGTACACCGGCGACGACAACTGCAACCATAAGGATAAGAACAGCAACGATAACTTGTGGGATATAGTTGACGACTTGTCCGAGGAATGAGTTGACCTGATCGAGACCGAGGATACCAAATGATGCCATCAAGAAGACGATGATGACAAACCACTTGACGAGAGCACCGACAAAAAGACCTGAATTCAAATTATATCCAGAACGCTTGACGACATCTTCGAGACCAGCACTCTTGAGAGCTGCATCAACCTTGAGAGCTTTGAAGAGGCCTTCGACAACTTTCTCAATGAGAGCGGCGAGGACCCAACCGATAGCAAAGATAATAAGAGCAACGACAAGCATAGGTACGAAACTGACGACACCGTACCACACACCCTGGAGCGAATGAGTAAAGACATCACCCCAACTTTGTATAAACATCATATGATTATGACTTAATTAATTACTAATACGTTTCTTTGTAATGCATCTATTATACCACCCCGAGACGATCTAAAAGGGTTACATGGGGATAATCGAGGATGTCACGGACGAGTCTATCGTGAATGCCGATACGATATTGGAAATCTTGAGTCTCAAAGGCAGAATACGCTATCTCCTTCCCTATCTCTGCTTCAATGGTTTTTATGGTCGCCTCTATCTTTACTATGTTGAGATCATCACCGACAATGAGAAGATCCACACGTGAATCCCAGTTCTGTATAAATACACCAGCGGCTATAATGAGTTTGATTCTGCCTGCGCCACCAAAACGCTTGGTGAGTGATTCGTCTGCCTGGATACTTGCAACTGTGAGAAGATTTTTGAGCGGGTCGAGATAAGGAAACTTTTCATTGAGCACATAAGTCGTGCCTTTGGCGCCACTACGCTTGCGCACTATATCTGCCTTCACAAGAATATTCAGGTCACGAAGAATCATGGGCGCCTTACATGCCGTGCGAACTGAGAGATCTTTTGCAGAAAAAGCGATGCCTGTATTGAAGAGGAATACACGAAGGATTTTTATCTTTGCGGCGCTGCCGAAGAGGGCGATGAGAGTTTCCATGGTGGTATATAATCTATATTACGTAAGTAGGCTGTATTCTAGCATAAAAAAGAGCCTCCGCTAGGAGGCTCCTTTTTATCAGTGAAAAACGAGAGACTATTTCAATTCAACCTTTCCACCAGCTGTTTCGATCTGCTTCTTCAAAGCTTCAGCATCTTCTTTCTTAACGCCATCCTTGATGAGAGCAGGAGCACTGTCAACGAGATCCTTTGCTTCCTTCAAACCGAGGCCGAGGACTTCTTTGACAACCTTGATAACAGCGATCTTCTGATCACCAGCGGCTGCAAGGTGAACAGCGAATGTACTCTTCTCATCTGCAGCAGCACCAGCGGCAGCAGGAGCAGCGACTGCAACAGCAGCAGCTGATACACCGAACTTCTTTTCGAGTAATTTGACGAGCTCGTTCAAGTCGAGAACTGACATTGTCTCAATACTCTCAACGAGAGCCTTGAACTTTGATGGGATTTCTACAGGAGTTTCCATAATAGTAAATTTAAAATTGTAATTAGTAATTAGTAAACCGTAAACAGAAAGTTAGGCGGTTTTCGTTTTTCCGATCTCGCTCAATGCCATGACAAATCCTTGGATAGGAGAATTGATGACGTTGACGAACATACCACGAAGAGTATTGAGAGGTGGGATAGCAGCAATAGCAACCATCTCTTCCTTGCCCATATACTTTGATTCGAAGACTCCGCCCTGGATAGCGACTTGGCCTTTGAATTTCTTTTCAAACTCGTAGACACCGCGAGCTGGAGCGACGAGGTCGGTGCTATATGCGAGTCCGAACTCCCCTACCAATGTTGGCATAGTGCCTGCGTATTTCTGAGCATCGAGAGCGTGTCCGGTCAATGTCTTTTTTGCAACAAAGAATCCGACGCCTTCTTTCTTGAGAGCGCGACGCATCGTTGTTGAATCAGAGACTTTGAGGCCATGAACGTTAACGAAGACGAGGGACTTTGCGCCCTTCATGATCGTCTCGAGCTTTTCAATGATCTCTTTCTTTTGTGCTTTTGTACGAGCCATTTTTGTATGAGCACATAAATGTGCTTGTTAATTAACTAATCGACCTCGGCCTGACCATGAGGAAATATAATAGGTTAACCTCGGAAAGTCTTACAGGTTCACCTTGGTGAACGCATGCCTTCTGTCTTAAGCCTTGTCAGCCAAGATATCACAACTTTTGGATATAATCAACTAAGATCAAGATCTTGTGTCATTTTGAATGTGATTTTTCCTCGTAATTTACCATCAAGAGTTTTTGACTCGATTGTCGACATTGCCGCATAAAGGTCTAACAGAGGAGAATAATACTGCGTTTAACTGATTTACCACCTTCTTTTTGAACCTGCAAGGATTCCTTGCGGGTTGCCTTTTCTAATAATTCTCCATCGTTATAGATATTTTTTAGATGGAGGTTTACATTTTGATGGGTAGTATCAAACAATTCCGCAATCCTGGCTTCTGGCGCCCAGATTGTATCTTCATTAATATCAACATGTAATTCAACATCTCCTTTTTCACTCTGATAAATCACAATCCTATTTTTATTATTTTCTTGCATAATTTTTTAATTAATTCGCACTCAAATGACTCAAAAACTCATTTATCATATTCACTATAGTCATACGATCATCGTCAGACATTCCCTTGATAGAGCTATGGGCATAATGAGTTGAGAAACGACTGGCGGTATCATGCAATCGGGAAATTTTTCCTGCACGTGCTAGGTTTTCGAGCTGATCAATCTTGCGGAGCGTCGCAACGAAGACGTCCTTCCCTTTTGTGTCAGCTGTAGAGGATGACAAAGTTTGGACAACTTTCTTCATTGATTCGAGAAATACGACTGGATCAGTGGGCGTATTTGCCTTAGCTAGGAATTCAGAGGTACCATCGCCATCAACGTCAACCGAGAGAACAGGTGCTGATGTAAGCAGGCTCGAACTTGCGGTACTGCCGAGAGGCGCTATATCCAATACTACTGTTGCGGTCGTAAGCGGTGTCGTTGGCACATCGGTATATGAAACTTGCTCTATCGTGCCGTTACTTCCCTGTCGATATATATCGAAATTAAATGGCCCAACGCCAGCGCCTTTGATAGCAATAGTGTATGGTCCAGATCCATCATCAGGAATCATGATCGAAGTGTCACGCCCGCTGTCAGACTCATCGCTGATGTCAAAACTACTACCAGGTATATCATTATCAAAAAATGTATACAGGTCTTCTTCAACATCCACAGGTATGCCCGCTGGTTTTGGTATGAGTCCTACATGATTGCCATTTTTATCATACACGTGTAGTTCGACGGGTGAATGAGTCATCAACTGAAGTACAGTTGTCTCCTTTGAATAATCCGGTGCACTGACAGTAACGCCAGGAATTGATTTGATTGCGTCACCGTCATTTTTAATAATATTGTCGATAGTCTTTTGTGTTGCCGGTGACTCAAGGATCGTGGCATGATCAGCACCTTTCAATCCTGCATTTTTGAGATCAATAGATGTAGTCGTACCAGCGTCATACGAGGCGCTCTTTGCGACAACAGTTCCGTCTCCCATATTTGAAATAATCTTTGCTGGTTTGTTATCCACAAATGAAATTGATTTTGCCGTTAGCGCATTCCATCCTACGATAGCCCATCGCTTTATCATCGCGGGCCAAGTGAATGAATCAAGCAAAGTATGCAATGTACCAGCAGCTGCGAGTAAAGACTGATTTGGATACATCACTGATGATGATCCAATGACGGGATAACCCACTACTTCATCGTATTTTTTTGAGGGCAACAATGAATATGCACTTGGCATGTTAGTGCCTAACTCCTGCGCAACACTTTTTTTTACTATTAGGCCATGCAGCATGTCTTGTTTATCTCCATACAAAAGTCCCGCAATAGCTTGTGGCGTACCGAGGTATGGAACTGCCACTGATATCATTGAGTCGATGAGATTTGCTTCTCCTTTATCTGCGAGTGCCTTCACGAGATATTTTGAAACCAAACCGCCATTTGAATGTGCAACAAGAGTCACTTTTCCCGTTTGTGAACGTGACGACATATCTTCAACAAGCCTGATGAGTGACTCAGTTGTCGTCGCTTTTTGTTCAGCGCCATTCACAATCTCAACTATCGGCTTGCGCCAATCATAGCCAAAGCCATGCCATTCATTGATAGTGTCTGCGCGTATGAGGCCATCAAGGAATGACATAAACTTTCCATATATACTGTATATACCGAAAACTGATCCGATAGGACCGCCCGTAAATATAGATGTGTCAATACTTTTACCGACAGTGTTCAAAAACAATTTGCGTACATCATCATTTCTATTTGGTGGCCACAGGGTGTTCGTACGAGTGCCGAGCAATGACGTATCAGTCTTATGCAATGAACTAGCTTCGAGACCAGGGATAAATAGAACACTTGAACAGCACGCTACCAAATCGTTACTTGGTTTAGAAGTAAGCCATGGTAAATATGTAACTGTGCCAGAGAACATCGAGGCGCTCGGACCATCTATACTTCCCCACCAATTGTTTTGTGCATTCACTGGTATGTCACCTTTATTGCTGATGTCATATGTACGATTATTGGCAATCGATGAGTGATCAATAGTTAACGATGAATGCAGTCCATCAAAATCAGCGAATGCAACCGCTCCTGTTACACTATTTTCAATCGTACTTGCACGCACTTGAATGACTCCATCCCACAACAAAAGTGCAGGACCATCTTTATTTGTTAGCGTAGATGATGAAATCGTCACGCTTCCCTTGAGCGCATATATGCGTGAACTAGATATATCTGCATACTCAATCGTACTTGATGCACCAATGATATTTATGTCGCCGACTTTTTCGTGTACGACGACATGCGCATCAGATGTGCCGACGATAGCTAAATACCCACCGTCTTCAATATTGATACCTGGCTCGATGGTAGCTTTTGGATCAATATCTATCACTACACCTGCATCAATCGTCAGCCGACTACCTGCTCGCACAAATATATCCTGTGTCAGCAGATAGGGACTTTTGTCGAGCGTCCATCGTATGTCACCTGATAATACCCCTCCGACGCTCGTACCAACTGGTGGAGCTGCTTGTGTATAGGTAACCGTACCAAACAACATACCAACCGCGAATAATAGGCTATATAGATATATTTTCTTCATGGGAATGTACTTAGCTTGATAATGCATTAAGCGTATCAAACCGAGATAAAATTCCGCTCAAAAAAGTCTCAAGAAGTGATAAAAATCCCGCTCTATCTTAGTAGAGCGGGATTTTTATGTAGTGAACCTAACGAAACAACAGCGCTGCCTGCGTATCCAGCGATGTTCCCCATTGGCCCACGGCGTAGAGAATGAAGAAGCTCAAAGCAAGGATACAGACAAATCCAAAGAAGAAGCGGAAAAAACTTTTATCGAACGGATTAACCATGAAGCGGATTATTGAGCTATATATGAAGCAACCAAAGCATCAAACTGTGCCTTACCTATCGTTGCGCCAGTGACTTTGTTTGTACACTTCCAGTTAGCGTCTCCGTACAATGTTCCTGTTGGATCGACACATTCAGCGACAGGAGTGTTTTTGTTAACATTACGGAAGTAAATATACCCCGTAGTGGTCGTTGCATATGCAGCTATTTGCGTGCCTGTTATACGTGCATAACAAGAACCTGTTTTTGGGTTATAGAAACTATTGTAAGCTGATCCTGACAAGCCGCTGTACAATGCTTTGTATTGACTCGCTGAAGCATTGTCGCACACGTTTTGAGCTGTACCGAGCTGTTTCACATATTCAGTGTAACTTGTGTAGCTTGTATCTGGATTTGTTTTAACTGGTGCAACTGGAGCCGTCTTCGCTGTTGTGACCGTAACTTTTGCAGCAGTTGCTGGTTGAGCTGCTGAAGACTGTTGCGCTTGTTCTGATACTGACGATGTTTGAGACGTAGGCTCGCCTCTATTTGCCTGCCATACGATGACACCGATCAAAATAATAATCACACCGACTATCGCGACCGCGTACTTAAAAGGTATGTTTTTCATAATGACTTTATTATAACACCATCCCCTTTGAGCGGTAACCCCTTAAAAGCATATCCACATAAACACAAAAACCGCCTTTCGGCGGTTTTTGTACCAACATTGTAACCCGTTGGGAGGAGTTAACTAAACCTGGGTAGAACTAGTGGAACAAGACTGCCTTGAGACCATTCTGAATATCAGATGAACTCAATGCACCGCCTGTTGCAGCTGTTGTTGTACCGTAAGTGAGAGCGAGGACCTGTACATTGCCACCTGCTGTACTTGAAGCTGAAGCTTGGTACTGAGCAGTAAAGGTCTTTGTCTGACCTGGAGCTATGTAGAAGTAACCTGCAGCATCACCACTGGTGTTGTTATCAGCAAAGTCTTGCTTTGTGATTGTGAAACCAGCTGGAGTTGAAGAGGTAGCAATTGCTGAAAATACGTTTGTAGGAACGTAGATAGCACTGTCACCTGCTGTCAAGCCGAATGCGAATGTGAATGACTGAACACATGTTGTCAAATCACTAGCACATGTCTTTGAACCATAAGTGGTTGCAAGACTTGCTACTGCAACACCTGAAACCGTGAAGGTAAGAGGGTTTGAAGTAATAGCACCTGATGTTGAGACTGAAACAGTGTTGTAAGAAGAATCTTCTGCAGCAATGTTTGTTGTGTTAGCTGTAAGAGATGTTGTAGCTGTACCAGTGACATTCTTTGCAACCTTAGCAACGATTGTTACAGGAACATAAGTATCCTTTGTGAGGATAGTGTTGATGTTACTGAATGTAAGCAATCCTGTTGATGCTGCTGGAAGAGTATCAGCTGAGAAACTGTTACCACCGATCTTTACACGAACGTCACTGAACAATGTACTGATGTTTGTACCATTTGTACCGACAGTAATTTTCAAAGTTCTGAGGTTCGAATCGTTATTCTGTGACTTGAGGTCATAGATACCGAGAACTACGTTGTCTGTCTCAACAGATGATGAGATTTGAACGAGGTTTGTAGCTGGTGATGAAGCGTCGATTGTAGCAACAAGGTTATTGTTGTTAGCACCTGTCCAAGCGATGTTGCGTGGATAGAGACTGTTTGAACCAACGTTGTCTGTTTCTGTGTCTGTTACGCCTGTGCCATCAACTGCACGAACCTGTGCCTGTGAGATAGCGATTGTCTCTGCTGATGTACGATCTGTAGCTGAGAGAGCTGTGACGTTAACTGTAACGTACTTGATAGCTGACTTAGCGACGATGTAACTAGCAGGGAGTGTCAAACGATAACTTGAACCAACTGTGATTTCTGAGAAATCAGCAGATGACAAGTTACTCTTTGAAGCAATAACATTGCCAGCATCATCTCTAACAGTGAGAGAACCCACGTAGAGCCAGAGACGCTTGTTGAAGTCCATTGAAAGACTTGTAACAGCCATATCTGAAGCAGAAGCCTGGAGCTTGAAGCGAGCGACATCAACTGACTTACTCTTATCAAGAGTAGGGTTGTTGTATGTTGACTGCAAAGCAAAGACCAATGTTCCTGGGATGCCAGGAGTTGTGATGCCAGTTGGAGCTGTTGAGCCCTGACCTACTGGAGGAGTGATTGTTCCAACACCTGGGAGAGCTGAACCACCGTTCAACTTAGCCTGTGTGAGAGGACCAAAGAAACCGTAAGCAGGAAGACCTACTGAAGCCTGGTACTGTGCGAGAGCAGCCTTGGTCTGTGAACCGAAGTAACCCTTTGCAGCTACACCTGACTCAATAGCAGCGATGTGGAAATTGTTTGTAATCAACCATGTCTGGAGAGCTGTAACATCTGCGCCTGTTGAACCAACGGTGAGGTTAGTTGAGAAAGCAGCTGATGTGACTGCGGCGAGTGCCAAAACGGCAACGCCAGCAACGAAAATAACTTTTTTCATATTGTAATTTAATAAGTTTGCAATCTCTCTCTGATACTAATAAGTGTGAGAGAAATATGCGTAATAATAATCTTGATAATAACTGTGCACGCTATGTCCATCTGCGTAACAGATGGTCGACGAGCGTACGATCCACATCCCTTTTCATCATGTATCGGCACGATAAAAAGAGAGTTTGTGGGTAAACAAAAAGACCCGTAACGAATTCTTTCTTATGGAATTGTCAAAGGCCTGTTACCCATTATAGCCTGATACGGCTCAATACCGCAATAAAGCGGCAATGTGGATAACTAGACCATATTAGGGCATTTTGCGTCGAAAGTCAACAAAAACGCCCTACAACAAGAGATGACGCTCCGAAACCGCATTTATTACTGTCTGCCTGCTATTTGAGTGAATATCTGCTCCAGCGACGCTCCCCTTCCTTTCTGATGATACCCTTTTCGACGAGCTCGAGTAGTTCGCGTTGAATTGTCTTTTCACTGCAGTCTTTGATGACTTTTGAGAAGTCTTTTATGGTGAGGTTACCCTGACCTTTAAGGACATTGATGATATGCTCTTGTCGCTGGCTTTTCTTCTGTTGAACCATCACCTGTCCTTGAGAAACACCCTTATCCTTTATGCTCTTTACCTGTCTGTTTTGATTGTCCTTTATGCTTGAATCTTGTCCTATAGAAAATCCTGTGCTAAATAAGTCAGGTGTCTTAAAGAATTGTTCAGAAAGGACATACCCTGCATTCTCTGCGCTGGTCGTGAGGCGTTCTTTGAGCAGAGTCACTACTTGGTCTATCTCTCGAACCAAGATCTTGTGGTTCATATCTGAAATAAGGTGTGATATATGGGCAACATTGAGGAGCGACATCGTCTCAAGCGCTGCAGTGAATATAGACTGGATGACAGCATTCTTGTCGCCAGGCACTGCACTCGATGCGGTAAAGGACGAACTGAGCAAATCCATGCCCTTATCGCGTAGTTCCCACTTGATCGGCTCTTCGTCTTTGAGGAGGCTAGAAACGAGGTAAAGTGCAGCAGTGATTTTCTCTGTCTTTTTGAATATATAGATAAGGTAATCCTCAGCAGAAAAGAAACCGAGCGCCTTCCAATTAAGTGGATCGTTGAATGATGGTGTCTGATTGTTGTCCTTTTCGTTCATATGATTTTTCTACTGTCCCTAATACGCCCATTATAGGACAAAGAAAGGACAATGCAAGTGGCCTATTTCATGTTGCAAGTCCTGCACTACGTACAACACAACGAATAGCGCAATATATGATATTATTACTGCATAAACGTAATTAATTTATTCCCTTTATGGCAAAGAAAAAAGACTCCGGAGACATGATAGAAAAAGCAAAATTTTGGAATGAGATGAAAGAAGAAACCGTCCGAGCAATTTTGGCCATCCTTGCTTTTGTCGTCACCCTCCTTTCACTACTCGCTTCGTTCGACAAGGCAGGACCGATCGGACTGTACGGATACCTTTTCTTCACGAGACTTTTTGGCGTGGGCTACTTCCTCATCCCCCTTCTCTCGGCCATGATCGGCATCGCCCTCCTCCAAGGATTGGAAAAGAAATTCAGAACATCAAAAACGATCGGGGCGATCATCTTCTTCCTTTCAAGTCTTGGCCTCATACACATCATCGGCATTAGCGTCGGCGAACCGACTTCACGCCTCGCAGGCATATTTGGACTGTGGGTAGCGATGCCCCTCATCAAGCTCATGGCAGTGTGGGCAACCTCGATCCTTCTCATCGCGCTCGTTGTCATTTCTATATTCATTCTCTTTGAAATGCACATCACTGCTGAGCAGATGATGTTCTGGAGATGGTTCAAGAGATCAGAAGACGAAGAAGGTAAAGATGTGAAGAAACAAAAAATAGCTGAGACGGAAATGGACGCAGATGAAGAAGAAAACATAGACGCTGCTCTTGCCGCAAACGCTCTTGCCGCGGCAGAGATGCAGAAGAATGCAAAAGTGCCTGAAGTAAAGCAAAAGAAACTGGGCAAGAAAGACGATTTCGACGAAGAAGAGGGTGCATTCAAAGCGACCGCTCAGGCGCCACTCCTCAAGCCATTCACCCCTCCCCCACTCACCCTTCTCGAGAAAGATCGAGGCAAGCCTGAGACTGGTGACATCAAAGCAACAGCTAACCTCATCAAACGCACTCTTCAAAACTTCAACATCAGCGTGGAGATGGACGAGATATCGATCGGACCGTCAGTTACCCGTTATGCTTTGAAGCCTGCTGAAGGCGTCAAACTTTCACGTATCGTTGCTCTCAATGACAACCTTGCCCTCGCTCTCGCAGCTCATCCTATCCGTATCGAAGCACCTATCCCTGGCAAGTCGCTCGTGGGCATGGAAGTACCGAACACCGCAAAGACAACTGTCGGCCTTGCAACACTTCTCGCATCAAATGACTTCCAAGGATCAGACAAGCCTCTCCTCATCTCGCTCGGCAAAGACATCACCGGCAAGGCTCATTTCGCTAACCTTGCAAAGTCTCCTCACGCCCTCATCGCTGGTGCAACCGGTTCTGGAAAATCAGTCACTATCCATACGCTCATCACCTCTCTCCTCTACCGCAACTCTCCTGAGAATCTCCGTTTCGTCATGATCGACCCAAAGCGCGTCGAGTTGACCCTCTATAACAAGATTCCTCACCTCCTCACTCCAGTCATCACCAATCCAAAGCAAGCTATCCTCGCGCTCAAACATATGGGCAAAGAAATGGCCCGACGTTATGACGTGCTTGAAAAGAACTCGGTACAGAATATCGACTCATATCACAAGACTGTACTCGCTCCTGCTGTTGAAGCAATGAAGAAAGAGACCGATGAACAAACCAAAGAAGAGCTCACTGCAAAGCTTCCAGAATCAATGCCGTATATCGTCATCGTCATCGATGAATTGGCTGATATCATGCAGACCTACCCTCGTGAGCTTGAGTCAGCTATCGTTCGTCTCGCTCAAATGAGCCGTGCTGTCGGTATCCACCTCGTCCTCTCGACCCAGCGTCCGAGCGTGAACGTCATCACCGGTCTCATCAAAGCCAATATCCCAACGCGTATCGCTCTCCAGGTCGCTTCACAAATCGACTCACGCACTATCCTCGACCAACCAGGCGCCGAAAAGCTCCTTGGCGCTGGCGACATGCTCTACCTCGGCGGTGAAATGTCAAAGCCGATTCGTCTCCAGTCTGCATTTATATCTGAGTCCGAAGTCAAACGTGTCGTAAAATTCCTCCAAGATGAATACAAAGATGAGATCATGTCTGGCATGGATCTCGGTATCAGTACCGCAGAAAACAACAGCGGGGGTTCAAGTGCAGGGGGCATGAGCAGCATGGACCTTGATAGCGGATCCCTCGAAGACGATGACGATATGTACGAACCTGCACGCGAAGTAGTTATTGCAACAAACAAAGCTTCGACATCATTCCTCCAACGCAAGCTCGGTGTCGGCTATTCACGTGCTGCAAAGCTCATGGACATGCTCGAGGAACGCGGCGTCATCGGTCCAGCCAACGGCTCGAAAGCCCGCGAAGTCATCGGCGGTGTCGGTGGCGGCATGGAATCAAGCGAGTCACCTGCCCCTGAAGAAGAGCGCGCCTTCTAATATATGAATTTGAATCGCACAGCTACCCTCCGTCTCATCCGATTGTCTGCTATCACGCTCGTTGCTGTGATCATCATCGTGTACGCTTTTTTCCGTTCACTCAACTATATCCACGGACCTGAGATCAATATCTTCCAGCCAATCGACGGCTCCGCTCTCGCCTCTTCGACCGTAACGATCATTGGACAAGCCACTCGAGTCAATTCACTTTCTATGAACGGTAAAACTGTGTTCATTGACGAATCTGGCAATTTCAAAGAAACGCTTCTTGTTTTTCCGGGTATGAATATCATCACTTTCACTGCTCACGACCAGTTTGGCCGTACCAAAACGCGACAGTTACAGCTCGTAGGAACGCTCGAGAAATAATGGTAAAATATCCGCACTGCCTGAATTATTAGCTAATCAGAACGATTATGGCTCTAAACAAAAAAAGTAAAAACGAAAAAAAGAATACGGCGATCGATCGCGAAAGCGATGACAGCGCCGTAGAAAGCGGTCCCCAAAAGAAAGATGGCAAACAGACTTCTGGCGGTATAGCAGATGCTCTTGATGCTATCCGCACCAAGTTCGGCGATGAATCTATCATGAAACTCGGTGACAAGCCGAGAGTCAACGTGAACGCTGTTCCAACAGGTTCCCTCGGCCTCGATGCTGCCCTTGGTATCGGCGGTATGCCTCGTGGACGTATCATCGAGATATTCGGCCCAGAATCATCTGGCAAGACTACCCTCGCTCTCCACGTCGTCGCTGAAGCACAAAAGCTCGGTGGTGTCTGTGCATATATCGACGCAGAGCACGCTATGGATCCAGAGTATGCAAAGAGACTCGGCGTGAAGATCGAGGATCTCCTCATCTCACAACCAGATGCTGGTGAACAAGCTCTCGAGATCGTGGATAGCCTCATCCGCACCGGCAAAATGGATGTGGTGGTCATCGACTCAGTTGCAGCGCTGACCCCTCGCGCAGAGATCGAAGGAGATATGGGAGCTCACCATGTCGGTGCCCAAGCTCGTCTCATGTCGCAAGCACTCCGCAAGCTCACGGCTATCGTGGCGAAAAGTAAAACCATCGTCATCTTCATCAACCAGATCCGTATGCAGATTGGCGTCATGTTCGGCAATCCTGAGACTACCCCAGGCGGCAAGGCGCTCAAGTTCTATGCGTCAGTACGTCTCGACATCCGTCGCATCGCTCAGATCAAGAAAGGCGAAGAAATCATGGGTGGTCGCGTCCGTGTGAAGGTCGTCAAGAACAAGGTCGCTGCCCCATTCCGTCAGACTGAGTTCGATCTCATGTACAACGAAGGCATCTCACAGGAGGGCGAAATCATCGCTCTTGGCGAGAAGTTCGAGCTCTTGAGCAAATCAGGTTCTTCATACTCATATGGAGACGTGAAGCTCGGCCGTGGCTATGACGCTACCCGCCAGTTCCTCAAGGAGAACAATGAAGTGAGAGAAGAGATTTTGACGAAGATTAGAGAAAAGTTGAAGGTGGTGTAAGAAGATAGAAAGTAAGTTGGAAATTGCTTAGTTAATTAAATAAGAGTCGACACACCTATTCAAATCGTAAGAATGGGTGTGTTTGACTTCTTGACAGTGTATATATCGGATATATACTGTTATTAATATGAAAACTTCAAAAGTATTATTCAATATGGATACTACACTCAAAAAAGAATTGATGGAAAAAACCAAAAAAGAGGGTTGGACACTCAGTGCCCTACTCAACTTTATGGGTCGTGAATACTTGGCAGGTAATATAAAGATGGACGCTATTCAACGTGGCATAGAAGCGGGGCGTGACGATTTCAGAAATGGCAGATACAGAACATTGGAGGAAGTGAAAAAAAGATTAGGTTTGTAATTCTATGCAAATACATATCTCTAGTACTGCTGAGTTAGAACTCAGTAAGCTTTCTCAACTTACCCAAAATCGAATCGTCAATAAAATTGAGTTGTATGCACAGCAACCTGATCCCCTTAAATTCGCAAAATATATCGCCCAACGTAAGTCGTACCGATTTAGAGTCGGAGATTATCGAATATTCTTTGAGCCAAAAGATTCAGTGATACATGTGACTGAAATCGCACGTCGCGACAAAGCGTACGACTAAAAATCTTGGTTCAGTAGCAGATTCCCCGCTTTACCGATTGGTAGGCGGGGTTTTGCTTTATAAACAGTAAAAAATTACTCTTTTGCCTTTTCTCTACCAATCAGCTAGACTACCTCTACTTACAAAATAACCTTTATACCTATGAGTCTCCTCGAATACAGCGATATCACCGAAAAGAAATACATCGTCATGGATGGTCAGCCATACGAAGTCATTACTTCACACGTGTTCCGCAAGCAACAGCGCAAACCAGTCAATGCTACCAAGCTCAAGAACCTCATGACCGGCAAAGTAACCGAGTACTCTTTCCATGTTTCTGACAAGGTAGAAGAAGCTGAGATCGATAACCGCGAAGTGAAGTATCTCTACAACAGCCGTGGTGAATGGTGGTTCTCAGAGGTCAATGATCCTTCAAAGCGTTTCAAAGTCACTGAGGAACAAGTTGGTCCACAGGCGCGCTTTGTGAAAACCAATACAGTCGTTACTCAGCTTCTTTTCCGCGACACTCCTATGGGATTCAAATTCCCTATTACTGTTGAGCTCAAAGTTACCGATGCTCCTCCAGGTATCAAAGGCGACACCGCAACTGGTGGTCAAAAGGTTATCACTCTTGAAACTGGCGCAACTATCAGTGCCCCTCTCTTCGTCAATGAAGGCGACATCATCAGAATCAATACCGAAACTGGCGAATACAAAGAAAGAGTCGGTAATGGTTTTTCAAAATAATTTATAGTTAATAGTGCAAAAATAAAAAATTCCACTACCTTTGTAGCGGAATTTTTTATTTTTGCACCGTAAACTCCTAACTAGTTGGCCACATATGGAAGCAAACCGAGGAAACGAGCGCGCTTGATAGCTCCTGCGAGCTGACGCTGATAGGTAGCACTGATACCTGTTCTCTTGCGAGCGACCATGCGACCGTGTGGATTGATGAACTTCTTCAGGACCTCAGTATCCTTGTAGTCGATGTGCTTGATATTGTGCTGATTGAAATAACACTGCTTTTTCATAATGGTAATTTAATTGATGTAATAGTTTAAAATGGTATGTCGTCTGGATTGATCTCTTCTGCGGGATAATCTATCTTCTCTCCTGATTCCCCTGGAGCTGGACTTGTAATCTTTGCTCCTGATGGAGCACTGCCCGTTGGACCAGAATTGCCTCCTGCGCCTGGGCGGTTACCGAACTGGACGGTCTCAGCGACGATCTCAGTACGATACTTCTTTTCATTGTTCTGCTCCCATGAGCGTGTCTGGAGTCTTCCTTCGACATATGCCTGTGAACCCTTCTTCAAATACTGACCGACAAGCTCAGCGACGCGACCGAAGACCACGACATTGTGGAATTCGACTGCTTCCTGACGATTGCCGTCTTTATCTTTGAAGTTGCGGTTCGTAGCGATTGCGAAAGAACAAACTTTGGTACCTGATGGTAATGCTTTGAGCTCTGGGTCACGAGTGAGATTTCCGATAAGAATGACTTTGTTGAGATACATAGTGGTTTAATTATACCTCCTTAACCATTTCGTCGATACTCTTGTCCATCTCTTCGATAGACGCTGGCGCTACCTCTTTTTTAGGTGCAACAGGCGCTTCTGCCTTATCATCATCCTTTTTGATGCTGATTTCAGCGGCAATAGCTGGTGCACGCTTGCCGAGATAGGTATTTTCACGAACAGTAGATACGAGGAGCATGCGAAGAACTGTAGGATGTATTTCTACTGCCTTTTTGATGGTTTCTACCACATCCGACCCGACTTCGAACTTGGTCCAACCAAAGTATGCTTCGTTATACTTCTCATAGGTTCCACTTACATTCTTCTTGCGCATTTCATAGGCAAGCTTCATGCGATGTGGAGCCTCATCAGCGACAATAGTCGCCTTTGAAGAACTGATAATCTTGTTGATAGCCTCTGCTTCAGCAGAAACTTTCTCCTCTGGAATAGAAGAGACAATCAAGTACCCTATCTCGTATACTGACATATTGTCAGTATGTGTTGATTCACTCATAGTGTGGTGTAGCCAGTGATCCGACAAGGAATGAACCTTACGGAACCCTTTTTCTGCAGTTTGTTAAGCAAAATCAGGGACTAACTACGATTAATTTGTAATGCCATGAGCGTACCACAAAGTGCCCTGCCTCGCAAGAGTATGACTCTGTATGGCCATATTAATGAGGCATATCGATTGTATCAGAACGCTCTCAAGAAACGCTCAAAAAAGTTTCAAGAAATGCTGAAAATTTGATGGGGCACCCTGCACAATTTACAAGCTGAAGAAATTCTTCGCATTTTGAACTAGTTGATCAGCAATCACCGCTTCATCTTCTCCACGAATGCGCGCAATAGCCTTCACAGTCTCTATGACATACACTGGTTCATTCCTCTTTCCTCTATACGGCACTGGCGGTACGAATGGACAATCCGTCTCTGACATCATTTGCGCAACAGGAACAAAGCGAAGCAATTCATCATAATCGCTCGTGAAACTGACCACGCCAGTAAATGAAACTGAGTATCCCCTTTCAATAATATTTTTTAAATCACCAAGCGTACCAGCAAAAAAATGGAAATTCGCGCGTACTTGTGGGTATTTTTTTAATATGTGTAGCGCATCTTGATAGGCATTACCGACTGAACTAACTGAACCAGCGAGCTTACCGTTGCGAACATGTAACATCAATGGTTTTTCCACTTTTTGGGCCAATTGAATATGCTTTTCAAAAATCTCCTTTTGGAGAGGTATCTCTTCTGGTTTTGAATGAAAATAATCTAACCCACATTCGCCAATAGCCACAACTTTTGGATGTGCGGCCAATCTTTCCAATGCTTCAAAATCAATCGGTTCTTTTGTATCTGTCGGATGCACGCCAACAACTGCCCACATATGTTCATGCGAAGTTGCCAATTGAAGAGCTGAGGTTGAAGTAGCAACATCGGTACCAACCGTGATCATAGCGACCCCTGCTTTCTGCGCGCGTTCTATAACGGCCCCCCTATCTTCATCATAGTTAGGAAAGTTCACATGACCATGGATATCGATGTAGCGCATATTATTTTCTCATGAACAACGGCGTGACTGGAACTTTATTCTCTTTAATACATTCTTGGATCTTTCCAGCTGTCTCAGGGAGAATCGCTTCGAGGTGCAACGCGACTTCAGCCAACCCTTTGACCAATTCCCCAATAAGTTTAAGTGCCTGAGCCTTCGTCTCTTCAACTTTCAACTTCTTGAATGGCTCTTCTTTTTGAATAATCACATCGAGCGCAGTGATCTTTGCCCATACGATATCCGATGCGGCTTTTATATCATAGCGATCAAGTGCGGAGATAAATTCTTTGTCGAGAATTGGACTCGTACTTACCTGTTGTATATTCGCCTCAGCCATCTTCATGATACGGCTCGTGAGATTACCGATACCATTAGCCAGATTTGCATTGTATGCTTCTTTGAACTTTTCCAACGTAAAAGGACTATCTTCGAAAGGACTGATCTCACGAGCGACATAGTAGCGGAGAGCATCAGTGCCATATTCTTTGACTACATCGAGAGGATTGATCACGTTGCCAAGTGACTTGGACATTTTTATACCTCCCTCGCCTGTCACAAAACCATTGACCACAATCGTCTTTGAAGGAGTAAGTCCTGCAGCCATGAGCATGGCTTGCCACATAGCACTTTGCTGGCGAAGGTTATCTTTGCCACAGTATTGAACGACGCCACCTGTCTCAGTCCACCATTTTTTGAATGCACCTTTCTCAGGCTTACCTGCAACCTCATCATCAGGCCAACCGATAGCGGAGATATAGTCGACGAGCGCATCGAACCAGACATACATGACTTGCGTCGCATCCCCTGGAACCGGAACGCCCCACGGCATCTTTGTAGCAAGGCGTGAAATACTGAAATCTTGAAGGCCACGTTCAACAAAAGCCTGAATCTCATGCAGACGTGTGCTTGGTATAACAAAATCAGGTCGATCAGTATAGAGCGCGAGTAGCTTCTCTTGAAAAGCGCTGAATTTAAAGAAATAATTCTCTTCTTTAATGATTTCCAGTTCTTGAAGCGGATGAAGCGTACAACGTCCATTCACCAACTCAGAATCAGTCTTTTCTAATTCACAGCCAACACAGTATTTGATCGAATAGTTTTTCTTATAGATATACGGACCATCTTTTGCTTTTTCGCCATTCTTTTGAACAATTTCCCAGAAAACTTGTGCGGACTTTATATGATGCGGATCAGTGGTACGGATAAAATTAATATCTGAAGACATGCCGAGCACAGGCAAGATCTCTTTGAATTTTGCTGCTGCCTGATCGACATATGCTTGAGGTGCGAGGTTAAGCTGTTGGGCTTTTTGATAGACTTTTATGCCATGTTCATCTGTTCCCGTATTGAAAAAGACATCAAAACCTGAAAGTTTCTTTGAGCGCGCAATGATATCTGCACGGACGAACTCCATAGCATGGCCTATATGAGGCTCAGCATTCACGTACGGCAATGTTGTCGTAATATAAAAAGGTTTGTGTGACATGTATTCTCTATTGTAATTTATTCACCATCGATTCATGTTCGCCCTTCTTGCGCTTTTCAACATCATAGACATACTCCATGAGCGCAGCGGAGAGCGGAACGGCGATGATGGCGCCAAGGACGCCGGCGAGTTTTGCACCGATAACCAATGCAAGAATAACGATGATTGGCGATATGCCGACAATCTTTTTGACTACCAATGGATAGAACAACTGGCTTTCGAACTGGTAAATGATGAGATACAGACCGATAAGGAGAACTGCCGTGCCAGTGCCGAGCTCACTATAGGTGACGAGGATAGCGGGCACCGATGAGATGATCGGACCAAAGACTGGTATGAGCTCAAACGAACCTGCGAGGACTGCCAATACGAGTGCATGAGGAACGCCCACGACCATAAGGACGAGATACACGAGCGTGCCGATAAGGACGCCCAGCAAAACTTGACCCTGCAACCATGAGCCGATCTTACGACGCGCTCTTCCCCAGAGATTGATCACATATTCATGCCTGTGCGCAGGCGTCACAATGCGGAGGAAATTCTCAACTCCATCTTCTTGTACCACAAGATAGAACGAAAGAACGATGATGAGGAAGAATGAAAGTACACCACCAAAGAGAAAACTTGCCGTCTTGAATGCACCTGCAGTTGTACCGGTGATAGCTGACTGCAAACTGCCCACAAGATCTGCCAATGAGACCGTTGTAACTGACGAGCTCGTTGGACCAACATTGATACCAAAATCACGGATTGGGCTCCAGATATCATCAAGAGATATCTGTTTTGGCACGCTCGCCAAAAATGAGATCGAGTCATTGACCAATAGAGGTACAAAGAAGATGAATACGCCCGCGAGCATACCCGCAAGTACAAGATAGATGAGAACGGCAGCAACCACGCGATGTATATGGTACCTGCCCAAACGTCGCACAACAGGTTCGAGCGCTGAGGCGATGACTACCGCTGATACAACCACCAAGAGCACATCGCGGAGATAGTATAGAGCAGCGATAATGATGATCACCAAGAAAAATCGGACTATCGTACCTGTACTGATAGAGAATCTGTTCCCAGAGTTATTTGGCATAACGCTACTATACCACACTTACAAAAACTTGAAATAATCAGCGAATACCAGACTATCCTTGAACTTGCCCACAATAGCCATGTTGAGATGCTTGTCTACGAATATCTCTTGGGCAAGCGCTCGAACTTCCTCTGCGGTGACTGCCTGTATCTTTGCCATCATCTCTTCAGGCGACTCTATCTTCCCTTTCAAAATCTCCTGATAGGCACAGAACTCACCGCGCGCATCAGATGTCTCCAAGCCGAGAAGCGTATTGCCTGCGATAAAATCTTTTACTTTTTTAAGTTCAGCTGGCGACACAAGCTCATTCTTGAGACGCACGCATTCTTCGAGAATCCCGACGATAGCTTCTTTAACGCGACTATTGTCGACCCCTGCACTGATCTCAAAGAGACCATGGTCAGTATATGCATCTTGGTCTGCATGCACGTAATAACAGATACCGAGTTGATCACGCATCTTTGCGAATAAACGCGAGCTCATACCTTTACCTAAAACAGTCGCAAGGACATTGATGATCGGCGAGCGTGGATCAGTGATAGCAAATGAGCGAACACCAATGATGAGATGCGTCTGATCAGTTTCTTTAAAGAACGTTTTTATCGCTGGTGCTGACTGAGATTCGGTTACAGCGAGCTTGGCCGATTTTTTTGTCGTCGGAATTGAAGCAAAAGATGCACTGATCTGGTCGATAATTTTTGATTCATCAAACGCGCCTGCGACGATAACAACGGTAGACTCAGCCACATACTGACTAGTCTTATATGCAACGAGCTGTTCACGGCTGAATGACCGTACATTACTTTCAGTCCCGATCACCTTCCATCCTGCAGGCTGGTCACCATAGACCAGATCCATGAATAAATAGTCCACGATCCTTTGAGGCAGATCATTGTACATACGGATTTCTTCGACGATGACGCCTTTTTCTTTTTCCATCTCTTCAACCTTAAACAAGGGATTCAAATAAATATCTGACAGAAGATCGAGTGAGATATCTAACTGATGCGGAGCAGTCTTTGCATAGTAGCCAGTATATTCGTTAGATGTAAAAGCATTGTACTGCGCGCCGATGCTATCGAGCTCACGCGAAACATCTGTGGCCTCTGGGCGACGTGGCGTACCCTTGAAAAGCATGTGCTCGAGGAAATGAGAGAGGCCGTTGGTCTCTTTAGTTTCATATTTTGAACCAGTTTCAGCCATGACGAGGACAGTCACCGATGGATGATCAGTGATTGGTACGGTTATGACGCGCAGGCCATTGCTGAGAGTAGTTTTATTGAATTTCATATATTAAATCTAACAGAAAATCAACAGTACTCCTAATTATGCAACCTGTAGTTTAGATTCGAGTTTACTCAGACGTCGCCCATGCTTATTAATCACTGTTTCTTCAAGACCATCGAACCTATTTTCTAATCTATCAAATCGTCCTTCCAAAGTATCAAAACGGATATCCATTTGATTGAATCTCTCATCAACTTGTTCGAATCGTTCATCAATTTTTACAAACCTCGAATCCATTTCATTGAAACCAACTGCGGTCATTCGTGCTAATTCATCGAATGAATTCTCGAGATCAGCTTTGGTAGGCAGATCTTTCACAATACTTTTAACTTCATTGAGCTCATCTTTGGTGGCAAGCTTACTAACGGCATTATCGATATATTCGTACGTTGGAAGTTTGCTGATTGATTCAGCTATTGTTTTAATGTTCATAGATAAAGCACCTACATTCGTAGACAAAGAGTCAACACTCGCTGATACAGATTCTACACTCGCGGATACCGACTCTACACTCGCTGATACAGACTCTACACTTGCGGATACAGATTCTAAAGTAACCGGTTCAGATATTTTTGTTTGTGACATTATTAAATAAAGTTAAAATAAATAAAAACCAATACGTTAGGCAGAGGCGTCTTAGTTGAATATATTTTATTCTTCTTGAAATCTTTGACAAGCTCACAACAATATAAAAATGTTTTCTAATCCCTTGTAAACAGTATTTCCCCACCTTCTTCGAGTTTTATGAATTCTATACCGTTTATCCCCAGGATTTTCTCAGGTAAAAGGTGCGCAGATCCAAATCGAATAGCATCGTGCACTGGAAAGGCTTTCTTTGGCTTTACTAGCAACGCATAATCAATTGCCTCAGATATCTTCATCCATGGACCAGAGACGGGCAGAGCGAGAACATCGACCTCATTAAGTGGATCTGTGAAGGCGTCGCCAGGAAAAAAGAAGCGCGCAGTAGCATTTTTTGAAGAGCTGCCCTGCGCTTGTTCGGTGATTAAAAAACCAACATTCGAGACGGCAGGAAGGCTCTTATGCATCAACGCATGCTCCTTACCATAAGCTTCAATATGCACGCCTTTTACATCAACTGAATTGCCATGCTCCATGATGCGATGCTCAATCCCCTCTTTTGCTAGAATAGCACCTACGGCATCATTAGTGATAACAGTTATTTCGGGATGAATTTTAATTAATTCTTTGAGCGACTCGACATGAAAATGATCGGCGTGCTCATGGGTGATGAGTACAATATCAATTTTGTTTACCTTTGAATGTTTTTCAAGGCTATAAAAGCCCGGGTCGAGGAGAATGCGTCGCGAGTGTCCGTCATTTGATTTGAGATCAATGACGAGGCAGCAGTGAGCGAGTTTGTGGATTTTCATGAAATTACTATACCACACGAAATAATATTCTTTCTATTTTATATAAAAAGAGGTAAGCTCGATTAAGAAAGGAAACGTATGTCAAAACATCAACCTTCGGGTCAGTACTACACTGACTTAAAGAAAAAACTACTGGATTCAGCCATGGAGCCGGATAAAGTGGATGCGCTTATGGAACTAATCGAGCTGCGTGACAAAATGGAGGAACAGGGCTTTTTGCCACCATACTATCCACGAGGCACGATTCGTTTTTTTGGATTCAAACGTCCTGAAGAAAAAGGTGAACCGATGTCCGGTTTGTATTTTCAACCGCCACTGAGTCACGAAGATCGCTTGGAAGTTCTCGAACATTTCAAAGATATTCCCGATCAAATTCCCTGGAGAAGTCTTGGCACTCGAGCAGAGATTCTCAGTGCGTATCACGCAAAAGGCTTAACTCCTCCCAAAGAAATTCTCAAGGGTGGTTGTGGAGACGCCTCCTGTCACTCTTGCTGATCTCCTTAAACGGAACAAACACAGTCGCTCTTACGAGCGACTTTTTTATTACATGTAAACTATTGAACTGTATTTCCTACCGTATCCCTGTATCACAACTGATAGTTGTACTGGCATACCCGGTTGGACCAACCGTGACCGTTGGATGATCACATCTTGGCAAATTACTCTCACCTGCTCCCAGCGTGTAATTTCCAGGAGGAAGTTTGAACGAGAACTGCCCGTGCGAATCACTCTGCATCATGGCATACGCATGCACCGGATCGCTCGAACGGAAAACGACTACGAGCGTCGCGTACGGCTTATCTGCACATGCTGAGTCTGGAGGATTGCGCATAACAGGACATGTAGGACCGAGCATGACTGTGCCATGGACACCAGAATCATACGGAAGAATCGAAGGTGCTACTGCTTGCCGTGTAGATACAACAAGTGTAAGTCCGTATATAACAGTAGCTATGATGCCGATCGCAATCAATATAAAAAGTATTTTAATGACAGGTTTCACCTCTCAAGTATACGCCTGTCAAAATAACTGCGCCACCAGATTTATCTATTGAGATATGAGGCCAACTCCTCAATCATCACCCTTTCCTGTTTGCCTGAATCACGATCACGGACGGTTACCCCAATGCCCTTTTCAATCGTATCAAAGTCGACGGTGACGCAGTATGGTGTACCAATCTCATCCTGACGGCGATAGCGCTTGCCAATATTTCCATTATCATCAAAAGTAACTGCGCCGAGACCGCGCGAAGCAAATTCTTTCTTGAGCATCTTGTATACCTCATCTGCCTTCTCGACAAGAATCGGCTTGTTCTTGAGCAACGGAAAAACAGCTACACGATATGGCGCAACATTTGGCGATAACTTTAGGAATACACGTTTTTCTGAAGCGCTTCCCACTCCTTTCTCCTTGCTTCCTTCTTCTGTTCCCATCTCATCTTCACAATACGCATCAGCGAGCACTGCTAGCACTGTTCTATCCAAACCAAATGAAGGCTCAATACAATGAGGAATAAATCGTTCCTTAGTTTCTTCATCAAAATATGACAAATCTACCTTACTGAATTCTGAATGTTGTTTGAGGTCATAGTCAGTACGATATGCGAGACCATACAATTCTTTTTGACCGAAAGGAAAATCAAATTCGAAGTCAATCGTACGCTTTGAATAGAATGCACGGTCGGCTTCAGCAATCTCAAGCTCATGAACCTTGCTCTCAGTCAGACCGATGTCTTTGGTGAATGCATGTACTTCCCCACGAAAATGCTCGAAGGTCTTTTCCCAGTCTTTTGGATTGACGAAATACTCGATCTCCATTTGTTCGAACTCGCGTGCACGGAACAGAAAATCGCGCGGTGCAATCTCATTTCTAAAAGCCTTGCCGATCTGAGCCATACCGAATGAAAGCTTTGGATGGAAGGTATCGAGTATATTCTTGAAGTTAACAAACATGCCTTGGGCAGTCTCTGGACGAAGATATGATATCGAGGCTGAATCTTCATTTGCACCAATATTCGTCTTGAACATCATGTTGAACTGGCGCACTGGGCCAAGAGCATTGCCGTCAGGGCTCTTGAGACCTTTTTCTTTTATCTTGGCATCCATGTCGACGAGAGTCATGCCTTTTACCTCAACACCTGCATCTTCAAGGAGATGATCAGCACGAAAACGTCTCTTGGTCTTTACGTCTTCAACGAGAGGGTCAGCAAAACCAGCCACGTGGCCAGACGCTTCCCATGTGCGCGGATTCATGAGGAGAGCCGCATCGACGCCATACATATCATCACGATCCTCAACGAAGCGCTTCCACCAGATCTTTTTGATGTTGTTCTTGAGAGCTACGCCGAGTGGCCCATAATCCCAGGTACCAGCGAGACCACCATAGATCTCTGAGCCTTGAAAGATAAAGCCGCGCCTCTTACAGAGAGAGATGAGCGACTCCATCGTATTGTTTTCCGTTTCTTTTATCATCTGGGCATTCTATCTCATATACGCTCTTTTTTCTACTGAATGACAGTCTCATCGCCCCCCTTGAACGCCGAGTCAGTACTGAAGCTTGTCGTGAGATAGTCTTGTTGGCTTGTCAGCTGTGCCTGAGTGAAATCATCGGTAGCGGTCAATGTCGCTTGATTGATCAATGTGGGCGCAGTCGAAACTTGTGTGATGCTTGGCGTAAATCCAATCTGAAACGCGACTTCACGGCGCTTCGCTGAATTGGCTGAGTATGCGCTGACTTGGCCAATATTCCACGTTATCGTTCCTGTATTTTGATCATAGGTGATATCTTCGCTCGTTGGAGATATATTTCCGAGCCACGTCACATACGGCGGAAGCGTCGCAGTGACTTGAGCGCCACTTACTGAGCTCGTCGTATTGCCGATGGACCACATGACCGTGTAAGTCGTCTTTTGCTCTGCCTTTGGCGGCACTGGTCCACTGTTAGTGAATGGTCCCGTAGAACGAACCATTCTGCCTGAGAGAGCGATGCTCGACGCGACTTTGACTATGCGGCTTGCGGCAGCAGAAAGCGAACCTGAAACACCTGATTCTTGAGTACGGTCAGCAGATACGTTTGCTGATATAGTGATACTTGGGTTGATCAATTGAGCACCGGAGCTTGCTCCCGGATTGGTTGGCGTCACAGAGAATGAGATCGAGCCTTTTTCGCCAGCTGGAATCGAAGCGAGCTCAGGGTTCGTCTGCTGATTCCATATGATCTGATTGTGAGCAGAATCGAAATAGCCGAGGTCAGGTTGAACTCTCGTCTTGTCATACGCGCCGCCGGATATGTTCGCGACAATGGTGGCATTATTGACCGCGACCGAAAGATTGTTGAACCAGGTGAGAGTGATGCGCACTGGAGCATTGAAGTGCCCGACAAAGTCATTGTTCGAAGAATCATTATCCATGCCGATATTCAAGCTGACGAATGACTTTTCGATCGTCATATTCTGAGTGACTGTGCCATATTGCGTGCCGATAACGGCAGCGTTAGAAGAACTGCGCGCGCCAGCAGTAAAATGAAATACGCGTGTCTCCGAATTCTCCCCCTGAAGCTTGCCGTGGATAACTACGGTGCGCTCGCTGCCAGGAGGTATATCCCCTATCTTCCATGTCGCGTTATCAGAAAGCGGAGGAATGTTAGCAGAAATAAAGGTATAACCAAATGGATATTGGCTCTTGAGCACGACATTCTTGAGCACGTCTTGCGAATTTGATTTGAGCTTCACAGTCATGTCGAATTCTTGTCCAGAAGTAATGCTCGTAAATGAAGATGCGGATATTGATATCGGCGACGAGTTGATCAGGACTTGGTATGAAGCAACCTTGGTGAAGAGCGCCGTTGAGCCTTTCACTTTATATGTGAGAGTTGCCGTGATCGTCTTTTGTGTATTCTCCTCACCAAAAATAATGGCAGAGACTTTTGTGGATGTAGCGCCACCAGTTGGTATGTCGCCCAGATATTCATCCAATGAAGTAAGTGTTTGGGTTGAATCTTTTGGATCAGTTGCGCCCGCTGGAAATGCGACATTCATATCGACGAGCTGGAGATCAGCATTGTTATTGTTCGTGACTTTGATGCCAAATGAGACAGGCTCTCCCCCAGGGATAGAAACGGGTCCTGTGATATCAACATTGATGTTATTGCCTGAGATAAGATTCGATCCATTCAAAAAGAGATAGAGGCCGATGCCGACTGCAATCACGCAAAATATAACTGAGCCGATCAGGAACTTGGTAAAAAATGACATTGAATGATCTTCGTATTCGGTATTGAGCTTTGGCGCTTCCACTTCTTCTTTGACTGGCTCTGCCCACTCTGACTTCACATCCGTATTCATGTCTGAAAAACGAAGTTTACGACGTGTACGCACTTCAGGCGTACCACGAGAATAGAGCGATTTCTTCAAGTCTTCTATGCGGTTTTGATCTTCTGAAGGAGGCATTTGTTTTATTATTTAACCTATTATACCACCGATTGTCACCTTTACAGATGCGATTCGCGGAGTGCCCTGTTGATATGCTGGTTCATGATAGTGCGCATAGGATTCAATTGCATCAGGTGGGCTGATTCAATCGTATCAGACTCAATATCTGCTCTGAGATCGGGAATGCTTGCCACATAGCCGAGACGATGGAGAATGCGGGTAACGATCAATGATTCGAGGGTTTTGAAGGATTCAGCATCTAATTGAGTATTACTGCCAGCACTATCAGAATCGGTGGCCAAAAAATCAAATAATGAATCAAGGGTGACGAATAATTCCGGATGCGGATCTTCTCCTTGGAGTAAACGGTTAAGGAGAAGTGCCACTCGAGCTACAAGCTCTTTGCTTTGGAATGATAATTTTTCTTGCAATTTAATCTCTTGTGCACTGGTCAGTCGCCAAAACTCTTTTCCACGCACGAACGAAAAAACGCCCAGAGAGTAATCCTGGATGAATGGCCTGAGCTTTGATTTTTCGAAACGGATGCCTTGAGCAGTAGCACGGATGAGTCCAAGGTCTTTGGTAAATATAGACAACAGCTTCCCTGCTTCACCAGATGGTCGTGAGCTTACGATGAATCCGGGAGTTGTATGGATGGCGTACATGTTAAGCCTTCAACCCGAGCACATCACCAAAGTTGATGCTTGTGACATTTGTAAGTTTCTTTAACTCATCACCGTACTTCTCAACTATTGAACGCTCTGCTTCAGTCACAACCAAAGAAGTTTTATCTCCTACAGACAAGCCTTTCTCCTTTCTCATATCCTGTACTTTGCGGAGGAGCTCGCGGAATTCGCCTTCCATTTTAAGCTCTGGGGTAATAACTGTATCCAATTCGACAGTGAATGTAGGGTCATTTTGGTCGACACTCTTTTCGAGCACAACTTCTTTGACATTAAGCTCATCCATGAGAATAGACTTGAGCTCATCCCAGCGAGGAATGCTATGCTCGCGATGTTTGATAGAAAGCTTCTGTAACGGTTGACGGACATTTATCTTGCTCTCCGTTCTCTTCATAAGACCTGCAGTAGCAAAAGACTGAACGATCTTCATTCCTGACAAAACATCCTCATCCACCCTTCCTCCAACTGGCCACGATTCAAGATGAACACTTTCCCCATCACCACCTACTTCTTGATAAATGAACTCAGCGAAGAAAGGCGTGAACGGTGCCATGATTTTCGCCAATGTAAGAAGAACATATTTCGTTGTCGCCAAAGCTGCTTCTTTATCAGCTATATCATCTCCCTTGAAACGGTCACGTGATCGGCGAAGATACCACTGCGATAGATCAGCGATGAATTCGCGCATCTCGCGGGTAGGCTCGAGGAAAACATATGCGTCCATATTACGCGTCACATTCTCTACAAGCTGATTCAGGCGCGCCAATATCCATTGATCAATAATATTCTGTGATTTTCCTAGCTCCTGACTTCTAACTTCTAACTTCTTATCTTCATACGTCTTATAAAATGTCGTTACATTCGCGACTAGATTGAACACCTTCTTCACAATCTCATCAACAGTCTTTTCTTCGAAGTTCTTCGACTCACCAGGTTGATTGACTGAATACATCCAGAAACGTAATGCATCTGCGCCATACTTGTCCATCATGTTCCATGGATTGATGACGTTGCCGATAGACTTCGACATTTTCTTCCCCTCCCCGTCGAGGATATGACCGAGACAGATCACATTCTTGTATGCTCTGCCTTTGCCCATGAGAACGCCGATGGCGTGAAGTGTATAGAACCAGCCACGAGTCTGATCAATCGCTTCTGAAATAAAGTCAGCTGGATATGCCAGTTTTTGTTTTGTACCAAATAGTCCTTTCTTCCCTTCAAACGGATAATGATCCTGCGCGAATGGCATGCCACCAGAATCGAACCATACATCCATAACCTCTTTTGCACGAGTCATCTTGCCGCCACATGAACATGAAAATTTCACTTCATCGATGAATGGCTTATGGAGGTCGAGCTCGTATTCTGAGTTATGTGGCACTACTTTCATATTCAACTCGCGTACACCAGCCTTTTCGATGTAATTATTCTTTTCATATTCGGCGGTCTGCTCCCTGTCCCAACCCTGGGCAGCAGCGATGAGCATCATGGCTGGACTGCCATGAGTAACGATCAGAACGTTCTTGCCGGCATATTTTGATTCAATATCGTACAAGAAATCACCGACGCGAGTTTTCACATCCGCATGATTCTCTCCATTTTTTGGATGAACTACGAAGCGACTATCATTGAGCGGGAAAACTTTTAACAGCTGTTCGAGCGTCATGCCATCCCATTCGCCAAGCTCGATTTCCCTCAGACGATTGTCTGTCACAAATTGTTCGTCGGCCAGACCAAGCGCCTTTTGCACAAGCTGTGCAGTCTCCTGAGTGCGAATGAATGGAGAAACGACGATCAGGTCAATCTTCAATTTTTTGATGCCTTCTATAGCTAAAGCTACTTTCTTTTTACCATGCTCGGTCAGATGATTTTCAAGTGTGATATCACTGTTCAAAACATCTTTCGCATTGCACTCTGCTTCGCCATGACGCATAACATGATAGGTATTCTTTGCGGGCTGAGCGATGTCCTCGATAGATCCGACAACTTTTCTCTTGTTACATGTATCGCAATTCCATACTGGCAATGGCGTGCCCCAATAACGTTCGCGTGAGATCGCCCAATCTTTGACATCTTTGAGCCATTCGCCAAAACGACCATCCTTTATGTACTCAGGCTCCCAATGGATGCCTTCATTTTCTTTTAACAATTTGTCACGCAAATCTGACATGCGAATATACCATGAGTCGCGCGCAAAATAGATGAGCGGAGTCTTACAACGCCAACAATGAGGATAGGTATGCTTTATGTTTTCCTGAGCGAAAAATGCTCCATTTTGTTTCAGATAATTCACAATATCAACATCAAGGGTCGGCTTACCATTTTCATCTTTTTCTTTGACGAATCTACCCGCAAGGAAGTCAGTTCCCTTTTTGAAGGTTCCGTCGTCATTCACTAAATGATATTTAGGCAGATTGTTCTTTGTGCCGAGCTCAAAGTCGTCCTGACCATACATGGGAGCGATATGCACGATGCCAGTACCATCAGCAGTTGTGACAAAATCGCCCGCATATACTTTGAATGCATTTGGCAACTTATCTTTTTCTGCTCCAGTGACTGCGTCATTCAGATAAGGAAAGAGGGGCTCGTAGGTGAGGCCGACGAGGTCAGAGCCTTTGATGGTTACAAGTATTTCATGCTGTGTCTCTTTCAATGAAGACAATCGTTCTTTGGCTAGAATAAGGATGTCGTTGCTGACCTTAACCTTCACATACTCAATATCCTTCCCTACCGCCAAAGCGACGTTGCCCGGGAGAGTCCAAGGCGTCGTTGTCCATGCAAGAATATAAGTATCTTTTTGTCCTATTACTTTAAATTTCACATAAAGTGAAAGATCCTTCACCTCCTGATAGCCTTGCGCCAACTCATGTGACGAAAGACCGGTACCACAGCGCGGACACCATGGAACAATCTTATAGTCTTTATAGAGCAAACCTTTCTCATCGACAGTTTTGATGATATTCCAAACTGACTCGATATACTGAGGCTTGTAGGTAATATAGGGATTTTTGAGATCAACCCAGTATCCCATACGGTTGGTGAAATCTTCCCATTCGTGTACATAGGTCCAGACGCTGTCCTTACATTTTTGATTGAATGCAGCGATGCCATACGATTCGATCTCTTTCTTTGATTTGAGACCAAGCTCTTTTTCTACTTGAAGCTCAACAGGCAGACCGTGCGTATCCCAACCTCCCTTTCGGCGGACGTGGAATCCTTGCATGGTCTTGTAGCGAGGGATGGCATCCTTGAATGCGCGTGCTTCGAGGTGGTGTATACCGGGACGACCGTTGGCAGTTGGCGGACCTTCAAAAAAAACGAACTCCCCTTTTGGCGACTCTTTATCAAGAGACTTCTGAAACACATCTTTCTCTTTCCAAAATGCCAAAACATTCTCCTCACGAAGAGCGTGGGGAGATTTAACTTTAAGGGCGTCGGGTGATTCTTGGGACATATTATTGTAAAGATTACGCTAGTTGACGTCTTATTTCAATCTCATACTCTCTATCTTTTCTATGAGCAGAGGATGTTTAATATCTTTAATGGCATAATCGGCAAACTCTTTAAACAAAGGCTTCCCTGAAGATTTTTCATATTCATACGCTTTTTCAATTGCTTGATACTTATCCAATTGTCTTGCAAGATCGGCAACTCTATCATCAGATAATTCGAAGCGGAGCCACAGATCAAATATTACACTACCCTCTACACCCAAACTTTCTGTAATCTTTGCCATCGCATCACGTTCACTTGTAAATTTTTCCTCTTTTAGTTTTTTACGCTCTACTGGATCACTTGTTATGGTCACCTTATCACCATCGATTGCTTCAGCCCAGTCATGGATTTCCAATATATCAAGAAGGTCTTGTTTCTCATCAGACGAAAATTCTGACAATAAATCAGAAACAGCTGGCGCCAGAGCCTTGAGGGCCAGTGTATGCTCCTGCACAGTCTCTGGGTTTTCTATACCTCTTCTAACCCAACCCGTTCGCGGTATTTCAGCTAATTTTGACCACACTTCCGGTACAAGATGTGCGAATTTTAATTCCGAAGAATTTTTGATTGATTCCATAATAGATTTTACTTACATCCTCTTCGGAATTTTGATACCGAGAATGTGGAGACCTTCACTCATCACCTCAACAAAGCTTTTGGTGAGGAGCACGCGATACGGCGACAACGGTTCATTCACATCAACGATCGTATTGCTTGCATAAAAACTATTGAATGCCCCCGCAAGATTGATGAGATAGTTCGCAACAAGCTGTGGCGCATATTCTGCTGACGCTCGCTCGATGATATCTGGGAATCTCACAATGAGCTTTTCGAGCAGGCCAACCTTTTCTGGCAAAACTACTTTTGACTGATTGATCAATGTTCGAATCTCCCCTTCTTTACCCAAATCGAGCTCGCCTTTCGCTTTCTCGATAATAGAATTTGCGCGAACAACAGAATACTGGAGATACGGGCCCGAATCACCTTCAAATGAAATAGACTTCGCTGAATCAAAGATGACATCACTACCGACAGCCTGACGGAGGATGGTGTATTTGATAGCAGCGATAGCGATGATATCTGATACTTCTTCAGCATCTTCAGGGGCGAACTTACGGTCAACAATTCTTTCTATAACCATTTTCTTCATATCATCGATGAGCGTCTCGGCGGTGATGACGTTGCCTGTGCGTGAAGACATTTTGCCTGAGGCAAAGCGCAACATGCCATGGCCAATGTGCTTTGTTTTCTTTCCGACATTTTCATCGATCAGCGTGAGCGCCTTGGTGATGACTTTGAAATATTCATTCTGCTCACTCGCTGTCACCACGATCGACATATCTGTTTCAGGATATTTTTTGAACTTTGTTACATTCAACCCCATCTCCTTTGCTTCATAGGTTGGCAGGCCATGCGAGTTGATGAACACACGCGTATGCAGACCATGATCTTCGCCTTTAAAAACTATAGCCCCATCGCTTTCAGCGAAAACATCTTTCTTTAAAAACATTTTGACGATATCAAGACCGACAGGGGCCATCTCGCTTTCATATATATATCCATCAAAATGCGTGCCGAGACGCTTATAGAGCAATTCAAAATGTTCCAAGCTCCAGTTTCTCCCCTTTTCATAGAGAGTATTGATGGCTGGACTCGACTTCTCGTAGAGTATTCTGTTCAATGAATCGATATCATCTTTTACTGTGATGCCGGCTCCACTCAATTCATCTGACTCATAGAGGCGCGTACCTTCGACATACATTTTGCCAAGGAATGCTGTTTTCTCTTGGATCGGTGTGGAGTCAGCAGGTATTTCGCTCTCATGGCGCTTCATAGCCCAGATAGACTTGGCGATGTGGAGACCGATATCAGACGGGTAACAGAGACGCGTGACTTTGGCACCCGACGCTTCAATCAAACGTGATAGTGACTCGCCGATAGCATTCGACATGAGATGACCGATATGGAATGCCTTGAAGATATTCGGATCTGTATACTCGATAAGTATATTTTTATTTCCGTCTTTTTCTCTTTTGGTTTTTGTATCTTGGTTATTGATTATTGATTCAGCGAACACACTATCCTTCACTTTAAAGTTAATAAAACCTGGTCCAGCTACACTGACAGATTCGATGCTTTGAGGCATATCTTTTTTGAATTCTTCAACTATCCTTTCGGCGAGCATTTTTGGGGCCATCTTGAGCACCTTGGCATGAGCCATAGCGATATTGGTCGAATAGTCGCCATGTTCTGGATTTTCTGGATACTCCAAAGCAAAAAAATCGGCAGAAATACCAATATTTTTAGCCGTTTTGACGAGATGGTCTATAAGCTCTGATTTCATAAGGATATTGTAGCAGAATAAGGCTTATATGCACGCATATTTGACAACTGACAGAAAACCAGTTAGGATGTTACTGGCTAAGGGACTTTGTGAGATTGTAGTCTCTTCTTCATCCGATGAACGGCGAAAAGCCTCCCCATCAATGGGCAACCACAGATGGGTAAGTACCCGTAATCGCATGCAGGAAATAGGGCTTCGGCTCGTCTGATCAATTAGATTGGTTTGCGCAGTGCGGTTCCTCAACCAATCGAAACAAGAACAAACTGGCCAATGTAATTGCCGCGCAGTGATAATCCGGCAGCTTAATTCTTGAATGATTGATCAACATCTCAGCGCGATTCAGAACAGACACTGAATCGCGCTCACCTCATCCCACAAAGCTTTGTGGGATTTATTTTTTATTCGTATACGAACTATTTTGAAACTTTGCGAAGCGTCTCATCGATCTTCTTTGCGATCATTTTAAAATCCTTTTCTTTTCTTCCACGAGTTGTTTCAGCGGCTGTGCCGATGCGGATACCAGAAGGGTCAGCGGGTGGTCGCACATCAAATGGCACCGCATTTTTATTTACGATAATACCTGCTTTTTCAAGGGCATCGCTGGCATCTTTACCTGATACACCCCCTGCCCCCTTTTCATTCTTCTTTCCGTCATTCCACGTATCGATAAGGATAAGATGAGAATCTGTACCGCCAGAGATAAGCCTCCAACCGCGCGCATGGAGCTCAGTTGCAAGAACTGAAGCATTTTTTACTACTTGATCAGCGTATTTTTTGAAGCTTGGACCCGATGCTTCCTTGAGTGTGATAGCAACTGCTGCAATCTGGTTTTCATGGGGGCCACCTTGAAGGCCAGGAAATACGGCGCGATCTATTTTCTTGTCGAGCTCACGGGCGTCTTTTTTTGCAAAGATGAGGGCTGAACGTGGACCACGGAGCGTCTTATGCGTAGTTGTCGTGACGATATCAGCGTATGGAAATGGTGACGGGTACGCTTCACCTGCGACAAGTCCGGCGATATGCGACATATCAACCATGAGGAGCGCTTCAGCTGAATCAGCGATCTCACGCATAGCTGCCCAGTCGATACGGCGAGGATATGCAGTGAATCCAGCCACAATGATAGCCGGCTTCTCTTTTATCGCTAACTCGCGAAGTTGATCATAGTTGATCATTTCAGTGGTCGCATCGAGACCGTATGGCACTTGGATCCAAAACTTACCAGTCGCAGAGACTTTGTGACCATGAGTAAGGTGGCCTCCATGATCAAGAGACATGCCCATGATCTTTGAGGGAACGAGAACTTCAGCGTTTTCGACGCCAGGTAACGTTATCTTTTTTGGAGGAATGAGCGCAGTGTAGACCGCAAGGTTGGCTGGTGAACCTGAGAGCGCCTGGACGTTCACATGCCACTCAGTCGGATCAAGTTTAAAAAGTTTGAGGGCGCGCTCTATGCAAAGTGACTCGATCTTGTCGACAATCTCGTTACCACCGTAGTATCTCTTGCCGGGATACCCTTCTGCATATTTGTTCGTTAGCTCTGAACCCAATGCTTCGAGCACATCTTTTGAAACGTAATTTTCTGAGGCAATGAGGTTGATAACTTTCTTCTGGCGCTTCTTCTCGGTCTCTATGAGTTTTTTGATTTGAGTGTCTTTCATCTATTGAATATACCACGCAGATATATGAAAAAGAAAATGGCGACAGGTGCAAAATTGTGTGTTGGAAAATCAGGTAAAAACAGAAAGACCCGTCGCGCACATGAGTGAAGTGCGAGACGGGTCCGGTGAACCCACATTAACCGGAGGAACCAGCGCAGTGGGAAATCGCTGTTGGCGACAAGTTAGAGGTTATTCACGGAGAATGAGGCCAGTTCGTGACAAGTTAACATAATCATGGCCAACGAGCTTTTTTGGTTCTGTGAGGCGATAGCCGCTTCATAGCAAGACTTGTAGTAATAACAGCTTGCGGTCATGTGGTTCGCAATCACAAGGGAGTCTCTTGGACGCCCCATTACCCTCGTTAAGACAAGAGCATTCAGTTGCATACGTTACGCCTCTTATCAAATTCTGTCAACAGGTTATCCACAGTCCTGTTTGAGACTCAATTTCCTACTTAATTCCCAAATATTGCTTCATCTGGACAAGAAAATCTCTCTTCACTATCTCAAGTGGCCGATTTGAGTCAACAATGATATATGGTGTGCCCAATTCCTTAACTTTTTCAAAAAATTTCAGATACCCTTTGCGGACATTCTGATGGAAGGTGATTTCCCTATCATCGAAATGATCGTACTGCGTGCCGATATCGAGAGATTGATTGCGACCATGAGCGCGACGGAGACCTTCTTCTGGATCAACGTCAACAAAAACATAGAGATCAGGAGTGACCATAAGCTTGGCTCTCATGCTCCAAAAGAGGTCTTCGAGAAGGCTCGACTGACTCGATATCTGATATGCATATGATGAGGCATCAAAACGATCTGCAATGACAGGCACGCCTTTTTTAAGACTTGGAATAATGACATTTGCTACGTTATCAAAACGCGCCGCGAACATGAGGCAGAGCGTCGTCTCAGGAGGCGCATCTTTTGCGAGAGGGTTCTTTATCGCCGCAGTGCGGATGAGCTCGGCATATGGCGATCCACCTGGCTCACGAGTCAGCGTAATGTTATCGCCCAATGTTTCCTTGAGCACCCGGACCAGGGTCGATTTTCCTGAACCTTCCCCTCCTTCTATGACGATAAATTGTGGTTTCATGTCTGTAGTAAAAAATTATCTCTTGAACTGCCCTGTTGCTCCATCAACCAAGTACACATCCCTGATACCTGCAGCAATCATGGAGTCCCAGCATGGCTTACAGCACCACCAGTGTCCATACAAATAGAGGTCTGTGCCCTGCGCTGATTGACCAATCTTTTTCTGCTGTGCAACAGCATCTTTTGCTGCACGCGCTTCTGCGTGATGCTTATTTTTTGAACAACCGGGGCACATCCAATACTTTTGACCAGAAGGTATTTTCAGTAAACGACGCACGCACCACCCTTTTTTGTGCAAAGCAATGAGTTTTTTATTTTTAAGCGCAGATTGATTTGCACCGCGACCGATAATCTTTTCATTCAAAACCACCACTGCCCCCGTTGGATGCCCCTCATCGGTCGACTGAGTATTACGAACCTGCTTTGCTTGATCCATAAATACATTCGACTCAGGAACATATTTTATAGTTCTTCCTTCAGGCAGATAGGGGTAGTGTTCATTCATCCCTCGATTATATATAATAAATCCATTATGACCAAATTCGATGAAATATATCAGGACATGATCCGCAAGATTATGGAAGAAGGTGAAGAAGAAATGAACAAGAGTAAACAAGCCGGCAGTGAACGTGCGACCTATATGACCAAAGCTATCCCTGGTATGCATTTTTCTATAGACATCGAGAAGGACGGCTTCCCTCTCCTCACTCTTCGTAAAATTCCAATAAAGGTCTTCGTCTCTGAACAAGCATGGTTCATTATGGGCTCACGTAAACCAGATGATTTCCTCCGCGAATACACAAAGATCTGGGATGCCTTCACCAACCCTGGCGACGTCGTCACTGTCGCCTATGGCTACCGCTGGCGCAAGCATTTTGGACGCGACCAGCTCAAACTCCTCATCGATCTCCTTCGCGCTGAGCCAGGTTCACGCCATGCAGTTGTGGTTACTTGGGACCCTGCTCAAGATGGCCTATCACTACAAAAGAAAAAGAATGTGCCATGTCCGTATACTTTTACCGTCAATATCATCGGTGGACGCCTACACCTCCACAACATCGTTCGATCAAATGACATGCTCCTTGGCGCGCCACATGATATCGCTGGCTTTGCCCTCCTCCAGTGCATACTCGCCCAGGAGCTTGGCGTCAGACCGGGCGTCTACAGTCACTCTATATCAAATGCGCACATCTATGACACGCACTATGATGCAGCGCGCGAGATTATGAAGAGAAAAAATGATCACAAGACAGTCGTGCTCACATTGCCTGAAAAAACCTTTGAAAATATAGAAAAGAGAAACTTCGATGTCGTTAAGTCTATGATCGACAACCTTGCTGGACAGTATCAACCTCTTGAAGCGATCCAAGGCATCAAGATCGTCGCCTACTAATTTCTGCTCGAGTATCTTATAATTCAGAGACACTTTTAACTTACCTTCATGTCCATCATCACCAAAAAAGATATCATCGACCGCATCCGCTCTGGCTCGCTCGTTTTTAAACCTAACCTGGATCAATTCCAACTCCAAGAGCATTCAGCTGATTTGCGCCTCGGCTTTACCTTCATGATCCCCAAGATGTGGCACATGACGCCAGGAGGACGCGAATCTCTCGATATCACCCACTTCGACAAGCGCAATCATGAATACTTTGAAGTCGTCGAACTCGAGCAAGGCCAACATTTTGATCTGTTGCCACAAGAGTACATCCTCGTCTCGACTCTCGAGTCAGTCAAAATGCCTCGCGACTTGATGGGTATCCTCTATCCTCGTTCATCAACCAACCGCAAAGGCCTTTCACTCGACCTCACCGGTATCATCGATGCGGGCTATGACGGTCAGCTCATCCTCCCGATCCGCAACAACACTCGTTCACAAGCCATCAGACTCTTCCCTGGAGAGCGCCTCTGCCAAGTCGTCTTTGAAGAATTGAAAACAGAGGTCGAACCTCGCCAGAGCAAGTATCACCAAAAAGACATCATCGAGGGCGTACAGATGGAAAAGAAAGATGAAGTCGATCTCCTCACCAAAGGCGACATCAAGACACTCAAGGAAAAGTACAAGGTTGAGTAATTTTACATACTAATGAAAACTTTTATCATCGCGGCAATAACAGCTGACGGGTACATCGCAAAAGATGCTCAACATTCCCCTTTCAACTGGACCAGCAAAGCTGATAAAAAGCGCTTCATTGAGATCACCAAAAAGGCAGGCGTCATCGTCGTCGGCTCAAGCACCTATAAAACATTCCCTGGAGCGCTCAAGGAACGCGTCAATATCGTCTACAGTCGCTCACAAAGCTTCGACGGAGCTGAAACGACTCAAGATGAGCCAGTGGAGCTTTTGAAGAAACTAGAGAGCCGTGGCTTCAAGGAAGTAGCTATCTGTGGTGGCGAAGCTATCTATACGATGTTCATGAAAGCGAAAGTTGTCGATCGTCTCTATCTCACCGTTGAACCTATCATTTTTGGCAAGGGCGTGAAGCTTTTTAATGATGATATGCTGTTTCATCTCAAACTTGTCAGCGCTGCTGAGTCAGAGACTGGCGCCCTGCTCCTTGAATATGCGGTAGATTATTCAGGGAATCCAAAAATACACTAATTGGGTACTAGGATTGACTTCCTTTTCAATTGATATAGTCTAGGAAACAGACAAATCAACAAAAGGACATTAAATGAAAAATGACAGTATACTGAACCCGACGTTTAGCGTCTGGCGCAGACTCCAACAGGGACAAGAAAAAATTCATCGTTTCGGGCAGCACTTAGCGAACCCGGAGACCGGCCACTTGCTCAGACTACAAAATGGTCATGAGCACTGTTGTTCAGTCGGATTTTTGGCGCGTTATTATCTGATCAAGATACGCCAATACATCGGGCTCGACGAGGCATTGATTATGAACTGCTTTCGAATCCACGATATCCCCGAAGGGATACTCCTTATCGACGTCGCGGCGCATTTGAAAGTTGATAACGACGACCTGAATGAATATCTTGCCTTTGAAAAGCTCATGAAGCCACTGGGCGCAGATGTGTGGGCAGAGGAACAACGGGCATTCTTGCTTCAATTCTGCCTTAGCAACCCCACCTGCTTCCCTACCGATGCACGAATTGTCATGTCGAAGCTCTTGAAAAGCCACGGCCTGGAAGCCTTATTCTTTGACGGACTTCAACGCTTTGACTATCTTTACTATGCCTATGAGGCACTCATTGAAAAAGAAGTGCCGAGCGTTCTGGCCCAAGTTGCGTTCCACCAGATACCGCACCTAGACCGTGTTGCGTCCAAGCTTCCTGGTTTTCATGAAGCAGTTTGGACCGACGAAAAAAGGGCGTTCTTCAAGAAGTTTTGCTAAAACGCTAGTCACAAAAAACACCGAGGCATTACTGCCACGGTGTTTTCTTTTTATCTGAGATTTATTTCACATCCACTCCCATCTGACGTGCCGTACCAGCAACCGTCTTCATAGCAGCTTCGATAGAGTCAGCACTGAGGTCTGGCATCTTCTTCTCTGCAATCTCCTTGAGCTGAGCCTTGGTAAGTGTACCAACCTTAGAAGTGTTTGGCTTACCTGAACCCTTATCCTTCTTGAGAGCCTTCAAGATCAAACTTGAAGTAGGAGGAGTCTTGAGGATGAAATCATAGGTACGGTCTTCGTACACAGTGATAACGACTGGGATCATGTCGCCCATCATGCCTTTTGTAGCATCGTTGAACTTCTTTGTGAAATCACCAATGTTAACACCGGCCTGACCGAGAGTAGGACCGAGCGGTGGAGCTGGGGTTGCTTTGCCAGCAGGAGCGATAACCTTTACTTTCTTAACAATTTTCTTTGCCATGGTATTAGTTTCAGTATCCTATAATAATTTACATTAATAATCAATAACCAAGATACAATAATCAAAATCCAGAAGCTCGAGTTTGGTTATTGTTCCTTGGTTATTGGAACTTCCTTACTACACTTTCTTTACCTGCAAAAAGTCCAATTCTACTGGTGTCTCACGACCGAACATCGATACGAGCACCTTGATCTTGCCGCGCTGTGTATCAACCTCAGCAACCTTGCCTTCAAAGTCCTTGAAAGGACCGTCTGACACCTTCACAAGATCGCCTATCGAGAGGTCGATCGTGTGTTCTGTGTCACTTGATGACATACGGCTAAAGAGAGATGCTACTTCCTTTGGATCGAGAGGAACTGGGTTGACGCCTGAGCCAACAAAGCCAGTCACGCGAGGAGTGTTGCGGACGACGTACCATGAATCGTCATTGACGATCATCTCAACGAGAACATATCCCGGGTAAATCTTCTCTTCCTCTTCAACGCGCTTGTTCGCCTTAACCTTAATCTTTTTTTCTGTAGGAACGATAACAGCAAAGATCTTGTCCTCCATATTGAGAGACTCGATGCGCTGTTTTAAGTTGCGAGCGACCGCGTTCTCATAGCCTGCGTACGTGTGTATCGCATACCATGCACGCTCCCCTGTTGTAAGTTGTTTCGACATAAGTAAATAAAAATTAAAAAATAATTAGAAAAGGAGTGTGAGAAGCTTTGAGAAGACGAAATCAGCGACACCAAGAATGATAGCGGTGATAGCTGAAACAGCTATGACAAGAGACGTAAATCTGATCGTCTGCGCACGGCTTGGCCATGTAACATGGGTCAATTCGCTGCGGGTGCTCTTGATATATTCGGTGATTTTCATGGCGTAGTATGATTAAATCGATTCTTCTACTAAAAAACCCCTCGGAGGGATTACTCGACTATAGTATACCGCTGAAATGATAATGTCAACCACCTCAGAGAGCTATTGACAACCTACAATAATAAGTATACAATTTTGCTAGTTTTACGTTAGTCTCTTTGGGCGTGTCGACCGTTTCGACATAGTGTACCCAACCAACATACCAAAGAAAACGAAAGGATCTTTGTGAAAACAATACTTAGTGAAAATGACAGTAAAAAAAAGGTGAGGACGAAAATCAAAGCGAAAAAAACAACCCCTACTAAGCGGAAAGCCCCACGGGCTCGCCCGAAGAAAGTGGTATTGGTGACCCGACCAGACAATCCGGTCCCCGCAGTTCCCAGCTCACGGCTTATGTTAGCTCGGACAGCGCCGACGAATGGACATCGGAGCGATCTCACATTTCCTGACGATACGGCTGTTCGCCTCCCTATTGTCATCGAAGAACCGAAACCTGATCGCTACACGCCTGCACCCAGCACCATCGTCGACATCACCATTGTCGAACGCGAGAATATGCTCATCGAGTATTACACTCCTGCGCGATATGGCGCAAAGAAGACGGGGACACCCGTGCTCATCATTCACCCTGGAGATCTCCGGGGCAAATGGACAATGGACAAAGTCTGCAAGGATCTGACAGGACGCGGATATCGATGCTGCGTGATAACGCCCAAAGGCAATCCATCCATGAGCAGACAGATCGAGGATTTCGGTCAATTCATCAAATTACTGGAACATGATTTCATCTTGATCGGATACGGATCCGGTTCGATTGTATGCAATCAAGTCGGATGGAAACACCGCAAAAGGATCAAGGGATACTGTTCCCTTTTGGCTGCACCGTGCAACCTGCAGTTGCAGTTAACAGCGCACATTGGGTTCAATCCTCTGTTCAAGTTGCTGTATCGCCGATTTCGTAGCATTTTTCTCTATCGGCTCCCGTGTACGCAACTCGTGATTGTAAGCAAAAAAAGCGAACACTACTCATATCAAAAGTTGACTCGCCGGAGATTGGGTGGAACCTGCTTTGCTCGCCGCGCGCATGTGACAACATTGCAAGATTTTATGAGCGACCCACGATGGCAGCTCGTGCCTAATCGAATCGCCGCATGGCTTGCAGTGAAGTTTTCATAACGTTCACTATCAACAAAAACAGCCGAGAGCAATCCCGGCTGTTTATTTTTATATTGATCTGACGAGTGACAACCTACTATTACTGTATCTCGTAGGTGATAGATACTGTACTCGTGACTTTTTGTTGACCAGCAGGAACTTCTGGAGCAACTGCCTTTGCACTCATCATCGCATCGCCAGCACCATACATCATCGGACGGATATAACCTCCATTATCCTCTGAGAAATTCACCACGCGAACGAGATGAACGCCGAGCTGGCTTGCAAGCTGATCAGCTTTTGATTTTGCGTCAGCGATAGCTTTGGCACGAGCTTCAGCTTGGATAGCATCTGGTTTGTCGACCGAGAAACTCAAACCATTGATATTCTCGACTTGGAGCGAGCCGATAGAAGCAAAGAGTGCACCTGCTTTGTCGAGATTGCGAACCTTCACTGTGATAGTCTGACTGACATCATAGCCAGTGAGAATCGACTTGCCTGGAGGACAATATGATACGGTACCGTCTGTCTTGCCTGCAGGACAGATAGCATTTTGGTACTCATAATGCGGATTGATAGAATAGTTGGTCGTCTGAATGTCTTTGTCCTCTACTCCCCCATCGCGAACCGCCTTCAATGCAGCAGCGATCTTGTCGGTTGCCTTGGCCTGAGCATCTGAGACAGTCTTTGAGGTTTGAGTGACGCTGAATGAGAACGTAGCTACATCGGGAACTGCATATGTGTCCCCTGTGCCAGTGACAGAGATAGTATTTGTCGCTGGGACTCCAGAACCGATATATGCGATCGATTTGAGCTGACCTATCGCAAGCGCTATTAAATAAACACTGAGTACTGTCCCTGCAAATATACCCACTTGCCACGCTCTTTTTTGTAGATTCATAGTATTAAATATATTAAATAAATAAAATAACCCTAATAAAAGTGTCTTTTAATAGTAGCATATCTTAGACGCATTCAAGACTTAGTCTCGAGATGCATCGAGCAAATTCTCAAAAAGGCCAAGGACTGTCATGGGTCCTACGCCACCAGGAACGGGAGTAATCGCTCCCGTCGGGCCGATTATCATCGACACTACGTCAAAATCCACATCGCCAACAAGTTTCGTTTTAGCATCCAAGCCTACTTCCCCTTCTCGAGTGATGCCGACATCAATGATGACCTGTCCTGAATGAACATGTTGAACTGATATCAAACGGGGTTTACCCACTGCAACAATGATGGCGTCAGCACTGTTCGTTTCTTTCACCAGATCGAACGTCTTGCTATGAGCAACAGTCACCAGAGCGCCATCACGCGCAAAGACCTGCGCCACCGGTGTTCCCACCAGCGCAGATCGTCCGACAACAGTTATTTTTTTATCCTTAATGTCGATACTGTAATACGACAGTAATTCTCTAATGCCCCGTGCCGTAGCAGGGACGATAGCGTCTGGCCTTCCCTCACACAAACGCTGCACATTAAAAGCCGTCTGACCATCGATATCTTTACGCGGTTCGATAGTATTGATTACTTCATCACGGTTGATATGCTCAGGTAATGGTAGCTGTACAATGATTCCTTTGACTAGTTGGTTTTCATTGCACTTTTTTATTTCAGCGACCACTTCTGCTTGAAACGAACCTTCCGGCAAGTGAATGTGATGCGCGACGACCCCGACTTTTTTGGCAAATGAAACTTTCGCGCTAATATACGCATTTGAGTCAGGTCTGTCCCCCACTTGAATGATGGCGAGCTCAGGCGCAGGTGTTATCTCGCTGAATTCTTTTACCAATTCAATGATCCGACTATCACGAATAATATTTCCTGAGAGAATTTTTGCTGGCATACAGTCTACAGTAGCAGATACGGTGTGGATTTCAATGCTTTGACTTTAATTACCCATGAGAGGTATGCTGACTGCAGAAAATAGTGAACCCTTAACAAACGAAAGGAGGACGGTATGTCTCAATTTCAAATCGGAGAAAATACCCTCAGATACTATGACGCGCAGAAATTTCCGCATGGTTATGCTGTCATCTGCTCCTCAAATCCGCTCGATAAAAATTCTGCGTATTGGGGAACAGTTTCCGTGTATTCAAATGACGTCTCGACAAAATTCCAATTCACGATTGATGGCCTCGATAAAGCAAAGAAACGCTACGAGATGAGTATATTTGGAGATAAGGAATTCTTGAGCTGCCTACTTACGGTAACGATCTTTTATGTTGACGACAGCTTGGACGCTCTTGACCATCACGTGACCGAATTCCACGGAGAATTTATTCCGCCTGAAATCTACAAACTCATTCATCTGCTGGTCTATAATTCAGCACTCTTTCTTCCTGTCGTATACGCAAGACGACCTGAAATTGACCCCCGATCCTACATGGAAGAAGGATACTGTATTTATTTTCAAAAGGGATTCAAGGAAAGATTTGAAACTAGCACCAAAGTCTCCCTTGAAACCATGATATCTACGCTCAATCTGCTCCTCGGTTAATCCGTGGGGCAGTTTTTTATTTCGCCGACCAACGGGCAAAAATACCACACGGTAAAAGCCTCCCTTCACTCATCTGACCTTTTGCTTCTTCAAGAGTGAGCTCACCTACTTCGATGTCGCCACCAAACTTTTCTTTGACCGGCAACAAATTATTTTTATAGGCGATAGCCGAGTAACCAGCTGAATATCCATTTACCAAAAAGAACAATGGTTTGTCAGCAAGAATCTCAGTGCACGACTCGATCAAGTCCATAAAATCATCCTCGATCTTCCACACTTCATTTTCTGCGCCGTGGCCAAAAGCGGGCGGATCCATGATGATGCCGTGATATTTCCTGCCCCTCTTTATCTCTCTTTTAACAAAAGCACGCACATCATCGAGTATCCAACGGATAGGTTTGTCTTTGAGACCTGAGAGTTCTGCATTTTCGCGCGCCCAGCCTATGGCAACTTTTGAGCCATCCACATGAACAACTTTTGCTCCCGCCTGTGCACAAGCAATCGTGGCGCCACCAGTGTATGCGAAAAGGTTCAGGACTTCGATGTCTTCTTTTTCTTCCTTCTTCACGCTTCCTTCTCCATGCTTCCTGATTTGTTCCCTCATCCAATCCCAATTTGGCGCCTGCTCAGGAAATATGCCTACATGCTTGAAAGCAGTTGGCTTGATATAAAACTTAAGGTCAGCAAATGAAATGTCCCAGCGCTCTGGCACGGTCTTTTTTAAATTCCAATCGCCTCTTTCATTCTTTTCTTGATTATTTGAATCTTTTCCAAAAGTCCCATCTGCCTTTTTCCAATCTAAGGGTGACAATCTCTTTTTCCAGAGAGCTTGCGGGTCAGGACGCGACAAAAGCACGTTACCGAAGCGCTCGAGCTTTTCCCCTTCTCCAGAATCGAGAAGCTCATAGTCAGGACAAGGTTTTGTGATAAGGATAGATGAAGTATTCATATGTTCGAGCGTAGCTTTTTATTGTACGCGATATTTTTTCAAAACAGTGACTGCGCTTCCAAACAGAATAGTTGAAATGGTAGCTGAACCGAGACAGTACAGACAATATGAATGAATGAGAAATGCCTGAGCGTACACGAACCACATCGACATGATGAAACCGACGATCGTAAGCAGAAGAACTGCGCGCAATGAAGGTTCATGCTTGCCCTCGATATGAGCAAAGAGGCCGATGCAGATGATCAGATAATAGATCGCACCGAGTAGCGCCACGGGAATCCCTATGATAGAAGAATAATCACTCGTAAGCACTGTCTCACAGCCCGCTGTTGTACAAGGTGGAATGCGATTTTGGTAATGCTCAATCGTCAAAAACGACGCATCAGTAAAACCGAGGAGAGCGATGATAAAGAGCGCGACGACGGCTTTATTTGGAACTGCCTGAAGCGGCCGCTTCAATAAGTGCTTTAAATGCTTCATAACTTTGTGGGTTAGCGATCACTTTTCCATTAATGAAGAAAGTCGGGGTCGCATTGATGCCTATCTTATGCCCTTCATCGGCATCAGCAGCGACAGCGTCTTTGACTGCTGAGCTATCCAGATCCGCTTTGAACTTGACCATATCAAGACCAATCTTTTGAGCATAACCGATAAGTACTGCATGAGCATCAGGAAGGGTGCTCCATTCTGATTGATTACTGTAGATCAAGTCATACATCTCCCAAAACTTTCCTTGGAGACTCGCTGCCTCGGCTGCCTGGGACGTGATAGGAGCATTGGCATGCTGAGGCAATGGGAAATGGCGGAAGACAAGACGGAGAGTGGTAGACGCTTCCTGTGTCAGACGCTTGACCAGAGGATAATACGCGCCACATGCAGGACACTGGAAATCTCCATACTCGATCATAGTAACTGGGGCATTCTTTGGTCCGAAGATATGATCTTCTGCAGTTACTGCCCCTGCAGCAGTAGGCCCTGTGCCTGCTGATGGCTTATTCATAGCCACAACAAGCCCCCAGAAAATAAGTGCGAGAATGATAATAAAACAAGCCCAAAAAATAATGCGTTTTGTATTCATGTAACTAGTCTACTATATAATGAGCATCGCGTCACCAAACGAGTAAAATCTGAGCTTCTCTTTGATAGCTCGCTCATAGAGGTCTCTCCAGCTTGCTTGCGATCCTTTTGCTTGTAAGAAAGCATCCACCAACATGATAAGGGACGTATTTGGCAGATGAAAGTTGGTAATGATAGCGTCGACAATCTTAAAATCGTAGGGTGGCGTGATCATGAGCGTCGTCTCGCCAGTGTACCCCTCCCCCTTGAGTATTGAGTCCGCTGTTGCTTCGAGCGTACGTGTAGCGGTAGTTCCTGAAGAGACAATTATCTTGCCCGATTTCTTTGCCTCCAAGATATGGGTCGCGGATGCGGCACTCACTTGAATCGGCTCAGAGTGGAGAGACTTCGCCTGGATACTTTCTGGTGTGAGCGAAGCAAAGGTTCCTCGACCCACATGTAAGGTCACCGTAGCACGATCGATACCTTTTTCAGCCAGAGATGTGAGCACTTGTTCGGTGAAGTGAAGAGAGGCTGTTGGCGCCGCAACTGATGCGGGTTTAGTCGCAAAGACTGTCTGATATTTTGCACGAGCTTCTTCTTCATTGAGCGTCGTATGGATATATGGAGGTAGCGGTGTACGTCCATGCAAGGTGCAGAGCTTTTCAAATTCTTCGACTGAGATGCGGAGCCTGAAAGAAAATTCTTCATTATGTTGATCGACGACGTCGAGGATGGCATGATGATTGAAATACAATTGGTCGCCGACGCTCAGCTTGCGGTCAGGCAATCCCTTAATAACACCTTGCCTGCCCCACTCATTCACTAAAAACAGTATACGAACCATTCCGCCAGTGAGCTTCATCAGCTCAAGGCGCGCAGGCACCACCTGTGTGTCGTTGAATACCATCAGAGCGTTGGCTGGTATATAACGCGAAATATGGGCAAATGTATCAAAAACGATCTCGTTTGTCTTTGTGCTATAGACGAGCAGCCGAGCAGAGTCACGCGGTTCAGCTGGCGTATGCGCCACGAGATCCTGTGGCAAATGGTAGTTATAATCAGGTGATTTCATAGTATGTTAATGATGATATTTTTCCCCTCGAATAATAGTAAATGCTCTATAAAGCTGTTCTATGAGGATGAGACGGACGAGCTGATGCGGGAAGGTGAGCTTCGATAGTCCCAAGGTCAGACGCGCATGCGAGCGCACTTCATCATTCAATCCATACGATCCGCCAATGATAAAAAACAATGTTCGTACACTTTCATTCATGCGTGACTGTATTACCTCTGCAAATGCGGACGATGTATACTCCTTCCCTATCTCATCGAGAGCAATCGCATACGAGCCGGCTCCTTCTTTTTCCATGACCTCAACAAGCTTCGCATTGTCTTCTTGCGCTGATGTCCCAGGAATATATTTCCATTCGCAGGTGCAGTAATGAGAGATGCGCTCAGTATATTCGCGCACGAGCTCATACCCTCCAAAATCTTTTTCCTTACCGATAGCGACGATGATTATTTTCATATGATTAGAGCGCTGTGCCAAACCAAACGATGAGATATATACCGAGGATGTTTCCGATGAATGAGATCGGTATGAGCGCAAGCGTTCGAGTCTTTGAAAAACCGAGGAGCGTGATGCCCAGCTCATCGGGTAAAGGCGAGGCTATGATGAGAGCGCCGAGGATCGGTGAGATCCATTTGAAGAAACCGACGTGAAATGAACTAGCAAGATGTCGGATAAAAACCGACCCGAATGAATTCATGAAATCCTCCGAGAAACGATCACGGATAAAGTAGAACAACATGAGATCTCCGCATACGGCACCGAGCGCACCCCACAATGCAACAATATGACCTGAGGTATGCGAAGCGATGCTGCCGAGGGCAACTGATGCAGGAGCGATGGTAAAAACAGAGGTGAAGAACATGCCCGCGACGAAACTGGCGACTTCATTGCTGCCAAATAATGAAACGAGATGATCGATAATACCGAAGCCAGAGAGGATAAGAGCGATAACTGCTCCAATAGCGATGAATGTGACATCTTTAACCAATTCGTGTTGAGCAGTTTTTTTACGCATGGTTTTCGGTTTGGGCTTGCGCTAAAGGAGGGACACTGCTTACCTGTTGCTGTATCACTTGAACGCCTATCCTGTGCTCCAAAAATGAACGTATATCTTCAGCAAGGCTCGCATCGATAGGGTCAAAAACCGTGTCAGCGCTCCTATCCTTGCTCGCATCATCATGCACCGTAGTAATGAGGACAAGACGGCTCGTGCCGAAAAGCTGATGAGCGAACGTGCGAACAACACTTACGTCATGTATCTGGTGATATGGAACAGATGTTTCATACTGATTAATGATGCCCCGGTTGATCTTGAGACTGAGATCATCGAGCTCGAACATATAGTTTCGATACTCCAGAAGCGCGATGATAGCTCCGACCATGCCCGCAATGATGCTCAACAAAAATAACATCACATCGAGAGTAGAGATTGCTGAAGACACTTGTGAGATCGTCGCCATATTTGGACTTCCACCAAAAGCCAACAGTCCCGCCACTCCCACAGACAAAGACGGCCCGACAAAAGCGATGACGCCTGAGATGATAAAGGCTATGAAACCGAGAGTTGTCCTCCTCGACAAAAAAAGCACGAGTGTCTTATTTCCGAGATGCTGGGGTTTTCCGACGACAATCATAATGAATGTATTATACCACCTAGATGGTAATGACGATAAAAATCAATGCGGCTAAGGCTATTCTATACCAACCAAAAGCTGTGAGCGAGATTCGGGGGAGGTACTTTTTCAATAGGTACAGTGTAACACCAGCGACTACGAAAGAAACAATAAAACCCGTTGCTAGCTCAGCATATGAATGGATGGCACTAAAAATAGCGCGCGACTTATACATATCATAGAGCGTCGCAGCAGCAATTGTTGGCAGAGCAAGAATAAATGTATACTCGATGATGATCGCCTTTTTGATACCACGCAGGATGCCTCCGACAATCGTTGCACCTGAACGCGAGACACCGGGAATGATAGCTGTAGCCTGCGCGAGACCGATGACAAACGCATCCGTATACGATATCTCTGTCTTTCCAAAATTCGCCAAATCAGATTCGCCTCCCCTCTTTTTCATAAAGACTTTTTCAAGATAGATAAAAATAACACCACCTACTAGGAGGGTAAAACCGATGAGTGGCATATTCCCTTCGAGAAGATGCTTGAACAATTTATAAAGGATAAATCCAACGATTGCAGTTGGTACAAAACTGATACAGACATTGATGAACATCTGCTTATTGGTCAATAGTTTTTTCGCAAAGAGGAAGATGCCTGCAAACAGTGCACCAAACTGAATGAACAATAAGAAAAACTTGATATAGTCAGTGGTCAAATCCACACTCATCAGCTTTGAGACGATGATGATATGAGCTGTTGATGAAACAGGGATAAACTCGGTGATACCTTCGACAATAGAGGTGATGATGAGGTGTATGTTCATAAATATGTGTTAGACATATATTATAGCGCACTACGTATATGTGTCGGGCTATTTTTTACACACGCCTTGCAACACAGTATCTTTCTCGAAGGCCTGACTGAATCATCCGAGTAATAATCTTCTGTTTCTGATTTACAAAACACACAGGCGCCGACAATGACTTTTTCTGGTACTGGCACCACGTCCGTTGTCATGCGGTTATCAAACACAAAGAGCGTGCCTTTGAAATTGCTTCCCGGATACTCTTTCATGTAGGTATGTATACCGTCTTTCAGCTGATAGATATCAGTGAAGCCTTCGCGCTTGAGCAAACAGGTCGCCTTCTCACAGCGGATGCCTCCTGTGCAGACTGTGACCACTTTTTTATTCTTGAGCTTGGCAAGCTTTTTGATCTTCTTTGGGAGGTCACGAAAATTCTTGAGGCCAGGATCGATCGTACGTTCGAACTTACCGCTGGCGATCTCGTAGTCGTTACGCAGGTCAAGAACGACAAAATCTTTATTTTCTGCGTACCATTTCTCAAGCTCTTTGGCTGGCAGCTGTGTTGCTGTTTCTTTTTTCACGTTGAACTTCCCTGCACCAAGAGTGACGATCTCGTCGCGCACTTTGACTGCAAGACGAGGAAAGGCTGAACCCATGCCTTCACTTTCTTTGATGACGACTTTTTTGAACAGCGGGTCACGTTTGAGGAAGCGCTTATACTTATCAGTATTCTCGGTAATTCCTTCAAAGGTAGCATTCACCCCCTCCTCCCCCACGATCATACGGCCTTTGAGGCCGAGAGTCTGGCACTTGGCACGATGAAGCTCCGCGAACTTCTCCGGATTGCGGATGCGCGAAAAGGTATAGAAAAGGAGGATGGTGTATGCGGGCTTGGTCATGACAGTAATATACATGAGAGCACTCATTCTGACTACAATTGTAATGGTTTAAAAAGTCGCTCGGCATCTCACGTGTCGCAACCTCTACTATTTCTAATTTAAATTAAAATGACCACAATCATAAACAATCCAGGCGAAACCAGTACCAATTCATCAGATGGAGGATATGGCGTGATTATCGGTGCAGTATTGGTCGTACTTGTCCTTGTTCTAGTACTCTTCTTTACCATGCCCTATTTCCGTCAAAGGATCGATTCAATGACTCAGCCGGTAACTCCTGTTATCAATCCTACTATCAATGTTCAGTTGCCTACTCCAACTGCACCTGCTACACCGGCGCCAGCACCAACTCCAGCGAAGTAGTAATGCACTCTAATATAAAAGAAAGACCCGCATAAACGGGTTTTTCTAGTGATCGCCGTGCTTAACTAAAAACCAAGCAACTTTACTTTGATATACAAAGTAAGCATACCGATCACAAAGCCAGCGATAAATATAAGACTGTTGTTGAAACGAGTTCCGCCTTTGACGAAATACGTGATGCAAAGCACGATAACAAGAGCGACCGCAACGCCAATGAAGAAAGTGGTAAGTGTGTGCATGTGATTATGGATTAGATTAATAATTAAGCTTTTTCGACGACAACTGCCGTGCCATATGCCAAAACTTCAGTCATGCCTTGCATGACTTCCGTGGCATCATAACGCACACCGACAACCGCATTCGCACCCATATCTGTTGCGTGCTTCAACATGAGATCGAATGCATCCTCACGTGTCTTTTCACACAAATCAGTGAGTATGGTGATGTTCCCTCCGAATAGACCTTGGATGCCCGCACCAATGTTACCTACTATTGAACGTGAACGTACGATGATACCGCGCGCTAAGCCGAGATTTTTAGTGATTTTGTAACCCGTGAGCTCAAGCCCTGTTGTTGCCATGTCATGATTAAGCATAGTTTTATATTTATATAGTATAGTTTAAGTATACTCTATTCAGCTTTCCTCACCATTTCCATATCAGTGATAATTGCTCCGCTTTTTAATTTACCTGATTCTTCTGTTGTTCTTTTTCCCGTATCGACAAAACCTAGTTTTTTATAAAAGTTGATCGCGTTTTCAGTGTAATCGGCAACTTGAACAATAGTGTCTTTTGTAGAGTCGAGGAATTCTAATGCTTTATTCCATAGTTTTGTTCCGATTCCTTTATGTTGAAATTCAGGTAAAATATATAACGTTCGGAGGTGATTATAATCCTCCTTTCTGATAACAGTACAAGCACCAACTATCATATCTCCATTTTTTGCAACGAGCCTTTTAGTATTTTGGGGTACATTTCTTATAAGCTCTTTTAGCGCCTCGATTTTTTCAGCAGAAAAATCATCCTTGTAGCTATATTCTATATCCTCTACGGTTACACCCTTTTCTATATTTGGGTATGTAGCAAGCCAAGCTTTGTAAAATACATTCGTTATTCCCTGGGCGTCGTTGGGGGTAGCGTCTTGAATAGTGATTTCTTGCATAAAATTTTATTGCAGGATGAGGTATTGAAACATTACTGCTGGTATAAGAATTCCTACGGCAGCAAATATATAATACGAAGTTCTTGTAACGCGTTTAAAAGTAGACCCCATTCCAATGATTCCAAGCAAGCTCGTAATAACCATAATGAGGGTTCCTATAAAAACTGGATCTGTACCAGAACCGCCGCTCAGACTGAGGACAAAGAAAAATCCTGACCCAAGAAATACACAAACATTTATTATCAAAAGTATTATTTTCATACCAGAAGTATACCAGAATAAGAAGTACTACTATACCGCTACTAGTTTCTTATTCCGAAGTGGGGTGGCTAGAGAGAATCGAACTCTCGATATCGGCTCCACAAACCGAAGTTTTACCACTAAACTATAGCCACCATATTGCGAACCTATTCCCCGCTGACTATTACTTATAACTTGGGGGTTGCTCAGTTATACCAGATTTATGGTTAGTAAGTCTAGCTAAAGCATAGAACAACGATGAAAGTCGATTGAGAAATGCGAGTGTGGCGGGATCAAGAACAAATTCTTTTATCTCAGTTCCAGCCACGACACGACGCTCAGCTTTGCGGGCGAGGGTGCGAGAAACATCAAATAGCGCGGCAAGCTCAGTGCCTCCCGAGATGAAAAAAGTTTTTATCGGTGGCAATTCTTTTTCTGTCCAATCAATCCACGCTTCCATCTCAGTGACCTTCGCCTGGCCTACCCGCTTGTCAGCGCCTGCCACTTCGGCCTGGACGGTGAATAGAGCGTTCTGCGCCCACAGGACGATATCAGCTGGCTTCTTTCCATCTACGAGCCATGTAGCCTCTGCTGACTTCAATTTCGCCAAACCAAGAAACGCACCGAGCTCATCGAGGGCACCGAGAGCTTCGGTCTGGCACGAACTTTTTGATTTGCGTTCGCCAGGACCGGATTTGAAATCCTTTGTGGTGCCGGCGTCGCCTTTGCGTGTGTAGAGCATAGTGATATTATAATACAAATTAACAAACCTACTATGAAAAATATCACTCAAGAATTCAAAACATTTATCATCAAGGGAAACGCCATCGAGCTCGCTATCGGCGTCGTTATCGGCACTGCATTCAATGCCCTAGTCAACTCGCTCGTCAAAGACATTGTCTTGGGTATGATCGCTAACGTATTTTCTCAACCAGACTTTTCATCTTTTGCCTGGGGCGCAGTCAAATGGGGTTCATTTTTGAACGCCATCATCAACCTGCTCATCGTCGGACTTTCGGTATTCGTTGTGATCAAAGTCGTCAACAAACTGACTGGCGCAAAAATCGGCCAGCCAACAACGATTGAAGTACAGTAACTCTGTGCGAACTCTGTGCGCGGGAGAAGACTCGAACTTCCATGCCCAAATGGGCGCTACCACCTCAAGGTAGTGCGTCTACCAATTTCGCCACCCGCGCATTTCAAAGGAGCTTGAACACTATAGCTGAAACGAAGCTATTTATCAACAAAAAACCGCCGAAGCGGTTTTGATGTTGAATTTATTTTGCTTCCGCAACAACCTCTTCCTTTTCTCCAACCTTTGTTCCCTTCTTGACGACATCTGTTGCGATGACTTCGTCTGGGTATTTTGTATCCATAACACGGCGCATCTTCTTGCGAATCTCCTTTGCAGCCTGCTCGCGAACGAAGTAGAGCTTCGCACGGCGAACCTTTGAGCGTCGGACGAGCTCGATCTCATCGATCATTGGAGAGTAGAGCGGGAAAATACGCTCAACTCCGATACCATCGATAACCTTACGAACAGTGAATGTAGCACCTGACTCACTACCGTGCTTGTGTGACAAAACGAGACCTTCGAAAGCCTGGAGACGGAACTTACCCTTTGTTTCCTCAATCTTCTGCCATACGCGGACGAGATCACCAGCGTGAATGTCGAGATTCTTGCGCGCTTCTGCGTTGATTGGGGTAACGATCTTAGTTGTTGCCTTGATTGACATAGTGGAAAGAGCTTATCATATGGGTAATAAATAATCAAGAAAAAGCTTTGATTTTAAGTAAAAAGCCAGGTCCGAAGATCTGGCTTGAAACTAACTTAGCGATACTCGCCTTCCTTTGAGTCCCATGGCGGTTCGGAATATTCAGGGCGATCAATGAAGACCGGCTGTAGATGTAGCCGCGGCCGTCCCTGTTGTGATTCAACAGAGACATGTTGTTCTGCCAAAAGAGATGGCGGAATCGGACAACGCTCAGTAATCTGAGTGTCAGTGCAGGTGCGAGACTTCGGACACAGTTCACATAATTTTGCGGGCATAAAATGACCTTTCCATAACCGAATTCATGTTAACTATAACTCCGCCACGTCCCACTGCAATAGAGAAAAGTGGATATCTTAGACAACCCCGTCCTTTCTGCCCGCCTTTGATCTATCTGTTGGCGTCAAAAACTTCTTGCGCAAACGAACGTTGATAGGAGTGATTTCGAGATATTCATCGCCACGCATGAGTTCCAAACCTCGTTCGATACTGAGCTCAAATGGCGGTACGAGCATGAGGGCCTCATCTTTTCCTGATGAACGCATATTACTCATCGCCTTACCCTTACATGGGTTCACGTCCATATCATCACCCTTTGAAGTATCGCCAACAACCATACCCTCATATACCTCAACAGCAGCCCCAATGAAGAGACGTCCACGATCTTGGAGGTTCCAAAGTGAGAAACCGAGCGATTTGCCTGACACCATCGATGTCATAGAACCTGTTTCGCGCTTTTCGATCTCACCAGCGTATGGTTTGAAATCGAGGAAACGACTTGCGAGGATACCCTCACCCTTGGTGTCGATAACGAACACATTGCGATACCCAAGGAGACCACGTGTAGGAATTTCAAAGAGGATACGTGACTGACCTTCCTTTGTTTTCATATCTGTCATGACAGCTTTGCGCTTGCCGAGCTTGTCGATGATGGCGCCAGTGAACTCTTCTGGAATATCGATGGTGAGTTCTTCAAAAGGCTCTGACTTGATCATCTTGCCAGACTCATCAGCAATATCTTTGACGATAACCTGTGGCTGAGAGACTTGCATTTCATATCCTTCGCGACGCATGTTCTCGAGGAGCACAGCGATGTGGAGCTCGCCACGACCGAACACTTTGAAATATTCATTTGCAGAAAAATCCACCTTGAGACCAACGTTGATCTCGAGCTCTTTTTCGAGGCGCTCGCGGATCTGACGACCAGTAACGAACTTACCTTCCCTGCCAGCGAATGGAGAGTTGTTGACGAGGAAGTTCAAACTGATAGTAGGCTCATCGATCTTGATCGTTGGGAGCGCTTCGGTTGCTTCGTTGTCGACGAGCGTCTCACCGATATAAATATCAGGCAAACCAGCGACTGTGATGATGTCACCCGCAAAAGCTTCTTTTACCTCAACGCGCTTCTTACCCTCAAAAGTGAAAAGCTTGGTCACTTTGCCACTGAAAATCTTTCCCGTGATAATGTCTTTGACCCAGATATTTTGCTGATCCTTGATAGAACCATCATAAATACGACAAACACCGAGACGTCCGAGGAAGTTGTCATAGCCGAGGTTAAATACTTGTGCTTTGAGTGGATGGGTTGCTTGTTCAGCTGTATTGGCAGGTGGAACGTGACTCAAGATACAGTCGAGAAGCGGTGTTAGATCCTTTGACTCTTCAGTGAGGCTCATCTTTGCTATACCCTGACGACCGATAGCGTAAACTGTTGGAAAATCAATCTGAGCATCATGCGCGCCAAGCTCGATGAAAAGTTCGAGCACTTGTTCGTGAACGAGATTTGGGTTTGCAGCTGGCTTGTCGATCTTGTTGATGATGACGATTGGCTTGAGGCCGAGCTCGAGAGACTTCTTCAATACGAAACGAGTCTGTGGCATAGGACCTTCTTGTGCATCAACTACAAGAAGAACAGTATCGATAGAACGGAGCACACGCTCAACCTCTGAACCGAAATCGGCGTGACCAGGAGTATCCACGATGTTAATCTTGGTGCCCTTGTAGATGACCGAGGTATTCTTTGCGTAAATAGTGATACCACGCTCGAGTTCGAGCGCGTTACTGTCCATACTTCCCTCATCACCGTGACCACATTGGGTCATGATGGCATCGGTAAGAGTAGTCTTACCGTGGTCCACGTGAGCGATGATAGCTATGTTACGTATTTCTTGCTTGTCCATGTAATAAAATGAGTTTAATAAGGTTTTTATAGTTACGCCGAAGTTGAGGGATAATTTAAACAAAAAATCGCCTTCAAGTCAAGCGATTACCTTGCAGTAAGGTACTTTGGTCTCTAGAAGAAAATAACATAGGTCGCCAGCACAATCGCCATCATCAACAGAAAAGGGGTCAAGATATGATGCACTGCCTTTTTTGGCGAAACTGACTCATGATCCTTGAACATAAAATAAATCAGAAACACGGTTACGATGGCGACAAAAACACTCCAGATTCGATGCGGATACCACCCGTACTTAACATCGACAATGCCGAGCACCGAGATGATGAATGGAAGGATTCTCCCAAATCGAGGAATCATAGTAGCTATATTGTATCAGAAATACCAAGTTCTTTACATGCGTTTTTGAAATCCTTTGGCAGAGGTGCCTCAACTTTCACCTTCTCCCCTTTCACAGTTGTAAACTCGATGGAACGAGCATGGAGCGCAGTGCGCTCGAATCCAAGCATCATAGGGCGATTTGGGGCATAGAGCGTATCTCCTACCACTGGATGCTGTATCGCTGAGAAGTGCACGCGGATCTGATGCGTGCGTCCAGTTCTCGGTTCAGCTTCCATGAGCGTGAATCTTTGCTTACTCTCTGTGGCATCCATATTTCTTCCTGATGAAGCAGTGAGCTTCATAGGAACAACGACAGTGGCGAGTTTTGTCCAATACGTTTCAGCTTCACGCTCTACCCCACGACTACCACGACTCGCCGAATATCTGCGGAAATCTGAACCACTACGACCGATAGGACGAGTGATAGTACCGAACTCTTCTTTGAGATCTCCCCAGACAAAAGCAACATATTTCTTTTTCATCGTTCTATCTTGAAACTGTTGTTTGAGATGAGCGTGACCTTTGGCGGTTTTTGCAATAAGAAGAACGCCCGATGTCTCACGGTCGAGACGATGAACGATGCCTGGACGGATGATCTCAGTCCCATCAGGGGTGCGAGAAGGCTCCCCCACGTTTTTGGTGCGAGGAAATTCTTTGACAACCCAGTCGGTGATGAATGGTCCTGGCGCACGGCCATCTGGGTGCACCATGAGGCCCGCAGGCTTGTCGATGGCCACAATATCAGCATCCTCATAAAGGATAGTGATCTTGGGGATCTTCATCGCTTTGCGTGGAGCGCTCTGTTGCGTCTTTTTTGATGACTTATTGCTCATATGATGAATATACGCTATTGTATCGGGTAAGGCAAAGAAATATTCAAAATTCTGGTCGAAAACTTTTTCAGTGCTTTGCACAGAAAAAGTCTTTCGATCCGAATTTTGAGATGCAAAATTCGGGCGATTAGCTCAGTTGGTAGAGCAATCCATTTACACTGGAAAGGTCACAGGTTCGAGTCCTGTATCGCCCACATAAACAAAAAACACCTTTGCGGTGTTTTTTGTTTATGTGGGCGATCGAGGAGCATTGCTCCGAGAAGGACTCGAAAAGTCTGAGTATATTTTCAAGGAGTTTTACTCCGAGAAAATACGGAGACTGTACTGCGCCTGTAAGGCGAGAGTCCACTAGCCTTACATCTGTGCTGGAGCGGCTGGAGCTGAAACTGAGCAATTCTTACAATCCTTCTTGTGTGTGACGACAAGATAGATAGCTGAGAGACCGACGAGGATATAGACAATCTTTGCAATGACTACACCAAGATACATAACAACGTCGAGGTTAAAGAGACCGACGAGGAGCCAGTTCAAACCACCGATAATAACGAGAATAAACGCAATAGCGTGTGCTGCTTTCATGTTAATGAAATTATTAGCTGATAATGATAATTACCTGCTGTAATTGTACCACAACAGCACCTCATTAAAAGGGAGATATGCACATGATATAAACAACTTATACACTTTTATGGTCCTTCCGGTTGGAATCGAACCAACATCAACGGCTTAGAAGTCCGCTGTTCTATCCATTGAACTACGGAAGGGATGGATCTTTAGGTCCTATATAACCTTTACTTAACATTACCCTCTCATTGGCACGAGCGTCAAATGTTGCTATCGCATTTTTGAGCTTATCGACGTCAAAATGTGACGCAGCAGTCGAAGCAGGCAGAACTGTTCCTTGTCCTTGCAGATCTGTTTGTGTCTGGATATATACATATCCCCCTACCCCGATGAGCGAGCCAGCGACTATACATGTTAGCGCAATGATAAGCGCCCAATCAGTGAATGCATCGTTGCCGACAGAAGACCAGTAGTGGACATAGCCCGGCTGGTTTCGCTGGTTAGAGTTTTTCTTATTAAAAAATGAAAAGATATTATGCATAAATGATGAGGAATATTATGGCGTAGAAACCGCTGATGCAGCAGAGACAAGCACTGCTGCTTGAATATCAAATGAGATGCTCCATGTTGGCTGTTTCTTTTCATCGAGCGCTCCTCCGCTCAAACGCACATGACTGACAGTCGCCGCATAGGGCATATGCTCAGCAAGATCGAGGAGACGCAGCGCCGATGCCCATGTGCCCGATGCATCGATATGTCCGTGCGCACGCCCAACTGTGCCGGGAACAGCATTCGTCAGCGGATCGGAGTCGATGCCAGTCAGACTCAATGTCGTTCCAGATTGAGGACCAAGAGCTTCCAGCGTAGTGATGAACGACACCACATCGTCAGCAGGAATGAAGAAACTTTGCATGACCGACCGGTCGAGCGCGGTATCTGAGGCGATGGCCGAAAGTTTTTTTGCTTGAGCTTGATCGTTCTGCTCAGTCGCGACGATATCACGCGCTAATCCCGCTCTCGATACTGATACAGAGGTTGCATGATACATGTATGCATAGAGCGCACTCACCATCAGCGTGACTGAGAAAGCGAATATGAGCAGCGGTATATGGCTATGCGAGTGTTTCATTAGAGTGTTTCAGTTACTTGAATTGAGAAATGTATATCGGTATCCCGAGTCAGAGCTGATATAGGCAGATCTACCACGACTTTTTTTGACATGCCGATCAATCGACTCTTGAATGACAGGAGATCATTTCTGGTCGGCGCCGTTCCGGACAAAGTGATCTTCATGCCTGCGGGGCTCACTGTATACTCCATGGTAAAGCCTGTTATCGTGACGGGACCTCGGAGAGATACGATCGTATTTATAGTCATATAGAACACGCTCGGCTGAAGATATTCGTCAAGCGTATTCAGGAGAGCGGCGCTCTGCGCAAGCTGTTGTTGCGTCGAAGTAAGCGAAGCAGCATCGATGCTCTTTTTGAATTCAGCCACTTGTCCCAAGTGCAGGCGCTCTGCGTACACTGAATATACATATGCTGGAAAAAGTGAGCCGACACCAATCACAAAAGATATTGATATGAAAAAGAAGAGAACGATCAATACGCGTATGCGATATTCTCGCTGTATTCCCCGCTGCTCGGCATATGGTAAAAAAGTGTAGCTCATAAAATTAGAGTGCGAGGCCCGCAGCCGGCGCATATTCGAATGAATCAGATTTTACTATCGGTGGCACATATCTATTGGTATTCAAGATGCTCTTCCATACATCGACCGCTTCTACCATAAAAGCATCCGAAACTTTCATGTGCAGCGCGCTCACTATACGTTCTGCATCATGCCCTGTGATCACGACTTTTTTTATTGGCTGACTGTTGCTTTCAGTTTTTGTCGCCCAATATGTGCTGACGCGCCCGATCTCTGCAATCAGTGCGTCTACGTACTCCACAGAGTCCGCTTCATCTGATCCAACGGATATCGTCGAAGTAAACCCGACTGTGCGCTGAGAAACTATGTAGATGCCGGTTTTGCGCTTCATGGCATGGACAACAATCAAGTCGAGATCATCCTGCGTGGATATGACGCGCGCGATGGCACGAGGAGTGGTTTCAAATGAGACTGGGGTGATGCCTGAGCTACGGAACAACTCCATCATGTGCTCGATATATGTCCGCGGCACCGCCGAAACACTCGCGCGCCATGGCTTGCCTTGAGTGCCCGCCAAAATATCAAATGCGAAAACAGCATCAGCAGCAGAAAGAGGAATATTTTCTTCGAGCTTGAATTCAATATTCTGACTGATCATGCGGAAGTCGCCATAAGGCACTTCGGTCTCGAACAAGTACGCTTTTTCTTCTGGGATGGAGACTTTCGCATAGTGTATCCCATGCTCTTTGACTGTATCCCCTAATATGGCGATGAGCTTTTTTTCATCTTTGATATCTCCCCCATCGATGATGCCCACGGGCAGAGGAACATTGGCGTATTTAATGATGATGCGTTCGCCGATAGGACGAGAATATTCGATGAGAGAGATGGCATCATCAGAGATGTCGATGCCCACATGAGGCATCAAGAGAAATTTTGGCGGAGGAAATAACTTAAAAAAAATCGATGAGTGCATTGATATTATTGTATCATACCCTTTTCCGGAAAATCTCTCTCAAAGTAGGCGTAGCCGAAAGAACGATGATGACGATGACCATCGGTATGATATACCTATCAGGATTCGGGATAAGTGAGCCAAAAACATAGCCGAGCAAAATCATACCACCCGTCCACAATAGAGCGCCGATGATATTGAAAGCGATAAATACCCGGTACGGCATCATGCCCACTCCTGCCACGATAGGCGCGAACGTCCGTATGATCGGTAGAAAACGAGCCAGTATGATCGTTTTTTTTCCATACTTTTCATAAAAATGCTGTGCGCGGGCAATATGTTTTTTATCAAAAAAAATCGAATCTTCTTTGGTGAATATCGCCGGCCCTACCTTTTTACCGAATGCATACCCGACGCTGTCCCCTGCTACTGCAGCTATGAATGCGCCGATAAGCAATCCGGCGAGCGGTAGGTGATGCTCTGAAGCCAAAAGGCCTGCGGTAAATAAGAGAGAATCTCCGGGGAGGAAAAAACCGAAGAAAAGACCCGTCTCAGCAAAGACGATGCCGATAATGCCGACGAGGCCAGCGACCGCGATCAATGTTTGGGGATTCAGAAAATAAAACATGAGGTAATTATACCATTCCCGTTCTATTTATTTTTATGACTGTCCAAATACGACTGCAGTATGAGAGCAGCCGCCGAAGCGTCAGTGTCCTTTGTTTTACCTTGGAAGCGCTCCGCTTGCTGGCTTGTCATAAATTCAAGCTCAAGATGCACTATAAGGCCGCGGGTCTCTAATTCTTTTTTAAGCTCCAGTACATCCGGCAATATTTTATTTGGTTCACCGTGATAGTTGCGTGATTCGCCAATGATAGCTGTCGTCGCTTCATTGCTCTGCGCGAGTGTGACGATATCATTGATGATCGATAGTTTTTTTGAGATTGAATTTTGCAGAACAGAATGAGGCAACGCAAATTGCGCATTGGGATCAGAGATCGCTATGCCAATGCGTTTGGTTCCATAATCTATTCCGAGTATTCTCATTGTGCGGATGGGGTGAGATTCGAACTCACGGCCCCCTTGCGAGGGCGACGGTTTTCAAGACCGTTGCCTTAGACCGCTCAGCCACCCATCCTTCAAACTGCGGTCCATGCATAATTACATAAATCCACACAAAATTCAATCTATGCCATATTCCTATGCTATAATTCTCTCATGGCTACTGAAGCTCTCATCTCATGGCGCGCACCGGCGCACTTCTATATTGAAAAGAAACCTGACTGGTATTGGGCAGTCGGCATCGTCACTCTTTCTCTGGCAGCAGTAAGTATTATTTTTGGCGCAATCATCCCTGCGATTTTTGTGGTTGTCGCCGCTGTCGCACTCGTCCTCCACGCATCGCACCCGCCAAAGGAAGTCTACTATGAGATCAACGACCGCGGCATTGTCGCGGACAATGTGCTCTACCCTTTTCTTACTCTTGAGTCTTTCTGGATTCCACACGATGAAGTTCCTCACAAACTCTTGTTGAAGTCGCACAAACTGGTCATGCCTCTACTTGTTATTTACATCGATGCCGTCGACCCTGAAAGCGTTCGCGAGATCCTTCTCAAGTATATTGCCGAGACTGAACATCATGAACCATTTTTGAAGCACGTTCTCGAAGGCCTTGGTTTCTAATATAAATATTATTCACAGACTATTGGAGAGTAAAATCTCCAATTTTTGTACGCTTGATGCTCCAAGCCAATGCTCGCATACCGAATGATTCGCCAAGCTTTTCTGCAAGCGTTCTCATGTAGGCGCCTGAAGATGCGTGTACTTTTAATTTTATTATTTGAAATTGTCCTCGCGTTTCTACCTCATCTTGAAGTAACTGTTTCCACAAACTAAGTATCTCTTCCTGTCTGAAATCCCCTTTCACTTTTGAAATGCGCCCGATCGCAGTCTCAACTAATTCGTGCTTTGAAATTTCATACATACCGAGAAAGTCGATTGAATAAATCTCGATTTCTTTTTCTGGCATTTCAATATCATTAAAATTCCCTCCTCCAAGAGCTACTTCACGAGCGTGCATGAATAAAGGTTTACCGTCAACCGGCTTTGAAGAGTACGCGGGATATTTTTCTAGGCGCTTACCGACGAGAAGTTTTAACTTTTCCTGAATGACTTGTTCTGAAAACTGCGAAGGAATTTTATCATTTGATATTAGATCATCATTGACCCGTTTTATTTTTCCAAGCACATCCCCTGTATCACTACTTATCCCCAATAGAACTTCGATTTCGTATTCCTTATCGAGTCCCAAATACTGCTCTTTCTTTTTACATTCGTCACCAACAAGGATGAGGAGAAGGCCTTCCGCCATAGGATCGAGGCGTCCGGCGTATGTCATTGGCACTGACGCATCTATCCCCTGTTCACGACGAAGTTGCTCGAGAGCTTCGAGGGGTGTGGCACCGAGGGGTTTATTAACGAGAAAATAATGTGGCATGAGCTCATTGTTGCATATTCTCCGGAATCGGTCACAGGTCTCGGCTTGCTATTCGTTTTGTTTTGGTGCCCACAGCTTTTTTTCTGCTGAAAAAGGCCGCGGGCCCACCTCGCGCCGTCGCGCTCCGGTCGGCACCATTTAAAAAAAGCGAAGTGATTCGCTTTTTTTAAATGGTGCCCCCGGTAGGAATCGAAGCTTACAGCTTCAGTACAGGTCTCGTATGGTGCTCACTTCGTTCCGCTCCATATACTCGACCTTTTCGATTCCTACACGCAAAGCACGCAGGTGCTTTGCTCGGGTTCAAAAAACTCACTTCGTTCGTTTTGTGCCCCCGGTAGGAATCGAACCTACATTGCAAGATCCGCAATCTTGCGTCCTATCCATTGAACGACGAGGGCAGTTGAAATACGATACCACACCTTTACCAAAATACAAAAGAAAAACCGCCTGGTGAGATTCACGAGGCGGTTTTCTCGAAGCTATGCAATCTTCGCGAGCGCCGCCATCACACGAGACTTGGTACGTGATGAAGCGTTCACTTTGATAAAACCAGTCTTGACTGCCTTATCGAGAGCCTGATAGATGACAGGGACAAGCTTTGCTGCTGCAACCTTATCCTTTGCGAGGACGAGCTTACGGAATGCTTTGACGTTCTTTTCAATATCTGACTTGCGGCGGAGATTGAAAACACGCTTCTTTTTTGAAGCACGGAGGGCCTTTTTAGCTGAAGATGTAATTGCCATATGATTTAAATGTCCTTGAAAGGTAACATATCACTTAAAAAATGGCAAGAAACTACCGCCAAAAAGCGTAGATGCTATAATCTACCCATGATCGCTACCCTACGCGGACAAGTCACCGAACTCGGCAATCGCTATGCTGTCGTTGAAATAGCTAATATCGGCTATAAAGTATTTCTGACTGATGATTCTATTCATTCATTGAAAGTAGGCACTGAGACATTCCTCTCTATATACAATGTCATTCGTGAAGATGCCAATGACCTCTACGGATTCGTATCACGAAAAGAACGTGACTTCTTTGAGCTTCTCATCAGTATCTCTGGTATCGGCCCCAAGAGTGCACTCAATATCATGTCCCTCGTTTCGAGCGACACTCTCGTTTCCGCTATCCGCAGTGGCTCAACTTCGCATCTCGTGAAGGTTTCAGGTATCGGTCGCAAGACAGCTGAAAAGATCGTGCTCGAACTCAAAGACAAGCTTGCTCCATTTGCAGTCAGCCATGACAGTGAATACTCCGCTGAGATCTCAAGTGATATGGATGCCGTCGAAGCCCTCATGGCACTTGGCTTCAGTGCAGATGAAAGTCGCGAGGCACTCAAGAAGATAGATAAGAGCATCTCGGCGACAGGCGCCAAGGTAAAGGCGGCGTTGAAGATGCTTTCTTAAAAACCATCTAAATATGCTAGAGTAGACTCATGCTCGATTCATTCCTCGCCAAAACTCGCAATTGGATCCCTACCTCCATCTTCCGTATCGCTAATCCGCTCTATCACCGCTCGCTCGCTTTCATCGCTGCCTGCATATACCGCTTCCCTTCTCGCCACATCAAAGTCATCGCTGTCACTGGTACCAAAGGCAAAAGCTCAACAGTTGAGATCTTGAATGCGATCCTCGAAGAGGCTGGCTACAAAACTGCATTAACCAATACTATCCGCTTCAAAATCGGTGGTGCCACATCGGACAATCTCTACAAGATGAGCATGCCTGGACGTTTCTTCATGCAAAAATTTTTGCGCGACGCCGTAAACCATAAATGTGATTATGCCATCCTCGAAATGACCTCTCAAGGTGCTATCACCTATCGTCATCTCTTCATCGACATGGATGCATTTGTCTTCACCAATATCTCTCCTGAACATATCGAAGCTCACGGCTCATACGAGCACTATTTGAATGCAAAAATATCTATCGCACGCCGTCTCGGCCTTTCAGGTAAAAAAAATCGCGTGATGATAGCTAATGGCGACGACAAGGAAGTCGAGAAATTCCTTGCCTGCGATGCTGACCAGAAGATGCGCTTCCATATATCAGATGTCAAACCGTATGAGATACAGAAAGAAGGCCTCCGTTTTACTTTGAACGCAAAAACCGTTTCATCACAGCTCTCTGGACTTTTCAATCTCTATAATATCCTCGCGGCAATAACCGCAGCGCAGAGCCAGGGCATTTCACATGACATCATCGTGCGCGCTGTCGAACGATTCAATGGCATAAAGGGTCGCGTCGAACTGATCGATGCGGGGCAAGATTTCAAAGTGGTCGTCGACTATGCCCACACCCCAGACTCACTCGAAAAGGTATATCAAGTCTTCCAATCATCGCGCAATATCTGCATCCTCGGTGGAACAGGAGGTGGACGCGACACATGGAAACGTACAGAGATGGGACGTATTGCTGACGAATACTGCGACGAGGTTATCTTGACCGATGAAGACCCGTATGATGAGGATCCAGAAAGCATTGTGCACGATGTCGCCAAAGGCATGGCACACCCTCCAACTATTATTATGGACCGTCGTCTCGCTATCAGAGAAGGCATCAAGCGCGCGCAGACAGGCGACGTAGTCATCATCACCGGCAAAGGAACTGACCCTTATATCATGGGTCCTCAAGGCACAAAAACACCATGGAGTGATTCAAAAATTGCTCGGGAAGAAATAGAGAAAGTACTTGCGGCAACTAACTAGATCGTACTCACACCGAAATTTGTATTGAGCACTTCAAGCGTCTTTTGTCCCATGATGCTATTTTCACCGGTGATGCCATATTTTTTCTGAAATGACTGGAGGGCTTGTTGTGTGCAGGGGCCAAGCTTCCCTGTGCGCGGACAATCAGTCAGACCTTTTGTAGCTGGCGGATATTCACCATCAACGAGAAGCGCTGACTGAAGCGCGAATACATCGACATTCTGTGCATTCTTTTCTGAGACTATTTTTTTCCATGAGTGAGGCAGAGCGACAGTGTCGTAGAGACGACTCACTGACGCAGTATCATCACTCACGCCGAAGAAATCCTGCAGGCCGAGATATGTTTGAAATGCGAGATCCTTGAGCGCAAGGTCACGCGTCGTCGCATTGAGAAACTGAGGCTCGTATATATATCCGTACTCTATCAACATGCTTGCCGCATCAGATGTGTCATGCGCGCCAAGTGCAATAAGGTCAGGATCTTCGATGATGCCAGTAGACTCTCCTGAGAGATCGCTGACTGGATTGTATTTAATGAGACGCTTAAAGACTGTCTCTGCTATGCCCTTACTCGTCGTACTATTGGCGTACTGATGCTCAGGAATATATATCGCGAACCCCGTATGGTCACCGGGCGTGCGGCTACCGTGACCTGGCGCATCATTGAAATGTATATGCACCATGATATCTATGTCGTTTTCATTCGCCCATTTGCTGATGCCGTAGAGACGGTACGCTACATTATCCGGCGCCTTATTATGATAGACCGTAGTTACCGGAACTGTCGCTTGGCCGACAGAGATACGATGGACCATATCTTCCGCTGAGGCTTTTTGCCAATCGATGATGTCCTGCCAATTATTTTTAAAATAATCAGCAAATGGCTCCGACCATTCATTTCCATCTCGGGTAACAAATACTTCATAATGAGTATTCGATTTCAGATAAGTCGCTAGATCTTGCGCAAGTTCTCTATTCATATCGCGCTCCTTAAGTGCGCCATATTCTGCCCCACCATAATTCGGCTCATGGCCTGGAACAATCAATATGCGAACCTTGTCATATATTCGATGAGTACTCACTTCTGCGAGCGGTATGATCGGTGGTGAATAACGAGACTTGAGATCCAAGATCGTCTTTGGATTGTGACTCAAGACGACAGCAGCCAACTGGTCGGTGGCGCGCGAAAAAAGTTCGGCGATATACTCAGTTTCCTTCCCAAAGTGAGAGGCAACGGCCGGAATACCGAAGAGCATCAATGCAAAAATAGTGACAAGGTAGTACTTCACGCAGATATTATAACTTATTTTTTACCTGTGCTCTTGCGCCTTGTGCACTTTATACTTACTATGCCCATATGCCTGAACTACCAGAAGTACAAACGACCGTTACCGGACTGAACCGAACTATTGCCGGACTGCATATCACGGATGTGTGGACTGACTACAACAGCCCGTATTTTGCCGGATCAAAAACCATCAAGGATCCAGTGTATTTCAAACAATTTAAAAAGGAGGTGCTTGGTAGAAAGGTCATTTCTGTCACCCGTCGAGCAAAGAATATACTGATCCACTTAGAGTCAAGTCAGAAAAAAGAAGCGGTGTCGACCATCCTTATCCACATGAAAATGACTGGGCATATCATCATCGGACGATATGTATTTGATGGAAAAAAGAAAAAGGACCCTTGGACGCCCGCGCCCAATGAACGAAAAGCACTTCATGACCCTTTCAATCGCTTCATTCATTTTGTCATTACTTTTTCTAATAAAAAACAGCTCGTTCTCTCTGATATGAGAAAATTCGGTAAAGTGGCATTGATCAATGATTCAGAACACCTAAAAGACCTTGGACCAGAGCCACTCGATACGAGCTTCACCTATACCCTTTTCAAAGAGCGCCTCAACAAAAAAACAGTGGGAAAAATAAAGACGGTGCTTATGGATCAAAGTATAATTTCGGGCGTGGGCAACATATATAGCGACGAAGCGCTCTGGCGCGCGGGCATCCATCCAGAGGAACGTGTCAAAAATATTTCTGATGAATTATTAAAAAAACTATACACAGCGACGCAAGCAGTACTTGAGAAAGGAATTGATTTTGGTGGAGACTCAATGTCTGATTATAGGAACATCGACGGCGAACGTGGAAAATTCCAAGAACAACACCAAGCCTATAGAAAAACGGGTAAACCATGCCTCAAAAAGATTGACGGTAAAATCTGCACGGGGATCATTCAAAGAAAAGTCGTCGGCGGACGAAGTGCTCATTTTTGCACTGTTCATCAGAGATTGCAGACTGTAAACGCGAAAAACTAATTTACATCGAGCAGTCGATAAAGGAATATACCTGCGGATACTGACACATTGAGAGATTCTTTTTTACCTTGAAGAGGTATCTCAGCGATAACGTCTACCAAATCCAACAATGGCTTTGATACTCCTTCAACTTCATTGCCGAGAATGATGACGACTTTATTTTTTGAAGATGATGCGAGGCTGATCTGCTTATAGTCGAGCGACTGTGGCGACTGCTCGAGCGCGACAATCTTTGCTCCAGCTTTTTTGAGCTTATTCACAAGGGTAACACCGTCATCGATCAGTTCCCAAGGCACATGCTCTTCTGCGCCCAAAGCGACTTTTGCAAAATCTGGGCGCTTGTTACCGAAACGGTCATGTGGCGTCGGGGTCGTTCCGACACAATATATCTTTGAAATACCGAGCGTCTCAGCAGTTCTAAAAATAGAGCCGACATTATGGACACTACGGATATTATCGAGTAACAAATATGCCTCTCGCCTTTTCTGCTTGTTTTCTGCTATCATTACTCTACAGTAACGTAACCTAACCATAACATCAACATGCTTTCCCTCTTCCCTTCACTGCTCGCGTATGAACAAGTCGGCCCACTCATCATCCGTCTCGTCCTCGGTATCACCCTTCTTTATTTCGGTTATGAAAAATTGATTAAAAAAGGCACAAGCTCCGGCAGTAACGCAAAAGGATACGGGGCGGTCGAAGTCATCATCGCGCTCTTCCTCATCATTGGTCTCTTCACCCAGCTCGCTGCCCTCCTCAATGCAGTCATCCTCATCATCAAACTGAGCTTCAAGGCGCGTGACGGAAAACTACTCAATGATGGCATCAACTACTATGTCCTCCTCTTGGCTATGGCTATCGCCGTCATCTTTATGGGACCAGGACTTTTTGCATATGATTTGCATATTTAAGGATTTCTAAGTATAGTTTGCATTGTCTTTGTATTTGAAATTCTGGTCAAAAATTTCTCCTGGCTCCGCCATCAGAAATCTTTTGATCCGAATTTTGTAAAATCAAAATTCGCGCCCATAGCTCAGTCGGTAGAGCAACTCCCTTTTAAGGAGTGGGTCGTTGGTTCGATTCCAACTGGGCGCACAGCAAAACAAAATCTGCCCAACCACAAATCCTACCCGGTGCTATACTTAGAGCATGAGAACCTATGTTTTCTTTCTCCTAATGCTTGCGGGCTGTGTCGCCTTGGCCTACTACCAAGACAAGTGGTTGCCACAGGTGATCGATTTTACTTTTCAAAAAAGCACACCAACAAAAAATGCTGACGATGCTGATCGCGCCCTCTATGAAAAATACAAATCATTTATCTACACCGAACCATATGAAGAATGCTACGTGCGTTGCGCCCAAGATGGTTTTGAAGCTTTCAAGTTTTGCGCGGTTTCAAATAAGTGTGCATCCATAAAATAGATACCACTCCAATAAAAAATCCGGATCGCACTGTGGTGCAATCCGGAGGTGAACGAGAGCTTGAGAGCTATTTTGAAGCAAGAGGAGCAGTTGGTTGCTGTTCGGAAACCACATAAGAGACAATCTCTCCAGAACGCGCCGACTCGTGGGTCAGAGCTTGCTGGGTGTAAATGTCCGACAACCTCTTTGCGATGAGCATCGGAGGGTCAATGGTAATGAGTTTGTCTGTTTGAATGACCTTCTTTCCCACATCCAAACGCTGAACTGCAATCAACTGATAATTCACCAGCTTATTTTTAGGCAACGTACCAGAGACTATGTTTCTTCCGGACATTTGGTCCGTGTTGGCGTATCCCCTGTAGATCCAACCCTCGACCGACCCCACATTCACGTAGCTTCCACCGATCAGCTGCCACACATGGGCAGTAAAATACATGCCTCGGTAGCCCCACGGATCGACTGAGCAGTCTTCGTTCCTGACTGAAACAAACGTGAGATGCTCAAGCTCATTACTGGTCGGCAATGGATCCTTGAACATTTGATACTGTCCGGTATTATGATCATCGAGATATGTTGCTTTGTACGTATCCACGATGCCGTATCGTTTAACGTTTAGGCGAATGTCCGTAAGATATGCGCCCCATGCGACATAAAGTATCACTGCGATAACCACAGACCACGCAAAGGTCTTAAAAAGAATTTTTTTCATTTGAACTGTCCTTTCTGTTGGTTTGTTGTTTGTTTATATTGTCAAATTCGTTTTATATAATAGCACTTATTAATATATAAGTCAATGTTCTTCTGAGAAGTTTTTTTGACAATACGTATATACGTGTGCTAGGTTTTGAACGAATGAGCTACTGGGTCACAAGCGTTTTGTGCCCTTAAACCATAGCCCCTAGTACAGTCCACTGACAAAACCATATGAAAAAAACCATACTGCTCGGTATTGTGTTGCTTGGCGCAACGCTTATCTCACACGCCCAAATGCCGCCTGGTCCCATCGGAACGAATACCTATGTTCCTGAGCCCCCACCAACCCACGGTCTCTACGTCACTGGCTTTTCAACGCCGGAAGGCAAACTGCCTTGGGGACGCTACATCTTTCCGGGTGGTGATCCAAACATGACCAACTTCATTGGTGCGCCGCAAGGGTTCGTTCGCAATTGGACCAGCGACACTACGATCACGCCGGGCGACGTCTTTGCCGTCGGCATGCCGTTCTCGTCAACCAACATCAGCACCAATTACATCTGCATGATCGCAACCGTTTGGAAGACAGTTACGAATGATCAGACAGGCGTAACCTCGATAATAAGCAGAAGTGCAACCAACCACATGCGGGCCGGTGGCATCATAACCGTGTTCAGGGTTGGGGTTACCAATGTTACGGAAATCATCCCCACGGAGTTAGGGATGATTCGTCCACGAAGCCTGATGCTGACGACCAACTATGATGTCCCCTATTTTGAAGGACCGACAAATTCTGAACAGATACTGGACGACATCGCACGCAGGTCGTTTGAACCTCCACCGTTTCCGTTTCCGCCGGAATTCTATCCCCCCGGTTATCCGAAACCGGATCCGGAGTTATACCAACCTACGTTCAATGATGGGCCGATGATCAAGGTTGATCCGGGGCACCCAACTTTTGACCCGCTCATTGTCCAGAAAAATCGGTTCCACATCCTGTCGGACGAAACGAGTTTGTCTGACCAGTTTGTAACATCCTTTACCTGCACCAACATATTGGGAGAACCAGGCTGTCTCTACCATCTTCAGATGAGACATACCCTGGATGATTCATCGTCTTGGGCAGATGTGACGAACAGCGCGGTATGGCTCAATGCTGATGGCTGGGGCCAACTCAGCATAAGCATTACCAACGACTGTGGCGACCAATCTTACTTCAGGCTCAAGAGTCACGCTTCAGAGCCCGAGTAATTCGGTATTCCAATCTTCACAACCCTCGACTTCACCGTCGAGGGTTTTTTATTATTCAATAATCTATCTGCTTTTTATTTCTTCAGCCCCAACATCAACCTTTCCGTACCAAGTTCGGTGTCCACCAACCCCCTATGTCCGTCGTGATATATTTTGATCAAATCACCAGCCAAGCTACCGAGCTCTTCTGTTGAATAGTTACTTGTACTCTTCGCCACGATCATCGACTTTATCTTCCAGAAAAGTACGCCGATAATGCTTTCTGCTTCCAATCCGCTATCAACTGCCTGTCTATATATAGTCCATGATTTGAGGGCATTTCTCGACGCAACCGCATCTGCTAAAGCAAAAATATTGAACTCACTAGCGCCGGCATTTTTCCCTCCGAACTTCTGACTACCAATTCCTAACTCTCCTGTCTCAACAACCTTCTCCGCATGCTTCTCGACTGCTTTTTTGAGCTCCGCATTCAACTTCGCCTCAAGGAGAATAAAAATATTCGCTGACTCATTCATTACTTGGATCAGGTCTGGCAACGATTCTTTTGCCTCCCCTTTTTCGGTGACTCTATTTAAGAAAAGAATATATTTATTTGAGAATAAACCTTGCCCCCCAACATTTTCTTCGATAACAGAAGTGCTCCAGTTATCAGCTTCGACTTCAATGTATGTGGCATCAGGTCTTTTTGCGCGCAGAGAGTTCGCGAGGGTACGCGCTTTTTCGAGAGACTTTGTAATATCTGATCCGTGATAGACGTAGAGCATGCTTGTAGTATATGCCAGTCGTGGGTAATAAAAAAGCCACCAGATGAATCTGGTGGCGCTGAATTTTTTTGATTAAAACCTTTGTAAGGTTCCCCTGATTAAGCTGTGATAATTGTAATTTGAAACATTAATCACGTATTCTCCCGTAGCGAGGGTGACTACGCCGACCAAGTTATCATCAATCCTGCACTGACAACGATTGACACTGAAATACTCCAGGATGAGAGATTTCACAAATGCTGTGGGAAGCTCACACTTGTAATGTCTAATCTCGAAATCAAAACTTTCAGGCGGCATATCCCACTCGCTTAATAGTTTCGTTGACAGCCTGTCGGCGAGAAACTGCCCTAAAGTTGGGGTTTCCATGATTATTCCTTTTGTTTGTATGATGTAGATACACCAATTTTTTAGATCTGACTTATCTACATAAAAACATTCTAGGCAAAATTTGTCAACCTATTTCAACTCCCCCCAACTATCCCCTATCGCCGCCTGCGCAGTGAGCACAACCCCATGCGTCTCCTTCGGATCCATGACTGTTTGCATGATACGAGTAATCTCTTTTGAGATCTCTTCTGCTTTCTCTTCACGGATCTCACAGACAAGTTCATCGTGCACTTGGAGCAACAGGTAGACATCATTTCCCCAGCCTTTTTCCTTTATATATGCATCTATCTTGATCATGGCCAGCTTGATAACGTCAGCCTCAGTCCCTTGAATCGGTGCATTGATGGCCATACGCTCAGCAGCTGCGCGGACAAATGGTATCTTGGACTTTATCCCTTCAAAATAACGGCGACGTCCATAAAATGTTTCAGTGTACCCACGACGAGCGGTTTCAGCTTTGACTGCATCGAGATATGAGGCGAGAGTAGAAAACGTAGCGAAGTATTCATTCAAAAATATCTGTGCTTCTTCACGTGTTGAGCCGAGGTTTTGTTTGAGAGCAATGACTCCCATGCCATAGATGATACCGAAGTTGATCACCTTCGCCCGGCGTCGCATCTCAGACGTCACGTCTTTTGGATCCACTTTGAAAACTGACGCGGCAACGGCTGTGTGAACATCCTCTCCTTTTTTGAAGATATCTATGAGCTTCTGGTCGCCTGACAAAAATGCAGCGATGCGCAATTCCATCTGCGAATAGTCGAATGAAACGAGTTTAAACCCTTTTTCAGCAATGAATGCATAACGGATATTTTTACCGAGCTCAGTTTTGATAGGGATATTCTGGAGCCCCGGATCCTGCGAAGCCATGCGACCAGTCGTAGAACCGGACAATATAAAATGAGTGTGCAGGCGGTCATTATCATCGAGGAGTGGCGGGATAGCATCAATATAGGTACCGAGCAATTTTGATATCTCACGATACTCGAAGATGAATGGAATGATCGGATGCATATCGCGCATCTTTTCAAGCTCAGATTCTTTGGTTGAACGCGCGCCACCTTCGGTTTTCTTGGCATTCTTTGGCTTCAAACCGAGTTTGTCAAAAAGAATTTCTCCTAACTGTTTTGGCGAAGCAATATTGAATTCAACTCCTGCCTCACGCCAAATATTCTTCTCAAGCTCAGAAAGAGTTGCGTGGTACTTCTTTGAAAGATCTGCAAGCAATTTTCTATTGATGCGCACGCCTTTCTTTTCCATAGCGTGGACTATAGGAATAAGCGGCAATTCAATGCTCTCATACACCTTACGCAATCCCCTTTTATCCATCTCAGCGAAAATAATATTTGTTGCCTCTTTGAAATTCTCTACGCGAGCAAAAGCATATATATCCTCGAGCGTTGGGTTGGTGATATTTGAAGTGACTACCCACAACGCCAATGCAGTTTTTTCGAGCTCGAGCTGATCAATGACCTCCTTCGGCTTTTCTATTTCATCAAATAACTGACTTGGCTTGCCATTCACTGCTTTTTCCAAACGTGGCAACAATGTTCTGAACTCCAAATTTGTCCAAAATTCACCGACCTTTTTTATATCCAAATCTTCTTTAAATGTTTTCTCAGGCACTACGAACTGTATCGGCGCGTCTCGACGGATAGTAGCGAGCATCTTACTGAACTCGGCCTCCTCCTTATTATCTTTGAGCAGTTGTATCAAGCGTGGCGTCATGCCGGCTTTGGTAAAAGCTTTTTCATTGCCCTTTTCGAGCTCTTTGTACATATCTTCGATCGTGCCAAAAGCGGTAATAAGTGCAGTACCGCTCTTTTCCCCGATGCCTCTAATACCAGGAATATTATCTGATGGATCACCACGAAGTCCTTTGTAATCAGGTATGAGTAGTGGACCAAAACCAAAGCGCTCTTTGACAGCTTCTTCGTCATACATAATGGTGTCTTTGATGCCCTTCTTCAAGGTATACACCTTCACATCGGTGCCGTCGATGAGTTGCATGGTGTCCATATCGCCGGATGCGATGATAACTTCGAGCTTGCCTTCTCCTTTCTCCTTTCTCCTTTCTTCATGCTTCACCTGCTCAACAATCGTCCCGATAATGTCATCCGCCTCGAACCCTTCTTTACTGTAAATAGGAATATTAAGCGCCTTGAATACATCCTGTGAGCGATTGATCTGTATGATGAGGTCATCATCAGTCTTTTGACGACCGGCTTTGTACTCCTTATATATCTCATGGCGGTATGTCGGGCCTTTGAGGTCGTAACATGCGACGATATAGTCAGGCTTTAGATCCTCGATGATCTTGATGAGCATGGTCGAGAGACCGTAGAGTGCACCCGTTGGCTCCCCTTTCGATGTCGCGAAATCAGGTAGCGCATGATATGCACGGTGGAGGATAGCGTGAGAATCGAGAAGAATGAGTCGTTTCATGGCTCAATTGTACACTACCCCGCTTCTTATCAACAGGTTGACTCAATTTATCTATAATATTTGGTATACTTATAGCATATTCGGTTAATATTTTAATTATTTCTAATTATAAACACATGAAACTCACTCGCACCTCAGTACTTGCTGCATCGAGCCTCCTTATTGGAGGGTTGATAGGCGCATCTACATTAGTAGCTCTCGCTGGATGGGATGCCCCAAAAAGTACTCCACCAAACTGTGTCACTGATCCAAACAATGCAAGTTACCAGGATGGATGTGTGACACCTATAAATGTTGGCTCGGCTTCACAGTCAAAAACCGGCCTCTTTGGTCTTGGACATTTCCAATTTGTTCCACCTGGCATGCCGACTTCAGGTATCACAGGAAAAGTTCTCACTGCTGTCGACGACTACGGAACAGTTGGTTGGGGATCACCGAGCGCAAGCGGTCCTGTCTTTATCACACCAGTCACCGTAGCAACCGTGCCTTCAAACACCGTTGTTGGTTGGACTACAGTTTCCCTTTCGGGCCGTGGCATACCATCAACTGCTTCAGCACTGATCCTCCAGGTCAACGGAAACTTCTTCTGTGACGGCGGATGTAGCAACCTTCCAGCAAAGATTGAAATGCGCACTGCCACTGGCGGAACCACCTACTCACTCTACTCTCTTGGTGATACTGGAAACTCGACCGCTATCACAGCCATGACAAGTCAGGGTATGTATCCATTTTCAGCCGGAAGTATGAGCTTTGACTATCAAGTACCTGTTCAATTCAAAAAGGGTGGTGCGACGATATCTATCGTCGGTTACATGAGATAATCAAACTCTATTTTATTGAAATGTGATGGACCCCATCGCTCGCCTCAAAAGCGAGCGATGTGTCTTTATGAAATGATTGTAAGCCGACATTCTCAGGCCATTCAATCAAAATCAAATTGTCCCTATCTGCAAGGAGCTTCTCCCATTCGAGCACCTGAAGCTGTTCTGTACCCTCGAGACGATACGCATCAATATGTATCAGTTTCCTCCAAGGAACGTCAACGTGTCTGGCTTTTTGATCATTGGTCATTGTTACTTGGTCATTGATTTCATATATTTTCATAATGACGAACGTTGGGCTCGTAACATGATCGGTGATCCCCAATACTTCAGCGACGCTCTTTGTAAAAGCGGTCTTCCCTGCGCCGAGGTGTCCTGAGAGACCAACAATGAGCGCGCCGTTATGATTCGCATATGTATTTGAAATAGAGACGAGCCAGTTCTTGGCTATCTGTTTGGTCTCATTGAGAGAATGTGAAGCTAATGTTTTCATGGGTTCATACTAGCAAGGGTGAACCTCGAGGTCTACTTTTCATATAAAAAAACCGGCCACTCCTTTCTTTCGAAAGGGTGACCGGTAGGGTTGGCGGGACTAAATGTTTCAATCAGGCACGTATCCGGGCTGCTTGACGCCATTGGCATCAGGTTGCCACTCAACATGCTCGTTCGCGTGATGTGGGAAGTAAATGACTTTTCCGTTGGGATCAGTGTAGAGATCCATGTTATTTTCTCGTGCCCACTTGGCAGTGACTTCTGCTTGGGACATTTGAATCGTTTGGACGTTGTCCTGGGCAACGAACGGCGGCGAATCGGTTACCACATCGGCATTCACGTTGATGGTGAGAATTTTACTGATGCTTTCGCCAGCAACTTCAGGCCCGAACAGGCACAACTTCTTGAGCAACGAGAGGCCGCCGGCGTTCACCTTGTGCGTCGTCTCTTTATGTGTCTCAACGATGCCCACCGCTTGCCCATTCGTAGCATTCATGGTCATGCCTGGAGCGTATACCATGCCGTAGTTCCGCGTCATATCAGCAGTGCTTTGGTTTTCCACCGTAAGCGAGCCGCATCCGACACCAAACAATGCCAGACTCACCAGAGCCAAGCCAACCAACAATTTAGTTTTCATAGTTTTTTCAAGCTGCAATTCTGTGAAATCATACTTCTAGCGACAGGCTAGTATACAATCCCACGGGTTTACGTTTGGTAGTATTATATCAGATAATAGGATATTGTCAATACCTTTGATTTCCCCTCTTTTGAGGCCTTATCATGGCTGTGAATAGCGGTTTTTCTGCTATACTTATTGAAAAGAAAAACAATGACTATTCAATTTGACGAAGACAAGCAGAAACAGCATATAGATAATCTTCACCACCAAGAGGAAGAAGACTTGGTGCAGATATTGTCTGCAAAGTACGGCGTAGAATATGTAAATCTGGTAAATACGCCCGTAAGCGCTGATGCCTTACGTTTGATCGATGAGAAAATAGCACGCATTACTCTTGTAGCAGGCTTTGCTCTCATAAACAAAAAAATCAAGATCGCTGCCCGTAATCCGACTGACCCGCGTCTACAAGATATCATCGCCGACCTCACTCAACAGGGATACCAGCCTGAAATCTACATCACCTCTACTCTCGGCCTTGAGAAAGCATGGAAAACATACAAGGACCTTTCTTTTGCCTATGAAAGTCGTGCTGGATCGCTCGAAATATCGAGCAAAGAAATCACTGAGATCATCAACCAAGCAAAGAGCTTGCCTACCATCATCTCTATCCTGCAAAACACTATGGCAGCAAAAAAGAGCTACCGCGTTTCGCGCATCTTGGAGACATTGGTTGCCGGTGCGCTCGCCGTCAATGCTTCTGACCTCCACCTCGAACCAGAGGAAGACTATGTACTCATCCGCTATCGTCTCGACGGCGTGCTCCAGGAAGTCATTCGTATCGACAATGAGACTTATGGCCTGCTCCTTTCACGCATCAAGCTCATTTCAGGCATGAAGCTCAATATGAAGAAAGACTCGCAAGACGGACGTTTCAGTATCCGCCTCGAACTAGGTGATATCGAAGTTCGTGTCTCAGTTTTGCCTGGCGCATACAATGAGTCAGTGGTTATGCGTATCCTCAACCCTACATCTATCCAAGTATCGCTTGAGAGTATGGGTATCAATCCAAAACTGCTTAACATTCTTCTCGAAGAGATCAATCGTCCTGACGGCATGATACTCACGACGGGTCCGACTGGTTCCGGTAAGACAACGACCCTCTATTCATTCCTCCAAAAAGTCCATAATCCAGGCGTGAAAATCATCACTCTCGAAGACCCGATCGAGTATCACCTCCCAGGTATCGTGCAAACTCAAGTGAATGATAAGGGATATACGTTCGCTGAAGGCCTTCGTGCAGCTGTTCGTCAGGATCCAGACATCATCATGATCGGTGAAATCCGTGATGGCGAGACTGCAAACATCGCCATCAACTCGGCGCTCACTGGTCACCTCGTGTTCTCAACATTGCATACGAACGACGCTGCAGGCACATTCCCCCGCCTGATTGATCTCGGGGCAAACCCAAGCATCATTCCCTCTGCTATCCGCGTCTCTATGGCACAGCGTCTCGTTCGTCGACTCTGTCAGGTATGTAAAAAAGAGGCGCTTGTTGAGGGTGCCAATCAAAATGAAATCGAAACAACTGTTAATGGTATTGAAGACAAATCAGTAATACCAGCTGATCGCTCAAAGATGTGGGCACCAGTCGGTTGTGATAAATGTAACCACACAGGTTATAAAGGACGTATCGGTATATATGAAGCGATTTTGATGAATAAGGCAGTTGAACTTGCTGTACAGAGAAGCTCGAGCGACCGTGAGATATGGGAAGCAGCAAAAGGCCAGGGTATTCTGACCATGAAACAGGATGGTGTATTAAAAGTATTAAATGGCACCACTTCCCTCGAAGAGCTCGAACGCGTCATTACATTGACTGACTAGTTGTAGGTACGCTTATTTGTTAAAACAGACAAAAATAAGCACTGTCAATTGCTTTTTTCCTGTGTATAGCGCTAGGATTGAAAACAGGTAGATAGACCGATGAAGTAGTAGATTCTACTCATTCGAACACGTAAATCTCTAAGCAAAATCTTGTCTCGTGATGAGTCAAGCGAGGTAGAGTTCCGAGGATAATTGCAGTACACGATACCGAAGTATGTAACCAAAATGTCCTTAGCACTATACCCAAACCTGGGAAGGCCATTGCTTAGAGATTTATGGGCTCGAATATAAACCTGTGTAAATTCGACTTCTCCATAACACTAGCATATAACTATTTAAATGTCAAGTACCCCTCACAACTCCCCTGTAGATGACAAAGATGTGGGTTTTTTGGATCAAACCCTCCGCCCTTCACGATGGGACGAATATATCGGTCAAAAAAACATAAAGGATAACCTCCATATCCTTCTCACAGCCGCAAAAGAGCGCTCTCACCCGCCTGAACACATCCTGTTCTACGGTCCTCCAGGATTGGGTAAGACGACTCTCGCGCATCTGATCGCCAAAGAAAGCGGCGCTCAAATGAAAGTGACTTCTGGTCCTGCAATTTTAAAAGTCGGTGATCTCGCTTCGATACTCACCAACCTGTCTGCAGGAGATATTCTTTTTATTGACGAAATACATAGACTCAACAAAGCTATAGAAGAGGTCCTATACCCTGCTATGGAGTCCGGGGTATTAGATATTATCATAGGCAAAGGCCCTTCGGCAAGGACCATCCAGCTCGACCTCCCTGCTTTCACTATGATAGCCGCAACTACCCGTATCGCTATGATTTCAAGCCCTCTACGTAGCCGTTTCTCAGGAGGTGTTTTCAAGCTCGAATTTTATACAAATGAAGAGATCGGCCAGATCATCAAGAGGTCAGCGAAGATTCTCGGTATCACCATCCATGATGATGCGGTTCGGGAGATTGCGGTACGTTCACGATTTACTCCACGTACTGCCAACTATCACCTCAAGCGATGTCGTGATTTTGCTCAGATAAATAAAACTGACCTCGATAAAACGTCGGTACAAAAAGCACTCGATATGCTTGGTGTCGATATTCTCGGACTGACTGCTGCTGACCGAGAGATTCTCAAAGTTATCATTCACAAGTTCAGCGGAGGTCCTGTTGGCTTGAATACTATCGCTGCTGCCCTTTCAGAGGAGCAGGCAACTATTGAGGAGGTGTATGAGCCGTATCTGATACAACTTGGTTTGCTGGAGCGTACGTCGCGAGGGCGCATTGCGACGGATAAGGCGTATGTGCACTTAGGGGAGAAAGGGTACGCGAAGTTGATTTAATTGAATAAAATTATATGAAAAAATACTTATTTAGTGGACTATTCCTAATTATATTAAGTTTAGTCGTTTATTTTGGTATTAATTGTTATGGGGAATGTTCCAATCTCAACATCGTCAAAGGCACATTGTTTTTATTGGGTATGATTGCAGGAATTATCCTCTGTGTACTATCATTATATAAAAGATAAAATATAAACTACCATGTCAGGTCACAATAAATACTCAAAGATAAAGCATATCAAAGCTAAAAACGACGCTCAAAAGAGCAAGAACTTTGGCAAGCTCGTCCGCCTCATCACGGTAGAAGCAAAGAAGGCTCACGGTATCCTCACCTCCCCTGGCCTTATGGCTGCTGTCGAAAAAGCACGCGGCGAGAACATGCCGAACGATACGATTGACCGTGCTATCAAGAAGGCAACAACTGACAACAGCGCTGAGATGGAATCGATCATCTATGAGACCTATGGTCCTGGTGGCATCGCCATACTCATCGAAGCCCTGACAGACAATAGAAATAAAGCTGCGCAAGAGATCAAACATATCCTTTCATTGAATGGTTTCGAGCTCGCCTCCCCCGGTAGCGCTTCATGGGCTTTCAAAAAAGAAGCTGGTAAATGGATCGCGACGACAACTATGCCTCTCGAGGATGCTGATATCGAAGTCCTTACAAAACTTGTAGAAGAACTAGAAAATAATGATGAAGTGCAGGAGGTGTTCACGAATGCGGAATAGAGGGTTTGCTATACTTACCTCATGATCATCCTCGGCATCGACCCCGGCTACGACCGTCTCGGCATAGCTATCATAGAAAAACCTGTTAAAGGAAAGGAGGTACTTATTTACTCTAGCTGCTTCACCACTTCCCCAAAAGACTCCATCTATGATCGTCTAAAAGCTATTGGCGGAGAAATTTCTAAAATCATAGAAACATATAAACCTGACGCACTTGCCATTGAAACTCTTTTTATTACAAAAAATCAAAAGACTGCCATGCGTGTCTCAGAAGCACGTGGCATCATCATATATGAAGGGTTACAGAAAGATATTCCGATATTTGAATATAGTCCAATGGAAATCAAAATGGCTATAACGAGCGACGGCACCAGCGACAAAGAGCGTGTGACGCGCATGGTTCACATGCTCGTAACTGTCCCGAAAAAGGTTGCTCTTGACGATGAATATGATGCGATTGCTGTTGCTTTGACCCATTCTGCCTGCGCAAAACGCACTGATAAATAACCCTACTTTACTTTTCCACAGGTCATATTATTTGCAAAAATATATCTACTTTGCTACAAATGAGGACACGATGAATTTGGCCCGAAAGAACATGTGTACTTATCAATAAAAATTTTGAATTGTATGGCGAGTAAAAAAGTAACAAAAGCAGTAAAAAAGAGTGCTACAAAAGCTTCAAAAAAAGAAGTGGCCCCTGTCATACCAGACGTCGAAGAAAACGACGAGGAAGCTGATGCTGTATCGCTAAAAAGCAAAACTGCAAAACCTCTCGATGTCGACCCGGCTGACATTTTGCCTGAAGTTGATGAAAAGGTAGTAGATGAAGAGAATCCTCTTCATGTCCTTGAGGACGAAGAATCTGAGGATGCTATCAGTCTAGATTCTGAAGACCTTAATCCTTTTGGTGACAAGTGGGAGGAATAAAATGGTACAATACGTATCGTGACCCATCGCTCTCATATTGGTAAAAAATACAAGAAACATATACGTCATATAAAGATGGCAGTGGTGATCTCGCTATCTGCTCTTTTTATACTTGTCGGCTGCGCCGCGCTCTGGATGGCGAACTTACATATGCCTGACCTCAACTCTTTTGAGACCAGAAAAGTGATTGAGTCGACCAAAATATACGATCGTACTGGCACGATCCTTCTATACGACACTGGGGCAAATGCGAAGCGCACTATCGTCTCTCTCGACCAGATAGCGCCGAATATTCAGAAAGCGACAATCGCTATCGAGGACTCGAATTTTTACAGCAACATCGGCATAGAACCGACTTCTATCATCCGTGCAGTGTTAGCGAACCTTGCTACAGGTAGTTATGGACAAGGGGCATCTACTATCACCCAGCAGGTCGTCAAAAACGCCCTCCTCACTCAAGAGAAGACTATCTCGCGCAAGCTTGAAGAATGGATCCTGTCCATAAAGCTCACACGCATCTTGAGCAAGGACAAGATTCTCGAAGCATATCTCAATGAAACGCCTTATGGCGGCACAGTGTACGGGGTCGAAGAAGCAACTCAGACCTTTTTTGGTAAACAGGCTAAGGATATCACTTTGGCAGAAGCTGCCTATATAGCAGCCATTCCTCAAGCACCGACCTATTTTTCACCTTATGGTACCCATAGAAAAGAGCTTGATACGCGACAAAAGCTCGTGCTCAGCCGCATGAAGGATCTAGGTATGATCACTGACACTGAATATTCATCGGCAATCAAAGAACAAGTTACTTTTTTGAGTAAAAATTCTCAAAGCATCCGTGCTCCTCATTTTGTAATGTCAGTATTGGATTATTTGACTCAAAAATATGGTGATGATGCGGTGACGGGGGGTGGCCTCAAAGTCGTAACAACGCTTGATTTTGACATGCAGCAAAAAGCTGAGGACACTATCGGCCGCTTCGCTCCTACATTGCAGTCAAATTTCAACGCAAGCAATACAGCCTTAGTCGCCATCGACCCAAAGACAGGTGATATTTTGACTATGGTTGGTTCGAGAAATTATTTTGATGCTTCGATAGATGGAAACTTCAATATCGCTCTTGCAAAGCGACAGCCTGGATCGACATTCAAACCGTTCGTATATGCGACGCTGTTCGAAAAGGGATACACTCCTGATACGGTTTTGTTCGATACGCCCACCGAATTCTCTTCTGAGTGCACACCTGACAGCAAGCCAAAAAATCCTTCGGCCGATGCAACTAAAACATGCTACTCGCCAAAAGAATATGACAATAGTTACCCTGGTCCAATGACCATACGTGAGGCGCTCCCGCATTCTCGCAATATCCCTGCGGTACAGGCGCTCTATCTCGCAGGATTGAACGATTCGATCAAGACAGCGACTGATATGGGCATCACCAGTCTCAATGAACCTGATCGTTACGGCCTCACACTCGTTCTTGGTGGTGGTGAAGTTAGTCTCCTCGACCTTACAAGCGCATATGGCGTATTCGCAAACGATGGTGTGCGCAATCAATATCGTTCTATCCTTGAAGTTGATGATGGTAAAGGTGTTGTGTTAGAGCAAGCAGCTTCAAACCCTTCCCAAGTCATCCCAGCTGAGATAGCACGCGAGATAAATGATGTCCTTTCAAGTACAAAAAATCGTATGACGAGTCTTGTGCCTATCACTGATACAGTTGGACGCACCGTTGCCATAAAAACTGGTACCACTAACGACTACCGTGATGTGTGGACGCTTGGTTATACTCCAAACCTCGTCGTCGGGGCATGGGCTGGTAACAATGATAACCACCCAATGAATGATGCTATATCAGCGCTCATCATCACTCCTGTCTGGGGTGCATTCATGTCGCAGGTAGCAAAAGATTTCCCTCCTGAAGAATTCAAAGCGCCCCAACCAGTTCCTACTGATATCAAACCTGTTTTGCGGGGCGTATGGCAAGGTGGCGTATCGTATTTCGTCGATACTGTTTCTGGAAAAGTAGCGACTCAGTATACTCCTGATGAGACAAAGAAGGAGATCGTATTTCCGAGCGTGCACTCGATACTGCAGTGGGTCGATAAAACTAATCCCCTAGGCCCTGTGCCTGCTCACCCTGAACAAGATTCACAGTATGCAAACTGGGAATATGCTACCCGTAAATGGTTCGACCAATGGAAATTGAGCAACCCAACATTCAAGGAGACCACAAACTACACTATCCCTTCTGACACTGATCCGATTCACACACCAGACAAGCTTCCACACGTCTCTGTGAGCTCCCCTGCTCAAGATACCGTCATCGATGCGTCGAAGCTCCTTACGATCAGCCTCCAAGAATCCGGTGCATACCCTATCCAGAAGTCTGAGGTATATCTCAACGGCAAATATGTCTTGACTAATACAAGTAATCCATTGAATGTAAGCTTCGTCCCAGCTGACGTCGGCGGTCTCTCGACTAACAACACGATCACTATCACTCTCTACGATACAGTGTTTAACCAAGCTCAAGCTACTTTTGACTTCACGACAACTCAGTAAAACTACCTGATATCGGTGATTTTTTGCTCGGTTTGTAAACCATTCGCTTTATCAACGATCTTCTTTTTATGTATGAAAATGGCCGAGCGGGCGCTATGAGAAATACTTTTCAATGTCACGACGCCAGTCTTTAAACTGATTGACCCTATCGGTATATCTATATCAACAAATTCTTTGATGGCGGACTGCACAGAGGCTCGTAGGCTTATTTCTTTTGCCTGCATACTACCGATACGCTTGAAGAATTCGCTGATGTTCTTCATATATTGATATGGAACTACTGTATTAGCGGTTCATAGGCATCACTAAATACATGAATGTGCCGTCACCTGAGGCTGGACGAATAACCATAGGCTTATTGAGACCACCGAGCTGGAAAGAAACACTGTCAGCATCGATGGACTGGAAACAATCAGCGATATATTTGCCATTAAAATTGATCTCAAGCTTATCACCTGTCATAGAAGCATCGACTTTTGTTGCATTTTCGCCGATATCAGCATTTTTTGTCTGAATCTCGAAACCAGCACCCTTTGGGTCGAGGATAAATTTTACTTGATTGAATTTATCAGTAAACACATTTGAAACCTTGAGTGCATTAATAACATCTTGTTTGAGAGTGATCGCTTCGGTGCTATACCCTTTTGGAATAATCTGCTTATAATCAGGAAATGTGCCATCAACTATACGAGATGCGAGATATACCCCTTGAGCTTCAAATGAAATAAGATTTTTATTTGAATGCATCTCTACGTCACCGCCCACATCTTCTAATATACGAATAATGTCACTGATATTTTTAAAAGGAATGAGAATATCTTGAAAATCTATATCTGTGCCGACTTTTACTTTTTTCTCAGCCAAACGGAAAGAGTCTGTTGCTGCAAAAGTGATAAATTCATTGTTCTTATACACATACACACTTGAAAGCTCTGGTTTTACACTTGAGATCGATGCGCTATACCAGACTGATTTGAGGCCTTTAATGAAGACTTCTGATGAGATAGTCACCTTTTGTCCTTCACTTACACGAGGAATTGATGGAAAATCTTCTGCGGGCACGGTTTTTATGGTCACTTTTGAACGAGCTGATGAAATATTAAGATTTCCTGAAACAAGCTCCATTTTTACCGTTCCATCTTGATCATTTAACTGGGAAACAAAAGATGATATGGTCTGAGCGGGTATAGCAACTGTTCCTGTTGTGTCCGACTTTGCTGGAATAGAGATTTCAAGACCAACATCAAGATTCGTCGCTTTGATGTGGAGTGTATTTTTTCCTATTTCAAACAATAGACATGAGAGGACAGGAAGTGTTGCGTTCTTACGCGCGATCTTCTCTGATAACCCGATCATTCTTTTGAATTGTGATAGATGTAATTCGATTTTCATATAAAACAGTTTATTGCTATTAGTCTTGTGGATATGGGGAAAAGTTTTTAGATAGTCTGGTTGAGCTTTATTTTTTAATTTCTATTTTTTATTTCTGTGGGTATCCTTGTGCAACTTCTAACTCCAAACCTTTAACTCCAAACTTCTTCCCAACTTCTCCCTACCCTATTCCTACTTTATCCGATACTTATCAACAGGTTTATAACATAGTTCTTAGCTGAGAAATTTCTTGTGCCAATAACGGGTTGCCTTTCACATCCTCCTTTATCTTTTCGTATGAGTGAATAACGGTAGTATGGTCTCGACCACCCATTTTATCCCCAATCGAAGGAAATGAGATATTAAAATCTTCACGGAGGATATACATAGCTACTTGGCGTGGCTTAACCACCTCCTTTCTGCGAGTTTTGTTGTATATACTCTCTTCTTCGATGTTATAGAAATCAGATACGATCTTTACCACCTCCTTCACAGAAATATTTTTCTTTGGCTTAGCATTATTCTTGAGGAGATACTTGATCTCATTCAAATTCAAATCTCTATTCTTGAGTTGTATCTGACAAGCGATGACATTGATGATACCTTCGATCTCGCGAATATTGTCCTCAATTTCTGATGCAAGAAACTCCACGATCTCATCAGATAGGTTGATGTTATGTATACGAGACTTGGCACGTACGATCGCGGTGCGTGACTCATGGTCAGGTTCAGGTATATCAACAGTCATACCTACCCCAAATCTACCTCTAATACGATCCTCGAGTCCTGGAATAACGTTTGGATGGCGATCTGAGGAGAATACAAGCTGGCGGCCAGTGTCATGGAAGGTATTAAAGAGGTGAAAGAGTTCCTCCTGAAACTTTTCTTTACCTGAGAAGAACTGTACATCATCCATAATGACCACATCATACTTGCGGTACTTTTCTTTGAACTGCTGAGTCTTGTTTTCTTGGAATGAATTCAATAAATCAGACCCAAATTTCTCTGAAGTAAGGTAGAATACTTTTTTATTTGGGTGGAGGCGCTTAATCTGGTTCCCTATCGCTTGGATGAGGTGTGTTTTTCCACGACCAGGTGATCCATAAATGAAGAGTGGGTTGTATGTCTGCCCAGGATTCTTGATGACTGTCTGCGAGGCTGCGTGAGCGAGCTCATTGAACGGTCCAATGACGAAGTTTTCGAAGGTATAGCGCGGATTGAGGTTATCCTCTTTGTTGATATAGAAGTCTTGAAGAGGCATAGCCATCGTTGGAGATGAGATAGGCTTCTTTTGAGCCGCTTCCTTGCTACGATCACCGTCCTTGATGATGACATAATCAAGCGCGCGGACGTTTTCGTTGATTTGACGAAGTATTTTAAGGATAGAATTGTGACATTTCTTTGAAAGCCACTCACGCGTGAACTCATTTGGCACTCCAAGGAAGACAACACCCTCATTTTCCTTCACTATCTTGGTTGTTGAGAGCCATGTCGTGTAGTTTGCAGCAGAAACAATACCCTTTATCTCTATGAGAGCAGTTTGCCAGATTTGAGAATAGTCATTCATAGGTGTATATAGGTAATGAGTAATAGAGGTTTAAGTAGCTATAAGTATATACTTGTTTATAAGTTTGCAAACTTGTGGAGAGCTTATAAATATGTTGATAAGTTGGGGACAGTAAATAAGAACACAGATTATGTGTTTCAGGCTTGCGAAATAGTAGATTTTCATCTATAGTGTTACCTATGTCATTTACATATCAACCAAACAAGCGCAAGCGCGCAAAGGCACACGGTTTTCGTATGCGCATGAAAACTCCTACAGGACGAAAAGTTCTCGCTAAACGTCGTGCAAAAGGACGTGCGAAGCTCACTGTTAGCAAGAAACGCGTTTAGTTTATATTTTCAATATGCTTAAAAGCATTCATAGGCTCTCCACAAAGCAGTTTATGGAAGTCATGGAAAAAGGGAAAATCGCAACCTCTCCCCTTTTTGTTGTGCGTATATTGGAAAGGAAGTTGGGAGTTGGAAGTTTGAAGCAAGGGGAAGGCTCACAAATCTCTGCAGTAGCACCAAAAAAAGTTGCATCGACGGCGGTGTTGAGAAATAGGGTGCGTCGGCAGATTTATGAGGCTGTAAGACCGCTCAGAGCCACCCTTCTGCCTGCGACAGCAATCATCATCTTTGCAAAAAATGAAGCCTTGAAAACAAATCTAAGGTCTATGACCTCAGATCTCAAGCAACTTTTCGTTAAAGCGAAAATTAGTGTATAGTTAGCCGTATGTACAATACATTTATATTTAAACCCCTTTATAACGGGCTCGTTGCTATCATGGATCTGTTGCCATGGATCGATGTGGGCATTGCGGTCATCCTCTTTACTATTATTGTCCGCCTCATCATCTTTCCTCTCTCAAAGAACGCCCTGTTGACTCAGGTAAAAATGAAAGAAGTGGAGCCCGAAGTGAACAAAGTAAAGGCAGAATATGCCAATGATCGCCAGGCACAAGGCCTCAAGGTTATGGAACTATACAAATCAAAAGGCATCAAGCCCTTTTCTGGCGTTCTGCTCCTCATAGTTCAGCTCCCTATCCTTCTTGCGCTCATCTCTGTTTTCTATAAGATCATACCAACGATTGACCCGAACCTTCTTTATAGTTTTGTTCATGTTCCTGTGATTAAACCGTTTCTACTTGGGCTAGATTTGACCAAGCCAAACATAATTCTTTCTCTGGTTACAGGCATCATCCAGTTTTTTCAGATGCATTATTCTATCGCTTCACGCCAACACCGAGAAATGGTGGCAAAAAATGACGGTAAACTTCCCACAGCAACAGATTTTTCATCGAATATGGCAAATACCATGAATACACAGATGAAATTCCTTCTTCCTATTATTGCCTTTGCTTCAACATACTGGCTCATTCCAGTAAAATTCCCTCAGGCAGCATCGATCATTGCCATTTATTGGTCTATTAGCTCCCTCTTTACTCTTGGTCAGGAGTTATACATCAGAAAAAAGCATCTGACCAAATAAGGCAAAATGGTGTAAACAAAAAACCGCACATCCCCTAAGTGTAGATGCGGTTTTTTGTTTACTTTGTTCCGGCAACAAGATCGTACGACCAGAACGAAAGATTTCTTTTATTCATGAAATACAGGAAGTTATCTTTGTCATCCAAGCCAAGGTTAAAGGCGTCTATACTTGTTTTTGCTTCTTCAAATACTGATGATATGAGATGGACTTCGCCGGTCGAAGCATTTACTTCCCATATCTTATCGATTGTTGAAAGCGTTCCTTTATACCAATCGTCAGGATATGTACCAGGAACAGGCTGATATGGTACGGCACAATAGACTATGTTTTTGTAGAAGTTGCCCCAGACACATTTGTCAGCGAGCGTATGAATGACCGCATCGTTCCCTGTAGATGAAGCGATCGTGTAGATGCTAGTGAGGACATCGTTGCCATTTCCAGCTACTGAAAGGATGGCGTATTTTGCATCGTGGCTGATACGAGCAGAAAGGCCAGGTAATGGTCCAATAATTTTTTTCCATGTGCCAGTTTTTGGATTAACAAAATAGAGGTAGCCGTTTTGAGCTGCTGAGCCTTTTGTTGTGATAGCGATTGTATTTTCTTCTGGCCACTCAACATTCACTTCGGTTATAGGGGTTGTGAAGATTTGTGTCGCTGATCCACCGCCGAGAGGAGCAGTGTAACCGACACCTCGGCCATCTTTAATGATAAAGAAGAATACCTTATCTTTCTTCGGTGACGCTGCGAACGTAGTGATGCCTTCAGGGAGGCCTTTGCCACGAAGCTCATATGGCGTAGCTGATGTGGTGGTTGTAGCATGTGGTATAAGCGTCGCAAAGACCGTCGAGATCGTGTCATTATCATCTCCGAGAATGGAACCTATGAAGCCAGATATGTTTTTATTCCATGCACTTTCGTATGTGCGTGGAAGGAGCGTGTTTGAAAGCGTGCTAATGGTCAAAGTGTCACCTTGGGCTTCGAGAACATTACCTCTGCCACGGTCAACCCAATGAACGAGCGTAGTGCTCGCAGTCGTCGATGCGCCGTAACCACCGATAGGTGTCGCACTCAAGAGGCGCAATGTAGGTATTTTGACTTCAACAGGATTGTTGTTTGAAGGTGTTGTGTCAGTGTTGTCAGTACTGCCCTGCTGTGTGTTTCCAGGTCTTCCAAAAGGATTAAAACCCGAGTTTGATGAATCGGTACCATTGTTCTGGTTTGTTGTTGGCTTGTTGATGAAGAAATACCAAAAGGCAGCCAAAGCGACGATGACAAGAAGGATGAGGGTGATTATGAGGCCGAGGTGAGATTTACGTTGTTCCATGTTATTTGTCGCCGAGTTGGTTGATAATCGATTGAGATTGTTTCTGGAGAATAGTATTTATGTCAGAATTCTGTATCTTTGCGCTCGAAACCAGATCTTGTATATTGGATATAACTTTTTTTACCTGTGCGGAGTTCTGCGCATTAAGCTCGTTTGTCATTGTTTGGTTTAGTCCTTGAGCTACAACCAATCCACCAACCGCTCCTCCAACTGCACCCTTTGCACCTCCATTTGTACCACCAACAATGGCGCCAGCCGCCGTGAAAAAATCAGTATTAAATGTGGTAATTGTATTGACCAGCTCGCTGAAATAAGGACTTGTATTGAGAGTGGCAAGCTCGTTATTTATAGCTACCATTGTACCTGCATATCTGCTGTAGTCGATGACTCTGTTTGCGGCGTCAGGCTGACCAAGGTCTTTTAGCTGGGCAATGGCTGTTTTCATCTGTTCATTTATTGCTCCCTGGCTTATAGAAGTACAATCATCGCTTGTTTTCTGGCTTACTGCTCCTGTATTGAGGCATTTTTCAATCTGAACAGTCATGAGTCCTACTGCCTGTTTTGCTACAATTTCACCCTTGGTAGAGTTTTCTTTATCGAGTATTGAAAGAAGCTTGTTACAAAGTTCTTCGTTGCTTACGCTTAAATAGTCGCCATCCTCACATCTAAGCTCTGCCTGGTCTGGACTTATAGCGTCGGAAGAAAGATTTAGTTGATTGTATATGCTTTGTTTCTCCTGTTCATAATCAGCTAGAGCCTTTTTGTCAGCCGCAATCTCATCGAGGATGCTATTCACTTGAGCTTTATAAATTGAACCTTGCTGCGCAGATAATAATGAAAGCTGTATGTCATTGAGCCACGTATTAATATTGTTCGTCGGATGGATATTCAATGGCGCTACCAATGTCGAAGGTATATTCACAAAGCGTGGATCAATCGTTCTCAAGATAAGATATGAAGATAAGATAAGTAGCAGGCCGTATATAGCATTTTTAATCTTGTCCAAACCTTCTGACTTGCTATTCACTGCATCAGCGGTCATGTACTGGAATCCGCCAAATGTGATCATGAAAACTGCAGCAACTGCACCCATGGCAATCAAAAGGTTAAAGGCGTATTTGATATACGAGTCGAAATTGACGTTTGTTGCGAGCTGGAGGTTGCTCGAGGTGACATCAGGGAGTGGTGCCAAAGGAGTGTATGAATCCTGAACAGAAGTAAAAACATTGCCCGCAGCTGTTGCAACGATAGGGGCTACGCCCATTGCTGAAACAAGAAATATAAATGCAATAGTCGTGTATTTTAAGTGCTGTAATTTCATAATATTATAAAGTTATTGGTGTTGATGGCGAAGTATCAGAGTCAGCTGCATCAAAGGATACGTTGAAGCTGTTGTCGGCGCTCTGGAGGATATTGTTCACTCCCCTCACCCCGAGCTCGATATGCGATGTGCCCGATGTGCCATCAGGAGTGCGAAGAACAATCGACCTGCTTGAAGCGAGTTCATCGTGTTCGAGGCCGTTGATCATCCAGTCTATGGTGAGATCATTACTGATATTGCTTGAGAAGTTAAAGCCGAAAAGCGAAGCAAATGCTTGGACCTCTTTTTGACTGCCTATCTTCACAGAGTTGCTGATTGCGGTATTGAAGAATGGTCCATAAACAGGGTCATTTTTGTAGAACGTGATCAAGGGCGATGTTGCACTGATGGCAATCAAGCTCTGCGCTTGGGCAGAACCATCGCGCGTGCTTGCGGTGACGATCAGATAATACGGTCGTGGCACGAGCTTCCCTTGCAACAGTATCGATTGTTTTCCAAATCCCGACTGGTCTTGAAGGGCTGTGCCGTCATCTTTTTTCCATTGGTATACCAGAGTTGCTGGGTCGTACTCTACTCCAGCTGAGTTTGCCAAATGTGGCACGGCGATAACTCTGACGGTATTTTGAAATACGAGAGGAACTTTACCTTTGAAAAAGGGTGGAGTGTAGCCATCAGTTTCGATTATCAGATCCATAGATCCAGATCCAATCGTGATGGTATTGTTATAACGAATACCATTTGCAGTCACTGCGGTGATAGCAACAGTAATTTTTTTACCGAGATTTGGCGCTTTCACGTCAAGCGAGATTGCCCCGATACCCTTCTGAACTTGTTTACCATCGACAGTCCAGACGATAGTTGCTGAATTGATATCAAATGTGTAGCTCTGAGCTTTTATGGTCATAGTTTGACCAGGAACTGGGTTGTCAGTTGAAGGTGTGAGCACGATAGCCGTCGCGTTTTCAGGCAGGCCCTGAGCCTGTGTAACTGAAGAAATACCCAAAGACAGACAAGCAAGAAGCACTACAATACCATATCTATAATTTACAAAACGAGAAAATTTCATTACGTATATTGTATCAATATTGCGCACTGATTGCGATGGGGGTTATTCACGCCTATTAAGTACTTCCATCTCAATATCCCTCACATGATCTCTTCCGGGTATAACTTCCTCCGGATCGATGGATTCAACCCGTCTTTGTGCGTCCGCAATATACCTATTTTCTGCCTCTACAGCAATTGTTCTTCTCACACCATCTTCATCCATTGGATGAGATGCATACTTACGCCCCATAGCCTCAGCAATCTCCATGTCGTTCATTTGATTTGTTTTTGTCTGATTTTTTCCTATACCTACTGCCACACGGACACCATTTGTATTTAATGGGCCAGCATTATAGTTTATTACCCTACCCTTGCCCCCAGATGAGCCAGTTCCTGAAGTCGTATTGGGAATGTATGAGTTTCCGGTTTGAGTTTCAGGTAAGCGTACACGGTTATTATTCACTGGTGAGTTCGTACCCCTCCCTTTCAAAGGTATCTTGAAGCCCGTTTTGTCCTCTATACGTGACATAACGACTATAGCAATTGCAGCAGCAAGTATAGTTGGAAATTCTTGTATACCTGGTATCAATTCTGCGATAAATGAAATCAATTCAACGCCAAGACGTCTTGCATTTATGAGCCCCAGACCTTTTTTCCAAAGATAAAGGCTTGCACAAAGCCAAAAAACTGGGCTAACAAAGTCACCAGTTATTGGAATGAAAGTAATTAAATCAGCAAAACCTGCTACGGCTAAAAACTTAAATATGGCACCATTATCTAAATGATACTGCGGTTTTTCCTTCATGTAGCTATTATATCACTCCTATTACTGCCCTGTCTGTTCAAGCTGTCTCTTTGATTCTTTTATGTTTAATACTTGTTGAGGATTTGTGGTGATGATTTGATCCTCTGTATATGAGCCGATGACCTTGATGGCGACGTGCTTGAGGCCGACAAAGAAGATACCCTCCCCCACATCTGATTCGAGCAAGAGATATTTTTCTTCATCAGTGAGATTGAACACTTTTTGAACGTGATCAATAACCGTTGGCGATTGCTTGAGGAGCATTTGGATAGATGAGTTCGTCACAATTGGCATACCATAGGGCGAGTTCAAGAAATCGTCCACGTCCTGAGTGATCGTTGAAAGACCGAGGAAATATTTACGTCCACGTTTTGCCAAACCGAATAGGAATGAAGCCGTATCTTCTGATTTCATCATCCACCATGCCTCATCGATCACGAGCAGGCGCTTTTTGAGCTCTTTGCGGACAGCATTCCAGATATAGTGAGTGACGAGATACATAGCCACTGGTTTGAGTTCATCTTCCATATCACGGAGCGAGAAGACGATGAATTTTTTATTGATATCGACGTTCGATGGGCGGTTGATGAATCCTGACCAGGTTCCTTTTGTATATTTTGAGAGGCGTTGCACGAGTGAGTCCGCCCCATCCATACCTGCAAGCACAAGCTCAAAGTCTGACAAGAGCGGTGCCTCTACATTTCTAAAATCAGAATCAGGCGTGATATCTTTGAGCGCGTATGTCTCAGTGATAGCACGATCGATGATCGCGTCTTCTTCTTGTGAGAGCCCGCCCAACATGATGCGGAAGAGGCCGACAAGGTTAATGATGTTTGAACGAAGAACATCTGATGCAGATTCGTCTTCGCGAGGGATAGGAAGATCGAATGGGTTGATATGGTGCTCAGAGTTGAGCGAGATATTGAAGTACTTCCCTCCAGTGGCCTCGGCCATATACTCGTATTCTTTTTCTGGGTCGATGACGATGACATCGACATCGAACATGAGCGTACGGAGGATTTCGAGCTTGGTCGTGTATGATTTTCCTGCACCGGCAGTGGCAAATGTTACCGAGTTATAGTTTTCTAATGAAAAACGGTCAAAAAGAACGAGTGAAGAGTTGTGTCTATTGATGCCATACAAAATTCCCTTGTTAGATGTGAGGTCAAAAGAAACAAATGGAAAAAGGCTTGAAAGCGGCGATGAATTGAGCTTTGAATGAACACCAAGCTGGTCATCAGCTATAGGAATAACGCTCTTGAAACCTTGTTCTTGCTGGAAAAGAGCAGGCTTAAGGTATACAAGCTTTGCTTCAAGGATGGATTTGATCTCAGATTCGAGCTTATCAAGCTCATTTTCATTATCAGCGAATATGGTGATGTATACGCCTACATCAAAAAGGTGTTCCTGTGCCTGCATAAGTTGATCACGAAGCTGTTCGAGGTCTTGGTAGGCTGTATCGAGCGCTGGGTCACGAACAAGCCCTTTGTCCTCCCTTCTTGAGATCTGACTTTGTACTTCAGCAACCTTCTTTTGGAAGTGACGGAGTATCTTTGCAGTATCAACAGGATGAATGAAGATGGAAATATCAAAAACCTTGTCCAAGTTGATGATCGGTGCGAACCAACTTTCCTCGAGGAAGCGCGGATAAGAGATGACAAAAAGCGTACGACCAACTTTTTCACCAAGGTTAAGTTCTTTCGGGCTGATCTTGAGCGCAGAAGGAGCGATGACGTCTTTGAGTTCGAGCACACCTGCTTGATAGATCTCTTCGGGGAGGATAGAGACGATCGGAGCTTCTTGTTTTTTACCGAATAAATTTGAAAATATAGACATAAGATTATGTTATCTGAATCGGCTTCTCCGTTTCCCCTGGATTAAAGATCTTGTAGAACAATTCTACCACTTCTTCGGTGCCAAGTTCTGCCGCGCGGATGCCACAGCGAACGAGCCCCTGTTCTACTACAGCGACACGCTGCTCCAACTGGCTTCTGTACTCTGTAAACTGTGCGTCTGACGAGGCAGTTTTCTGTTCAGCAGTCTTATTTTTGCCCGGCATCATGTTGCTGATAGGGTTTTTGCTTGCGGTGAGAATAGGTGGATCATAAGGTACGACCACAAAGAAGCTCTTTGACATGATATTGGTGCTTTCGACGAATGATCGTACGAATTCGATATACTCACGAACCTGTATTTTCATAAGGTCAGTGGTCTGTTCTTTGTAGCGATCTTCAAGGAGAGCAATATATGGCCGTATATCGAGTTTTTTCGACTGTGCGAATATTTGTATTGAGAAATCGAGCGAGTTCAAAAAGTTTTGGAATTCGGAAAGAATCGCATTTTGTTCGTCGCCAGATTTCAAGGCAAAGTTAAGAGAAGTGGCCAGTACTACCGACCTCATTGCCCCGCTTCTGAGTATGACGATACCGTCTCGGATTTCCTGAATCGGTATGAATTCCTGAGTTGTTGATTGTTTAGCAGCCATTATTTTTGTCTCTTATTGGAATAAATGCTTTCTTTGATATCCAAACTCCAGGCCAAGTCTTTGAGCTTACTGTCTGCTATCTTCGGTACCATGACCGATGCATAGTTTTTTGCTTCACGAACAGCCTCGGCAGTATCTTTTGGTCGAGGCTTCTCTTCTTTTTTCCAAATATACAGTTTATCGGTAAAGTAATATTTAAATGCTGACTCGACTACATTGATGAATGGCCTGTTGTTTATCCTGTAGAAAGCAAAAGCTGTAGATATGGCCATGATAGCGACGATAGGTATAAGAGAGAAGATGAGATTGTTTATGAATATATACACTACAAAGGATAAACCAGCGCCGCCGGCCATAAAGATGAACTGCTTCAAGGTGAGTGGCCCGAAGATCTTATCCTCAACCTCGATGAATTGGGGAACTTGAAAACGCATTACTCCTATTATACATTAGATTTACCGTACAATGGCTGTAGATATCTCGCTTACGCAACAGGTTCACGGTACAGATCTGGCCCTCTTGGTTTCTTTGGCATGATAGGCGGCGCTTTCTGGGGACTTGTCGTTTTTTGCTCACTCTTCTTTTCAATTGAAACCATAGGTCCAGCCAAGAGATGATCAACCATTGTCACAGGATTCTCTATACCAGCAATGAGCTCATCGTGACTTTCGATAGGCTGTGCGGTCTGGTCAATGCCATTGCTTCCCTGCTCTGGTTCTACCGTAAAATCACCCGCGTGTTCAAGGTCAGAGACAGAGCTAGCGTTTGACGCTTTCTCAATATTTTCTTGAGTCGAACGCATAAGCGTTTTTATTTTACTGAAGATATCTTTATTGATGTCGTCAGCTAGGGCCGTGGCAGTTTTGACTGGTACTCCTGCGCTATTTGCAAAATTACCCACAAAGCTACTTGAAGGAGATAGTCCGAGCATGATGAGACCCACTTGATCGACAAGCTCACCTTCCTGGTCGAGCATTAGGTTATATTTCTTTGAGATTGCAATGAGACCGTCATGAACATCAGTAGACGTGATAGCATCCTGCACTCCTTTTGGCAGTTGTTCAAATTTTGCTTGTATTTCTTCTGAAGTGAATTGACGCATAATGATTATTTTTTAGCTCCTCCTTCTGGTTTTGGTGAACCACCTTTACTTTCTCCACCACCTTGTGCTTTGAGACCTTCAACAGAATTTTTTAGATCATCAAACTCCTCTTTTTCAACTTGTGCCTTAGCTGCGTCTATATCCATCTGCGCCTGCGCCTTAGCTTTTTCATTAGCAGTCATTTTATTGCTTATCGCCGCTATAGCATCCGTTCTTTCTTTTTCAATAGCTTCTTTTTGTACCTTGATCCCATTCAACTTTTCTTGAGCTGCTGATAGGGATTGGGTAAGTGGAACAGTCGATGTGCGGTTAGCGGGCATTTTTGCGGCATTCGCAACTTCAGTAGACTTTATTTGCTCATTGATCTTGCTAATTTCAAGCTCGATATTCTTCTCCTCCTTCTCTACATCACTTAGTTGTTTATTTGCTTTCTCAGTTGCGTCTTCACGTTCTTTTTTGAAAGCAATCTCATTAGTGACGTATGTACTCATATTTGTTTTTGCAGTTTCCCCAGTTTTTTTCTTTGTTTTCGCCTCTGCAACATCATCCGCCTTCTTTGTCATAGCAAAACCAGCTTGCTGTGACCCACGTGATCTCATCAATTTTGCTAGGATGCTTACATCTGAAGTAGTGAGTGCATCGCGATGAGTCTTTTGTAGTTGTTCCGCTGCGGATACAGCTGACTTGTACGCTGCCGCATCTTTTTCTTTAGCAGCATCTAGGACTGCTCTATATGAGGCGTCCGAGTAAGATGCGCGATTTCGTGCTACTGTATCAGCATTACGAGTAAAGTCCTCACGGCTGACAGTGCCAATAGCCTTATTCCTCTTCTCCGTATCTTCTTTTTCAGTTTTGGTGTAACTGTCGTATTGCTTAGCAACTTTACCAATATTTTTGGTTACTAAACGCCCAATAGTTGGATTCGTTGCTTCAAATTTGCGCATCGTACTGCTGTTATTGGCACGAGATGCTCCCCAACTAAGCGTATTTCTCTTGGTAAAGTTGCCAACTCCCTTCCATAGGCCTTTCGCACCAAACTTATCCGCATTGATCCAGTCTGAAGCAACGCCACCCATCGACATGGCTGTCACAAGTGGAATGTTGAGCAAGAAGATGATGAAGAAATCATTGATAGCAAGAACGATATAGTTCATCGGTATGAATGAGAGAGACGTCCCTGATCCTGAGAATGCGTTACCGCTCGGGTTAGTAAATACCGTGCTTGCGGTCAGTATGCGGAGCGCCGCATATAAGAGGAGCAGATATACCGGCATAAATATAAGCTGAGCATTGAGCTGAGTGGTGAATGTCTTTGCCTTGTCTTGCAGTTGCGGTATGACCCATGAGGCGAACCAAATAGGAGAAAATGCCAAGAGGAGTACCAAAACTATAAAACGGACGATAAAAGCAAGCGCGGCAATGAGGAAAGAAAGGCCGATCGTAAACATGATGATTGTGCCTACAACGCCCTGGATGAGGATCTCCAGCGGTTTTGCATCTGCCGGAGCATTCGCATCTGTAGGTCCGCCTGAGTTATATATGCTTTGTGGGCTGAGATAGGTCAGGAATATGTCAGATATGCCACCTACGTTTCCTTTGAACATCTGTGAGGTGATGACACAGGTGTTCACTCTGCCGATGCTCTGGCCATCCTTCGGCTGACAGTCTTTTGCAGTCTGCGCGTCTATCACTGCGGGCGTAGAAGAAGAGTTCACGACGATACCTCGATACAATGTCAAAGAAACGATATTCGACGCGTCGATGAGAAGGCTGGTGATGAAGAAACTGAAGTTGATGAGGATGCCGACAATAACAACGTTCTTTATGAGGTTACCAGGACTACCAAGCGTTTTTGAGCTTTGTCCGAGAATCATCAAAAATGACGCATACAAGAGCATGAATATGATGAACATGCCCGATATGTCGCGTATCGTTTGCCATACTATATATACGCCCTGAGTGCTATCGACGAAATCTTTGATCTGGAGTGTGAGCGTAATGGACACATTCAGAAGCGCACCGGTGAGGGTAACCCACAATGACATGAGCATCAATGCAGTATTGGATATCCATGCCGCTACTTCAGCCAGAATTGAGTTCAAGCTCAAGCCGAAGAGCGAGACGATATCGCCTGCCCCAACATCAGCGCGCGCCACAGACAAGGAAATAACCCATCCAGTGACCGGAAGTACAAAGAATCGTGTGAAGTTGGATAGGTAGCGTTTGATCATGAAGTATTACTATTCCCCACCGAGCGCGTAACACTGGTTCAAAAGAGCTTTTGCGCTCGTTTCATAAGGACCGGCGACGCCTTGCGCATTCTGTACCTCGTTCTTAAGTTCAGTCTTATTGATTACTGGTGAGTTATTTGAGAGTGTCTGTTGAAGAGCTACACTAGCTGCTTGGAGATCTTCTGGACTACTTAATTCAGTCATGCTATCTGCATCAGAATTGATTGAGTCAAGAGCGCTTTGTGCTGCGCTAAGCTTGTCAGCATAAGGCTTTTTGGCCAACTGGAGGCTTGTATCCGTATGTGCAATCGATGTGAGGAGAGCTGCAAGCGCATCACCGTTTGCCACTGAATCATAATGTATAGCATCGGCGCATCTTTTTGCCTCGGCAAGATCGTTTGTTGCTGTGGTGAATGCATCAACCGCCTGCTGGTGATAACTGATTTCTTCCTGAGCATTTTTTTGATATGTTGCAAGCGCCGCCTGAACGTTTTGCGCATCATTTGCGTATGTGCTCGTAGCATTCGCTTTATCTGAAACCGCCTGAATGAATGATTGTGTCTGTCCTGAAGGTCGTGAGCTGACAGTTGCAAGGCCTGTTTGAAGGACTTGATTGACAAGTTGACCGATCAAAGCGTCTACGATTTCGTTGATAGAGTCAGCCAAATTGAGCTGATCAACTCCTGAACCAAGAACTTTTTCGAGCTGACCGTTGATGACTGATCCCGGGGTTTTTGTTTCGCATGATTTGTATGCTCCAGCCGAGGTTGGACTTTGAGATATCGATCCTTGTCCTGAGTTTTGGTAGGCCATGACTGCCTGTGGTGAGGCTTTTCCTGTATTGAGACCCGTCTGACTTGCCAAACTGGTATTATCAGTCAAAAATCCAGTACCGCTATATATTTGTCCGGGGCTCTGGTTAGCAAAAGAGCTTTTTGTGCCGGCGATATTGTTGACCTGTGCAGATGCCTCTGCAACACTTTGCACTTGTGCCGCACTTACTTCTTTACATTCTTGCCATGACAAGAAACCGCTTCCTTGAACAAGTTCCTGCTGCTTCGCGGATTGTTTTTGTCCAGTGCGTTGCAACAAATCGCTATGAGCTTTCAGGTATGCACCAGAGATATTGTTTGTTGGTCTGCTGACTTCTATGAATGCGGGCCAGCCACCTTGTTTGAAGTCGCCCTTCATGAAGCCTCCGATAGATGCTCCGTCCACAGTTGAGTGTTTTACATTATTGATAACTGAGCTGAGTGTGCAGGTATATTTTTCAACTTGACCATACCCTGCTTGTCCCAAGGCGAGCGAAAGTCTGACATCGATATTGAACGGCGAACAAAGCCCTGAAAGGATGCCTGTGTTGGCGATGAAATCACCAGTGATCTGGTCACCTAAATCGGAGAAGAAACCGGCCGGATTTGTCAGGAACGAGGGGCTACCGCTGAAGCCGGAGTTGATCCACTGAACGACGCTTGCGGTGATGCGCTGAACGATCATTTTTGCGATATGCCATGCGAGGCCGTCGAGGACCCAGTTTTTAATTCTCTCCAACCAATTATTGGCAGTGTTTTGTAGCTCTGTCGGGCTCACGTTTCCTTCAATAGTGATAAGACCATTTAAAACCACAACAGGAATAGCGTGAGCTTGCTTTGGTTGAATATTAATTCCACCAAAAATAATGCTAATCATTACTAGTCCAAGTACTATTTTTCTTTTTGATGAAAATATATTCATACTATTATTGAGGTTTTATTAATGAGAAAAATGAGCCGGGCTCAGTTTGGGTAAAAGTTACGCCGTTTGTACTGAAATAACTATTCATGCTCATAAACGTCGACAAAATACTGCTTTGCGTCGTTCCATAGTTGCTCAGTGATACTATCGACTGCATCGGGTCGCCTTCTATGTTTCGGAGCGCTTGAGATATTGATGCCATTTTATTTATTGAGTTAATGAGATCTATGTGATTCTGAACAAGCGGTTGAGGCACTTGTGTCGATATGAGCAACTGCGCTACTTTTTTGTACGCTGCAGTAACGGCGTCTATCTGACTGAGCAGCGTCAGATCATTTTTATCAAAAGCATTATATGCCAAATCAGCCGCGTTCTTCTTTGGGCCATAGGTGATAATGATGCTCCCGACCGTATTGCCATATATATGGAGCGTATTAGCATCAGTTGTGCCTAGTACAGAAATATCTTTTGCAGTATATATTTTTACTGCAGATGATTCGACCTGCGCGTTCGCGAGCGTTTGGTCAATCACTCCCTGGACAAGCTGTTTGTTGCCATCGAGATTATTTTGTTTGAGTTCGATGTAGCGTGCAAAGAAATCACGGCCAACTTTGTCAGTGAGCGTGAGAGGTGTATCCGATGCTGTTGAACCATTTGAAGCTTTGCCTATAGAAGTATTTGAGCCATTTACATCAAAAAACTGCTTTTTCCAGTCGGTACTGCTTGATATGATCAAGTTTTGGTTAGTGTCATCTGCTTGAACCGCAATATCTGCGCGAGGCTGAGGAGCGGGTTGCCAGTAGGTATATGCAGTTGTCGCACCCACGGCCAATATGCACACAATGGCAATAGTGAGAGTCTGTTTGTGCGGGTAGTATTTTGCCATGCTACGTTTAATTATAGCAGAGAAAACCTTAATATTCTGTGGATAAACCACGATACTCTATGAATGTATCTGACGCTCGATGTCTAACCAATTTTGTGGAGTGAGATCCTCTGCGCGAACCTTGTCATCAAGTCCAATTTGTTTCCAAATACGATCAATGTCCTCTTTTGCGAGCACAACCTCGAGGTTTCTTTTTAAGACTTTTCTTTTGTGTGCAAAACCTGCTTTTACTATCGTAAAAAACTGAGTGATAGCTAGTGGGTTAATATTTAATGCTTCTTTGAATGCGTCGGCAGAGATATTTTCAATAGAAAGGATGGCTGAGTCGACCGTTGGAGGTGGGGTGAACGCTCCTGGAGGTACCTTGGCAATCATTTTTGGCGTGCCAAACACTTTGACTGATATAGAAAGGATGCTTTCCTTGCTCTTCCCTGTTGATTGTTCAGGTCGAGCGATGATTCTGTCCGCGACTTCTTTTTGAACAAGCAAAACCATTTTTTGTGGACGCGGTTCGTGCTCGAGGAATTTTTCGAGGATTGCGCCAGTAATGTAGTACGGAATATTGGCGATGAGGGAGTAAGAAGAAGGGGGCAAGAAGAAAGAAGAAAGAAGTGAAGAGTCAAAAGTCAAAAGATTTTCATCCAAGATATCGCCATGAATGAGTTTGAGGTGGCCCGACGAGATCTCAGCAGCAAATTTTTCTTTGAGCAAACTGATGGCACGGTCATCTTTTTCTACTGCAATCACTAGTGCTCCGGACTTAAGGAGTTCAGTTGTCAAAATACCTGTTCCAGGGCCTATCTCAAGGATATTTTGGCCAGCGACAATGTTTCCAGCAGCAATGATTTGATCCAACACATGTTTAGAGTTGAGGAAATGCTGGCCAAGGGATTTTTTCGCAAATAGTCTCATGAGCCAATACTAGCATGCAGGTTTACCTAGTGCATCAGAAATCTATGAATAATGCTTTTGCGCCACTCGGTTTTTCTGGAGGCGCTTGGTCTTCGATCAGATCCTTCTTGATGTCGTCGATAAATTCCGAAGGCAGACTGACTCGTTGGGTGCCGTATATCGTGCGAAGCATGGTGTAGCTAAAGTACACTTTTTTTCTCGCGCGCGTGATCGCTACATAGAATAATCTCCTCTCCTCTTCTTCCCCTGCTTTATCTATGTCAGCTTCATCCATGCGCTTGAAAGGAAAAAGATCTTGTTCGAGTCCCGCGATGCATACATGGTCAAACTCCAAGCCCTTTGAAGCGTGCACAGTCATGAGTCGCACGGCGTCACGATCTTCCGTGAGTTCATCTTGATCGCTTGCGAGAGCTGCATTGCTCAAAAAGTCCTCGATGCCTACTGTGTCATATTGCGCAGCTACCGAAACAAGTTCACGGATGTTCAAGAGGCGTTCCTCATCCTCTGCGTCACCTTGTCTAAGCGCTTGTTCCATACCAGTTTCTTGGATTATGAACTTAATAGCTTCAGAAGGCTTCTTTTCCTCTATTTCTTTTTTGATATCGTCGAGCAGTTTCCAAAATTGTGAAACTTTTATGCGCGTTCCTGCGGGCAACTCGTTTTCTTTACCTGAAACTACTTTTGCCACGGTGACTTTACCGATGCCACGCACAGGTACATTGATGATGCGCGCAATATCGCCGGCACTATCGCGATTGAGGGCTGCTTTGACGTATGAGAGGACATCCTTTACCTCTTTTCGTTCAAAGAATCGCACGCCGACGAGCTGGTACGGGATATTCTTTTTTATAAAAGCTTCTTCGAGCGCGCGTGACTGAAAATTGGCTCTGTAGAGCACCGCTATCTCTTTTGGCGATGTTCCCTTGGCTATGAGTTCGCGAGCTACATCAGCGATGGCACGTGCCTCTTCGTTCTCAGTATATGAAACGATGAGCGTAATTTTTTCACCATGATCATTGTCAGTATAGAGCGTCTTTTTCTTGCGCATAACGTTCTTTTCAATGACATTGTTTGCCGCTGCAAGGATTGTTTTGGTCGAACGGTAGTTCTTTTCAAGCGTGATGACCGCTGCCATCGGGTAATCCTTCTCAAAATTGAGGATATTTTCTATCGTTGCACCACGCCAGCTATAGATATTTTGATCCGCATCACCCACAACACAAATATTGTTCACTGGAGTTACATCCCCTGTTGCCGGATCAATAATACTCGCATCAGCAAGATATTTTGCGATGCGGTACTGCACTTTGTTTGTATCTTGGTATTCATCTATGTGCACATATTTCCACACATGCTGATAATGTTTGCGTATAGCAGGATATTTTTCGAGAAGCTGTGCAGTTTTTGCGAGAAGGTCATCGAAGTCGAGAGATTTTTCTTTAGCAAGAATCGCGTCATATTTTTCCCAGACATTTGCGACTGTTTCTTGCATAAAATCTTTTGCTGCATCGAGATATTCGAGCCGAGTGAAGCCATCACCTTTGGCACGAGATATCATGTTGAGCACGGTGCCAGGGTCAACCTTTTTTGGATCGATCGAGCACTGTGTCATAGCATCTTTTATCGCGCGACGAGAGTCGCTTCGGTCGTAGATAGTAAAATGTCTGGTCAAACCGAGCACGGAAGCATTTTCACGGATGATATGCACGCCAAGCGAGTGGAATGTACTCATAAACGGTCGTTCATTCATCGATATCGGTCTGTTGATGCTATTTTCTTGGGCTATGAGAGCATTTACACGTTCACGCATCTCTTTTGCAGCTTTATTGGTGAAGGTGATAGCAAGAATGCTGTGTGGAGGTACTCCTCTTTTAATCAAATTGAGAATACGATGGGTGATGACACCTGTTTTTCCTGCTCCTGCACCCGCAATAATGAGCACGGGACCTTCAGTCGTGTTCACTGCGCGCTGTTGTTCTGAGTTGAGAGTGGTCATGAGAGGTACATAGTAACACGAGGTTGGAGCTAAGAGCTAAGAAAGAAAAATTTCTAATAATGCAAGACATATTTATTGACTCATTGGCAAATAGAATGTCTGTGTATATGTTTGATTGACATTAGTTCCCTGCCTGCTACTCTAGGTAGGTGCTCCTCGAGGCATATCGTTATATCTGGCTCTATTGAGCCATTTATTATCTACTGAAGTTTGGGATGAGCTCAAAAAATAGAATACGGATATATTGCCTAAATTCTATTTTTATTATGAAATTTTTTCTTAAAAATAAAAATCAAAAATCAAGTCTCACAAAGGATATCACTATGTCATTGGTGATATTTGTTGCCATTATTGTGACACCTCTCGCTTACTCAGAGACTGCTCAAGCCAGTCTATTTTCTTTTGTTGCCCACATGATCGGTACAGGAGAAGTTTCTGCCGATACGCAGTCTCTCTCTGACTCATCTTCGACCAACTCACAGAATATGCCCTTGCTTCAAGCAGCAGCGAACCCGAACCCAAATTCTGCTGTGTGCAATGAAACTATGCCGGTGAACGGTAGTATTTTGGATCCAAATATAGTTGGTACCTGTGATACGGTAAACACGCAAATCAGTACATATATCGTTAACCCGGGCGACACAATATCGACGGTTGCACAGATGTTCCATGTTTCAACTAACACTATCCTTTGGGCAAACAATCTGACCAGCAGAAGCGTCCTCAAATCAGGGCAGACCCTCGTCATTCTTCCCATAACCGGTATTACGTATACAGTTAAAAAAGGAGATACGCTTCAAGGTATCGCAAAGAAATATGGCGGCGATCACCCAGTCGATACTCTTGCTGATATCCTCGATTACAACGACATAACCCAGACTACTGCTCTTTTGGCAGGACAGAGTATCATTATTCCTTCAGCAGAAATATCTGCAAATGATGTTGCGCAGACAGTTCCTCGCCGAGGATCAGTATCAGTTGGCGCTGAGCCGTTGCTAGATAATATAAAGAACCTACCAACATATTTAAGTTGCAGTGCGCCAACCGCAGGATGCGTATTTCTACGACCTATACAAGGAGGCCATATTAGTCAGGGATTGCATGGTCATAATGGTGTCGATCTCGCTGCTCCGGTCGGTACGCCAATCGTCGCCTCAGCAGGAGGAACTGTCATCATCAGTCGCATCAATGGTGGGTGGAACGGTGGCTACGGAAATTTTGTCGTTATCTCGCATAGTAATGGCACACAGACGCTCTATTCACATATGCAATCGAAAACTGTTGTTACGGCTGGTCAGCACGTGAACCAAGGCGACCTTGTTGGATATATCGGCATGACCGGTCATACTACCGGTCCGCATGTCCACTTTGAGATTCGTGGAGCAAAAAATCTTTTTTGGGATCCGGCCATATAACTTTAATACATTTTTTGTCTGTATTGGATAGCTTCGAGCACATGCTTCTTTTGAATATGAGTTGATTTATCTAAATCAGCTATTGTGCGAGCGACTTTGATGACCGAATGAAATGCTCGACCAGATAGCTCCATTTTTTCAGCTGTCATTGTCAGTATATCTTTTACATCAAGTGCAATAAGAGCATATTTCTCTATATCCCCTGCGCCCATCTCACTATTAAAATATTTCATATTTTTTTCAGGAAGAGCCTCAAATCGACCGGCTTGAATTTTCCGAGCAGCGATGATCCTTTGTTGTATGTCTACGCTTTTTTCTGACTCATTTTGCATTAAGGATAGTTTTTCATAGTCGATTTTATGCACATGTATCCATATATCGATACGATCAAGGATCGGTCCAGATATTTTTTTCTGGTATTGCTGAATGCTTTTGAGCGAACAGGTGCAGCCATTGTCTCTCCCTCTGCCACATCTGCATGGATTCATCGAGGCGATGAGGATGGATTGTGCAGGAAAAGTCGCTGATCCGCGTGCTCGAGCTACTGTAGCAACTCGATCCTCGAGCGGTTGTCTCAGGCCCTCGATGACACGCTGCTCAAATTCAGGAAATTCATCCAAAAATAGTATGCCTCTATGGGCCAATGTTATCTCTCCTGGATGAGGTATGGTGCCACCACCTAGGATCGATACTACTGAAGATGTATGATGCGGAGATCTAAAGGGAGGCTCTGTGATGAGGCCTTTGTTCAATAACTTAGCAAGAGAATAAATGCTTGTGACCTCGATTGCTTGATCATAGGTGAGCGGCGGTATGATAGATACAGCGCTTTGTGCGAGCATCGTTTTCCCTGTTCCTGGTGGTCCGTAGAGCACTATGTTGTGGCAACCAGCGATAGCGATTTCGAGCGCTCGTTTGGCGGTCTCATTTCCTTTGATAAATGCCATGTCGCGCAAGTGGAGCACGTCTCTATTTGAAGCTAATCCTACGGACACCGCCGAGCATAAAACTGTCTGTGGTTCGACAGAATCTATCTTTTTTGTTCGACTGAGATGGTCGAGCACTGCTTTTAATGTTGAGGCAGGATATATGATGATGTTCTGGGCCAAGCGAGCCTCGTCACTATTTTCCTGTGGAATAAATGCCGTAGTGAAACCATGCTTTTGTGCTTCAATAAGGAGCGGAAGTAGTCCATGGACAGGACGGATGCCTCCCTCAAGCGTCAACTCGCCCAGAAACAATATGTCTTCATATTCAAAATCGATATCACCTGAAGCTTTGAGATACGCGAGCGCCATAGCCAAGTCAAAAGACGTTCCCTCTTTTCGTATATCAGCGGGCGCCAGTGAAATAACCACTTTTTGATTTTTTTGTTTTGGTGAGACATAGCCGGTATTCTTTATCGCTGCAGATATGCGGTCTTTAGCCTCAGCAACTGAACGGTCACCGAGTCCGACAATTGAAAAAGAATGGAGGCCGTTAGATATGTCGACCTCAACAGTGATAACTTCCATTTGTAGACCGGAAATATGGCCACTACGTGTTTTTGCAATGCTCATGAACACGATTATATACAATCGTGTTCAAAAACTAATCAAAAAAGTCTCAAAAAATGATAAAGAAAATCGCCCCCGATGAGCGATTTTCTAGAGTCTTCTTAGTGTTTATGTTTTATAGATATACGTGCGCTTGGGTTTGCTTCGAGGCGTTCAATCTCGATAGGTTTTCCGCATGTTTCGCATGTACCGTATGTTCCTTTTTCAATGCGTTCGAGAGCAGACTTTACCTCACTGAGCTGACCTTCAAGTTTGTTGGCAATGCCAGCATTGTCTTCGAGTTCCTCAAATTTATCAGCCATTTCATTGTCATCGGCAGTATCAACTTTCATGTCACCAGTCGTCACTTCCCAACCACCTGGGGCACTTGGGCTCTTTTGACCAATACCGTTCAGTTCTTCCTCAAGCTGATTGAATTCGGCCTGGAGAAGCTTCTTAAATTTTTCGGTGTCTCTTTTATTCATGATGGCTCAATACTACCGCACAAAGGCCTTTTGTTCAAGGCGGTCCAAAACGGCGCCAAGGGTCGATTCTGAGCCAGTTATAATGAGCTTTGAATTGTCGATAAATGAGTATAGGAAGAGAACTGTATCGTTTGTTATGAATTCGCGGACGTCCTTGTTGCGTAGGATACGATCAGTGAATGAGCCGTGGACTACAGTATATAGTGAAGCGTCTTTATAGAAATATTGCTTCAAGTCATCTGCCATGACATTTTCCCACTGAAGCATGCCTGAAAATGCATTTTGGAAATAGTCGACTGTTGCGATGATGAATACGTCTTTATTGCCCTGTTTATCAGCATAAACGCCGAGCATCCAGTTGTTCGCAAGTGCCCTCAACAGTACGTCTGGGGCAGTGATATCCATTGTAGATGCTATTGTAGGTCCGCTTACACGGAATCGTTGTCCATCCGTGCTTTTAACGAGGATTATTTCTTTTATCGTATCATCTGCTTGTGGCTTTGCGATCTCGTCTCTAATCGCATTTATGATTGCAGTCGGACTCATTGAATCAGTTGAAATGGTGATTCGAGAATCAACTGGTACGATCGACGTGGGCACAGGTGCTTGAACCTGCGTTTTTGTGCCACTGGTCGCGAGAGGGCTGATGCTGTAGAAATAATACGCGCCTCCGATTCCTCCACCTATCAAAATAATGCCAGCGAGAGCAATAAGAGTTTTTTTGACCGTTTGTGTATGGTCAGCTTTATATTCTATTGATTCTGCTGACTCCCCAAGGTTATTTTGACCCGTGCTTTTCTTTTGTTCAGCAAGAGCAATGGTGGCCGTTGATATTTTCTTGTGTGCAAGAACGTCCGCCACATCGCTTTCGTATGTGCGTAGAGCCTTTTGAGGGGTTTCTGTGACGTGTGGAGGATGCGCAGGTTCAGGCGAATTTGAAGTTGGCCCAATATCTTGGCCTGTTTGTACAGGAAAATCCTGTGGTGCTAAAGAAGGATTTTGATTCTCTTCGTTCATGTTAGCTCTATTATAGCCTTAAAATCTTTTTTTGTATTCAGGCTTTGGTGGTCGTGGCATCTCTTCTCTCTTGGTGAATTTGTTTGGGTCTGCCTGCTTGATGGAAAGGTTGATTCTACCCTTTTCGTCAACTTCTTTGACGACAACAGGTACTTTATCGCCTTCTTTTATATATGTTTCGACACGTTCGACACGGAATGGAGCTATCTCTGAGACGTGGACGAGGCCTTCTGAGTTCGGTCCTATCTTTACGAATGCGCCAAAGTCCATGAGTCGTGTCACTTCCCCATCAAAACGCTCGCCTGGCTTATATTCACGCGTCATACCGTAAATAATATCCTTGGCCTTTTGTGCTGTTTCATTTTTTCCTGTGATAAATATAGAGCCGTCATCTTCTATAGTTATATCTTCTACCTGAGTTGAATCTTTGATCTCATTGATTGTCTTTCCGCCAGAACCGATAACAAGACCTATTTGATCGGGCTTGATCTTCATAACGATTATTTCAGGCGCATTTGGATTGATCTTCGCTCTCGGTACAGCAATAGCCTTTTCGATAACATCAAGGATTGTGAAACGTGCATTTTTTGCTTTTTCAAAAGCTTCAGCGAGTATTTTCAAAGGGATACCGCCAACTTTCACATCCATTTGTACGGCGGTGATACCGGCGCGCGTGCCTGCCACCTTGAAATCCATATCGCCATGATGATCTTCTGGCCCCTGAATGTCAGTGAGCACTTTGTACTCATAGTTCTTGGCGCCGAAAAGTTTACCGATGACTCCTGGCTTTGCTTCACGCATCATGAGACCGCTTGCAATACCAGCGACTGGAGCTTTGATGGGAACTCCTGCATCCATAAGCGCAAGAGTTGAGCCACAGACTGAACCCATTGAGGTTGAGCCATTTGAAGCCATCGCTTCTGAAACGATACGGATAGTATATGGAAATATATCTTTTGCAGGAATTACCGGTACCAAAGCTTTTTCAGCGAGAGCGCCGTGACCGATCATGCGACGGTTCGTACTGCCGACACGACCTGTTTCACCAGTTGAGAATGGTGGAAAGTTGTAATGGTGCATGAAACGCTTGTTTGCCTCTGCTGCCATACCGTCTATGACGAGTGCATCGCCAGGACTACCTAATGTAAGGGCAGAAAGGATATGTGTGCCTCCGCGATAAAATATTCCAGAACCGTGCAACATAGGTGAAATACCACCCGCTTGTGCAAAGAGGGGGCGAACTTGGTCAACGGTGCGTCCATCAGCACGTTTTCCGTTATCAATCGCCTCCGCATGCAACAGTTCATTAACCGCTTCTTCAAAAACTTCTTGAGCCATAGCTTTATTGCCTTTATGTTTCACATCTTCGCTACAAAATTTCTCCGCAAAGAGTGCTGACCAGATAGCATTGATCTCATTGATACGATTGTGGCCAGGAGTACCGCTCATGATGTATTCAGCAAGCTTCGGTTTTATTTCGGTATCAAAAAGCTCAACTGTGCCAGGAGTTGGTTCAGGCAATTTGACTTCAGTTTTTGGTTTGCCAATCTCTGCGATGATCTGCTTTTGCCATGTTTGAATCTTTTCAATCTCTGCACTTGCTCGTTCCAAAGCTTCGTTGAGTAGATCCTCACCGACTTCATGACTCGCCACTTCTATCATATTGATCATGCCGTCTTTACCACATGCCACAAGCTCGAGGTCTATTTTTGCTTCATCGCGCGCTGCATAATCTGGGTTGATAAACCAGTGGTGATCTTTTGCTATACGAACAGCCGAAGCGGGTCCATTCCATGGGATACGTGAAACACTGAGGGCTAGTGAAGCAGCGATGACTGAGAGTACATCTGGATCATCTTGATCGATAGAGAGTGTAGTGACGATGACTTGGACCTCGTTGCGGATTTTCTGATTGAACAGAGGGCGGATAGTACGGTCAACGATACGACCAGAGAGGATGGCTTCAGTTGAAGGCTTTCCTTCTCGACGGACGAAGCGTGAGCCAAGGATGCGGCCAGTGGCGTAAAAACGTTCCTCAAAATCAACGGTGAGTGGAAAAAAGTCACCATCTCTCATGTCCCCCATGACTGCTGTGGCGAGGACTGCGGTATTTCCGTAACGGACGATGACCGAACCGTCTGCCTGGTCCGCGAGGTCGTTGAATTCTGCTGATAATATCTTGCCGCCGATCTCGAGAGAGTATTGTTTTGAAATCATAGTAATTATAATGTAGCAAGAAAAGAGGTGTAGCGCATCTATAGATGTGATAGCATATTCATTATGAATACAAAGAAAGTGCTCGGAGTTGATATTGGCAACGTTATTATAAATAACCGTCTCAATGATCCTGAAGTCAATGAAGTTGATGAGGCTGTTTACGCCGCTTTTCCTCCGTCGGAGGGCGTATTTGAGGCATTGAAGATTTTAAATGATTATTTTGATGGCGAGGTTTATCTGATCTCAAAATGTACTGAGTGGGCACAAATACAAATTTTGGCATGGCTCGCTACGCATGATTTTTATAATAAAACAGGCATTAAACCAGAACATGTTAATTTTGTGAGAAAACGCAACGAAAAAGATGCCGTCTGTATAAAATTAGGGGTTACGCATTTTGTCGATGATCGTCTGGAAGTCTTGGGTTATATGGTCGAATCAACACCAAACCTCATTTTGTTTCAACCAGATCAAGTGGAGATGGAGGAATTTAAACAGTTTTTGCCCCACGTCACTGTCACCAATAACTGGAACGAGGTTGTGAAACAGATTATTAAATAATTTTGAGACAATGAAAGCAGAATCACAGCCAGTGTATGACGTGCTCCCCCAAGAAAATAACTTGGTGGAAAAATATCACCCAAAATTTCTTGCTTGTGGCGGGGATCATTTGGTTTATGAAATTCCTGAGCACCCTGATGTTGTCGTCAAAGCATCAACATTCAGGATTAAAGATATTTTGGTGGATAATGCCGAGCATGGTGTTCCGCTCGACTCACTTTCAGATGGTATGAGAGAGTTTGTCGGTACTGAATTGAAAGAAAAAGACGAACAGTCGAGAAATTTGAGAAATTATTTTGGTAATGAACATACGCTGGCAGAGCGACGTTTTCTTATGAAAGTTCCTGTAACAGGAGAAATAGTAGCTGACATTTTCAAAGATGACTGGAAAGGGCGAGTGCCACCAGAAGATTCTTTAAATATGAATGAAGCCTGGTCATCTGTTACTGTTCAACAGCGTGCAGAGGCCATCAATGATCCAAAGCATCTAAGTCTCAATTTCGAAGGGTTTCTCGAGGAAGATAAATATGATGATACGGCTATACAGCATATTCTTACTTTGTCTGAAAACAACCCTGCTCTCAGGGACTCTCTAAAAGAATTTGTTAGTAAGGCAGTTTCATATGCCAATGAAACAGGAAATATTCTTGCTATGGCCGGAAAGGATAACATTATCTTCTATAAGGATCCTGAAAATGGTGAGAAATGGAATTATTTGCTCGTTGACGCACTTTCTATCCACAATGAACCCGTCTTCAAGGTCGCGCAGGAAATCTCATTGAAGATAATAAATGGTGAGAAAATAACTCCGCATGAGCAGACACTTTTGATGAAAGCCCTAAATTTCACGAGGACAATAAATAATATTGCGTCTGCACTCGGTATGAGTGAGCATTTGGGTTTACAGACAGAGTTGTAATTTTACTTACAAAGAGAACCCAATCTTCTCTTTAGGCTTCTTCTCCTCAACGGTCAGATGTTTCAGTACGTTGAATATCTCATAAATGTGCTTATCGTACTTTCTTTCCATTTGTTCAACTTTTTCTGCAAGTTTCTTATTTTCAGCCAGTATTTCACGAAGTTTTGTGAAGGTACGAATGATCTGGATATTGACTTGGATCGCGTGCGGGCTTTTGAGAACGCTCGAAAGCATAGCGACACCTTGTTCAGTGAAAACGGTAGGTGAATACTTGATATTCTCACCTCTTTTCAAGGTCACAATTTGTGACCTTGGACGTTGCTGATAGTAAAGAATAGTTTCTTGTGGAGATAATTTAAACATAAAATCTCCAGGGAATCTTTCAAGATTTCTTTTGACTGCTTGATTTAAGACTTTCGTTTCTACCCCATATAGCTCAGCAAGGTCTCTATCAATTAGTACTTTTTTACCCCGGATAAAAAATATCTTACTAAGCACAGTCTCATTTGGAATCGTTACTAATATATTCATTATTTTTTTGTGTATTATTCGGTAATGATTTTTTACCTTTTATTTTAATAGCTCCAGTTTTTATTCTTGTCCTCTTATTTACTTTTATCGCACTTTCGTTCTCTGGTGGTGTTACATCAATAAACTTCGCACCCATCGATTCAAATTGCTTGACAAAGAACCAGTGTATCGGAGGTATGACCTCATTACATGATCTGCAGATGTATGTAGATTCGTCTACAACTATTGGATTCTTACAATCATGCCAACAACCAGACTTGTTGGTCTTTGTATTTTTACCCATATAAATTTTTAGTTAACTAACAATTAATAAATCATCCCGATTTCCCTCTTCCTGCAAAATAGATCGCCATACGGCTTATCCGTACCATTGCGTAATGTAATAATTGTACCAAACAAAAAAATCTCGAGAACTTCCGTTCTGAGATTTTCTGTTTTCTAGTAGCGTAATTTTTAGAAATTAGACAGTAAGAAATTCTCTATTGATTCCCTCTCCTGTTCCCTCCTGACCTGAGCAAATATTTTGCTGGTTCCTCGTCGAGATCCATGAAATGGTCTGCGACTTCAATGAGTTTTGATGATGTAGATTTGCCGAATGAAACGACTTCTACCTGACACCCTTGGTTCATCTGGAGATATTCGACGAGCGGACAGAAGTCCCCGTCTCCGGTGAGGAGAATGACTGAGTCGAGCTTTGGAGCGAGTTTGACGGCGTCGATAGCGAGACCGACGTCCCAATCAGCCTTCTTTGCGCCAGAACTGAAGATCTGTAGGTCTTTGACCTTTGTCTCGATACCTACTTTGGTGAGAGCGTCAAAGAAACCGGTTTCATCACCTGATTCTGTTGATATAACGTACGCGACTGCGCGAACGAGTTTGCGGCCGTCGAGAGCATCTTTGACGATGGCCCCGAAATTGACCTTTGAGTGGTAAAGATTTTTACCGCTGTGATAGAGATTTTGTGCATCGATATAGATACCGACGCGTTGTTCTTTGTGTTTGATTATAGACATAAAAAATGTGAGTTAACTAAATTTGTATTAAAAAGGTTATTGATTTGTAAATGACCTTACTACGCTAAGTATAAACGAAAATTGGCTTGTCGCCAATTTGTCAGACTATTTCTTGAGATCCAACTTCTTGATGATAGTTGCGTAACGCTTTGGGTTACTTTTCTTCAAATAGACGAGGTGAGACTGGCGATCAGCAACCATACCGAGGAGACCACGGCGTGAGTGGTTGTCTTTCTTGTGCTTACGGAGGTGTGAAGTAAGCTCATCAATGCGCTTGGTCAAAATAGCGACCTGAACTTCAGGAGAACCTGTGTCCTTGTCGTGAATTGCTGTTTCTTTGATGATTTTGGTCTTTTGACGTGTGCTTAACATAGTTGAAACATCATAGCATGAACCGTGGAGAGGTGCAAGTTTCTTATTAAAATATGGTTTAAGTCGTTTTTGAATATAGTAAAACCCGATTCACACTTATTACAACCACTCAGTGCGTTGTTCGTGTGAATCGGGTTACAAGGGCTGGCCGCCGGCGGTTAATGCGGAATATGATTGCCGGTGATGGGCGCGCCGTTGTTGGGGCCGGAATTTTTCTCGGAGTGCGTGTTGAGGTTAACAGGCGGGTCGTGGGTCTTCATGGCTTATAGCCCTTTCTTTGGATGTGACGCAAGCAAGGCCTGCGAGCGTCGTCGTTTACCGCATGCTTTTTACAGCATGGAATAATCCTGATGGTCAGACCTGTCCCTAGCATGGACGAGAGGTTCCTCAAAGATCATTCGCTGTGTATCATAGCACACCCACAATATTTGTCAAGTATTCTAAAATATGTCTTGATTTTGTAGCTTAAAATCCGTGCATGCTACAATATACCCATGTCGCACAATCTCAGAGACCTGAAACAGCAATTCCTCGAATATATTGAGATAGAACGCGGTCGCTCCGTCAAAACCGTTGAGAACTATGATCGTTACCTCACTCGCTTCCTCAACTATTCAAAGGCAAAGTCACCAAGCGATATCACTGAAAATGTTATTCGCGAGTTCCGTCTGTGGCTCAATCGTCAGCCAGCCAGTGAAAATAGCAGATCGACCGCTACGCTCAAGAAGAAAACGCAGAACTACTACCTCATTTCCTTGCGTGCCTTCCTCAAGTATCTTGCAAAGCGTGGAGTTAAGGCTGTTTCACCCGAATATATTGAGCTCGCCAAAGTTGGCGATCGTCATCTCGACCTCATAACCAAAGAAGAGCTCTCTCGCCTGCTCAAGTCGACTGACGGTGATGATTTGAGGTCTATGCGTGACAAAGCTATCCTCGAAACACTCTTTTCTACTGGTCTGCGTGTATCTGAGCTCTGTTCCCTCTCTCGTGATATCGACCTGTCGAGTGATGAACTCTCTGTTCGTGGTAAAGGTGAAAAGATCCGCGTGGTTTTCATGTCAGATGAAGCAAAACGCTCCATCAAGCGCTATTTGGATAAGCGTCCTGATATTGACGGTGCCCTTTTTGTGAAGATCTCTGGTGAAGAACGAAAAATGAAAGAAGAGGATCTCGGGCTCTCAACGCGTCAGATAGAGAGAATCATCAAGCATTACGCTATCAAAGCGGGTATTTCAAAAAAAGTGACACCCCACGTCATTCGCCATATGTTTGCCACTGACCTTCTGGGTAATGGTGCTGACCTCCGTTCAGTACAGATGTTGCTTGGTCACTCCAATATTTCAACGACACAGATTTATACGCACGTGACGGATAGTGAGCTGAAACGAGTACATAAGCAGTTTCATAATAAGAAGTAATTTAGTTATTGACAATAGCATATCTTTGTGCTATCATTATATGTGGATGAAAGCATATGTTCGACCCCGAAACGGTTCCGATATTACATCGGAAATAACATTAGAACCTATTGATCCAAGAAGTGTTCGTTGGGATCAGTGGTTTCAGGATCTGTCACCGTCGCAGAGACAATATGTGCACGAGGAGCACGATATCTGCTATGGGCCCGATGCTGACGATCATGAAATCCCGGAATTGGCTTAATGGATAAACTCTTAACAAGAAAGGAAAATAAATATATGAAAGTCTCTGTTTAAACCGCGCCAACTCTGGTGCGGTTTCTTTTTTATGTAATTTCCCTTATTTCCCAATTCCCTCTATACTATCCCCATGCGCATCATCTCATGGAATGTGAACGGACTCCGTGCCAATGTCAAAAAAGGTGGTTTTGACTGGCTTATGAACGAGTCAGCGGACATTTTCTGTGTCCAAGAGACAAAGTCACGTCCTGACCAGCTCGATGCGGGAGTCACTGCCCCAGCCGGCTATCACGCCTATTTTGATCATTCAAAAGGACGTCAGGGCTACAGTGGTGTCGCTATTTGGACCAAGGTAAAGCCAGAAAAGGTTGATTATGGTCTCGGCAATCACGAATTGGATCAAGAAGGACGATTTTTAGCCCTCTATTTCCCTGCCGATGCCTTCAAGGAGATTTCTCGTAAATTTGTCTTTATCAACATCTACTTCCCTAACGGTGGCGGTGGTCCAGAGCGTTTGGCCTACAAACTACGCTTCTACGATGAGTTTTTGAAATACATCAAAGCGGCAAAGAAACGCGGATACGAAGTCATCTTCTGTGGCGACGTAAATACTGCCCATACTGCTATCGATCTTGCCCGCCCAAAAGAGAATGAAAAGAACACCGGCTTCCTCCCTATCGAGCGTGCCTGGATCGACCAAGTTATTGACGAAGGTTTTATAGACGTGTTCCGATATCTGAACCCAGATGCACGTGAAAAGTATAGCTATTGGGATCAAAAAACCTTTGCCCGAGAGCGTAATGTAGGCTGGCGTATCGACTACTTTTTTGCCACTCCGGGGGCTACCCGACTCGTGACAAAAGCACGAATTCTTGATCAAATAATGGGCTCAGACCATTGTCCACTAGATATTGTTATTGGATAATTTTATCTATATATTAAAAGCTAGAAAGTAAAATTTTAATAAAATTGCCCTCAAAATGATGGCTTTTTAATGTGTGGTACAGCAATGTTTGGCCTATTGATTACTTACCCTGCCAGGTTCAATCGACAGGATTTTTAGGTATAAGAAAAGCGCATCATGCGCCTCGAAAAAGAGATGAAGCGATGTGCGCTTTTAAAGTTGAAGAATGCGATTTTTCGGGTCCACAGACCAGAAGTGTTTCGGAGATCCTCCAAAACGATGAGACGTTGTCCAAACTGTTCCTAATGCCCATGAGAGCATTTTAATAGGTAACGGTGTGCAAGTTTTGCTTGAAAGTTTAGGTGCCCCCAATAAATGGAAGCTAATGTTTTTTGTTGAAACAAAATGCACCGTCATTCTGTCCTAAGCAACAGAAGGATACGCAATGTATAGCATTCTTCAAAAGAGTTTTTTTGTAGCCTACCCAGCCACTATGATTTGAAAGAACAGATTCTTTTGTCTTAATACCTCGGATGACAAAATTTAATCTGGGATAATTATATTCGCATAAAGGACAAGTGTAAAGGACATACTGGGGATAACTCCACTATTTTAGGACACATGGTGTTTTCTCCTTATTTCTTCTATGTCTTTTTTATCTTCCTCTTCTTTCTTTTCCTTCCCAATCTCGCCAATTTCTTTTAATTTTTCATCAGAAAGCTGTGAAAGTTCTATCGCTTTCTTTTCTAAATATTCTACGGTGTTTAGTTTTGGATCTTCGATAACTTCATTGAAGAGGGCATGGAGAACGTGACCAATCTTTGCACTTGGTGGAATGTTACACACTTCCATGACTCTTTTACCATCAATCTTGAGCATGGCGAGTGAAATAGGGTCACGGAGGGCCTCTTCTATCATGGCGTGGTACTTACGCAGGCGATAGGGGTCTTCTTTTGGTCTACCGGTGCCTATACGGTCACAGATGCGTAGATTCATGAGCTCCCAGATGTTTTCACGTCCCACATTGACGATCATGCGCCTGACAGCAGATAGGGTTATTTGCTCAGTATCAGAGAAAAACATGTGCCAACGTATGAGTTTAGTCACTTTTTCAATTGTTTTCACGGGAAACTTTAAACGAGTGAGTATCTTACGTGTTTCACGTGAACCAATTACCTCATGACCATAGAAGGTGATTATGCCTGTTTCACGTGAAAGACCCTTTGTTTTAGGCTTAGAAATGTCATGAAATAGGGCAGAAAGGCGTATATCGAGGTCCCAACCCTTGTCTGCGGCATGTTGAAGACTACGCAAAAGGTGCTCCCAGACATCGAATGCATGTGCCTGATTCTGTCCAACACCTATTGCAACCTGAAGTTCAGGGGCAATGTGATCCAAAAGCTTTGTTTCATTAAGTATCTCAATCCCTTTCTTTGGCTGGGGTGACATAATAAGCTTGGCGAATTCATCACGGATACGCTCAGTCGATATGTCTTTGAGGTTCTTATTAAGGCTCTGTATAGCCTTGAAAGTCTCAGGTTCAATAGTAAAGTCGAGTTCTACAGACAAACGGACAGCGCGCATCATACGCAGAGCGTCCTCACCAAATCTAGCGCTAGGATCACCGACTGTTCTTATGATTTTGTCCTTTATATCGGACAATCCACCAAATAGGTCAACCATGTCTTTTATGGCACCACCTGAAAGGGAAAGGGCAATGGCGTTAATGGTGAAGTCACGTCTTTGAAGGTCGTCCTCAAGCTTATCACTGAACTTTACATGATCAGGGTGACGATGATCAGTGTAGTCTGACTCGAGGCGATATGGTGTAACTTCGACATTGCGGAGGGTAGGATCCTCAGTTGTTTCGTTTATGACGGCCACCGTGCCGTATATGTTTTCATAGACAGTTTTAGGGAAGAGGGCTTGTATCTGCTCTGGAGTGGCATTTGTCGTGATATCCCAGTCTTTTGGGGCTCTACCGAGGAAAATATCACGCGCACAGCCACCCACGAGATAGGCTTGAAAGCCTGTTTTCTCAAGAGTTTCAACAACCGAGATTATTTCTACAGGAATAGGGGAGTTCTTCATGGTTTAAGTGATTTACTTGCTTGTCTGGTCGAAAATTTCTTTAGGCTACGCCAAAAGAAATCTTTCGATCCAAATTTTGCAGTGCAAAATTTGTGCACCCGGAGGGACTCGAACCCCCAAAGACAGTTCCGAAGACTGTTGTGATATCCATTTCACCACGGGTGCGCTGGTAATAACGTGATAGTAGCACAGAAGTTTTGATTTTAATAATGAATCATGTATACTGGTTTTGTTCGATTTTCTGCGGGTATAGTTTAATGGTAGGACGCGTCCTTGCCAAGGACGAGTTGGGAGTTCGATTCTCCCTACCCGCACTACGAATACGAGGTTATTACAAAAGTTTAGAGGGAAACGAGTCACATGTGTGACTCGTTTGGGAGAATCGAAAAGGCTGAGTATATCGCACGGAGCGAAGCGAGTACGATACGAAGCCTGTACTGCGCTCGTAGAGCGAGATTCTCCGTTATTAGCCAGCCCTCTTGTCCTTATCCACGAGTCCTTTTATTTAATGGCTCAAAATATGGAGTTTCACGTGAAAACTGTGGATAACTATGGGGAATGTGTTCATAAAAGACAGATAAAACGGCTTAAAATCGTAAATTTCACCCATTTATCCACGTCTTTGATTCGGCACAGCCTTGTTAAGCCATTTATAAATATCACTCATTTAAAAGTCAGTTGAAACGTGTGATAACTTATTAAGTTCTTGCTTTTGCGCCACATGATCAATAAAAAAGAAAAAGGGAATACGGGTGAAGAAATTGCCTGCCAGTTTTTGAGAAAAAACGGCTTCATTATTGTTGATAGAAATTATTATAAAAAATGGGGCGAGTTGGATATTGTTGCCAAGAAGGGGAATGCATTGCATTTTTTTGAAGTAAAAAGCGTCACAAGAAGTTTTGTCTCAGAGTCTTTTAGACCGGAAGAAAATGTGACGCCATTCAAAGTAAAGCAATTGCGCAAAATCATACAAACCTATCTCACCGATAAAGGTTCAGGGCTAGATGCTGAGTTCAGTTTTCATATCCTCTGTGTGTTTATGGATGAAAAAACGCGTTTGGCCCGCGTTCAATGGATAAAGAATGTTATTTTATAAAGATATATGCTAGGATATTTGGACGCTAGCAGGCAGTAAATTGAATTTGTACATAACGGAGCGTGGTGTAACGGCTAACATCCCTCTTTTGGGAAGAGGTGACTCCGGGTTCGAATCCCGGCGCTCCGACACTTAATATTATGAACCAAGATAAACCGGGTTTCATTAAAAAAACAATAGTATTCTTCGATAAGCTCGAGGATAAGGTCCGCGGACATTTGAGTCGCTATCCTATCCTCTATACTCTTATCGGAGGTGTAGCGATCGTTCTTTTCTGGCGTGGAGTATGGCACACGGCTGATATTCTTCAGGGTCAGGGAGGTTTGCTCGGCTTTATTTTCTATGAGCCGGTCAATCTCGTTATAACGGCGGTAATTTTGCTCATGACTGGTTTGTTCGTATCATACTTTATTGGTGACACTATCCTCATCAGCGGTATTCGTCGTCAGAAAAAGGTAACAGATAAAACTGAGAAGGATGTCAAAGAAGAAGAGGAGGAATTGAACAAGATTCGCTCAACGATCAGTGAGATGAAAAAAGAAGTCGATGAGATAAAGGATATCGTTGTTGAGGAACACAAGGCGCATCATCAGTAAGATGTACGTGTGTCAATTTTCAAATTGATGATAATCTGCTAGGATAGGACAACTGCGGGACTAGTTAAGTGGTATAACAACAGTTTTCCAAACTGTGGTTGGGAGTTCGATTCTCCCGTCCCGCACCAATGAAAATATTTTACGGCATTGTGTCGTTTTTGGCTGGATTCTCTATCATGACGGTTGAGCTCATCTCATCCAGAATCGTTGCCCCTTTGATCGGTAACTCGGTGTTCACGTGGACATCAGTGATCGGCGTCACACTCCTCGGTCTTTCAGTAGGGAGCTGGTTCGGCGGTAAGTTGGCTGATATTGCAGAAGAAAAAAAATGGCACCATGCTCTGCCCACCGTATTTATTGTCTCCGCATTTTTCGTATCAGTCATCCCTGGTCTCGCACATGGATTTGCACATGTTCTTGATTCGTCCGTATCAATAGAGTGGTTGAATGTCATTCTTGCCATGGGATTGTTTTTTCTTCCAGCAACAGCGATTGGTATGATCCAGCCAATGATATTAAAGAAATTTGCGATTGATTTCACGAAAATAGGGAAGGAGTACGGTTCACTCTCAGCCTTGTGGTCACTAGGTAGTATCATTGGTGTTTTCTTAACTGGTTTCGTATTCATTTCAACTATCGGTAGCAGTGAGACTATATATACTGTTGCGGGTCTTTTGTTGCTCGTAGGGTTGGTGTTGATCGTAATCGTATATCGCAGTGAACGAAAGGATTTTTCCAGTAAAAAGATAATCGGCCTTGTCCTATTTCTTGGAGTGCTGAGCGTATCATCTGTGTACGCAGAAAATCATACAAAATCAATCTCAGTTGCTCTGTATGATAAAGAGACTGACTATTTCCATGTTCGCGTATTAGATAAGTATCTCAATGGCTTTGGCGATTCAAGGCTGTTATTTCTTGATTTTGATTCTCATAGCATTGATTCAAAGCAGATCAGTGCCATTTTTTATCCTGAAATGTACCCCGTCTTCAAATTTCTCAAAAAAGATCTTTCAAGCACGGTCTTCATAGGAGCAGGAGCGTATACGATGCCGAAGTCATTCAAAAAAGCCTATGCAAGCAGCACAGTATCAGTCATTGAGCTTGATCCTGCGGTTGAGCAGATCGGAAAAGATTATTTCAATCTCGGTGACTACGATATAAAAACAATTGCCGGTGATGCGCGTCTGACCATCAGTCGTTCCACAAAAAAATACGATCTTATTTTCAATGATGCATTCAATTCGTTCATATCAGTTCCTTGGTATTTGATAACAAAGGAGTGGGACCTGCAGGCCAAGAGCAAACTGAACCCAGGAGGCATATACGCAGTTAACTTCATCGGTTCACTGAAAGGCGATAAATCTCTCTTCACTCAAAGCGTCACATCTACATTCGCTGAAGTGTTTCCTAATTACTACATTTTTACTTTCGGCACTGATCCAACAGGAATACAAAACATAGTTCTTGTCGGCATCAATGGTGATGCGCCGGTGGCAGAAGAAAAGCTTAAAGATCTTCTTGTGAAAGATAAGACAGCCCCAGGCCACGTATTTTTGGCAGATCGATTATTTGTCGGTGATAAGTCATTTTTGCAAAGCAGTGATGTCTTGACCGATGATTTTGCGCCAACTGAAAAGCTCATGAAGCCGATCGTAGAATCATATTTCCCTGAATACCTAGAATGGGTCAAGACGACATGGTAGTATGAAACTAAGATTTAGTTTTACTAAGTAATCACGCATAATTATGAAAAGACTTTTTATCGTTCATGGATGGGATGGAAGTTCAAAAGAACCTATGATTGCATGGGTAGGGAAAGTCGGCAGTGAGCTAGGTTTTGAAACAACAGTTCTCGATATGCCGAACACTGGCGTGCCGACAATAGATGCGTGGACAAAACATTTGGAGGACAATGTGTATTATGTTGATCAAGATACCTATTTTGTCGGTCATAGTCTCGGTTGCCAAGCCATCCTGCGCTATTTGGAGATGAATAAGGGGTCAACCTTGGGTGGAGTTGTGTTGATTGCGCCAGCATTTGTTATTGCTGATTTGGAGACTCAAGAAGATAAGGATATTGCTCGCCCATGGGTTGATAGGCCTATCGATTTCACTAGTATTCGAAATATGAACGGAAAGTTTGTGACGATATTTTCTGATAATGATGCGTCGGTACCACTTGAAGCCAATAAAGAAATAATCGAAAAGGGTTTGGCGGGAAAGATTGTTGTTGAGCAAGGTAAAGGGCATTTTACACAAGAAGATGGAGTGACTGAATTACTTGTTGTGAAAGAGGTTTTGGAGGGGTGGAAGTAATATTCACTTAGAACTTTTAATCATATAAAACAAAAACCACCTATTAAGGTGGTTTTTGAATCTCTGTACAAGGGCCGATATTCCTTATAGTGGAGAAAGGGGAGTTAAATGGCCAGAAGCTTATTTAACTGCGTCCTTGAGAGCCTTTGCTGCGCGGAACTTTGGAACCTTCATAGCAGGGACCTTGATAGCCTCACCTGTACGAGGGTTACGAGCCTCACGAGCTGCACGCTGCTTGACTGAGAAGATGCCAAGACCTGCGATTGAGACCTCATCGCCCTTCTTGAGAGAGTCGATGATACTGTTAATCATAGTCTCAACAGCTTGCTCTGCCTGAACTTTCGTTCCGCCGAGGATACCGTGGACTGCCTCTACAATACTTGCTTTGTTCATATTTATTGAATTTAGCTAATAATCTGGTCTCAACCCACCCGCTTAACGAGCGGATCGAGTCTAGGGCCATGGGTACATTATATAGTAAGCCATATTTTGGGCAATAGGGTAGGCAATATTGAAAATACTCGCAACTTATGGTTTAATTATGATTGTATTCACGATGCGGACATAAAAAGGTGAGGCTAGACCTTCTTTTGTTACATTTTTTCTCATTAACAATTTAGTTATTTTTTCAAAAAAATGAAAAAAATCCTAGTTATCTTGTTACCTGTGCTTTTTATTGCTTCGAGTGTGCATGCTTCTGTCACCATATCACCATTGGTTATATCGCAACCAAGTGATGTTATAACATTCACTAATACTGATCCTGGTGTTGAGGCTTGGACGGGCTATAGTTCTGGCGTTTATTTTGACAGCAGTACAAATGCCGTTTTTAAGTTAGCGGTTTCATGTGCTGATGATGAAGGAACTATCCCAGCCGGTGCAGACCAATGTCTTTACAGTAATTCAACTGCTGCAGACGATATGCAGGGCATCAACCTTAACTTTTATGATGTACCAGATTTTGATATATATGCAGATATCTGTTCTGGCGGAGAAAGCTCAGGAAGTGGCTGTACAGACGTGATTCGAAACGTATACGGCGATGAAGTCGTTTTTCTACCAATGGTAACCTACTCTGCTGAGTAGTATATGTGAGCGATGTGACAAACAACCGCCCTATCGGGTGGTTGTTTTATTTTTTATTGTATACTTACTGCATGAAATCAAAAATAACCCTATTTATCACTGGTGCGTCAGTCATGATTTTACAAATTATTGGTGTACGTATTCTGGCAACACAACTCGGCACAACGGTTGCTGTATGGTCATGTATGATTGCGGTGACCATTACTGCGCTTGCCGTAGGGTATTATCTTGGTGGCTTCTACGCCGACAAAGGCGCACATCAAAAGACGAGAGCGTTATTTGTTGCTGGAGCGGGTATAGCTGTCTTGCTCATTATTCCATTGAAAGAGGTGGTTTTTATGATCGGTTCATCATGGCCGTATGGGGTACGCGCAACTATCGTTTCATTTTTGCTTTTTGTTGTCCCAACTGTTCTCCTTGCCATGACAACAACTTATACGACTCGTATGGAGCTCGACGTTGTTTCAAAGGCAGGTTCGAATAGTGGCACACTGTATGCTATATCAACGCTCGGCAGTATCGTTGGCGTCTTCGGTACGAGCTTTCTCCTCATTCCTTCTTTTGGTGTAGTGAGCATTCTGTGCGCTGTGGCCGGCACGCTTATTGTCACAGCGGTAGCTGGTTATCTTACATCGTCGGTATATCGATAAGTTTGTTGATGAAATAATCAACAGGGGCAAAATCGTCAGTCAGGATAGGTGTTCCGGGCTCAAGGTGAGGTGTCCATTCATGCTTGAGCTGATCATTTATCTCTGGGTTGTCATTTGGGAACGTACGAGGCGAATCAGTCGACTTGAAAGCGACGATAATGATGCTTTGGACTATCGTTTCATTTTTCGGGTCAGTCACACCATAGGCCTTTAAATGAGGAAATACTTGAGAGAGTGTCTTGTACTCGGCTTGGAATGACTTTCCCATGGTTCCGCCAAGAGCAGAAGGGATATTGAATACGACAACGCCATTTGGATTCAAAATATCGTATAGTTTTTGTGCGGACTCCTTTGTGGAAAGCTGGAATGGCACTGAGTAGAAGCTTCTAAATGCATCCACATAAATGATGTCATATTTATTTTTGGTGTCATTGATATAGGTGCGTCCATCTTCGTGGTAAATATGCAGACGCGGATCGTCGACGATAAGGCCAAAGTATTTCTTTGCGAGCTCTGTTGTCATCGGATCAATCTCTACAACGTCGAGCTTCTGCATATTTTCATACCCATCAGTCTCAATAGGATCAAAACGATGATTGCAGTTGTCGCGATGAAGCATGACGTACACGGTTTCGCCGTTCTTTGGTGCGCGATCGAGCTTTACTTCGACGTCTTTGTTCGATCCAGCTATCTCGTCGCTATGTCCGATGATGCCACGAGGCTCATGTAGATAGTAGTTGCTGCTAATGACTTCTCCGGGTTTTCCATCCTCTTTTGTTTCGTGTACATGCACATATCCAGTTTCACAAGGCATGCCAGTCTCATTGATCTCCGCTTTGTCTACAAGAACTTCTGCGTTAGGGACTTGGTTCTGGGCGTCGATAAAATTTTTAGTTCCTTCGATCTCAGCGCCGACAGGTGTACTAGTAGCTTGATATATCAGTTTACGTTTCGCTGCGAGCTCTTTGGGGTCAGTTGAAAGAATGATAGGCACAGTCACCTTACCGCCGTTGTCGTATATTTTTCCATCAAGCGACCATTTTTTATCCTGATCAAATAGGGGTGTATCGCCAAGAAAGAATTTTGCATATGAATAGCCTCCACCACCAATGAGGAGCGCTGTTGTCGCATCAGGATTGAAATGTCCACCGAGACGATTGTATCGGGCATATTCAAATACGAGGTAGTCGCTATCGAGATAAGAGCCCGAGTGCATCTCATGATTGACGCGCATAATCCTCATTGGTTTTTGAGCTTTTTCATCAAAAGCATCGTATATCTGAATACGGCTATACTGACTGACCACGTCGTCGATTAATTTCATTTTCGTGCGGTCAATCACGACTGAACCATCGACACTTAGCATGTTATCTGAAAAAACAGGAATATATGTTATATTGCGCCCAAAATAACATATGAGAAGCACGGCAATTATTCCAAGTAGATAAATTCTGTGCTCTTTGTGCCACAACGACCCAAGGACAATAAGCAGAGAAGCGCTGATAAAGAGCGTCGTCATATATGAAAGATGTGGAATGAGAACAAAAGCAGTTAAAAAAGTTCCAAAAACACTGCCGATAGCTCCAAGCGCGTAGAAAATACCATTTGTTTTGCCGCTATTTTTGATGTTATTTGTCTTTATCTTAAGTGCATAAGGGAGGATTGCTCCTAGAAAGATATTTGGAATGAGAAAAAGAATCATAGTGGCCAACAAGGCACCACCTGCAACATCAGCTATGTGAAAACGGATAAAAAGGCTTATATAATTTTGAAATGTAAAAATAATGCCGATGTATGCGCCAGCACCTAAGAGTAACCCAGAAAATACGCGTGGATCAGTCGTTTTGTCAGCCCATTTTCCGCCAAAATAATAGCCTCCGGAAAGTCCAAGCAAGATTATGCCGACAAGATTTGAAGAAACGGTGAGAGCGTTGCCGAATGTTGAAGCGATGATGCTTAGACCAAGGACCTCAAGTATCATGGTGATGATGCCTGTGATGAGTACGATGGTTTCGAGGAAATGGGTATGCAAGAAATGCCATACGGCAATGAGTTGTTTCATGAGAGCTATGATATCACATTTATTTCTTTGCTTTTTTAAAAACAGCCGCCCAAATGGGCGGCTGTTTTTTAGTTCTTTATTCTATGTGCACTTACATGAAGGTGGGATGCGTACTGGGATGAGTTTTGATGTGAGTTATATGTTACATGCTTGTAGTAGCAAGCGAATATTCGCTTGAAGTAGCCGTATTACCTACTGAATCCTTCGACTGGATCAAGAAGTGATACGTTGTGCTAGCCGTGAGTCCACTCAGGGTGAGCGAGTGGCTGTTGACTAGATTTGAATTTGTGACTGATGACGTCTCAGGCGCGCCGATGACTACTGGTGTAGTGGTTGAGTAGTACACCGTTCCATCGGTTGCTACGTCAGTATTCCAACTTACCGTGATTTCAGTAGTAGTTGCTTGAGTCGCAACAGTACTGATCACTGGGATAGTTGTGGTAGCTACGATTGATGCAGTGGTAAATGAGACCGGTGAAGACGTGCTCAAATTACCACTTGCATCAGATGAACCGACGACAACATAGTAGGTCGTACTGGCACTAAGGTCAGTGAGATCCAATGAGTGTGTAGTTGTAGCTGTTCCATTGAATACTGCAGGTGTGACAATAGTGTTTACGTCTGGGTTTGTGTCAAACCAAACACTGCTATCAGCTGATTCGTCAGTATTCCACGATACTGTAGCTTGATCAGACCCGATGTCTGAAGTCGCTATACTACTCAGCACCGGTGGAGTCATATCCGAGCTGGTCGCTTGGGTGACTGTCACACTCGTGCTTGCTGTAGTGGTCAGACCAGCTTCATTCATGACGGTGAATGTGATGTGGTATGTGCCAGGGTCAGCATATACGTGAGTGAAGGTAGATGTCTGGGTGAAGACAGGCTCTTTCATAAGGAGTGACCTCATGACGCCGGCCATGCCAGTATCTCCCCAATCAACTGAATACGTGAGCTGGGTATTCTTTGGATCGAGTGCATTCAATGTCCATGTACCTTCCTCATCAGTTATGAGCGACTGAGGTCCATCGACACTGGTAATGACTGGTGCAAGGCTTGGAAGCGGTGGAGTCTTGAATGATATCTCAGGAGATATCGCGCTTCCATCTTTGATGCCTGACTTCACGACTACATAATATGTAGTGTCTGGCGTCAGTTTATTTAGTTCGATTCGGTGCTTAGTGGTAGGACCTTTTCTTGCGATAGATGGATCCTTGGATGTATCTATCGGAGATGTGGTGCTAATCCACAACATTGAATCAGCACGGAGATTGGTATTCCAAGTCACCGTCGCATGATTTGGCTTTGTTGAGGTTGCGATGAGATCGCTGAGACTCAATGTGGTTGTTGCGCCTGCTTTCACATGGACAGTGACAGATGATTTTGAGGTGAGGCCGGCATCGTCACGTACGGTGAACTGGACTAAGTAGTTTCCAGGTGCATCGTACGAGTGACTGAATGTGGCTGTCTGTACGAAGTCTGGCATCAAAGCAGATTTGAGCAATGATGGATGTACAGTATCTCCCCAGTCAACTGAGTAACTGAGGTTACCATTTTCTGGGTCATAAGCGTTGACTGACCACGTGCCGACGTGGTCCGTGGTGAGAACAGTAGGTGAGCTTATACCGCTAATAACTGGTGGTCGGTTCTTTTGTGTCTGAGCAAAAGATGCCGACGGCGCTACGAATAAGGGGACGATGAAGGCTGTCATCATGACAGCCGAAAGTATTTTGTTCTTCATAGTGTAGTGTGGGTAGTTAGTTTTTTTTAATTTATTATGGCGTGTAATTAAGTGGTTAAGAGTTAATAATGATTGTAAGCACACATAAAATATTTAAGTTACTAATTGCATATACAGCATCCTCGACCTTCACGTAGGTGTGACGAACGTCACAACGTGTTATTTCGTAGACATACAAAAATAAATATGTTTTAACAAATTAAAAAACCTCGATTTCTCAAGGTTCTTTAATTTCATGTTTCGTATTTATTTTTATCGTGCAAATTCAGTGGTTCTGGTCTCGCGAATAACGATGACTTTGATTTCGCCGGGATATTTGAGGTCTTTTTCTATCTTGAGAGCGATGTCGCGAGCAAGTTGCTTTGATTCAACATCTGTCATCTCTTCTGGCTTTACAAAGACACGAATCTCACGACCTGCTTGGAGGGCGTACGCCTTCTCAATACCTTTGAATGAGTTTGCAGTTGCTTCGAGGTCGCCAAGACGCTTGAGATAGTTCTCTATGTTGTCACGGCGCGCGCCAGGACGTGCTCCTGAGATGGCGTCAGCGGTCTGAACGATACGTGACTCGACTGTTTCATATGGATACTCTTCATGATGAGCCTGCATGGCCTTGATGACCTCTTCGGGCGCACCAAACTTCTGGAGGATGCGACGGCCGATCTCAACATGCGTACCGGTGACTTCATGGTCGAGTGCTTTTCCGAGGTCGTGGAGGAGAGCGCCGGCTTTTGCGACTTGGACATTTGCACCGAGCTCTTCTGCGATCATACCTGCGATGTGAGCCATCTCGATCGAGTGCTGGAGGACATTTTGGCCATAACTCGTGCGGAAGTGGAGGCGACCGAGGATGAGGAGTATGCGTGGATCAAGACCAATGACGCCACATTCGTATGCGGCTTGCTCGCCTTTTTCTTTGATGGTTTTGTTTATGTCTTGTTTTGCTTTTTCTACGATTTGCTCAATGCGAGATGGTTGAATACGACCATCCTTGATGAGCTCTTCGAGAGCGAGGCGAGCGGTGTGACGACGTACGGGATCAAATGAAGAGATGGTGATAGCGCCAGGAGTATCGTCAACCATGACTTCGACGCCGGTGATACGTTCAAACGCTTTGATGTTGCGGCCTTCTTTGCCGATGATCTTGCCTTTGATGTCATCACTTGGGATAGGAACAGATGTAGACATGATATCCGATGCAACCGATGAAGCGAGGCGTTGTATTGAGATAGCGAGAATGTCTTTTGCTTTTTGTTCAAGCATCTCCTCTCCCTGGCTCTCGAGTTTGTTCATGCGAACGAGGATGTCTTCCTCAGCCTGTTTTTCAACAGTCTTGATGATCTCAGTTTTCGCCTCTTCTGTGGTCATGCGAGCAACTTTTTCAAGTGCAGAAACACGCTCGCCGTGGATTTTTTCGGCTTGCTCACGGATAGCTTTGATCTCAGCGACGCGCGTTTTCACCAATTCAACCTCTTTATCGAGATCAGTCTGGCGCTTGTCGAGGAATTCTTCTTTTTTGATAAGACGGCTCTCTGTCTGGTTTATTTTATCTTCTTTTTCTTTTGCCTCTTTTCTGATATCTCCGAGCGTTTTGGTAGCTTTGGTCTCTGCATCTATGGTGATCTTTTTTGCTTCTTCTTTTGCAGCGAGAAGCATTTCCTTGATCTCAAGCTCCATCGAGCCTTTCTTACCAAGGGAAATGATCAATCGTAGATAGTAACCAAGAGCCATGCCAACAACTCCCGAGATGGCCAGGAATACGGCGATGAGCTTTAATGAATACATATGCGAATGTGATTCGCTCCGGCGGAACTACGGTGAAATAAGGATTTTATGAGTCTTTTTGTGCCAAGGTGTCATAAGATAAGGGTGTCACTAAGTTCGTAAAAGCGAAATCAAAATTAAAATGAGTAACGTTTGTATCATATAATAAGGAAAGAGGGTTGTCTAGTTTGTTTTTGACTTGGATAATTTTTCGTGTATAGTAGCTCTATACTATTTTTAATATTCATCATCTACTATTTATGAACATCCTCATCCCAACAGTCATCGAAAAGTCATCATTTGGTGAGCGTGCTTATGATATTTACTCGCGTTTGCTCAAAGAAGGCATCATTTTCCTCGGTGGTCCTATAGATGATACTGTGGCAAATATTGTTATTGCCCAGCTCCTTTTCCTCCAATCTGAAGATCCAAAGAAGGAGATCTCACTTTATATCAATTCTCCTGGTGGTTCAGTGACAGCAGGTCTCGCTATTATTGATACGATGAATCACATAAAGAATGATGTTTCTACTGTTTGTGTCGGTATGGCTGCTTCAATGGGAGCTCTCATTCTCTCATCTGGTGTAAAGGGTAAGCGCTTTATTTTGCCAAATGCAGAAGTAATGATCCATCAGCCTCTCGGTGGTGCAGAAGGTCAGGCTTCAGATATTGAAATCAGTGCAAAACATATCATCAAGACTCGTGCGCTTATAAACAAGATGCTCACCAAGAACACAGGTCAAACGCTTGCTAAGATTGAAAAAGACGTTGATCGCGATTTCTTCATGGATGCAGAAGAAGCAAAGAAGTATGGCATTATCGATCAAATAATGAATGGCAAGAAGTAGGGTAAATAACCAATAATCAATTACCAATAACCAAGTCTTCCTAAAGTTCGGTCGTTGTATCTTGGTAATTGGTCATTAAGTCACTATGAGACTCCACCGCTTCTATATATCTGAAACAGTTGGCTCAAAGAATGAAATAATTCTTGGCACTGTCGACGTTGTTCATCAGATTCGCAAAGTTTTCCGTTTGAAGAAAGGAGATTTACTTATTATCTTTGATGGATCAGGCTCTGATTATACCTGTGGTATCGAGGATTTTCGTGATGAAACAATAGTTTTAGGAGTAAGAGAAGTGAGTAAGAGTCGTTTCATGCCAGAAAGAGATGTTCATTTGTATGCGGCACTTGTTAAGAAAGATACTTTTGAATGGATAGTTGAGAAAGCGACCGAGCTTGGTGTGACGAAAATCATTCCTATCATCGCTGAGCGCACAGAAAAGAAAGCTGTGAATGAAGATCGTTTAAAGAAAATCGTTATCGAAGCAAGTGAACAGTCTGGTAGAGGTAGTATCCCAGAGATTGCACCAGTTATAGGACTGAAAGAAGTTGTTGTTGAATTACTGGCAAAGAATGAAACGCTCGATTCATGTGTGAGAATACTCGCTTTCCATACAGATGCAGAACTGTTTGAGAGGTCGGACCTCGGAGAGGTTGAACCTCTGGCATGTTTCATAGGTCCTGAGGGTGGTTGGTCGCCTGATGAGCTTGGTTTGTTTCATGAGAATAAAATCCCCGTTAAATCTATCGGAAATCAGGTTTTGAGGGCTGAAACTGCAGTTGTCGCCACCCTTTCACTGGTGATGTTTGGGAAGTAGGGGAGTTTCATGTAAAGATTTATACAAATAAAAAAACCCAGGCAGTGTGAACAACCTGGGTCTGATGAGAACTGACGTATCAGGGGTGATTCGTGCTGATAGTGACCGTGCGGTAAAAACCTTGGTCATCAGGCGCATTATCGTCCATGAATCGAATCGGTAAATCCGGTGAAACAATAGTAGTGATCACTGGAGACCATGTTACGAAGTCTGTCGTTCGTTGCACCACGACGGTGTAAGTCGTCGCTGAGCCATTCGTTAAGACAAGTTCACCACCTGCGCCGATGCCGACGTAGGGGATCGAAGTTACCTGGACTCGATTACTGGTGTAATTGTTTGCTTGTCCAGTGCTAAGGCCGTAAGTATTTGTCATGAATGCTTGGAAGTCGCTGAGATTCACGGTTTGCTCAAGCGGCGTCTTGACCACGTCACTCATTTTCGAAGTTGCACCACCAGTTCCAGAACCAATGGTGTAGCTCATTGAAACAGAATCACCACATCCACAACCACCAAGACCAAAACCTCCCTGAGCTTTAAACCAAGCAGCGTAAACGTTTGTATTCGCCGCTGTAAGGTTTAGTGGTTTGTAGTGAAATGTGGACACAATGCTTGCGGTAGTATTTGTCCCCCCGCCACCGCTCGGCGCATTTGTGCCAAGCTTTTGTTTGCAGAGGTTATAGAGTTTGTAGTAGATGTAACCACCGACGACAATTACCACCACTGCAACAGCACATGCTGTTGCTTTTGGCTTTACCACTGGCTCTTGAGGGACGCTCAGTAGAACAAATTGTCCCTGAGCGACCGTATTTGTTTGCAACACAGCGACCTCTCCGGCGAAGACTGATGTCCAGCCGAAAGCACAGAGAAGCCCTGCGATGATGATCTGCATGTGTGCCTTGCGATAAAGATACACCACTACATATAGCACTGTAGGAACAACGATGAAGACTACGAAAAGGATTGGAAGAATCACCCTCCAGTTTTTTTTCGAGCCAACGATTGAAGCGCCCAAAGCGCGGTAGATGTTTATCAAACCAAACATTGGTGCGCTCATCCCATGCTTTGCAGCGAGCGATGAGATCGCTCCCATTTTTTGTTGTCATAATTTGACTCCTAGTAATGTGGCCTCCTGGCCTGTTTTTGGATATTTAACGACAAAAGTCCTTCGTCAATCATTCGATTGTCAAAGGACTTTATTTAGTTTCATATTGCCACCTTTACTTGAAAAAGTCAATAATATGTTATGTCGTTTTTTAACAATTACTTTCCCGCCATCTCCAAAAACTGGAAGACTTTTTCATTTGTAAGTACAGTCGTTGCGTACTCTTGTGCACGCTCACGATCTGCATCTGCATAATGCTCGACGATGTGGTTTACTTCCTCTTCGACCTCCTCTGGAGCAGGGGAGATAGACTCAGTTTTAGCGATTTCATTCAAAATAAGCTGAAGCTTTGCCTTCTTCTCAGCATGAGGTCTCCATTCAGCACGGATTTCTTCTGGAGTCTTCTTTGCATGCTTGAGGTAATCCTCCATCTTTACGCCCATGCGCTCGATATCTGCTTCAAATTGTGACTGCGTACGATTGAGCTCGCCTTCGATGAATATCTCAGGTATCTCCATGGTCGTAGCATCTGCGAGAGCGTCAGCGATACGAACACGAGCCTTTTCTTTTGATGCGTCTACCTTTTGTTCAGCGATCATTGTTGAAAGTTTGTTCTTGAAATCAGGAACATCGGTGAAATCACCGAGTGACTGCACAAATTCATCAGTGACTTCAGGCAATGAAGCTTCAATAGCTTTGTCATGTTCTTCAGGAGTCATTTTCTCGTGATCATGGCCTTCATGTGATGCACGAGACTTACGGATCTTGAGGATTGCTTCTTCGATATCTGAATCGATGACTTTCAATTCATCTGGAGTGCTCTTTGCAACTTCAGTCTTTGAGATCTTTTTATAGTCAGGAAGTTTGAATTGGGGTACAACTGCTGTTGTGATCTTGAATTCAAGTGGATTAGCAGGTACGAGCTTGGTGACGAGTATCTCAGGCTTGCCGATAGCGTCGATCTTTTCACCTATCATGATGTTCACATAAGCTCTCGATAGAGCCATCTCAGCCATTTCTTCGAGGATAGCTGATTCGCCGACTTTGCCGATGAGGATATTTTCTGGAACCATGCCTTTACGGAAACCATCAATGCTGATTGAGTTATTTATATATTTGATGGCTTCAGGGCGAAATTTTTCCCAGATAGTGGTAGGAATAGAGCCAGTGATCTCAATGCGAGATTTTTCGAGAGGTTTGATAACGATTGAATCATACGATTTTTCAATCTTTTGTGTGTCTTTTGTAGTCATGGAAGTTCTCTTATCTTGATTTGTTTAATTTTATTTAATCGCACTATTTAAATCGTTCTTGAGACTCTGGATATCGTCTCCATTGATCCGGACAGTGATAGTGGTCGATGCGGTATCTGAAAGATTCGCTTGGCGATTGATGTGTGAGGCGAATACATAGAGCGCTGCGCTCACAATAACAATGACGACAACGAGCGTCCCTACGATAGGGCCGACATTTTTACTCTCTTTTTTTTGCATACGTTGTTTTGCGTGGTGTTGATGAGGCCTGTTCTATTGCGGTACTGATATCATCTACGACATTATTCAATGCTCCGCGGGCTTGCGTCAGTGATGTGTATGCGAGCTGAGATTCACGGTAAGCAGGGCGAGGATTAGTACCAGTGACCGTCGATGTAGCATTTCCAACAGCGATGGCTGCTGAGTTGAGTGCCTGGCCAGCAATCTCAAATGAAGCGATAGGTGCGGTCATATCTGTGCCCGAGGCGACCTCTTTGTCTATGCGCATTTGTATACGATCACTAATATTCTGTAAGTTGGCGAGTGACAGTTCGAGTGGTGCCAAAAGGATACTATTACGGAAGTCACGCCCTATTTTGCGTTCGTAGCGAGACTCATATCCTTGGCGGACATTTTCTCCAAAATTGAATATATCAGGAATGTTGAAGAACATCATAAGAGTATTATTTCTTGTTAGCGTACAACTTTACACCTTCTTCGAAGGCCTCTTTTGCTTCTTTTGAGCCACTAAAACCTTTGACGATCACTTCCTTGTCCTGCAAGTTCTTGTAGGTCGCATAGAAGTGGGCGATCTCACGGAGCGTGTGCTTGTTGAGGTCAGTGAGGTCTTTGACGTCGCTCCAGCGAGGATCTTTGACTGGTACAGCGATGATCTTGCTGTCTTCTTCGCCTGAATCATTGATGTTAGCGATAGCTACTGGGCGAACTTTTACGAGGATGCCTGGCATGAGGGGATATGTGGTGAATACGATCACATCGAGCGGGTCGCCATCGTGCCACAATGTTTGAGGTACAAAGCCGTAGTCGAATGGAAACTCCTGACTGGTATGGAGAACACGATCAAGCGCTATGATGCCTGACTCTTTGTTGACTTCATATTTGTTACCTGAACCTTTGGCGATTTCGATGATGACATTCATCTCCTCTGCAGTTCCTGGTTTTATATCATGTACTAAGTGCATAGTGATATTGTATCAAATTTAATGAATAAGTTATTCAACAGCTTCTTCTACAGCAGCTTTTTCTGCGCCTTGTGATTTGATATCGATCTTCCAACCAGTAAGTTTTGCTGCAAGACGGACATTCTGACCACCCTTACCGATAGCGAGAGATTGCTCATCTTCGGTAACAGTGACGATTGCACGATGTTCTTTTTCATCGAGCTCAAGGCTGATAACTTCAGCAGGAGAGAGCGATTCTTCGATAAAGAGTGCAGGATCCTCGTTCCATTCGACAATGTCTATCTTCTCGCCTGAGAGCTCACTGGTGACTGTTGAAACACGAACACCACGCTGACCAACCATAGAACCGATCGGGTCTATATGACTGTCATGTGATACAACGGCAACCTTTGAGCGTGAACCAGCTTCACGAGCGATGCCTTTGATCTCAACGATACCCTGAGCGATCTCTGGAGCTTCTGTTTCAAAAAGCTTTGCAAGGAAACGAGGATGTGAACGAGAAAGCTTGAGAACGATACCGCGTGGGCTTTCTTCTACAGCGTAGAGATAGGCACGGATACGGTCACCAGTCTTCCAGCGCTCGCTCGGGATCTGCTCTTCGTATGAGATGACACCGAGAGCGCGTCCCATGTTGACGAAGACAGTGCCGCGTTCGACGCGCTCGACGGTTCCAGCGACGATCTCGCCTTCTTTTGCGCCGTATTCACCCATGACTGAGACCTTCTCAGCTTCACGGATCTTTTGGATGATGATCTGCTTTGCTGTTTGTGCAGCGATGCGACCAAAATCAGCTTTGACCTCGAGAGGGAAGACGAGTTCATCACCAACGACTGCGTCGCGCTTGATGCGGCGAGCGTCTTCTATGAGCATGTGCTGCTCTGCATTGAAGCGGATCTTGATGTCATCGACGTTGGTGTCTTTGAGGTCGATGTCTTGCTCCTCGTCACCTTCCATGATGACTTGGTCGCGATCGACGACGACTTTTACCTGCCAAAATTCAACACCGCCAGTTTTTTCATCAAATGATGCGCGGACAATCTGGCCTTTCTTTCCGTATTCTTTCTTATAAGCAGTTGCGAGAGACATGGCAATAGCTTCCAAGGTCTTTTCCTTTGGAATACCACGCTCTTCTTCAAGCTGGGCGACGACTGAGTTTATGACTTTGAGATCAAACATATATGTAATTGTTACGTTCGGTTATTAAGTTGTAATGAGGCTTTTGGCCTTATTTTAAGGGCTTTTTGGCCCCTATTTAACGAAAATGTCCGCCGGTGGGCGAACTGTTACTTACTAAAGTAGTATAGCAGATTGGGGAGGAAAAGCAAGTCTAAGTATAGACATATTCATACTTTCAATGTATAACATCTATCAGTACTCGTGCCTGTGAGTATAGAGAATGTATGAAGTATTTTTAGGGCCGGAAGCTCTTGAAAATGGCCGGAAGCCCATACGCTCAAAATAAGGCATTGTTCATTATGTTCATTACAACTAAAGTAAGTAGATTCAACCTAAAGTCTGTTCCCCGTATCTTCATACGGGGGTGGGAAGGTCAGATGCTTAACCGTTATAACAACTTAGAAAAAATCCAAGCACGTTGCAGGAGCTATATTTCCTGGTTAAGATCCACATCGATTATTGTTGGGATTGGGGTTATCCTCGGCTTCTTTCTGGCAAGTCCAGTCTCAAATTACGAAGCATTTTCACCGCAGTGGCTTGCTCTCGTGTTGCCGTTTGCAATTGTTGTTGCCATGTTGTGCTGGATATTCAACTTACTCCTAATTCCTTCGGTTTATTTTGTATTAATGAGGAGTTTTGTTAACCAATACAGCGAACTGGTTCACTTATTAAATCATGAGTGGAAATATGGATTTGAATTTCCGACTGGAGGTCCGGGTGTTCTGCCAACATATGAGAATGTTGAACCGTTCGTCCGTGAAAAGCTCACCAAACTAGCTTCTCAAATCAAAGTGCTCGAAAATCCAAAAGCAGACTGGGGTGGTTGCCTGGGTGGCGGGCCTGATCCAGTGGAATTGCGTAAAGAATTTGCGCACAAATTTGATACGCTAAAGCCTTTTGGACTTGTTTACCCTGACTATGCACCCTATTTTGATCCTCAGGGTTCGTATCTTTACGCGTAATTCTTACAGGACTTAATCTTAACCCGCCAGCTTCACTGCTTGCGGGTTTTTTATTACCATATTTTCCTTAATTACCCACACATCAAACCTATTTACATCTGTTATAATGTAGACAAGTTCTACTTTTGCTTTTTGCCTTTTAAATTTTGATTTATATCCATGCTCATCGAAGATACCCAGCTCTATAAATTCATCCTCGACTCTGGACTTGTATCCAAAGAGGATTTGGAAAATGCCAAAAAAGAGTCAGACGATACTAACAAGCGCCTGGGCGATGTTCTTGTGACTGCAGGCAAGATCACTGCCGATAACCTTCGTCGCATGCAGGCATATGTTCTCGGTATTCCTTTCGTCGATCTCAAAAATAGAAAACTGCCGACTGACACGCTCTCGCTCATCCCTGAGCCGATTGCTCGTGGTCACAACATTGTCGCATTCAAGAAAACCGACACTTCGCTCGAAGTCGCCATGCTCGACGTGAACGATCTTTCTGCTATCGATTTCATCAAAAAGAAGGTTCACCTCAAGATCTTGCCGCGTTTGACCGACAGCGAGTCCATCAAAGAAGCCCTTGTTCAATATCAAAAAAGCCTCAAGGCAGAATTCGGCGACCTGATCCAAAAGGAAACTGATACAATCAAGATGATCTCTGAAGAGAGAGGGGAGACCGCTTCAGAGGAGGATCTCAAAAAGATCGCTGAAGATCTTCCGGTGGTGCGTATTGTAGATACGCTTATCAAGCATGCCATCCTCCAAAATGCATCTGATATTCATATTGAGCCAATGGAAGAGCAGGTGCTCGTCCGTTACCGCATCGATGGGCTCCTACATGATGCCATGGTGCTCCCACGTCAGGCTGGCCCTTCAGTGTCTGCTCGTATCAAAGTGCTCTCGAACCTCAAGCTCGATGAAAAACGCTTGCCTCAAGACGGCCGTTTCAAGGTGGACCTGACGAATGAAAAAGTTTCATTCCGTGTTTCTATCTTGCCTACATACTATGGTGAAAAGATCGTTATGCGTCTCTTACGTGAAAATATCTCTGGCTTCACGTTGGAGTATCTTCATTTCCACGGTGAAGGGCTCGAACGTATCCATGATGCTCTCAAGCAGACGACGGGCATGATACTCACTACTGGCCCGACCGGTTCCGGTAAAACAACGTCCCTCTATACTATGTTGGATCTTTTGAATACGCCTGACGTGAACATTTCTACTATCGAAGATCCGATCGAATATCAAATGGCGCGTATCAATCAAACCCAAGTACGTCCAGAGATCGGTTTCTCTTTTTCGCAGGGTATCCGTACACTTGTCCGTCAGGATCCAGATATCATCATGGTGGGTGAGATTCGCGACAATGAAACCGCTGCGCTTGCAGTCAACGCTGCGCTTACTGGTCACCTTGTGCTTTCGACGCTCCACACCAACTCAGCAGCTGGCGCTATCCCGCGTCTCCTTGATATGAAAGTTGAGCCGTTTTTGCTCGTATCGACTCTCGACATTGTCATTGGTCAACGTCTCGTGCGCGCGCTGACCGACTCGAAAACGGCCTATGAGCTCTCGAAAGCGGAGTTCGCTCAGCTTGAAAAGCGCCTCAATATGGATGCGGTGCTTACAGCGCTCAAGGCAGACAAAGTTCTCAAAGAAAATGCCACCTGGAGTGATGTTACTTTCTACAAAGCAGTTCCAGGCGTCGATGATGATGGGTTCAAAGGCCGCGTTGGTATCCATGAAATATTGAAGATGACGCCAACGATCAGAGAATTGATCATGAAAGGAGAAACATCTTCTGCTATCGAAGCGCAAGCAAAGAAGGAGGGCATGCTCACCATGCTCGAAGATGGCATATACAAGTGCGCGGCGGGTATGACGACCATTGAGGAAGTGCTTCGCGTCGTTTCTGAATAGTTTTTAATATTATTTTATGTCTCATTTTATCTTTAAAGTAAAAAAGCCAAGCGGTGAAGTTGTCTCAAATGAACGAGATGCAGCTGACCGCTATGAGCTGTACCGTCTGATACATGAGAGCGGCGATGAGCTCATCTCCATCCAAGAAAAGAAAAAGCGAAGCGCTGGACTTAAGATGAACATATCATTCAACTTCATGAAGTCAGTCAAAGCGATCGATAAGATCAACTTTGCCCGAAATCTCGGATCAATGATCGAAGCGGGATTGCCGCTCTCACGCGCTCTCTCAGTTCTTGAGCGTCAAGCACATAATAAAAACCTCAAAGACGTCATTAACGCGGTGCGAGACAATATTGACAAAGGTCTCACTTTTTCTGATGCATTGGCAAAGCACCCAAAGGTATTCACTGAACTCTTTGTCTCAATGGTCCATGCGGGCGAACAGTCAGGAACCTTGGCGGATTCGCTTAAGATAGTTGCATCACAGCTCGAAAGCGCGCATAACCTTGAACGACGTGTGCGCGGCGCTCTCATGTATCCTGCCGTGATCATCTGTGCCATGGTTATCGTCGGTATATTGATGTTTACATTCGTAATTCCAACACTCATGAAGACATTCGTTGATCTTCACGTTGCCTTGCCGTTCACAACTCAGATTATCCTCAATATCAGTAACGTTATCCAGAATTACGGTATATTTTTACTTATTGGTGCTGTTATTGTCGGTTTTGTTTTTATTCGTTGGTCAAAGACCGCTCAAGGAAAAAATATCAATCATCGTCTCATGATTAAGTTGCCTATCCTTGGTGGCTTGGTGCAGGAGGTCAATACTGCCCGTACTGCCCGCACTCTCGCTTCTCTCCTCGGTGCAGGCGTTGATTTCGTCGAATCAGTTTCAATCACTGCTCAAGTCATTCAAAATGTCCACTTCCGTGCCGTGCTCGATCAGGCGGGCGAAGCGATCAAAAAGGGAGGTCTCATGTCAAAGATATTCGCTGATAATGTGAAGCTGTATCCTATATTCCTTTCAGAGATGATGAGCGTGGGTGAAGAGACCGGTAAGATCGGTGAGATGCTCTCTGGCGTCGCGCGCTACTACGAAGACGATGTGGATCAAAAAACCAAAGATATGTCGACGATCATCGAACCAGTCATCATGATTGTCATCGCTGCCGGCGTCGGCTTCTTTGCGGTTGCCATGATCTCGCCGATGTACTCGCTCGTGAATGTTATTTAAAGAAATGAAAAATCGCTCACGTTATGTGAGCGATTTTTTTATATTTCAGACCAACCGAGTATGTTGTATCCACCACCTGGACCTGCTTCAAAAAGGGTATTTGGAAGGCCGGTATCGTACGTAACATTTGCACTCTGAGTAAGTGCAATCTTATACGCAGTAACTTCTTTCAAGCTTACGCTCTGGCTCAAAGAAATGAGTCCATGAATTGCGTATCCAACGAGCGCAGTTGAACTCTGTCCAACACTGATAGCTTGGGTGGAGCCACCATTTTCCGCACTGCTGTTTTGAGCAATCATGAATACAAATGAATTTGCTGAACCTGAACCTGAGAAAGAGGAGCCTTGACCGAGGTCTATCGTGCCGCTCGTTGTTGATGCGCTTGGATTATCAGCAATGATGGCAACGTTTTGGCTGCCAAGGCCAGGTGATATAGCAATTTTTGAACTTTGCGTCATAGTTATATTTCCAACAACCCAGAGGTGTCCAGTTGCAGTCAACGTAGTGCCATTTCCACTGATATTCAAATTGCACGGTATTTTTTTTGGACCCAAAGGCATATCGCTTGAAATGGTGTACGAACCATTTGTGCATACAACAGTTCCGCCTGTAGCTGCGTCTGCTTCCCATTCATGGATCTGGTCATCATCGATTGGAAGTGGCACTGTTGGTTGATCAGTGCTTCCTGGGTGCTTTGTTCCAGTAGTGTGTGTGGTTGTATAGCTATCAATTGTACTTGTACTAAAGTAGTAAGCATCCTTGCTTGCAGCTGAATTTAATAGAGTATGCGCGTATAGATTTCCTGACGAGGCAATAACTCCGTTAATTAAACCAGTTGGACCAGATGATATGACATCCCCATATATCACATTCTTGTTATAGCTGGTAACAGAGCCACCCGAAAAAACATTTCCTGTAATAGTTGAACTATTATCTAATGTAAATCCACCCTCACCAGACTGGATACCATAGTGAAATGCAATGCCTGTACCGAGGGTCAAGTCTATTTGAATATTTCTTTGGTAGGCATTTCCTGGCGAAGTCACAGTAATCCTTTTACCTGAAGCTGTATTCGCTATTGCTATCATTGCAGTGCTCGAACCGAGCGTAATAGATCCAGTCGAACCGATAGTTTTACTGTTTTTCAGACGATACAAAGCTTCGTTTGTCGCGCTATCTGCTAATAAAAATGCTTGTTTTGATTGCATCAGACCGAGCGTCGCAGAGTAGTGCGAGATGATCGGGTAAGCAACACCATTGATGAGCAGGAGAGAGATCGCAAGGAAAAGTATAGTGTTCAGTATGATCACTTGACCGCTGTTGTAGATATTTTTTTGAATGTGCGTCTGCATATGATTTAGTATGAATTTCTCATGATCGAAACATCGCTATAGGTGCGCGTTGTCGTGCCCGTCTTTGTGCTGTAGGTGATATCGATATTGAATTTTACCGCTTCAGAGACTCCTGTCAGTATATCTTTTAGATAAAAACGGGTGACGGTGATGTCAGTAGGAGAAAGATATTGTAGCGCGCCACTATTTTCTTGGTAACTGATACGTCCACTAGTGAGCGCATATCTTTTGACGATGTTGGAGGAGTTTACGAGCGCGTTAAGCGACAGCGTGCCTGAACTTGTTGCGAATGCAGTGTTCGTAGTATCGATGCTCTGTCCCGTGCGTATATCGCGCTCGATGCGATCAGCGAGAGTGGTGCCGACTTGGTCGACACGAGATCCAATCGTGGCATTACGATACCAGTTGTATGTCGTGAAGAGAAGCGTCAACATCGCGCCCAACAGCAAGATCAATCCAGCTGCATAGATGATTGTCTCAAGCAATGTAAACCCTTTGTTTTTAATTATTATAGACATTGTGTAAAAGAAGTTGAGCTTGTGCGAGCGTCGTCGATGCATTGCCGAGAGGGTAGACAGTGATGACCACTTTGCGGGTCTTCAGGTCGACTGTTCCCGACGAGGCAATATCAAAGTTCACGTCGCGGGTGACTGTACTGAATACAATCGTGCGTACAAATGAGCCAGAAGAGACTTGTTGAGTCGTTGTTGCGCTGTATGTTGTGCCATCCCAGTAGAGATAGTAGGTTGTGTTGAGGCTGAGAGGGTTGATAGCGCTCGTCCAGTTGGTGTCCCGCATGACGCTTAATGCCTCAGACGCTTCTTCGACAAGCATCGTTGCCTGTGCATATTGAGTGCCGAGATTGGCGACTTTTATATAGAGTTGCCATGCACCAGCTATGCCGGTTACAGCTATAGCGATGATAGCAGCCGAAACGATGATTTCAACAACACTCAAGCCTCCTATATAGCGATGCGAACTCATATAGAATTATTGTATCACACCTACATCGCCTTGATTCTCTATGACAATGTTTCTTTTGTTCGTATTATCTGATACCAACATCACGGTCACGGTAGCGGTTGTATTTGCTGCGCCAGTCAATCGATCGAATACAATGATGTTATTGGGATCAGTGATCGTTTCGCTCAATGTGAGGGTGCTATCGACAGGATAGGTGACATTGGTTGATGCTCCTGCACTGTAGGAGGCACCGACGAAAGTGGTATAGGAGGCGGTGTCGAACTTGACTCCATAGCTCAGACCATTTTTACCCGCGAGTGCATTGTTTTTTGCGCTCTCAAGAGCGGCTGCGATCGAATCAGTAGTGGTGTTGAGGAGAGCGTTGCTTCGTGCTGATGAGTACCAATATATGCCTATACCGAGCAAAACGCCGCTGATGGCTATGACCGTCAGTATCTCCATGAGCGTAAAACCGGTAGAGGCAGGTGCAGGCTGTTTCATAGGATAATTCTATCATACTGTTACAGATATAGAGCTGTGGTACAATTATTCCCATGAATAACCGTTTGAACAAAAGGCTCATCGTCGGCAATTGGAAGATGAATCCGGTCACGCTCGATGAAGCAAAAAAAATCGCTCGTAAGATAAAGAGAGCTGCGGACAGTCTTGTGTCGATTGAAACGGTCATTTGTCCGCCGTTTCCGTTTATTATCTCTTGTACTGGCAAAAATGAGAATAAGTTTTTCCATATGGGCGCCCAGTCCACATCGATTGAGATCGATCGTGGTCCCTATACCGGTGAAGTGAGCGCAACGATGCTCAAGGAGATTGGAGTGAAATATGTCATCATTGGACATTCAGAGCAACGCGCGCGAGGGGAGAGTGATTCCATAGTTTCAAAAAAAGTAAAAGCAGTACTTGATGCCGGGCTTTCACCTATTGTTTGTGTCGGCGAGGCGTCTCGCGATGAGGCGGGTGCATATTTAGATATATTGAAAAATCAAATCAAGCAGAGTCTTGCCGACATTCCCGCAAAGTTTGCTAGTGACATCGTCCTTGCCTATGAACCGATTTGGGCTATTGGCGCTCAAGAGGCGATGAAAAATGAAGATATCTACGAGTCGTCACTTTTTGTAAAAAAAGTATTTTCTGACATATTTGGTCCAGATGCGGGGGTTAAAGTTCAGGTACTCTATGGCGGCTCAGTGAACTATCGCAATGCACCTGACATCATCGCTATCGGCAAAGTCGACGGTCTTCTTGTAGGACGCGAGAGTGTCAACGCTCCTGGCTTCGTCGAATTACTCAAAGCGGTTGATTTATTGAAATAGTATGAAAACTCTCAACGATATATCTCATCTCTCCGGCGTCAAAGTGCTCGTCCGCGTCGATTTCAATGTTCCGATCAAAAATGGCATCATCGCCGATGATTATCGTATCCGCAAAGCGCTGCCAACGATAGAGTTTTTACGTTCACAGGGCGCGCGATTGATCTTGATCAGCCACATAGAAACCGCAGATGGACTCGCTCCAGACCAAAGCGAAGGGCCATCATTGGTTAAAAAGCCAACCCTAGCACCAGTATCTGCATATTTAGATAAAAAGGATATCCCTGTTATGTTCGTAAAAAACTTATCTGGAGCATTTGTTGCCAGCGAGCAACTCAAAGATGGGGAAGTTATTCTGGTTGAAAATATCCGTGAAAATGAAGGTGAAAAAGAAAATGACAAAAAGTTCGCCAAACAACTTGCTACTCTCGCTGATATCTACGTGAACGATGCATTTTCAGTTTCACACCGCGAACATGCATCTGTATGTGCCATCACTCATTTTTTGCCAAGCTATGCAGGACTTCAGCTTCAAAAAGAAGTTGAGAATCTCAGTTCAGCGTTCAATCCAAGCCACCCTTTTCTCTTTATTCTCGGTGGCGCGAAGTTTGATACCAAGCTCCCCTTGATCCATAAGTTTTTACAAACAGCAGATACTATATTTATTGGTGGCGCTTTGGCGAATGATGCCCTCAAGGCAAAAGGCTTCAATATAGGCATGTCAAAAGTTTCAAAAGGCGACACGAATGTATCAAGTATTGTCAGTCAAGCCCAAGTGAGCATACCTGTAGACGTTATTATTCAAGATCATTCGATCAAAGGTGCGAGCGAAGTTGGCAACCTTGATGCGATATATGATGCAGGACCAAAGACCATGGTTGAGCTCAAGAAAAAGATTGATGGTGCTTCGTTCATACTTTGGAATGGGCCACTCGGCCTATTTGAAAAGGGTTTCACTGATTCAACTACTAAACTCGCCGAGATGGTGGCCGAACGAACAACTGCCGGCGCCACATCGATGATCGGGGGAGGTGATACGCTTTCAGCAATATCAAAGCTCGGCATAGAAGATAAATTCACCTTCGTCTCAACGGGAGGTGGGGCAATGCTTGATTTCTTGGCGCAAGGAACTCTTCCAGGAATTGAGGCCTTGAATAATAGTAAGATTTAGATAATAAAAAGACGACCACATACGGTCGTCTTTTATTTTATACAATCTCGAATTTTCTGTGCGTTTCCTTCAAAATCTTTTTTATCACCTTCTAGCTTTGATTGTGGGAGTATCGAAATATGAGCATGAGGAACCTCGTCGCCTCTCACGCCACTCCAGATAGCTTCTTCATTGAATGCTTTTTGTTGGGCCTTTGCGATTTTACCAGCAACTTCAAAATATGAACCGAGCATAGGCACATCCCATACCCAACGGTGGTGGTCTTTTGGAATAATGAGCACATGTCCAACTGATACAGGGTGAATGTCCATGAATGCCATAAAGTTTTCGTTTTCATAGACGATGTGCGCAGGAATTTCTTTCTTCACTATCTTGCAGAAGATGCAGTTGGGGTCGACTTTATTCATGTGATTATTTTAGCATAAGAAAAAGACCAGCATCCAAAAGATGCTGGCTTTGATGAGATAAGGTTAGATTTCAAAATCTGGCTCAAGTTCGGTGTTGAGCGCAGCCCCAGCTTCTAACTTGCATTTATTATATAGCGCACGGAACTGACTACTAACCTCCATAAGTATGCTACACCTTTTGTCGGCATAACTGACGCTCGAATGATCTTTTTTCCCAAATCGGTGAGATATCTCTCCTGTCGTACCGAGCCGATGAATCCAACAGAGGGACATACCAATCATTCGCGCATTGGTGAATTTTTCGTTGCCTCGTTGTCCTGACTCGGTCAGATCTTTGAGGGTAACACGTGAATTTTCCGAGACAATTTTCTGGATAATCAGAATCTTGTCACCCATTTTGACTGCGGGTTGAGGCACGATAGCTCCTTCGTAAAGCTGAGCGAGACGCAGTTGATCGACAGCTTTACTCAATTCAGCAACGATCTTTTCTAGTCGTTTTAAATCTGCAGTTTTATTCGTATTTTTCAAAGTTTATCCTTGGTTGAATTTTTTATGATGATATAACATTTTAGACATAGTGTCAAATAAAAACACCCCTCAAATGAAGGGTGGTGTTGTGTGCTCGGGCAACTATTTTTTACCTGATGACTCCATGTCAAAGGCGCTGGCTATGATGCGCAATGCCGTATGCGTGCTTTGCATGCACAGAAGCGCATAGGTCAATTCGGGATCGACCAACGCTGTGCGCTCATGCTTGTCCCATGTCGTCTCGTTTCTGTTTGAAAGATAACGATGCTCATAGAAGGCGACCTCGATCGCCTCCCAGTCGATATTTTTTTCTTTGAGCGGGAACATGACCGCAAGGTGCTGCGTGACTTCGGGCGTCGCCGGTCCGCCAATGACGGATTCCATCCGGAATTTTTCTGGTGCCGCTTTTTTCACCATGAACTGCTGAGCGATGCTCACGATGGCACGAGCATTGGGACCCTTGGGATTGATGAAGTGATGCAGTTCTTCGATCTTGTCTTCTTTTTCCACAAAGATATTGATGTATTCGCGGATATGCCGATCAGTGCACAATGTGCGCATGACCGTTGTCGCTTGCGCAGTAAAGACTTTGTTGTTTGCGGCAAAGTGCGTTGCGGCATTTGCAGACAGGCTTGTTCTGGCAAGTTTGAGGGTATTATCAGCCTCCTCCAATGCTTTAAGCAATGCCTTTTGTTCGATATGCTCGGATAAAACCGGGCTCAGTGGGCTTCCACCGTCGTCTTTCATGATGTTCCTTTCAATGTTGAGGGTTAATCTATAGCATTTGTACTCTCTTTATATCTATCAGTCAATACGGTCAAAAAATATCGCATGCTATACTTTTTTCTATGCCGTACGCTATCCGACGAAGTATTTCCAATGATGAGCAGTCAAAGCTCGCTTCATTTTCGCCCGTACTCTCGCATCTCCTGTTTCATCGTGGTTTTGTCGATACTGATAGTGCGCAGGCTTTCATCTCTCCTGATTATGATCTGCATACGCATGATCCATTCTTATTGAAAGATGCAGAGAAAGCCGCCGAAAGAATCGTTAAAGCAATTCAAAGTGACGAACGCATCGCAATTTATTCCGACTATGATGCTGACGGCATCCCTGGCGCAGTCATATGGAATGATTTTTTTACGCGCATCGGGTACAAGAATTTTTCGATATATATTCCGCATCGTCACAACGAAGGCTTTGGTCTCAATCTTGAAGCGATCGAACAGCTCGCGGGTGAAGGGGTGAAATTACTCATCACGCTTGATTGCGGCATCACCGATGTGAAACCTGTCGCATTGGCAGTGGAGAAGGGGATGGAAGTGATCATCACCGATCATCATGAACCGCCAGCAGTTTTGCCACCAGCTTTTGCGATCATCGACCATAAGCAAAGCGATTGTATATATCCGGATAAAAATCTCTGCGGATCGGGGGTCGCATATAAGTTGATTCAAGCTGTTCTCAAGAAAGAACGTTTTGGACTTAAAGAAGGCGTCGAAAAATGGTTGCTCGATATGGTTGGTATCGCCACGCTCTCTGACATGGTTTCGCTCAAAGGTGAGAATAGAGTTTTTGCATACTATGGATTGAATGTGTTGCGCCAAAGTCCACGCAAAGGCCTGGTGCGCCTTTTAGAAAAATTAAAGATCCCACAGAAGCATCTCACTGAAGATGATATCGGTTTTATGATCACTCCGCGAATCAATGCAGCGTCGCGCATGGGTTTGCCGATGGATGCGTTTAGTTTGCTTTCTGCACAGACCGATGAAGATGCGCGAACGTATGCAGATCATTTGGATACGATTAATAATGAACGTAAAGGCGTCGTCGCTGCACTTTCAAAAGAGGTGAAGAAAATATTGCATGAACGCTATGGTGCAGATGAATCTCTCTTGCCGGGAGCGATCGTCCTCGGTAATCCTGAGTGGCGACCCTCGCTGTTGGGACTCGTGGCGAACACTTGCGCGGAGCAACTCAGACGTCCCGTTTTTTTGTGGGGTCGTGATGGTGATGGAGGCATCAAAGGATCATGTCGTTCTGAAGGTGTGTCGAGCGTCGTTGAGATCATGCGCGGTGTGCCGTCAGATGTGTTCATTAAATATGGAGGACATAAGCATTCGGGTGGGTTTGAAGTCAGTCATGAACAGGTTCATTTTTTGGATGAACATTTGAATGAAGCACAGAAAAAGATACAAGATACAAAAACTAAGATACAAGAAACAAGTCACGAGCTACATGTAGCGAGTGATTCCAGTAATGATGACGTCATTGATATGGAGCTTTCGATCGATGAAGTAAATTGGACTTTATATAACGACATTGCCAAGCTCGCGCCTTTTGGTATGGATAATCCAAAGCCGGTTTTTCTTTTTAAAAAAGTCGCGCCTGTCGCGCTCAAAATATTTGGTAAAACAAAGGAGCATGTCGAAGTTAGTTTTGCGAAATCAAATGGTCAGAAGATTCCCGCTATCTCTTTCTTTGGCGCCAATGAGCAATGGGTAAAAGATTTTGTGCCAGGTAAGCCGGTTGATCTCGTCGCCTCTATCGAGAAGTCTCTGTTCGCAGGGAGGACCGAGTTGCGGTTGAGGATTGTTGATATGTTAAAATAATATTCATCAACTAACATATATGAATAACACTGAAACAAACATAACGATCTTCACTGACGGCTCGTCGAGAGGTAACCCTGGTCCGGGAGGATGGGGCTCAGTCGTCGTAGCAGGCGATCACGTCACTGAACTCGGTGGAGGAGATAAACATACAACGAACAACAGGATGGAACTCACTGCATGTATCGAAGGTATATCGCATACGCCAAAAGGTTCACACATTTTACTGAACACTGATTCGTCATATGTCATCAATGGCATCACCAAATGGATACATGGCTGGAAGAAAAATAACTGGATTACAAAAGCAAAAGAAGATGTTCTCAACAAAGATTTGTGGATGAAGTTGGATGCATGTGTGGCTGACAAGAAAGTCGAATGGAAATATGTCGGCGGGCATATCGGCATTCTCGGCAATGAGCGTTGCGATCATATCGCTACTGCATGTGCTGATGGACGGACAATAAGTCTCTATAAAGGCGCACTCTCGCAATATGACCTTCCAGATATCTTGAACGTTTCACATAATGAAGCTGATTTAAAAAAGAAAAAATCGAGCTCATCAAAATCAAACGCAAAAGCGTATTCATATATCAGTATGGTTGGCGGAGTCATCGAAACTCACAAGACATGGGCGGAATGTGAAAAGAGAGTGAAGGGCATGAAGGGAACGCGATATAAAAAATCAATCAGTAGAGAAAACGAAGAAAACATCATTCGTGAATTTGGCGCGTACTAAAATCTTTATCATTTTTTGAGTAGAACTTTATTATTTCTTGAGAAGTTTTTGATTAGAAATTTATCTTGACTTGGTAGGATGACTCTCGATGAATCGAAGGGTCATTTTATTTTGGATGATTATCATTGGTGGTGCGACAGTTCGCATCATCACGTCTTTGAGCGTACCTGTGCCTGATATGGGAAATTGTGTGAAGCACGAAGTCCAAGGTCAAGGAACCATTACAACGGACCCATCATTTGCTGAGAGTGGTCAGGTGCTCGTCGTTGATGTAAAGCATATTTCACAAAAAGGAGCTGCTGAAAAAGAGTGTTCCCCGGATACTACTATCCGTATGAAGACGAAGTTGTATCCGCGATATCATTATGGAGATGAAGTCATTTTTTCTGGAAAATTATCAGCACCATTTAATTTTAAAAGCGATACTGGTCGAGCATTCGACTACAAAGGCTATTTGGCAAAAGATGATATTTTTTATGAGATCAAAAGCGCGCAGGTCACAGGTGATACGGCTACCACAAATGCCACGAATGGGCATACGAATACCACAAATATATCGCAATGGATCACTTCAACTCTGTACAAGATTAAAAGAGGATTTGTGAATAATTTAAATCTGACTCTTGGTGAACCACATTCTGCTCTTGCTGCAGGACTAGTGGTCGGTGAGAAAAGTGCGCTCGGAAAAGATCTGCTCAATGATTTCAGAATAGTCGGACTTATTCATATCGTTGTCCTCTCTGGATTCAATATCACTATTGTTGCAGACGCCATGCGGAGGATGCTTTCTCGATTGCCCAGAGTGTGGGGAATAGTTATTGGTGGCATCGGGATGATTTTATTTGGTGTGCTCGTAGGGGGAGGTGCAACAGTGGTTCGTTCTTGTTTTATGGCAAGCGTGTCGCTCATCGCGCAGATCATCCGTCGCGATTATCACGTTGCACGCGCATTGATTTTTGCTGGTTGTCTCATGCTCATTCAGAATCCGCTTATTTTGCTTCATGATCCCTCATTTCAACTTTCATTCTTGGCGACGCTCGGTCTTATACTGCTCGCTACTCCAATGGAAAAATTCTTTTATTTTATTCCAGAAAAGTTCGGCATGCGCGGTATCTTCGCTGCGACATTCGCCACTCAAATATTTGTATCACCCTTCATTCTCTATATGATGGGGCAGATTTCTGTCATCGGCGTTGTCGCTAATATTCTGGTACTTCCTTTGATACCACTCACCATGCTCGTCGTGTTTCTTACTGGTTCGATCGGTCTGGTCTCAACGGCCGTTTCACAGATCTTTGGTTGGTGCGCGCATCTACTGCTCACTTATGAATTGCTCATCGTTGAGAGTTTCGCTCGAGTGCCATATGCGTCGCTGACATTCCCGCAGTTTTCAGGTTGGTGGGTCGTGGGGTTTTATGTGGTGTTTTTCAGTATCTATGGTGTATCTCTCAAATACATACGAAAGAATAATGGCTATTGACGGCCAGGCATATATGAGCTACTTTTCAATAAAAGAACCAAACAACCGAATAGGATATATTATGGAATTAATCGAAACCCCTCCGGTAGGTGGAGCTAGCCCGGCAGATTTGATTGCTAAGGAGCGTCAGTTGATTGATGCGATTGACGGACAAATAGCTGGCCTCCTCTGCAAAAGATACGGATGTGTCATTCGGGTCGGCGATATCAAGAAAAAGCATAGCCTGAATGTTTTTGATTCGACACGTGAAGCGGGTCAGATGGCTGCATTGATGAAAATCGCCCGCGAGCACGGTGTTCCAGCGAGCGTCGTCATTTTTCCATTCAGGATGATCATTAAAATATCACGCGCCTGCCAAGGCGAGAAGAAGGGTGGACGTATCGTCTCTCGTCATTGTCAGCTGTGCAGTTGGAAGACGGCAGGTATCGATGATCCTAGCGGTAGCGATATTAGAGTCTGTCCCGTGTGTCGTATGCCACTCCTTTAATTGTTCTTCAGTCAATAAAAACAAAACCGCGCGCTCAGTGTCGAGTACGCGGTTTTTTATTGTATAGATAATATTAATCAACCTACTTCTTCGCCCTCTTAAAGTTCTCTTCAATAACCTCCCAGTTCAAATTAGCAAAATAATCCTCGACATACTGCTTCTTTCCTGATGGCTGATAGTCTGCCACATATGAGTGCTCCCACATATCGATGGCAAGGATCATGTCACAGCCATTGAGTTCACCGAGGTGTTGCTCATCTATCCATGAGGCGAGGAGTCTCTGATCTTTTCTGTCATACCACATAACTGCCCAGCCGATACCGCGGGTGAGCGCAAGAGCTTTGAATCCAGCGAGCCATGTGTCGAATGATCCGCAGGTGTCTACGATTTCTTTTTTGAAAGCGCCGTCATCTGCAAGCGGAGTAGCGCCGCCCTCGAGAGATGAGAAATATATTTCGTGGTTGCGCATGCCGTTGTATTCAAAGCTGAAGCGACGACCGAGCTCGCCTATCACATAGGCGTCATCGCTGTATTTAGCCAGCGACTCCAGGATGCTATTGGCATTTTTGACGTAGCCAACATAGAGCTTGAGATGCTCCTCGATCGTCTTTGCGGTTATGCCCTTGAGCGCAGGGATGTTGAATGTTTTTGGGGTGAATTGTTTCATATGATTTAGTTATTGCTAGTAAGTTCAGTTTACCATTTTTCATCGTTCCTTGAGAACTTTTTGATCAGTTCTTTATCTTGAAAAGATATGATGGATACGTGAATTTATTTTCAAAAATATGGCTTAAATACTTTTTAGTTAGCGTGGTAATTCTCGCGGTCATCGGCCTCTACATCTGGTCGATCAGCAGAGTGCCCACAAAACTCGAACTCTACGTTTTCAATACCAAAGGTAAACCGTCGATTTTCATCCGTACTCCACAAGATGAAAGAGTGCTTATAAATGGCGGTGCAAATGGCGATATTATTCGCTACCTCACCAAGGTCATTCCTTTTTATTCAAGACGGATAGATACGGTCATACTTACAAATGATATTACCAATAATGTCACTGGTCTTATAGATATAGTTAATAGGTATAAAATCGGCTCAGTTATCATTCCCACACTCACAATGAGAGACCTGGGATCAGCTAGTTCTACGGATCAGATTTATGGTGCTTTTATTGACGCTGTTAATGCTCAGGGCATTTTAATTAAAGAAGTTACACGTGGAGACGAGTTGAATTTCTCTGGACTCAAGATTGAAATACTATTTCCGGTTTCTGTTAATGAATTTGCTTACTCAAAAGCATCAGGACCAGAGTTAGTTTTGAAAATATCCTATGGTAGCTGCTCTTTTCTATTGATAGGGGATGCGAGTACAAAGATTCAAAAATTTATCGTTCAAAATTCTTCTACAAATACATTAGCTGATTCATTATCATCAAATGTCCTGATTATTCCTCATGGCGCATCAGCAAGCTCTCTTTCTTTGGATTTAGTAAATACAGTCCGACCAGAATTTATTGTCTACTCACAGTCTGTCGCGAGTGGAAAATCAACAAGTAAAAAAGTAGACCCGCTCTATATGATCCTCAAAGACCACCGTTTCAACATACAACAAAAAAACACCGTGAAGGTGTTTTCTGACGGAGAGTCCGTGCAAATACGCGAATAATTTATTTGATGATACCTGCGTCGCGGAGAGCCTTGAATGGGCCTTTCTTCTGGATAGTACGGAGACCGCGAGCTGAGACGACGAGAGGGAATGACTTTTTGAGTTCAGGAACGTAGATCTTCTTTTTCTGAAGATTTGGGTAACGGCGGATGTTGCCACAAGGGTTGAACTGAGTCGCACGAGTGCGGTTCGAGTATCGTCCCCCGACGACTGATCCTACTTTAGTTATTTGACAGATTCTGGCCATATAGTTTTCTTAAAAGTTGTGTCCGGACATCATAGCATTATTCCTATATTCTGCAAGTGCTGGTACAATAAGCGTCTACATATGATTACATTTATCTCAATCGTCATCCTTATATTCTCGGTTATTATTCACGAGGTTTCTCACGGCTATATGGCCAACTACCTTGGTGACCCAACCGCGCGTTTGCAGGGGAGGCTTACCTTAAATCCGTTGAAGCACATAGATCCCATAGGTTCTATCGTTGTACCGCTCATCACATCTATATCAGGTTTTACCTTTGGTTGGGCAAAACCAGTTCCTTATAATCCATATAATCTCAAGAATAGACGAAGCGGGGAGTTGTTGATCGCTATGGCTGGACCAGGTTCAAATATCACTATTGCGCTCATATTTAGTCTGATTATCCGCTATGCGGTCAGTCATTTTGCAGTTACGCCAGGTTTGAATTCATTTATCGAGGTAACGTCATATATAGTAGTCATCAATATCGTCTTGGCCATCTTCAACCTCATACCGCTCCCGCCACTCGACGGCTCAAAGCTTCTTTTTTCGCTATTACCGAATAGTCTTTTGCGAGTTCGTCATATTCTCGAAGCCTATGCGCCTATCTGGGTCCTTATTGTTGTATTGTTCGTCTGGCAGTTTATCTCGCCGATCGTGCCGTATGTGTTTAGAGTGTTTACGGGGTTGTAGTTTGAATAAATTTTTCTATAAAAAAGACCACTCCAGAAAACTGAAGTGGTTGTGAGTTGTTGTCCAGATTCAGATGAATTCAGTCATCTGGCGAAGCAACGGGCCAGGAATCGGGCTGAGCTCCACGACTCGGCGAGCGAGGATAATTCCGCCGTCTACATATGGTCCGAGTCCTTGAACCTTGATGTAACCACCTATTTCAATCTTGGATGCAAATCTTAAGTCCCAGAAGTGGTAAGCGTGCCGGTTGAGGTGTTCATGCGGAACACCGAGGGCCGATTGTTCAGTCTTTTTTCTGACAGAGACGATTTCTTCATGCGGGATACTGATGACGTCAGCGATCACTTTGGCTGTCCCTGGAACGCTTTTTTTCTCGTTCTGATGCGTTTCGAGAAGTCTTTTTTCACTGACGTCGAGACCAATGCCTTTAGTCATCCCGGCGATGAAAGCCGGAAACGATTTCAAGAACGCGATGATTGGCAAAGCAAGGTTCGGTGCATTGATAATCGGTATCTTGAAATCCTCTGGTAGGGTCATGCCCGTAGAAGCTTGAATCAAGGGAATGCTGTTTTTCTCGCAATATGCGATGAAATCCGGTAATTGTTTACCGCTACCGACATGAATCCCGACTGTGGATACTATTTCCTTAGGAAGAATTGGAGCAGTTTCCCATTTGAAGATTGTGACATCCGGTCCGGCACCGGATGCGAAATCAAGAAAGGCCTTTGCCAGTGCGCCGTTTCCGCAGATGGTTAATTGAAGTAGTTTACTCATAATTGTATTCAGTTGTTGGTTGTTCAGTTTCGTTCTGAATACTACGCCCAAATGCTGTCTTGTCAAACTATTACGAGCATGATACTGTACCTCCACTACTCCATACGGGAGTTGTACATTATCCAGGCAAGAATGAGTAATCGCCCAAGCCAAACCTCACTTTATGAGGAAACTCAAGGCTTTCGCGGTGAAGAATTCAGGATTGCCACTTAACACAAGAGGTAAGAGACTAGAGATAAGAGCTAGGAAAATCGCACATTGCATTTCTTATCTCCAGGCTCTTAGCTCTTAGCTCTATTAACAAATGCCTACAATCAACCAGCTTACCAAGCGCGGTCGTGTCAGTTTCAAGCGTAAGAGCAAGTCCATCGCTCTTACCCGTACGTTTAATAGTATCGAGAACCGTCCATCATTCTTCCCAGCGCCATTCAAGCGCGGAGTATGCGTGAAGGTTACGACAAAGACACCAAAGAAGCCTAACTCAGCTATCCGCAAGATTGCCCGTGTTCGTCTTTCAAATGGTCTCGAAGTCACTGCATATGTTCCAGGCGAAGGTCATAACCTCCAGGAACACTCAGTGGTCCTCCTCCGTGGCGGTCGCGTCAAAGACGTCGGTCTCCGTTATACAGTCGTTCGCGGTGTGCTCGATGCAGCGGGCGTAGAGAAGCGTCGCAAAGGTCGCAGTCAATATGGTAACAAGAAGCCAAAGGCAGCAAAGGCTTAGTTCCATTCTAATATTCAACTAATATACTACTATGCGAAGAAAGAAAAATATAAAGCGCGACCTTAGACCTGATGCTCAGTTTGATTCCCTCAAAGTCTCAAAGTTCATCAACTACGTCATGCAAGAGGGTAAGAAAAACACAGCACGTACGATTGTCTATGATTGTATGAACGCTATCAAAGATCAAGCTAAAGTCGAGAATCCAATCGAAGTTTTCGAATTGGCTCTCAAGAACACGACTCCAGCTATGGAAGTCCGTTCACGCCGTGTCGGTGGTGCCAACTATCAGGTCCCTCGTGAAGTTCGTCCAGAGCGCAAGAACGCACTCTCTATGAAATGGATCGTCGAAGCAGCTCGTGGCAAGAAGGGAAAGCCTATGCACCTCAAGCTCGCTGATGAGATCATAGCTGCCTCAAAGAATGAAGGCGAAGCGGTCAAGAAGCGTGAGAACGTCCACAAGATGGCTGAAGCTAACAAGGCTTTTGCTCACTTTGCTTGGTAGTTTCTCGAAATTTCGCACTAAATTTTTTTCAGAAATAACATCAATGCCTCGTCAATATTGACCGGGCATTTTTGTTTGATAAAATTGTAGTAATGTCAGCAATAGATTGGACACAAATCTATAAAAAATACAAAGGTCTTTGGGTAGCTCTACTCAAGGATGAAGTTACTGTTGTTGGTTATGGAAAAACATTAAAAGAGGCGCGAGCTAGAGCTTTGAAAAATGGTTACCCACATCCTATATTTACTCGTATGCCGGACAATTTATCAGCACATATCGGAGGAATCTGGTTATGAAATTTAAATATAAAGTGTATGGTGATGCTTTAAGGCCGGTCATACCGGTTAAAATTTCGCACAAGAATGCTTTTGCAGATTGTGAAGTGTTGGTTGATTCTGGTGCAGATCATTGTTTCTTTGATGCTCAGGTCGCTGAAGATATTGGGATTGATACAGTAACTGGTCATGAAATCAAGGAAGTATTTGGTCTAGGTGGTAAAGTCTCTTTATATTATGTGCATCCAATTACGCTAACGGTTGGAGAAAAATCATTCAACATAAAAGCAGGATTTGTACCAAATCTTGGTGGTAAAATTATCTCTTATGGCATAGTTGGCCAAAAAGGTTTCTTCGATAACTTTTCTGTGAAGTTTGATTTATCAAAAGAGCTAATAGAACTAAAAGAAATAAAATAATATGAGAACATTCATTAGTCTGATAAAGTTAGAACAAAAGTGGGTAGTGTCTTGTCTTTGTATATTCTGCGAGTCTTTTTTCACGTTTGTCCGTTCAACAGATGGTACAGCGTTTGGTGGGTAATACTATGGTTCGGATGGAAGTGTTATAGAAGGTGAAAGGGGGATATGTGATAAGTGTTTGGGCATTGAACATGTTGCGGAGAAGCCCAAAGGAAAGATGGGGTTTGCTGTTTAAGTTTGAGCTTGTTAGACTTTGTGATATGGAAAAGCAACCTAATTCATTTGAAGGGAATAAAGATGAAGATATATACGCCAGAGGAGATTTACTTAATGATTATTTTAATGAAATCATGTATGTTGGTGTTAATAGGGAAGGTAAAATTTATAGAGATAAAGTTAAGACAATTCAAGAACATTATTTTGATGATCCATATGCAAAGGCTGATTGGAAAGCTGAGTTTGAAAAATATGTGAAGGAAAAACCAAAAAAAGTTGAAAGAGTTAATAAACTCGTGAATATATTGAATACGACTAATGATGTTACTTTATTCAAGAGGGCTTATAATGAAATATTAAGATTAATATACGATAGAGAAGTTTCATTGATGTACCCTGAATCAGAATTCAACCCAGATTTGCTCGAGCTGTAGTTCTATTTGCCAATTTCCCCCATTTCCTGTACATTATCCCTTACTAAAGGCGACTCGCTTTTTTAATTTATCATCAATTTTTGAGCCACATTTATCATAAACGGCCCAATAAATTTACACACAACACATGAACCGCGATTACCCACTTGAGAGAATGCGAAACTTCGGAATCATCGCTCACATCGATGCCGGCAAGACAACGACATCAGAGCGTATCCTTTACTATACAGGTATGATCCACAAGATCGGTGAAGTTCACACAGGTGAAACGACCACTGACTGGATGGAACAAGAGCGCGAGCGTGGTATCACTATCACTGCCGCTGCTATTACTTGTTTTTGGAATCCAACATATCAGCGTGGACTCAAAGACGCTGCAGGCAAAGATGATGTATCAAAGAAAGTTCGTTTCAACATCATCGACACACCAGGACACATCGACTTTACGGTAGAAGTGAAGCGTTCTCTTCGCGTGCTCGACGGTGCAGTTGTGGTCTTCGATGGTGTGGCAGGTGTTGAGCCACAGTCTGAGACAAACTGGCGCTATGCCGATGAAGCCAATGTTCCACGTCTTTGTTTCATCAACAAGATGGATCGCATGGGCGCTTCATTTGAGAAGTCATACGCATCTATCCTCGAACGTTTGAATAAGAATGCCGTTCGCTTCCAGCTCCCGATCGGAACAGAAGCGGCTCATGAAGGTGTTGTTGACCTCCTCCGCATGAAGGCCTATACCTTCACCGGTGAAAAGGGTATCGATGTTAATGAAAGTGAGATTCCTGCAGATATGCTCGAAGATGCAAAGAAGTATCGCGCAATCATGATCGAAAAGGTTGTCGAAACAGATGACGTTGCTATGCAAAACTTCCTCGATGGAAAAGAGATCTCAGTAGATGAGTTCAAGAAAGTTTGTCGCAAGGCAGTTATTGCCAACAAGATCTTCCCAGTCTTCACTGGTTCAGCTCTCAAGAACGTCGGTGTTCAGCTCGTACTCGACGCCGTTGTCGACTACCTCCCATCACCGCTCGATATGCCAGCTATCAAAGGTATCGACCCAAACACTGGTGCAGATATCGAACGTCACGCTGATGATAGTGAGCCTTTCTCAGCTCTTGCGTTCAAACTCCAGAACGACCCATTCGTCGGTCAGCTCACCTTCTTCCGTGTGTACTCAGGTACCATCGAAGCCGGCACTTATATCTATAACTCAACGACAGGCAAGAAAGAGCGTCTTGGTCGTATCGTCCGTCTCCAGGCTGACAAGCGCGAAGAAGTGAAGAAAGTTTTTGCGGGTGAGATCGCTGCAGCCGTCGGTCTCAAAGACGCACTTACTTCTCACACATTCTGTGATGAAGAAAAGCCGATCATCCTCGAAAAGATTAAATTCATGGAGCCAGTTATCTCTCTCCGTATCGAACCGAAGACAAAAGCAGACCAGGAAAAAATGGGTCTTGCTCTCCGCAAGCTCGGTAACGAAGATCCAACCTTCCGTGTTTCAAGCAACCAAGAGACAGGTGAGACGATCATTTCAGGTATGGGAGAACTCCACCTTGAGATCATGGTTGACCGTATGAAGCGCGAGTTCACCGTTGAAGCGAACGTTGGTAAGCCTCAAGTGGCATATCGCGAAACCATTCTCGGTACTGCTGAAGCAGAAGAAAAATACGTCAAGCAGACTGGTGGTAAAGGTCAGTACGGTCACGTTAAGCTCAACATCAAGCCGATGTTGCCATGGCCAGAAGGTGAGAAGGTTCCAAAGAATGTTAGTAACTATGATGACTTCCGTTTCATCAACTCTATCACTGGCGGTGCTATCCCTGGTGAATTTATCCCTGCAGTTGAAAAGGGTGTTCATGAAGCTATGGATCGCGGTATCCTCGCTGGATTCAGGCTCGTTAACATTGAATGTGAATTGACCTACGGTTCGTATCACGACGTTGACTCATCAGAAATCGCCTACAAGATCGCGGCATCTATTGCTTTCCAAGCTGCATGTAAGCGCGCAAAGCCAGTTATCCTCGAACCTATCATGAAGCTTGAAGTTGTCTGTCCAGAAAAATATATGGGTGATGTTATCGGTTCTATCTCATCAAAGCGCGGTCTTATCGAAGGTTCAGAGCCAAAGGGTATGAATCTCGCTATTCACGCCAAGGTTCCATTGTCAGAGATGTTCGGTTATACCACTGATCTTCGCTCTATGACTTCAGGTCAGGGAAGCGCTCAGATGGAGTTCGATCACTATGATGTGGTTCCAAAGAACGTTGAGACTGAGATTATCGAGAAGAAGAAATAAAAAGATTGGGGATAACCCCAGTTGCGTAGATTTTATAGAGAGCTATACTGTTCCCAACTACCCAAGCACGTGCCATTCAGGCACGTGCTTGTCTCGTTATCTGACAGTATTAAAAATTTAATCTCACCTCAACATGTTCACTCTCCAAAGTCTCAAAAAAGAAATGATCCTGAGCGCCCTATCGCTCGTCATTCTTTTTAGTGGTGCTGTTATCAGTACCGTGACAACACAGGCGCAGGTGACGGGCACATCTGCAACAGTAGTCACTACGACAACTGGGCCAGTTGGTGCATATGGCATAACCGTTACAAGTCCAAATGGAGGAGAGACATTGCTTGCTTCAAGCAGTCAGACGATCAGTTGGATAAATGCCTCATCGAGCCCAGTGGATATTTATCTTTTACCATATCAAGCACCATGTACTACAACTATCTGTCCTCTGATAAGAATAGCGCCAATCTATATCGCTCAAAATGTGAGCGGTGGCAGTTATTTCATACAGGATATAACTTCTATTCCTATTCCATTAAATAAGTACAGAGCAGAAGTATGTCTCGCGGGAACATTTATGTGTGATGTAAGCGATGATTATTTCACGGTCACTACCTCAACACAGACAACCTCATCCTGCTACGTTTTCTCAAATAATCTTACGGTCGGTTCAACAGGCGCTGATGTGACCGCTCTCCAGCAGTTTCTCTCCACTAACGGTTTTCTATCAAATAAATTTGTTACAGGATATTTTGGTCCTCAAACAGTAGATGCAGTTAAGTTATATCAAACAAGTGTTGGATTACCATCGTATGGTTTTGTCGGTCCGATAACGCGTGAAAAACTTAATGCTGCATGTGTACCAATTGATACAGATAAAGATGGGGGTGCAAAATCAATTAAACTATTGAATCCAAATGGTAATGAAAAGTGGATGTCTGGAAGTCGTAGTGCTGTCAAATGGAGTGCACCACATGCATCAGTATCTGATCTTATGGATATAAAAATCGCCAGTTATCTTCCTCCATGTATAACACCGATTTGTCCGCGTATCGTGCCTACTCCATTGACGGTTATTTCTGGGATCAGTGCGACCACGCATTCATATGAGTGGGTTACAGGTCAATTACAAAATGGGTATTCAGTTCCTGCGGGAAAATACACTATGCAGATATGTATCACAGGAATAACTCCTATTTGTGATACAGGGAAGACCTATTTCAGCATAACGGCCCCCGTAGTAACCACTAGTGCAGCAGTGTCAGATGCGGTCAGCAATATGAGTTGGTCTGGTGTGTTTAATAATTAATCATTCATCATATGTCTATGTTCGGTAAAAACTTAAAATACGTTCTTGTTCTCGGCGCTCTTGCAGTGCTTACGTTTACCAACCCTGCAGTTCTTGATGCGATATCAAGCGGCATGGCGTATACACAGGAGCAGGCAGCCGCTGGAGATATTTTTAAACAAAGTCGCCCTGGATTTTTCGGCAATCTATTTAAAATTGAAGCAAGAGAAATAAGGGCTACAAGCACATCTAATAAAAAAGATTTGAGCAGCACGACTCGTCCGATGATGTTTGCTTCATCAACTCGTCCGACAGCTGATAAACCTGAAGGGAAGGAGCAAGATCACCGTCTTACTCCTGAACAAGTCGTCACTATTCTTTTTAAGGCAGGAATCATTCCACAAGAAAAGCTTGATCTTGCACGAAGACTGGTGAATGGCGCACAAATGGGAACATCTACAGTTGGTAAAGTCATTCGTGAAGAGGTTAGAAATAAAATCGGTACAAGCACCCGCATGATGCCTCCACCGCCACCAGTGCCACCAGTTAGCTCGACGACGAGTTCAACAACTGCCCCATTCTAGTCAAAAAAATAATTTAAAACCCCGACATACATTCGGGGTTTTATTGTCGTGGAAATTCATTCACTAGTTCATTCGAATAATAAAATCGTCCCGCTAAATCACCGAAGCTATACGTTGTTGTGCCAAGAGTGATGGCAGCACCTCCACTTTCTGGATTTGGATGTGGGTGTGAGTTTTGGAAACCAATATTAAAGAGTGTCGCGAGTATCTCAGGTCTACTGGATATATCAATACCTGCTTTATTCCATTGAGATATTAGCTCCTTGAGTGCACATGCGCCGTAGAGGTATGAATAGTATCGATCGTGTTCATTAGTCAGTCGAGCAAAACGTTCAGCATCCTTGTCGGTAGTCGTAGCAGGGTAGTCGAGGATATGCGCAGAAGCCTCTCCGATATACCACGGCGAGCTAGCGTCCTCGAGATTATTTTCTATTTGTATGGCGGTATCCTGCTTGATACCCATGACGCCCCATGAGAATTGGGACTGGGTGCCTAGGATTTTGAGTGGCGCAAAAACTGATTTAAATATTTCGCGGTCAGAATGGAAGAGTCTCAATTGTTCGACAATGAGAGCTGAAACAATAAGACGGGGTGATACACCAACAATCGATGCTGCACGGTTGATGGCGGGCACATCTTTTAATATTGCTACTTTCAATACGCTCCACTCTTCTTCATTTTGCCATGCATCAGGAGTGCTCGTGGCATTTTTAAAATAATCATGCTGTCTATCGATGATTCCAGGCGTTTTGGTCAAACCAAGTTCGACTGCTGCATATACTGCAACAAGGAGAAAGCCTATGATAGCGAAAATATATACAGTGATAGTGAAAGTACGTTTCATATTTTGAGTAGCCACACTATATCATAGGGTATTTGTTTGTGGATAACTCCGCTTGGCATTTTTGAGAATAGAGTTATAATTATCTCACTACCTAAGACGTGCCATCACTGGCAGGTCTTTTTCTATTTAACTTCTTCGAAACAAGCAAGTAGAAAATTAACCAATTAATTAGCGCTATTGTTCTTTATGAAGCTCACACAAAAAGCTGATAGTGACATCAAGCACGCCGCAACGCTCGGACTCCTTATTGGAATGGCATTCATGATCCCTTCGTTTAGAGATGGGTTTATCGGATCGAACATTCAGGTTGCAGCAGAAGAAAATACGGCGAATGTATTTAGTATCTCTGCTCTCAGTAATCTAACGAAGTGTCCTAAGGGTCATACGTGTACGCAGAATCCTGATGCTATACCAGGTGTCGTAGCTCGCACGACAGGGGATTCGAAGTTAGCTCTTACATATGATTCAAATAAAAAGGAAGCTTTGCTCACCGCAACATTCACTATTGTTGTTGATGGGGGTAAGGTTGGTGTTTACGTGTACCAGTATCCGATGATCAGCTTCCGTGATTCAAGTGGTCAGGCCTACTATGTAAATAGTGCGCGCAATGCACCGCTTAGTCCAGTATCAAATGCAGTTGAAACAACTGATTTGTATGGACAGACTATCTATTGGGTTGCGCCAAACCAGTCAGCGAAATTTAAGGCTTCTGCGACTGTCGATCCAAAATCTCTTTTTGCCGGTAAGTACTATGCGACCGTTGATGCGTTGCTTGGTTATCCAACCGCAACAAGCACAGGCATCTCGATCATAAATGTTAATTCAGACAATACAAACTTCAAGGTTATTGTCGGTGAGACTGCTCCATATATTTCATCTCTCACACCTAATCAAGCAAATGTCGGTGACAGTGTCACTATCACAGGTCAGCGTTTGGGTGGCGCACAGATCTATATAGATAATGTAGCGTTGTCGAGTTACACACCAAACAATCCTACTACTGGTTCGCTCGATGGAACCATGCTCGGATTCAAGGTACCAAATATGGTATCAGGATGGCACATCATCACTGTCGGCAATGCAATGGGCATGAGTAATGGATTTGGGTTTCAAGCTTTAAATGGCATACCAAAACCAGAGTTGTCTATCATTGAAGTAGCTTCGCCGTCTGCTCAGGTGTTTTCTTCGGGCACAAAAAATAACACTTTGGGCTATATAAAACTAACAGCAACTAATGGCGATGTGAAGCTCGGTGATATTATATTGAATGGTGAACCAAATCTCGCAAATCTTCCACTTTCACCCTTCTATATATACGAAGGATCCACACTTCTCGGTACAGGTTATGTTAATGGTGGAGCGAATAATCAGTTACTCAGTTATTCGGTGACCATTCCAACAAATATCACCATATTTTCAGGTACCACAAGAAAACTTACTCTAAGCGCTGATGCAACAAATCTCGGTACAACTTCTATTAGAATGGCGGCTGGCATCGGGGGTCAAGCAGGAGCAGACTTTAATGTCGTGTTTGATCCAAATGCTCAGATGCATACATATGTTGTCGTAGTGAATCAAAACTGTTCAGCGGGTTTTGTATGTGGCGAAACAAGTCAGCCGGTATTTTCAAACATGTCTGTGTCACGTGGTGTCGCTGTAAGCAGTCAAACTGGAATGGTTGCACAGCAAGTTAATTTTAACTTCTCGGTCACCGCGGGAACTGTTCCAATATTTATGTCGAATGATATAAATAAAGCCCTGGTAACTTCATTGAATTCAACTCAATTAAATGTTAGTCCAGTTAAATTTGGTGATGACAATTCTGCCGGTGATGGTTCTATGTACATATATATAGCACCAGGACAGACTAAAAATGTCGGGGCTACCTATACAGTAACAGGTATGAAAGGCAGTTCAGGGACACTACAAGTCACTGCTATCAATTATGGAACAAGTACATCTGCTTTAAGTAATCTCGTATTCAGTGATACAAGCATGCTCAAGGCTGCACTATTCACTATTATTGAGATCTAATAATTATAAACATAGCAAATGATAAGTTAAATCGACCAAATATATGTTTGGTCGATTTTGTTATATTTTGAATGGCAAATATATACACAGCAACAGAGGATACATGAGGGGATAACTATTTAGGTTCTGTAATCATGTAGGTATATAATGTGCGCATTATTATTCTAACGTTCTATATATGAACATAAAATCATTATTTGGGGAGAATGCGAGTTATGTTGCTGCGTTTCTGGTCCTTATTGGAATAGCTTCGGCGACACCGTCAATTGTGAGCACGTTCACAAGTCCGACAGTCTCGGTTGAATCAGTCAATGCTGCAGCAGCCATTAACTCAGTCTTTTCGAGCAAAAAAGGTCCAGTAAATTTTCCTGCAGGCTATACATGTACACCAAATCCAGTTCCAGTAAATGGTGTCGCTGCAAAAACTACTGGCAAATCAAGGCTTGCTCTCACCTATGATTCAAATAAAAAGGAAGCTCTTTTAACTGCTACATTTAATGTGACAATAGATGGGGGTAAGACAGGTGTTTACATTTCTCAATATCCTTGGTTTAACCTCCGCGATTCAAATGGGGGATATGCGAGTATGTATGGAAAAATTTCTGCTGACTCAAAGGTGGAAACAAAGACCAGTATATATGGCGAGACATTCTATTGGGTGCCCGCAAATCGCCAAGCAAAGTTTACTGCAATTGGCACCGCTAACCCAACGCAGCTTTTCGCTGGAACGTATTCGGCTATGATAGGTGGTTTGGTAGGTTATCCGGTAACTGACTATAGTCAGCCAGGCTATATGATAAATCTGAGCTCAGATCAGACCAACTCGGTCACTATTGTTGGTGAAGTTACACCTTATATCACAAATATTTCTCCTTATCAGGCAAATGTCGGGGATAAGGTAACGATTACTGGTCAGCGTTTGGGTGGATCATTGATCTATGCTGACGGAGTGGCTTTGTCGACACAAGGCGGGGGCATCACAGGATCAATCGATGGTACCAGCATGACCTTTATTGTTCCAAGTGGACTTTCGTCAGGATGGCATTATGTCTCAGTTAGCAACACATTGGGTATGAGTAATACTGTTGGGTTGGAGATATTGGTGCCAGTTTCAGTTGCATCAGTTATTGCCTCGCTTGATCCAGCATCGCCAATAACCGGCACGGTTCAAATTTCCTCGACAGATGTGACCGCAAATGTGGCACTTGCAGTCTTTGATCTGAAGTCACAAAATGGTCCAACAACATTGACTTCTTTCAGTGTGAACATGATCGAGTCAAATCCAAATGCAAAGGGAGGGGGTACAATATCTGATTTATTCACAAATGTCATGATCAAGGTTGCAGGACAAACATATGCTGAAACTTCGATGTCCGGAAATACAATAACCTTCAGTAATATATTAGTTCCTCTGGCAACAAATGTAAGTGTTCCAGTTGTGGTCTTGGGATCAGTTGCGGCAAATACGAACAATTTTCTAAATGGTTCAACTGCTTCAGTCAATCTACCATTGACAGGTATACAGGCCATAGACGGAAATTATGCCACAGTGCCGGTGTCACAAGGCTCAGTTGTAGGTCTACTCTCGGGAAGTACTTTAACATTCAGTGGCTCTAGTATGACAGTATCGAATACTTCAACAATCCCAAGTACACGTACTGTTTCGCAAAGTGGGACAACAACACAAATAGTAAGTATGAATTTTAGTGTGACCGCAGGTAATGATCCGGTATTCATTTCAAAAGCGATTGATACTGCATTGACTCCAGCAATAACCATGTCAGCAAATCCTTTCATAGTGATCAATCCAGCGACAATCACCAGTGATAATACTTCAGGTGATGGAAGTACATACTTCTATGTTGCCCCAGGTCAGACGAAGAATTTCACGGCAAATTATAAAGCTATAGGTATGCCTGGATCACTCGGTACAGTAAACATAAGTTCACTTAATTATGGCACATCAGCAACCAGCCTAAGTAGTTTAATCTACAAAGATCAGTATGATGGTGGGGCTTTAGGAAAACTTAAATTCACCTTCACCTTCTAAGTCCTAGTGTTCGTTTTTTTGATAAAACCGGCTTATATAGCCGGTTTTGTTATATACTGAAAGGATTAGACGCCTCATACGTCATCATCAGTATCATGAAAAAATACATCATTTTAACTATCGTTCTATGTACAGCCATCTTAGCGAGCGCTCACGCGCAAAGTTATACGTTTTCAAACAATCTTTTGGTGGGTAGTTCTGGGTCAGATGTAACAAATCTCCAAACGTGGCTGATGTCGAATGGCTATGACATACCATCTATTAGTTCAGGCTTAGCAAACAAAGGTTACTTTGGTTCACAGACGAAGCTTGCGTTGATACGGTATCAGCAGTCATTAGGTTTTCCAGCATTCGGATATTTTGGACCTATAACGCGTGGGTATATCAATGGACATAGCAATCCGAACAATGCCTCATTCAAGATTACTTCGCCAAATGGAGGAGAGACGTGGGTAAAAGGCACATCGCAAAATATTGCCTGGAGTGGTTCAGCAAATGTTTTGGCGCAAAAAGGAGATATTAAACTCGAATATCCACTGCCTGCATGTGCACAGCCGGGCCAGATAATTCGTTGTATGATCATGGTTCGTGCACCGCTCACTATTGCACAGAATGTTGATCTTAATTCACGTTCATATTTATGGAACGTTGGAAGTGTAATTACTGGTACAACAGCCTGTATGGCAGGTGAAACATGTTATCAAGATCCGGTATCTGACGGTCAGTATAAGATACAGATATGTCCAGCAGATGGCTCAACCTGTGATGAAAGTGATTCGAATTTCACTATTAGTTCCAATCCAGTAACGGGAAATACTCCTGTTATCAATGGCGTTGATGCGCCTACAACGCTGAGTGTTGGTCAAATGGGAACGTGGACTATTCGCGCAACTGATCCATTGAATGGAACACTTAGTTACTCTGTCAATTGGGGTGATGCACCGAACTGTAATTACTCATATGCATGTGTTGCCCAAAATGCACCGCTGAGTTATATCCAAAATTCAACATTCACTCACTCGTATGTAAATACTGGTACGTACACAGTTACTTTTATAGTCAGGAACAGCTCTGGCCAACAAGTCCAAACAACTAGCACTGTTGTCGTAACCGGATCAACATCAGCTGGTCCATTGAAGATAATTTCGCCAAATGGGGGAGAGACGTGGCTCCGAGGTACTACTCAAAATATAACGTGGACATCACCGTACTATTTCCGTGCAACGACTGCTGACCTAAAACTCACCCCGTATCAGGCACCTTGTACAACTCAGATATGTCCTATGTATATACTTGCCCCATACACTATCGCTACTGGATTATCAATAAACCAGAATTCATATGGTTGGAATGTAGGTACCGCGCTAAACTATTCTGGAGTATCTCAATTTGTTCCAAATGGACAATATACTATCCAGATTTGTGAGACCGGTACGAGTAGTTGTGATTCAAGTGATGCGGTGTTCAATATTGTGAATTAAACCACCGTAAGGTCTGATCTTACGGTGTCGCAGTGCCCAAAATTTGCACGTTTTATAGACATATGATATGCTCTTTTCTATTCGCCTACCTGGCGTTTTATTAGTCGTCCGACTGATAATTTATAAACTATTAATAACTTTATCTTTATCTTTTGATGTTTGGCATCACGCCTAAACGTAAAAAGGTAAAGCACTAAACAAATAATACTATGGCAGCAGAATTTAATCGTACCAAGCCTCACGTTAACGTAGGCACAATCGGTCACGTTGACCACGGAAAGACTACTCTTACAACAGCTATTCTTGCCGTTCAGGCAAAGAAAGGTCTTGCTCAAAACAAGACGTATGCAGATATCGCAAAGGGCGGTACAGTTCGTGATGCATCAAAGATCGTTACTATCTCACTCGCTCACGTTGAGTACGAGTCTCCTCTTCGTCACTATGCTCATATCGACGCTCCAGGTCACGCCGATTATATCAAGAACATGATCACCGGTGCCGCTCAAATGGACGGTGCAGTACTTGTCGTATCAGCACTCGATGGTGTTATGCCACAGACACGTGAGCACGTTCTCCTTGCAAAGCAAGTTGGTGTGCCAAAGATCGTCGTCTTTTTGAACAAGTGTGATGCAGTTGCAGAGGCAGATCTCATCGATCTCGTTGAGGAAGAAGTGCGTGAACTCCTCACAAAGCAAGGTTTTGATGGAAAGGGTGCTCCAGTTATCCGTGGTTCAGCTCTCAAGGCTCTCGAAGGAGATGCTGCATGGGAAGCAAAGATCGGTGATCTTATGGACGCATTGGATAGTTATATCCCTATGCCAGTTCGTGAGACAGATAAGCCTTTCCTTATGCCTATCGAGGATATCTTCTCGATTGAAGGCCGTGGAACAGTGGTTACTGGTCGTATCGAGCGTGGTATGGTCAAGGTTGGTGAAGAAGTTGAGATCATCGGTTTCCGTGATACAACAAAGACAACTATCACAGGTATCGAAATGTTCAACAAGCAGCTCAAAGAAGGAATCGCTGGTGACAACGCTGGTCTCCTCCTCCGTGGTACAGCAAAGGATGACGTTTCTCGTGGTCAGGTTCTTGCAAAGCCAGGTTCAGTTAAGCCTCACACAGAATTTGAGTCTGAAGTTTACGTTTTGAAGAAGGAAGAAGGTGGTCGCCACACTCCATTCTTTACTGGTTATAAGCCTCAGTTCTACATCCGTACAACAGACGTTACTGGTGAAGTTACACTTGCTGCAAACGTTGAAATGGTTATGCCAGGTGACACAGTTACTTTCAAGGTTAAGCTCGTTGCTCCAGTTGCTCTCGAAGAAAAGATGCGTTTCGCTGTCCGTGAGGGTGGCAAGACCGTCGGTGCAGGTGTCGTAACAAAGATCGTTGCCTAAACAACATGGTTACTAAAGATACAACAAAGAAAGCCTCTGCTACCAAGGTTGCGCCTCGCGCAAAGAAGGTTAAGGCAGAAGGGGAAGTCTCTCATCTCCGCATCCGTGTTCGTGCCTATGAGCACAAGATTCTCGACGCTTCACTCCGTCAGATCATGGACATTGCTTCGAGATATGACGTGACAGTTAACGGTCCAGTACCACTCCCAACAGAGATCAAGAAGTACACCGTTAACCGTTCATCATTCATCGACAAGAACAGTCGTGAACAATTCGAAATGCGTGTCCACAAGCGTCTCATAGATATTATCAACCCAAATCCGAAGGTTATCGAAGCCCTGACGAACTTGAGTCTACCATCCGGCGTCAACATAGACGTAAAGATGATGTAGCAAAAAGGAGCAAGTTGAAAAGTTATAAAGTGGCAAGAAGTGAAAAACTTGCAGCTGGTAACTTCCGACTTGTAACTAAATTATACTGACATGAAATTCATTCTAGGAAGAAAACTGAATATGGCCCAGATATACGACGCTTCTGGCGCTGTTATACCAGTGACTCTCGTCACGGTACGCGGTAACGTCGTCACTCAAGTGCGCACAAAGGATGTAGATGGCTATGAAGCTGTCCAGATCGGTGAAGGATCACGCAATCCAGGACGCATCAACAAGGCTCAAAAAGGCCAGTTCAAGGATATGGGTAACTTCGCAGCCCTTGCAGAATTCCGTGTTGACGCACCAGTTGCCAAGACGGGCGACAAAGTGGAGCTTTCACAGTTCGCTGTAGGCGATGTCATTACGGTGTCAGCTATCTCAAAGGGTAAGGGTTTCCAGGGTGTTGTTAAGCGCCACGGATTCGGTGGTGGACCACGTTCACACGGTCAAAAGCACTCAGAGCGTGAGCCTGGTTCTATCGGTGGCGGTCTCCGCACACGCGTTCCAGTCGGTATGCGCATGGCAGGCCGTATGGGCAGTGATCGTATAACAGTTAAAAACCTCAAGGTCGCTCACATTGACGCAGATGAAAATGTCATGTATGTTGCTGGAGCAATCCCAGGAAAGAGGGGTACATTAGTGGAGATCGTAGGTTAATCATTTATACCATCATGGAAACAAAAATCTACAATCAAACAGGCAAAGAGGCAGGAAAGTTCAAACTTCCCGTTGGTATCTTTGACATGCCATGGAATGCTGACCTCGTCCACGAAGTGGTCCGTCTCATGAATTCAAATTCACGCACAAACGTCGCTCATACAAAGACACGTGGTGAAGTTCGCGGTGGTGGCAAGAAGCCATGGAAGCAAAAGGGCACAGGTCGCGCGCGTCACGGTTCATCACGCTCACCTATCTGGGTTGGCGGTGGTGTCACACACGGTCCACGCAACGATCAGAATTTCAATCGCAAGATCAACAAGAAGGTCAAGGATAAGGCTCTTCTCACAGTACTCTCACGCAAGTGGAAAGATGGTGAAATCCTCTTTGTTGACGCTATTTCTCTTGCAAAACCTAAGTCAAAGGATGCACGTGCTATCCTCACTGCTCTCGGTTCAATCAAAGGCTTTGAGAAGGTTGCTACAAAAAAGAAAAATGCAGCACTTATCGCTTTCGACAAGAGAACAGAGGCTGTCGACAAGAGTTTCAAGAACTTTGGCAATGTTTCTATCGAAGAATTCCGCAATATTAACCCAGTTTCTTTGATGAATCACTCGTATCTCATCGTCGTCAATCCTGAGAATTCACTCAAGGCATTATCAGCTAAGGTTACACAAGCTTAATCTACTATTATGTCTTCTGCATCTATCATTCTTCGTCCACATATCACAGAGAAGTCAGGTATCCTCAGTCAAGGCGGTGTATATACATTCGTCGTCACCAAGGGTGCGAACAAGCCTTCTATTGCTCAGGCAGTCAAAGCTCTTTACAAGGTAACTCCAGTCAAAGTGACTGTCGTCAATCTTCCTTCAAAGAATGTCTTTGTTAAGGGTAAGAAGGGCGTTGTCTCAGGCATGCGCAAGGCTGTCGTCACCTTGAAGAAAGGAGATAAGATCGACTTTGTATAATCATTTTCAATTATTTAATTTATTAACATGAAATCATTCCGCCCAACCTCAAAATCACGTCGTCACATGACTGTTCTCCCGTTCAAGGAGTATCTTACGGTCAGCGAGCCATATAAGCCTCTCACTCACGGTTTCAAGCGTGACGTAGGACGCAACGCACATGGTCGCATCACTGTTCGTCACCAGGGTGGTGGCCACAAGAAGCTCTATCGCGAGATTGATTTCATGTATGACAAGAAAGATGTCAACGCTACAGTAAAGACCATTGAATACGATCCATTCCGTACTGGTTACATCGGCCTCGTTGCATATAAGGACGGTGAAAAGCGTTACGTTCTCCTCCCAAAGACAATGAAAGTAGGTAACTCATTCATTGTTTCTGAGAATGCGCCTGTTACTACTGGTAACCGTCTCCCACTCAAAAAGATCCCTGTCGGTGCTTTCGTTTTCAATATCGAAGTAAAGCCAGGCTCAGGATCAAAGCTCGTTCGTTCAGCTGGTTCATTTGCTCAGGTTATCGCTAATGATGCAGGCTATACCCACATCAAGATGCCTTCAACAGAAGTCCGTAAGATCCACGAAGATGCATGGGCTAGTATCGGCGCTGTTTCAAACGAAGAAAATCGCCTTGTTAATGTCGGTAAAGCTGGCCGCTCACGCTGGATGGGTATCCGTCCAACAGTTCGTGGTACTGCTCAGAACCCAGTGGATCACCCATACGGTGGTGGTGAACAGCGTCAGGGTCGCGGTCTCCGCCGTCTCAAGACGCGTTGGGGCAAGCCAGCAGGTAAGGGTCAGAAGACACGTACACCAAAGAAATACTCGAACGTCTTCATCGTTTCTCGCCGTCAGGTCGGCAAGAAGAGTACCAAACTCTAATCATGAGAAACGTAGTTCACGGTTTGCACAAGATCTTTGTGAAAGTAGTGAAGGCTGTCGTACACAAAGTTACGATGGTAGTTATCACCAAAGAGATTTTCGATTAGGATTCAAGCAATTTAAAACAAAAACAGAAGGCACCCGAAAGGGTGTTTTTTGATTTAGCAAAATCACCTACTGGGTGTTTGACATAAGTCTTTATATGTAATAGTGTCAGCCATAGAAAATGGATAGGAAATAGGTTCTTCCTACCCATAAGTGCTGTTCCGGAACCTTCTGCAGTTCACTGAAAACTAACTACATTATGATACTGACTCACATTGACATGGAAACACATTGGCGATCTGTTGTCGCTGAATGTTGTGGCGGAATAAAATTCGATGCTCCTGGTGGCGGCTATTCATTTAGCGCTGTCTTGGAGAAAGAACGCATTTTGGATGCGCAAAAAGTGCCCGGTGATCCTGCATCGGCCCTGTGTACTCTGTCAATCGCCGATCCGGCAAAAAAGATGCCGCAAGGTGCTATGAATGCCATGCTTGCTTATTATGATTCGGCCACGTTCCCGACTCGCTATACTGACAACAACGGCATACCTGGCACCCATGAACGGTTGGCTGTTTTCCTAAATCAGCAACACATCGACGGCGGGGTCGTCTTCGATACTTCTTGGGTTCAGTATTCGCCGGGTTCAATCAAACGGCTTCTTGCCGAGTTTATTCCCGCGCTGTTGTTTGGGTCTGGGACGAGTTTATTTTTCCCTGACCCCAGCTACGCCGTGATCAAAAGCGATATCAATCGGCGCGATGCCACGGTCATCAATATTGCGCTCGAGTTGCAGCACGACGGAAAATGGCTCGTGAATTATGATGCCATGGAGAAACAGCTTAATGGCAAGAAAGCAGTCCTCTACCTCAATGTTCCCCATAATCCGACGGGGTTCACCTTCTCGTATGCGGATTGGCGACACCTTATCTCCTGGGCGGTTCGCAACAAAGTCGTCGTTGTTGTTGATGAGGCGTATACTCATCTACGTTTCGATGGCAGTGTGAGCGTCTTGTCAGTCGAGGGGTGGCAACAATGCTGCATCGTCTTGCAAAGCATCAGCAAGGGTTGGAATGCCACCGGCGCTCGGTTCGGCTGGGTGGTCGCACACCCCATCATCATCAAGGCGATTCGCAAGGTTATGGATGTCAAAGATTCTGGTGGTTTTGGTCCGCTTATCGCCGGCGCCCTGTGGTGTCTTGATCATTTCGACTTCGCTCTGAAGACCCGGGATGAATATTTCACTTCACACCAGTCGCTCAATCATGCATTGTCTGATGTTGGTTTCTCACCGCTCATGCCTCAAGCAGGTTTGTGCCAATTAACCAAGGCACCCAAATCGGCTAACGGCCTGTTGTTTGCTAACGCCGATGAATGCGCTGATTGGCTGCGCAATGTTCTCCGCATCTCAGTGATGCCGGCCAAGGTCGGTGGTCAAGCATGGTTGCGTTGGTCTGCAACGATCGCTCCTGTCGCTGAGTGTGGTTTGGTTGACGAGGCGGCTGTCATCACCGAAGTCGTTCGTCGTTTGAAAAACACCGAATTCGTATTCTGATCGTTTGTCCATCACATCGTCACCTGGTTTTACTAGGTGGCGATTTTTTATTGAGTCAAATTGTTTAAATAAAAAAACCGTTCCCAGGGGAGGGAACAGTGAGAGTGAAGAAAGGTTTCAGAAAAAGAATGTCCCGTCGTTTTCGAGGTCAACTTCTTCCTTGCTTTTCTCCTGGAGTGCGGAGACCTTGCTCGTGATCTTGAAGTGGAATTCACTTGCAAGCCCCGTGTCGTCAGGTGCTTTGGCGAGACCACTCACTGCAATTACCAAGCCGCCGGAAACGTAGATTCCGCCTTCGTATTTGAAATCGCCCTTGGCGATGATTTCGGGATTCATGAGCATGTTGTGGTTCGACATGCAGGTTCGCCAAGCGGCGCGTGCCTTCGCAAAAACGTATTTGTCCCAATTACGATTTTTCGGCCATTGTTCGCGGTCTTGTTGACCAAGGGTGGCGCTCCACAGTTTCACCGGTTCAGGGCTAATGCCGAGTGGTTTGGAAGGATCGAGGACAAGGATAACGACAGCGGTCCGTTTTCCTTCGTTGATGTATTTTTGTGTCCAGGCGTCTTTTTCTTGAGCGAGTATTTCGTCAAGCAATTCAGTTGTAATGAACTTGGATTCAGGTAGTTGTTGCATAAGGTGCTCCATATTTTCCTCACGCGTCGTGCGAAAGGTCTGGCGTATTTCTACCTTTTTTACTTTGACGTGTCAAACATATTTCTTGACATTCCCTTAGATAATCAGTAGTCTTGCGACAGACACAGATAGGTGGCCTGTGTGAGAATCCTTAAAACAAGCCACCATTAACAATGGAAACAGGAGAAACTAGTTATGCCTATAAGCAAACAATTCCAGGATCGGCTTTACCCGCACCTGAAACAGATAACGGACTGGTTCGACACAGCTGCCCACATCTATGATTATCGCGGAATTTGGAATTCCGGTATGGATCTGGTCAATGCGTTCGCGTGCAAGGGCCTGGGATACAATAACTTCTACGCCGTGAAGGCGTGTCCGAATCCAGAAATCCTCAAAATCATGCTGGCACTCGGATTTGGTTTCGACTGCAGCTCAATTGACGAGCTGCAACGGGTGCGCGCCATCGGGGCTACTCCCGAGAAGATCATGTTTACTTCGAACAACACGTCGTTGGCTGAATTCAAGGAAGCGGTCGCTCATGGCGGATGCATCTTGAACTTCGACGACGTAAGCCTGATCAAAAAGTTCATCAAGCACTTTCCTGGGAAACTGGCGAAATTGGTTGTCTGCGTTCGTTATAATCCAGGGAAACTTCATTCGTCCGGCGGCCACGTCTTTGGCAAGCCCGAAGAACAAAAATATGGCGTGACTGAGAAGCAATTCCTCAACGCTTATCGTTTGTTGCGTCGTGGCGGTGCAAAAATCATTGGCTTCCATATGATGATTTGCTCGAACAATCTTCGCTCGAGTTATTTCATCAAGACCATTAAGATCGCCCTTACCAAGGTCGGTCTCCTCAAGCGCGAGCTTGGCATTGAAGTGCCCTTCATCAACATTGGCGGTGGTTTTGGTATCCCGTATCTGCCAACGAAGAAGTGCAAGAAACTGGACGTTAACCGGATCGGTCTTTGGGCAGGGAAGCTCTTCGCTGCTTTTGGAAAAGAATATGGTTTTCAACCAGCACTCTTCACTGAATGCGGTCGTTACGTCACTGGGCCAAATGGTGTTCTTGTGTGTCGTATCATCAACCGTCTCGAAAAATACAAGACATTTTTCGGCATTGATAGTGGTATGCAGGATGTGCCCCGACCGTCCTACTACGGTGCGTATCATCACATTCATATTCTGACGCCACAGGGAAATTTGCGAAGGGGTGGTCGGAAGTTCAAAGCACATATTAGCGGCTCGCTTTGTGAGGCATGGGACCGCTTTACTCCCAAACCCCGCCTGTTGCCTGTGAGCACTCGGGTCGGCGACCTATGTGTGGTCCAAGAAGACGGCGCGCACACACTGCCTTCGGGGAGTAATTATAATAGTCGTCTCCAGTCGCAGGAGCTCTTCTTTCTCGATGACGATTCGGTCATTCGCATTGGTCGCGCTAAACGTCCAAGCGACCTGCACATTACTTACGGGTGCAAGCGAAAAACTCTCCGTATCGGTCATTAAACTAAAAAGTAACTTCACACCGGACCTCCTCACAGGGAAGTCCGGTTTTTTATTATTTATTTTCTACGAAAGTTCGCCACATTTTCTAATATCCATGAAAATAAGCCCTAAATGCTTGACTTCGAAATCTGGCTCTGCTACTATACCTCTCACGCTCATTTGAGCTTTTTTAATTCTACATTCACTCATTCCATGGCACGATCACTCAAGAAAGGTCCATATGTCGAGGAAAGACTCCTCAAAAAAATAGCTGGCAAAAAGCCTGCTACTACTGGCGTCATCAAGACATGGTCACGTCGCAGTCAGATCTCTCCTGAGATGCTCGGTTTTACTTTTGGCGTGCACAATGGTCGTGCTCATATTGAAGTTCTAGTCACCGAGGATATGGTTGGACACCGCCTCGGTGAATTCTCACCTACACGCAAGTTCGTACGCCACGGTGGTAAGATGCAAAAGGAGATCGAGCTCAAGGCAAAGGAAGCAGAAGTTTCAGCTGCAAAATCAGCAAAGGAAGCAGCTACTTCAGCATCAAAGAAATAATACATTTATATGATTACTGCCTCACTCAAAAATACTCGCATCGCTCCTCGTAAAGTTCGTGTCGTCGCAGACATGATCCGCGGTAAGAGTGTTGCAGATGCACAGACTATCCTCGGTTTTGCTGCAAAGAAAGCTCGTCACCCTATTTCAGTACTTATTGATTCTGCTGTTGCGAACGCTTCCCATAACTTCAAGATTGGTCCAGAAGGCCTCATCGTCAAGGAGATTCGTGTTGATCAGGGTTTTGTTATGAAACGCTCGATGCCTGTATCACGCGGTTCTGCTCACCCTATTGCTCTCCGCACAAGTCATATCCTCGTTGTTCTTGCTCCAGGAGTCGCAAAGAAGTCGAAAAAGACCGTAACGAAGGCTACTGCTAAAAAATAATCATATGTCACACACCGTACACCCTTATTCTCATAGACTTGGCATCATCCGCGATTGGAAAGGTCGTTGGTTTGGTACAGATCAAGGATACCGCACAGCTCTCAAGACTGACGTTATCATCCGTGAATTCCTCCAGAAGGAACTCCGTACATTTTATGTAGGCGGTGTTGAAATCGAGCGCTCACAGAAGGTTCTCCGTGTTGTTATCAAGACATCACGTCCAGGTATGCTCATCGGTAAGTCAGGTGACGGTATCGTCAAGCTCCGTGCAAAGATCCTGGTTCTTCTCCGCAAGGCAAAGATTGATCTCAAAACTCAAGAGCTCAAGCTCGATATCGAAGAAGTTCGTACACCAGAGTCAAACGCCGCTATCACTGGCATGATGATCGCTGAAGCACTCGAAAAGCGTCTTCCATTCCGCCGTGTGCTCAAGCAGACGATCGAAAAGGTTATGGCAAACAAGGAGGTGAAGGGTATCCGTATCCGCCTCGGTGGTCGCCTCGGTGGCGCTGAGATCGCTCGTAGTGAAGAGCTCAAGAAAGGACAGGTTCCTCTCCAGACACTCCGTGCGGACATCGACTTCGCGCGTGAGAAGGCTCATATGACCTATGGTGATATCGGTATCAAGGTTTGGATATACAAGGGCGAAATCTTCGCAAAAGACGTCGCTGCAAAGAAATAAATCATTTAATTTACTACTATGTTATTCCCTAAGAAAGTAAAACACCGCAAGTGGTTCACCAAACGCAAGAACAGCGTTAAGGAAGCTGCAAAAAATGAAACTCGTGGCGTCGAGGTCTCTTTTGGCTCATACGGTCTCAAGGCTATGAAGTATGCCCGTATCACTTCAAACCAGATTGAGTCTGCTCGTAAAGTTATGGCTCGCTATGCTACTAAGTCTGGTAAAGTATGGGTTCGTGTCTTCCCAGATCGTCCATATACTCAGAAGCCTGCCGAAGTAAAAATGGGAAAAGGAAAGGGTGAACCAGTCGGCTTCGTATGTGAGGTCAAGCCAGGCCGTGTTATGTTCGAGATCGACGGTGTTGATGCAGAGGTTGCACGCGAAGCTCTCCGTAAGGCTGGTACAAAGCTTCCTATGAAGACAAAGGTTGTCACACGCATCTAATACTTTATATATACTATTATGAAATCTACTCTCAACAAAGACATCGCTCACAAGACACACGCAGACCTCGCCAAGATGGTGTCTGACAAGCGTGAAGCTCTCCGCCTTTTCCGTTTTGGCACTGCTGGCGCAAAGGCAAAGAATGTCAAAGAGGGTAAGTCTATCAGAAAGGATATTGCACGCATTTTGACTGCAATGAACGCTCAGAAAACAGCATAAACTAGACAAATCACCTAATTTCAAGTAATATCACAACTCTTATGAAAGCAACTACAACAACAGCAGAAAAGAAGCTCACACCCCAGACATTCACTGGTGTTGTTAGTTCTGACAAAATGAAAGACACGGTCGTTGTTGTCGTTAGTCGCTTCGTCAAACACCCAAAGTATCAGAAGTTCATCAACAAGAGAACAAAGATCATGGCTTCAGATATCGGTAACACAAAGAAGATTGGTGACAAGGCTACAGTCCAGGCATGCCGTCCAATCTCAAAAAACAAGTCATTCAAGGTTATCGCCTAAATTTTTAATAAACTACTATGATTCAACCACGCTCAATCGTCAATATCGCTGATAACTCTGGTGCAAAGATCGGACGTATTTTCAAAGTTCTCGGAGCATCTCACAAGCGTTATGCTGAGATTGGTGAAGTTGTTGTACTTTCAGTCCAAAAGGCAGAGCCTCGTAAGGCAGTCAAGAAGAAGGACGTTCTCCATGCTGTCGTTGTTCGTCAGCGCAAAGCAACTCGCAGAAAGGATGGCTCATACATTCGTTTTGATGAGAACGCAGTCGTTATCATCGAGAAGGACAAGAAAGAACCTATCGCTGGACGTATCTTCGGCCCAATCCCACGCGAGATCGCAGAGGCAGGTTTCAAGACTATCGCTTCAAAAGCTTCAGAAATCGTATAACTTTTACTATCATGCATATCAAAAAAGGCGACACAGTTAAAATTCTCTCAGGAGATGACAAGGGCAAGACCGGCAAGGTCATGAAGGCTTTTCCTGCTACAGGCAAGGTTCTCATCGAAGGCATGAACATGATGAAGCGTCACGAGAAGTCTCGTAAGCAGGGTACAAAGGGGCAAATCGTCGACCGTGCTATGCCTATGCATGCTTCAAAGGTTGCGAAGGCTGAATAATCTGCATTTTAATATATTGCCATGACTACTACTCATAAAAAAACAGTTCTCGAACTCAACAAAGAATCATTCAAAGCCCTCAAGGATACTTTGAATATCAAAAATGCTATGCAGGCTCCACAGCTCAAGAAAGTGGTCGTCAGTAGCAGTTTCGGTTCTGTGAAGGACAAGAAAAAGATTGAGATCATCGCTGACCGTCTCGCGCGCATCACTGGCCAAAAGCCAGCTCCACGCGCTGCAAAGAAGGCTATCGCTACATTCAAGACTCGTGTAGGTGATCCACTTGGTTACCAGATCACTCTCCGTGGTCCACGCATGTTCGATTTCATGGATCGTTTGATCAACATCGCTCTCCCTCGCACAAAGGACTTCCGTGGTCTCTCACGCAACTCTGTTGATGCTATGGGTAACTATACTATCGGTATCAAGGAGCATACTATCTTCGCTGAAACTTCAGATGAAGACCTCAAAGATGTTTTTGGTCTCGCTATCACTCTCGTCACTACTTCAGATGACAAAGCAAAGACTATCGGTTTCCTCGAATATCTCGGTCTCCCGCTCAAGAAAGAGGATGACAAGAAGGGAAAGAAATAACATTTAAAAAGCCACCCATGAGGTGGTTTTTTGTTTTCTGCTATACTACCCCTCATGACCCAAGCTGAAGCATTAAATATTCTCAAAACAGGAGCAAACGTCTTTCTGACTGGACCAGCAGGCAGTGGTAAAACCTATGTCCTTCGAGAATACCTACAATGCCTTCGTGAGCGAGATATACCGGTAGGTATTACGGCTTCTACTGGTATCGCTGCTACGCATATGGGGGGCGTCACTATCCATTCATGGTCTGGCGTTGGCGTGCGAGATACGCTCTCAGAGCAGGATCTCGAGGAAATATCGGAGAAGAGCTATGTAAAGACAAAGATCGAAGCTGCGAAAGTTTTGATTATCGATGAGATATCGATGTTGCATCATTTTCGTTTGGATTTGATAAATGAAATCGTTAAAAAAATTCGTAGATCTGATTTGCCTTTCGGCGGCTTACAGGTAGTCGTATGTGGCGATTTTTTCCAATTACCGCCGATCTCTCGTGGGGGAGAGCCTGATGCGTATTTTGCCTATCATTCAAAAGCTTGGAAAGAAGCGAATTTTGTAGTTTGTTATCTCGAGGAACAACATCGTCAGATAGACAAAGAGTATGTCGGCATTTTGAATGGCATACGCGCCCAATCGCTTTCAACAGATATGATGGATCTATTGCATGGACGCATTATTGCTCGTAACAAAAAAGAGGATGATGGCATCGAGTTTTTGACTGACGAGCATATGGGTACTGAAGAAGACGTAGTCTTTATTGGAGACGAAGATGAAGTTAAAAAGAAAATCGAAACAGATATTCCCATCGAAATCCCTACGATTTTAACTGAGAATATAAAAGCGACCCGGCTTTATTCTCATAACAGTGATGTGGATGCTGAAAATGATCGCGAACTTGCTGCTGTTCCTGGAGGTTTCTTGGAATATACAATGATCACACATGGTAATAAAAAGCTTATTGAAGGATTGAAGAAATCATGTTTGGCCCCAGAGACTCTACGACTCAAAGTTGGTGCGCAGGTCATGTTCGTCAAGAATAATTGGGAAGTTGGATATGCAAATGGTACACGCGGTATAGTTGCTGAATGCACCTACGATAGTATTGTGGTCAAAACGCTCGATGGTCGTGATATAGATGTTCCACTTGAAAGTTGGCGTGTCGATGAGGGTGATCGAACGCTCGCTGAGATAGAGCAATATCCTCTGCGTCTTGCCTGGGCTATCACCATCCACAAGAGCCAGGGCATGTCTCTCGACGCCGCACATATAGACCTGTCACGTTCATTTGAGAAAGGTATGGGATATGTAGCGCTCTCACGCGTACGGTCGCTCCTAGGGCTTACCCTGGCAGGTTTGAATAACATGGCGCTCCATATCCACCCAGAAGCATATGAGTTTGATAAGCATTTCCGTGAACAATCAAAAAAAGCCGAAGCTCATTTTATGGGATTATCAGCTGATGATCTCAAGTTGCGACAAAATAAATTTCTTGGAGCTGACCCAGTGGCAAAAGAGGAAGGCGAGTCGGATGAAGATTTTGCAGAGAGGGCGAAGGCGGTCAAACGCACCAGAAAAGGCAAAAAGCCAAAGATCCCAACTGCAGAAGTAACTCGCGGGCTTATAGATATGGGCAAATCAGTTCGCGAAGTCGCCAAAGAGCGCGCTCTTTCATTTGATACTATCCTCAATCACATCGAGCATGAAAAAAGAGAGGATCCGACATGGAACATCTCGCATCTTCGCGATGCGCTCCCCGTCACGCGTTTCAAAAAGATCTCAATGGCGTTTCATGCGGTGGGCATGCAAGAGGGCGGGGGCAGAGCGCTTTCGCCGGTCAAAAATATCCTCGGCGGTAGTTTCACCTTTGAAGAGATTAGACTTGTAAGGTTGTTTTTGTAATAATTACATCATCATGGTGAATCAACAATTACTCGAATACATTACCTACCAACTTGATCACGGCATGAGTCCAATGGATTTGGAGCGCAAGCTCAAAGCTGAAGGAGGGTGGAATCATGACGATGTCAAAGGTGCTTTTCTCGCGCTTAACTTATCACCGACTCCTGATCCTGTTACTACACCACCAGCTCCCGCGCCTGCTTCCAGGCCTGCATTTACACCTACTCAAGCACCCATAGTTAGTCCAACCGCACCAATGCCAGTGACGCTGACACCGGCACCAGTTGTACCAGGGGCAATTATTCAAGAAACTGTAATAGCGCCACCTCCTCAACCACAAAGCATTCCAGCGCCGAAATGGGAACTGCCACCACGTGAAAAACCACCAGCATCTTCATTTTCGCAACCATCTTTTTCTGCTTCACCGCTACCGCCAACATCCGCGTCGCGCGTATTTGTAGCTCCGGCTCGCCAACAATATCAACAGGTCAGACATTCAGGCATGCGCACTGTGATTATTTTATTTATTATCATCGTTCTTCTCGGTGGTGCTGGCGGGTATGTGTATCTTTATCAACCAGATATGGTTCAACAGGTAATTGGAAAATTTGCACAAAGTACCAAGAATACTAATTCATCTGTGACTGCACCCACCAAGGTCACCTCGCCATTAAAAAATAATATAGTTAATAATTCTCTCTACACATTCACTGTTCCAGTAGGATGGAAAACGGTTTTAGTCGCAAATGATGGTCGAGGTGTTCAAGCATCAAACTCTATGGCAGGGTATATCGTATCGGTTGCTGTGACGCCGATCCCTCAGAGCAGTGAAAAAATAACTTCTGCGGACCAGATCATCACCTCTGATAACGTAAGTACTATCATTAAGTCAGAATTTGCGGGCGCAGTCCTGGGTAAGGTCAGTTCAGGTACTCTCGGTGGAGAAAAAGCGGTTATCGTAGCTTTCACCATCCCTGCAACTACTACCGGAAGTGAGGCGAGCTCATCTGCTAAAGAAGCGATATTACAGTATAGTGCCGTCCATGGAGATGCACTGTATAGTGTCGTGTTTAAATCAAGTTTGGATAAGGGCTTGAGTCTTTTGAAGGATGCTGAGGGAATCGTGACGAGTTTTGCATTCAAGTAGCTTGCTTTCTAATTAGATTAAATCGTTTATCTTGACTTGAAATAAGTGCGTTTGATATACTTCTTTTATCTTCCAGATACGTCCACCGAGATTCCCTCCTTAACCGGAGGGAATCGCTTTTATAGGAGTAAGTACCGGACGCATCTCACTCTGAATCGCTACGAATTCTTCATTAGTGATTCTATAAATGAGTCTCAACAACCTTTTACTGCTTATCGCTCTGGGCTGAGATAATAATAGGGTACGATCACTACCTTTATATTTCATTTTATGAAAATGTTCACCGCCTCTCATTGTAGATGTTATTGGTAATGCAAGTAACATATTCTCGTCTTGCTTCTTGAATACAAGAATCGGTCTTTCAAATAATTCATTTTTTCCATCAATTTCGTGTCCAATATTTATGCCAAGCATTGCCCACCATACTTCTCCTTCTAGGAAAAAGAAGTCATCTGGTAGTACACGTTTTTCCAACTCCTTTTTCTTGGAATTCCATAGATCAAAATCTTTTATATACTTATTTTCTAAATTCATTCTACCAGCCTAGCAACTGGCAATAAAATTCTGTTCAAAAAGAGTTCAAGAAACGATAAAGTTTTAGTTTGACCACTTCAGTGTGTCATGCTACTTTTTACCCATGCTTATAAATAAACACATTCAGACGTGGTCAGGGTTTGTTTATGCTTTCTCATTTTCGGGCAGGTAGGTATTTACGCGTGTAAGTACTAGACCTGCCTTTCGGCAGGTTTTTTTGTTGTGTCTTATAAATCATAAAATTGAATCCAATGCAGAATTTTGAACGTTATCACGAAGCAGTGTCCTTTCTTGAGGGTCTCTCCAATCTACCTATTGAAGGAGATTATATGGTCAAGAGAGATCGTCTCGATGTCTATTTAAAAAAGATGAGACGTTTTTTAGCGAGATTAGGTAATCCTGATAAGGATATTAAATTTATACATATCACAGGCACGGCAGGCAAGGGCAGTGTTACAAATATGATTCATGAAATACTCAATATCTTAGGAAAAAACGTCGGGTCGTTCACTTCTCCTTTCGTCACAACTTCTTTGGAGAAAATTAAAGTTAAAGATCTCTATATTTCTCCAGATGAGTTTGCTGACATTGTCGAATACTTAAAACCTCATATAGATGAAGAGTATCAACATTCTCCTTATGGTCGACCTTCATATTTCGAACTATTTCTTGCGATTGCGCTCGTTTACTTTAAACGCAAAAAATGTGAGTGGGTCGTACTAGAGGTTGGTTGTGGTGGCAGGTATGATGCTACGAATGTGATTGAAAATCCTATTATTACTGCAATCACAAACATTGATTATGATCACATGCACATTTTGGGCAATACGCTCAGAGAGATCGCGTATGATAAAGCAGGTATTATTAAAAAGGGATCACTTTTCTTTACAACTGAAAAGAGAAAACCATTGTTGAAGATATTTACTGATGTATGTAATGAGAGTAAAGTTCCATTGAGCGCAGTTTCTATTCCTGGTGACTATCAAATGCAAAATATTGCTCTAGTCCGTGCTATCACTGAAAAATTAGACATAAATCATAAATATATTGAGTACGGAATCAATAAGGCGCGTTTGCAGTGCCGTTTTGAAGTTATGCAGCAAGAGCCGCTCGTTGTTCTCGATGGTGCGCATAATAGGGCAAAGATAAGGAGTACGATAGAGAATTTAAAAAATCTGAAGTTCCGCAAACTGCATTTAGTGATCGGAATGGCCGATAATAAAGATGGAAATTCTATGCTCGAACAGATCATCCCTATCGCAGACAGTGTTGCAGTTACTCGGTTTCAGATAAAAGATAGAAAGTGCGCCCACCCCAAAAGGTTATTTGTTGAAGTACGAAGATATCTTCGTAAGGATGTTCCGGTTAGTTTGACATTAGATCCCGAGATAGCTTTGAAAAGGGCAATGGCAAGAGCCAGAAAAAATGACTTGGTTCTAGTTACCGGTTCGTTCTTTCTGGTCGGTGAATTGAGAAAGATATGGTTCTCTGAGGATGTGATTTTAAGAGCGAGGAAGAGTTTTTAGGTATTATGCAAGCGGTGTTGACTCTCCCTCAACCTTCTGCTAGTATCATACCTACCTCAATAAAAGCTCGTTCTGAGGAAGTGATTGGAAGCAAACGCCTAAATTAAGGGCTTTAGCTAACCAATCGAAATTTTCTTTTTAAGATAAGTAGAAATAATACAAATCATGGCAACCAAAGCAGTCATTGCACGCTCAAAGAGAACACCGAAGTTTGCTTCGCGTGTTGTTCGTCGTTGTTTCCGTTGTGGTCGTAAGCACGGTTATATGCGTGATTTTGACCTCTGCCGTATTTGTTTCCGTGAATTCGCCAATGAAGGCATTATCCCAGGCATAAAGAAATCATCATGGTAACAGACCCTATTTCAGACCTCATAACACGTATCAAGAACAGCAGTGATGCAAAGAAAGCATCAGTCACTGTCATCGCATCAAAGCTTACAGAGAACGTCGCTCATGTCCTCAAGAAGGCAGGCTACATCTCTTCTGTAGACAAGAGCAAGACAAAGCGTGAGCTTGAACTCGGCCTCGTCTACTTTGATGGTGTACCACGTATCAACGGCGTTGAGCGTATCTCAAAGCCATCACGCCGTCTTTACCAGAAAGCAGCAGACATCCGCTCATTCCGTAGTGGTTTCGGTAACACCATCTTCACTACGTCAAAGGGCATTATGACTGACTCTGATGCAAAGAAGCTTAAACTTGGCGGAGAAATCCTCTTTAAGATTTGGTAATCTATATATTTAATCTGATTTCAATACTACTATGTCAAGAATTGCCAAAAAACCTATAGTTATCCCAGCCAAGACCGAAGTCACTCTCGTTAACGGTGTTTTGACTGTCAAAGGCCCTCTCGGTGAGCTCAAAAAGAACCTCCGTGATGACGTTTCAGTCACTATTGCAAACAACGAGATCGTTCTTGCAAAGAACCGCAATACTCTCCAGGCAGCAGCTATGATTGGCACGTACGCTTCACATATCCGCAATATGATTGCTGGTGTTCATAAAGCATATGAAAAGAAGCTTGTTATCGAAGGTATCGGTTACAAGGCTGACGTAAAGGGCACGAACCTCGTTCTTAACGTTGGTTTCTCTCATCCAGTTACACTTCCTATTCCAGCAGGTCTCAAAGTAACTACAGAAAAGGCAAACATCATTGTTTCAGGTATCGACTGTGAAGTCGTCGGCCAGTTCGCCGCAGTTACTCGTTCTACAAAGAAGCCTGAGCCATATCTCGGAAAGGGTATCCGTTACTCTGATGAAGTTATCCGCAGAAAGCAGGGTAAGAAGGCGGCATAAACATAATTTACTTATATGAAATCAATTATCAAAACTCAAAACAAGAAATTTGCTCGCCGTCACGCCCGCACACGTGCCAAGATTAGTGGTACTGCAGAGCGCCCACGTCTTTCAGTTTTCAAGTCTCATCGTTATATCTACGCTCAGATCATCGATGATACAAAGGGCAACACTCTCGCTGCTTTCTCATCAAAGGATGTAAAGGCAAAGAGTCCAGCTGACCGTGCAAAGGAAGTTGGTACTGGTATTGCAAAGAAAGCTCTCGAAGCAAAGATTACCAAGGTTGTCTTTGATCGCGGAGGCTACCTGTATGCCGGTAAGATCAAGATCGTGGCTGATGGTGCTCGCGAGGGAGGACTTCAATTCTAATTTTAATAACTATTATGCAAGACAAAGACACACAGGTTAATACACAAGCTCCAGTAGCGCCAGCGACGGTTGTTCCAGCAACAGCTGCTCCTGCTGCTGCAAACAAGGTCACCCCAGGACGCAAGATGCGTGATTCAGCTCGTGCAAGCACACCAGGTGCTCGCAGTAGCAGTGATACTCGCGGACGTGGTGGACGCACCGGAGGACGTGGCAGTGAGCCTCGTGAGCGTGTCAAACCAGAGTTTGATGCAAAGATGATTGATATCCGCCGTGTTACTCGTGTGTCATCAGGTGGTCGCCGTTATAGTTTCAGCGTCGCTGTTGTTGCAGGTGACCGCAAGGGTCGCGTCGGTGTTGGTCTCGGCAAAGCAGGTGACACATCACTCGCCATCGAAAAGGCTACACGTGAAGCAAAGAAGCATCTCGTCAAGATTCCACTTTCAGCACAGATGACCATCCCTCACGCAACAGAAGCAAAGTTTGGTAGTGCGCGCATCATGGTATTCCCAGCTCGTGGTAGCGGTATTGTCGCAGGTAGTTCAGCACGTACCGTTATCGAGCTCGCAGGCGTCAAAGATGTCTGTGCAAAGATTATGTCAGGCTCAAAGAACAAGGTAAACATTGCACGTGCCATCATCCTTGCTTTTGATAACTTGAGCAGGATCAATCGCCGTACTCTCCAGAATAAGGCACCAAAGGTAGCTGCTAAATAACTTTTAATACTATGCAATTCCATCAACTTAAACGAGTCCACAAGAACAAGAAGCGCATGACGGTTGCCCGTGGTGGCAAGCGCGGAAAGACATCTGGCCGTGGTGGCAAGGGTCAGTCTGCTCGTGCAGGTAACAAGCGCCGTCCAGAATGGCGTGACATCATCAAGCGTCTTCCAAAGTTGCGCGGTCGTGGCGTCAATCAGAACAAGCCTGTTGAGGAGGCATTCAAAGCTATCAACGTCAGTTTGATCGAAGCGATCTTCAATGCAGGGGATATGGTTACTCCCACTACTCTCCTTGAAAAAGGCGCAGTTGTTACATTCTCTGGAAACGTTCCTCCTATCAAGATCCTTGGCGATGGCGAGATCACAAAGGCAGTCAAAGTCTCAGGTTGTGCTATCTCAGGCAGTGCAAAGGAAAAGATCGAGAAAGCTGGTGGTACGGTTACTCTCATTACTCCAAAGGTAGTTGTAAAAAATACAGGTGCTGCTGGTATCGTAGGCACACCAAAGGTTGTCGTTGAGCCGAAGAAGGCAGTCAAAAAGGAGAAGGCTCCAAAGGTGGCAAAAGAAGTAAAAGAAAAGAAGGCTCCTGCAAAGAAAGCAAAGGCTGAATAATTACGCTATACTGTCTGGGTCCCATTAAGAAGTAAGTAATCGAAATCATATGCAAAACTTCTGGCAAAAATTCACAACCGCTCTCAAAGACCCAGTTCTTCGCAAGAGAATTGGTTTCACTGTCGGCGCGCTCGTCGTCTTCCGTCTCTTGGCGACTATCCCTATACCAGGCGTTGATGTAGCAAATCTTTCGACACTCCTTGCATCAAGTCAGTTTTTTGGTTTTCTTAATATTTTCTCAGGTGGAGGCCTCTCAAACCTTTCTATTGTCATGCTCGGTGTTGGTCCATTCATCACTGCTTCAATCATCATTCAGCTTATGACTATGATGTTCCCAAAGTGGAAAGCACTCATGCACGAAGAGGGTCAGGCTGGACGTATGAAGCTTTCGAACTACTCGCGTCTTCTCTCAGTTCCTCTTGCATTCGTACAGGCATTTGGTTTCATTATTCTTCTTGAAAACCAGAACGTTATCGCGCATATCAGTGGCATGAGTTTGCTCATCAACGTTCTTGTTGTTTCAGCGGGTTCTATCCTCCTCATGTGGATCGGTGAGCTCGTGTCTGAGTTCGGTATCGGTAACGGTGTCTCACTTGTCATCTTTGCCGGTATCGTTTCTCGTTTGCCAAAGGATGCGGTGCAATTTCTTTCAACATTTGACGCAAGTCAGATCACTGTTTATCTCGCAGTCCTCGCAGTCGCTATCATTGTCGTCGCTGGTGTGGTCTTTGTCACTGAGGCAGAGCGTTCAGTGCCAGTCACCTATGCAAAGCAGGTACGTGGCAACAAGGTTTACGGCGGCGTTTCAACATATCTCCCTCTCCGCTTGAACCAGGCTGGCGTTATTCCGATCATCTTCGCATTGTCTATCCTTTTGTTCCCTCAGATCATCGCCAACTTTCTTTCACACGCTTCAAATGCCGTCGTTGCAGCATACGCAGCTTCATTTGCGACATTCTTCAATAATGCATGGGTCTATGGCGGTTTCTACTTCGTTCTCGTTGTTCTCTTCACGTATTTCTATACTGCAGTCACGTTCGATCCTACAATGATCTCACAGAACCTCCAGCAGGGTGGCGCATTCATCCCTGGTGTTCGTCCAGGAGATCATACTCGTGATTATCTCGCAGCTATCGTCACTCGCATCACTCTTGTTGGTGCAGTCTTCCTCGGTGTCGTCGCTATCTTGCCACTCACCATGCAACATCTCACTGGTGTTCAGACACTTGCTATCGGCGGTACATCTCTCTTGATCGTTGTTTCAGTGGTTCTTGATCTCTTGAAGAAGATCGATGCTCAGGTAAGTATGAGGGAGTACTAGTAGGGCACAGGAGAAAGGAGAAGGAAGAACGGAGAAAGGAAATCGCATAATTCAGATAAGAAAAATCCCAACTGAGTGTTGGGATTTTTCTTTGCTAGGTCGGACCTAGGAGAGCACTTCAAGCCCCTTCCGTAATCCCTCCAAAATATCTTTTACATCCTCAAAGCCAACTGACAAACGAAAGAATCCATCAGTGATACCAAGTGATTCGCGAATATTCTTCGGCAGGCTTTTGTGGCTCATGAGAGGAGGATAGGCGAGGATGGTCTCTGGGCTGGCGAGGCTTTCACCATAAATGATCGGACTATGTTCACGAACTGTATCAACAAATTTCTTGAGTTTTTTGAAACCTTGTTCACGCAGCTCAAATGAAACGACGCCGCCAAAACCATTCTCATGTTGTTTTTTGGCTACGGCATGATTTTGATGGGATACAAGTCCCGGATAATAGACTTTTTTAATCACTTTCTGTTTTTCGAGGAATTGAGCAACTATCAATGCAGTTTCGCTCACTCTCTTCCAGCGAAGCTCGAGCGTCTTTACCCCTTGGAGCACCCGATAGCACTCGTCAGGAGAGAGAACTGCGCCGAGCGTACGATGAAGAAAATTGATCTGTTCAGCGAGCTTTGGATTTTTTGTGATGATAGCGCCGCCGAGTATATCATTGTGCCCAGCGATGTATTTACTCAAACTATGGATGACCGTTTCAGCTCCGAACTCAAATACTCTGGTGGTACACGGAGGAGAGAATGTAGCATCAACGACGAACGGTATACAGGCTTTCTTTGAAACTTTTGCGACGAGCGCAAGGTCGATGATGTGTAGAGAGGGATTGGTCGGCGTTTCTACAAAGAGGTATTTTGTATTTGATTTGATGCCTTTCCAAATAGATTCTTCTGTAGAAAAATCAACGAAATCGTAAGTAATACCAAAACGGGAAAGAAAGCCATCGAGTAATCTAAATGTTCCTCCATATACTTCCTGACAAAGCAGCACATGGTCGCCAGGGGAGAGGGTCAGAAAGAATGCTGCTTCAGCTGCCAACCCTGAACCAAATACAGTTGCTGTGCCGCCGCCTTCAAGCGCTTCCAATTTCTCTATTAGCTTATCGCGTGTTGGATTTTTACCGCGCGAGTATTGATATTCGCTCTCTCTGCCAAAGTGCTTTTGGGCAAAGGTTTTTGATCTGACGATGACTGGAGCGACTGCACCCGTCTCTCGGTCTGGTTCCTCACCAGCGTGGATAGCTAACGTTCCGAACCCGAACTGACTTCCGTGTTTCGAGAAGTCTTTTGTTTTTGTAGACATAGTTATATATGTTACATAATAAATATGGCTTCGAACCATAAAACAAAACGCCTTCCGAAAGGAAAGCGCATACTATTCTTATATCGTTGTAATACGAGATATGCATCTTTCCCTTTCGGGCTAGATTGAGCACTTACTTCTTTTGAAGAGTTGCTGGTGGGTCATCGAGCTAGTTCTCTCGCCACACTCTGAATAACTATTTTGTTGTATGAACATTATACTATAGTCTGGTATACTACTTCAACTAATCAATCATCATATGTCACCACACGCATTTATTTTCGTCGGCAGATCAGGGAGCGGAAAGGGTACTCAAGTATCTTTGCTTTTAGAAGTGCTCAAACAAAAAGATCCTACACATAAGATTTTTACGGTTGAAACCGGCAAAGAACTCCGTAAATTCATCGAAGGTGATACATTTACACAAAAGCTCGCTCATAAGATTCAGGCATCAGGCGGATTTCAGCCATCATTCCTCGCTATCTATAACTGGTCAAAAGTTTTCATTGATACATATGAACAGGGTATGCACATGGTCCTCGATGGCACATCGCGCAGGCTCCCTGAGGCGATCGCCCTCGATTCAGTCTTCGATTTTTATGGCATAGCAAAGTGCTGGGTCGTATATCTTGATATCCATGATGAAGAAGCGACCAATCGTCTCCTTGCTCGTGGCAGGGCTGACGATACGCATGAGGGTATCAAAAACCGCTTGAGTGGTTTTGAGCAGGACATGAAGCCTTCCATCGAATTTTTCAGAAACAATAAGAGGTATGACTTCCTCGATATAAATGGTATTGGAAAGATAGATGATATCCATGCTGATATCATCTCGAAGCTTGGTTTAAAATAGTCATTTGCGGTAGTCCTTATTTCCTAGTAGACTGCCTCTATGATTAAGATAAAGACAAAGGAAGATATAGCTATCTTGCGCGAAGGTGGACGCCGTCATGGCGCTATTCTGCGTCAGTTGGCAGCTATGGTCGCTCCTGGTGTGCATGCGCGAGATCTTGAAAATCGTACTCGAGAGCTTATTGCAGAGGGAGGTGATACTGCAGCTTTTCTCAACTACACTCCTTCGGGCGCCGATAGACCTTTTCCTGCAGCGCTTTGTCTCTCGATAAATGATGAAGTCGTTCACGGTATTCCTAATGAAGAAGATAAGGTGCTCATGGAAGGTGATATCGTTACGCTCGACCTCGGCTTGGTTCACAAAGGTCTCATTACAGACGCCGCAGTAACCGTCGCAGTGGGCGCGATCACTCCTGAGCGAGCAGTGCTCCTCTCAAAGACAAAAGAAGCCCTCCAAGCCGGTATACGGGCTGCCAAAGGGGGTAAGAAGGTGGGTGATATCAGCAGTGCCATCGAACGCATCGGTATCTCAGCAAAGTTCGGCATCGTCGAAGAGCTCGCTGGTCACGGTGTTGGTTATCATGTTCACGAAGATCCATTCATACCTAACTATGGCGAAGCAGGAAAGGGTCCGCTTTTAAAACCTGGGATGGTCATTGCTATAGAACCTATTTTCAATCTTGGAGACCGACATGTTGAGCTTGATCTCGATGGGTATACATACAAGACCGTTGATGGCAGTCCAAGCGCGCATTTTGAACATACCGTACTTATCACCAAAGGAGATGCGGAGATTTTGACGGCATAGAAATAGAGATAAGAGCCAGGATGTAGGAGCTAAGAAAAAAATACGCTACAATGGCAGAATGAATTCACATCCAAAGCACGAACGAACACTTGTTATTATCAAACCTGACGGCATCCAACGAGCCCTCATTGGAGAAGTTATCAGCCGCTATGAGCGTGTCGGACTCAAGCTTGTTGCCATGAAGATGGTCGTGCCAACACATGATATGGTTGAGGCACACTATACGCTCGATAAAGAATGGAAATTTAATGTTGGAAAGAAAAATATTAAGGCATACATAGATAAAGGTCTTAAACCGCCTCATGAAGACCCAATGGAACATGCGGAAATGATTTTGAAGAAGTTAAAAAATTATATGGCGAGCGGACCAGTCATACCGATGGTATGGCAAGGTGCTGATGCGGTTTCAATCGTACGTAAAATCACTGGTGGCACAGAGCCACTCTTGGCAGCGATGGGAACTATCCGTGGTGACTATGTCCTCGATTCATACAAGATCGCGGATACTGATATCCGTGCAGTTAGAAATATCGTTCACGCATCAGGATCAGTATCAGAGGCAAATCACGAGATTAGTCACTGGTTTAAAGATGATGAGCTTGTTGACTATCGTTTGATCAGCGACGCTATCTTGTATGATGTTGATATTACATCGACAAATAATTAATTTTGTTTGTTGTCAAAGAAAATGGTGTAACGCTATATTCACACTTGCATTGTTCGTAGGGAGGAATACAATAAGTACAGGTTGCGAGAGTTAAACCCTAAACTTTTCAACGGATAGGTCGATCAGCTCTTGAAGCTAGCGTTCGCTTACACCTTGGTGTGCCAGCGATAGACCCTCCACCTAGAATATCTAGGTCTGACTCTCGCAATCCTTAGTAAAACATCTCTCTATCTGCTGATAGTGAGGTGTTTTACTTTACCCAAAAGGCTATAATATCCCCATGAATTCAAATAAAATCATCTTCTGCACAGGCGTCGGAACAGTCACGGGCGCAAACTTCCTTTTTGAAGCTGGGGGCAAGAAGATCCTCGTTGACTGCGGCATGGTCCAAGGGGAGAGAGTGGCACAACAGCAGAACTATGAGCCGTTTGGCTATGATGTTTCATCGATCGATTTTCTTTTTATTACTCATGCTCATCTCGACCATGTGGGACGTATCCCAAAGCTTGTCAAAGAAGGTTTCAGGGGCGTCATTTACTCGACACCAGAGACGGAAGAGCTTGCGGAGCTTGTCTTGAATGATGCGGTCAACATTCTCACTATGGAAGCAGAACAAAATGGCATTGAACCACTCTATACAGTTGACGATGTTGCTCAAGTCTTTCCGCTCTGGAAAACGATTGCCTATCATGAAAAGTTTGAGGTGACGCCAGGTGTTTCAGTCTTTCTCAAAGATGCGGGACATATTCTCGGTTCGAGCATGTTTGAGTTTACCGTCGGAGATAAGAAGATTCTTTTTACTGGAGATTTAGGCAATTCGCCTGCACCGCTCTTGCGTGATACAGAGCCAGTAGGCGACGTCGATTATCTCATCATGGAAAGCGTCTACGGCGACCGCAATCACAATACGCGTGAAAATCGTTTGGAAGAATTTACACATGTCATCACTGAGACGCTGGCTCGCGGAGGTACGCTGGTCATCCCTGCTTTTTCAATTGATCGTACCCAAGTTCTACTATATGAATTGAACAACTTGGTCAAAGATAAAAAGATCCCTTCAGTACCCGTATTCCTCGACTCGCCGATGGGGGAGAAAGCTACTGCTATATATCGCGCAAGCACAGAATTTTTCAACCCAGCTGCACAACAGCAGATTCGCAATGGCGATGATGTCTTTTCATTTCCGCATCTTACGTTCGTTGAGTCACAGCATGAGTCGCAGGGCATCGACCATTTGAAGGGCGCCAAGATCATTCTCGCTGGTTCGGGCATGTCAGTCGGCGGGCGTGTCATCGGGCATGAGCAACATTTCCTTGGTGATCCAAGGAGCACTATTCTCCTTGTTGGTTATCAAGCGTCTGGCTCGCTCGGACGTGAGCTTGCCGATGGAGGAAAGAAAGTCACTATCCATGGTCAGAAGATAGAAGTGAAAGCGCATATCGAAACGTTGTATGGGTACTCAGCTCATAAGGATGGCGATCATCTGGTGGAGTTTGTTTCTACTGGAACTGATAGGCTCAAGGAGGTGTTTGTGGTTATGGGTGAGCCAGGAGCTTCGATGCATCTCGCACAGCGTCTCAATGATGAGCTCAATGTGAAGGCTATTGTGCCAGAGAGGATGAAGGAGTATGTGGTTTAGTTCAACAAGGCTATGATCGTCTATAAAGGTAAAAATATTCAGTTGATTGCAGAAGCTAAAACAACTTCTCCTTTTGGATATTCTTCAAATAAAAACTGGGATGAGTTATTTGCCGTAGCTGAAAAGTTTGGCGATATCATTTCTATCCATACTGATGCTCGTTGGGGCGGCTCATTTGATTTAATTAGCAAGGCAAAATCTCTGACGGATAAGCCTATTCTTGCAAAGGGTATACATGAGACTGATGATTTGATTGAGCGGGCAGTAGAGGCTGGCGCTGATTATATTTTGGTCGTTGGACGCATTCCTAAAATCCATACAGATAAGTGTCTGATCGAACCTCTGACATTAGCCGAATTAAAAACTATTCCTCATGATATGAAAGTGGTTTGGAATAGCAGAGATCTGGCCACCGGAGGATTGAAAACAGAAACCTTTGAAGAAGCAAGAAAGATATTTCCTGGATGGTTGTGTCAGGCCAGTAATATTAAAAGTGTGGAGGATATGCAAGAGGGAGCTGATGCGGTGTTGGTGGGGCAGGGGCTTGAGGGGTTTGTTAGGTATCTGTAGTTGTAAAAGTAACTAGAAAAGTAAGAAACAAATTTGATTCAAAAGTTGTAAACAAAAAACCCGCTACTTAGAGCGGGTTTCTTTTATATATCTGAAAGATTATTTCGTAACCGAAGCGACAACTCTCTTGAAAGCCTCAGGCTTGAACTCAGCGAGGTGAGCGAGAGCCTTGCGGTCGAGGAGGATACCAGCTTTCTTTGCTGAACCCATCCACTTGCTGTATGAGAGCTTTGCATCGATGGCACGGAGACCAGCGTTGATCTTGACGTTCCAGAGACGGCGCATGTCGCCCTTCTTGTCGCGACGGTGAGCGAAGGCATAGGCACCAGCGTGCTGGAGAGCTTCGATAGCAGCCTTTTCATTTGTTGAACGGCGGAAACGGAAACCCTTCGTCTGCTTGAGGATATTACGGCGATTCTTTAATGCATTGACTCCTTTTTTGACACGTACCATAGTAGTAAGATTAAGTGATTAAATAAGTAAAAGGGAACTAGAAACTGGTTGAAAGAAAACGACTGCGAGCCTTGTTATCCATCGTGATGACCTGTGTGCGACGCTTGCTTGTGCTTGTGCCACTGCGCTCCTTTGCATTGTAATGGTTCTGACCTGGCTTGCGAGCGATGAGCTTACCGTTCTTGGTAACCTTGATGCGCTTCAAGTATGATTTATTTGTTTTTGTTGTAGACATGGTATTAAAAGTTATTGTTTCTTATTATTGATTATTTTTTCTCCAAATACACCGTAAGTCCCTTAGGTCCCTTCACGGGTTCTTGGGCAATCTTGTATTCGACAGTGATGAGCTTCAAGATGCGTTCGAGGCGCTCTTTGAGGAAGTTGAGATCCATGAACTTCGAGCGTCCGACGAGGTAGAGGTCCACTTTGACGCGGTTACCTTCTGACAACCACTCAGAAGCCTTTTTCGCTTTGAGTTCGAGATCATGTTCGCCAGTACCTATCTTGACCTGAACGCTTTTGAGTTCACTGATCTGGGTACGTGCCTTGGCGACCTTCTCCTTCTTTTTTTCATCGTACTGGTACTTGCCATAATCCATAATCTTGGCAACAGGAGGGACTGCCGTAGGGGAGATCTCAATGAGATCAAGTCCGCGAGCTTTGGCCTCTGCCAATGCCTTGTCTGTGGTTATAACACCCAGGTTTTCACCTTCGGCTGTGATAACGCGCAGTTCTGGCGCTTTTATTTGGTGATTTATACGTGCTTTCATCAATAGATTACAGGCTGTATTTATAGCATAGAAGTAGGCAAGAACGCAAGTGAAAAGGCGTAAGTTAGCCCTATTGGCTCTACAAAAACTTTCTCACAAATGTAATGAGTTTTTCCGGTATCTTCTCAATGAAGAACCGGTTTTTCCATTCAGGGTATAAGACTTCTTTTGAATCCTGCATATCTCGGACAAAGAATGCGGCAAGCTCCTCAGCGAAGCGCCCATTACGACTGACGATGTTTGCTTCAAAGTTATAGAGCAGGCTGACTCGGTCGAGATTCATAGTGCCAACAGTTGCCCATTCACCATCGATGACAGCAGTTTTGGCATGAATCATATTTCCTGAATAGAGGAATATGCGGACACCTGAAGAAAGAAGGGTATTGAAATATGATCGCGCACCGAGGTCGACCGCATAGTAGTTTGAGTTTTCTGGGATGATGATGCGCACATCGACGCCACGGCGTGCTGCTAGGCGGAAGATACGGACAAGGCGACGGGTGGGGACGAAATAGGGATTAGTAATATAAATATATTTTCGAGCTGAGCGGACCGCTTCGATGAGCTCGGTATAAATGTGGCGACGACGCGGCGCGGGGTAGTTGGTGATATAGCGGAATTCATGGTTACGGACATGGATGCGCTCGGGCATGGCGAGCGCATGAGTAGCTCGTGCCCACATACGGTCAAATGCATTTTTCATTTCTTGCACCACTGACCCTTCGAGGCGTAGGTTGGTGTCACGCCAGCTTTGCATAGGTTCATAGACGCACATACTGCCGGTAAAGCCGATACGGTTGTCTATGACGAGCGTGCGACGGTGATTGCGGAAGAACCAGGCGCGGAAGTTAGGTATCTTCGAGTAGTCAGGTATGAGCGTTTTCCAAAAGATGAGCTCAATACCTTTCTTTTTGAGGTCCTCAGCGATGTTCGAGCCCCATAGGGTGAAGCTTCCTGCTGCGTCCCAGAGGAAGCGGACTTTTACTCCCTGGGCAGCGCGTTCGGTGCAGATGTCCATGAGTTTTTTGCCAAATTCATCTGCGACGAATATGTACTGTTCGAGGACGATACTCTCTTTTGCTTGGGCGCAGTCGGCGAGCATTGCTGCCCACGCCTCTTCATTCGATGAGTAGAGGTTCCAGGTCGTTTCGTGATTCATAAAGACAAGTATAGGGTATATAGTGTAAAGTATAAAGCATGATTCTGATTGATTATCGCAAAGCCCACTTCGAATATGAGATCCTCGAGAAATACGAGGCTGGCATCGAGCTGCTCGGTTTCGAGGTAAAGTCACTCAGAAACAAGCATGGTTCACTCGATGGTGCATATGTTCTCGTAAAAGGAGGGGAGGCTTTCATTCAAAACATGCTTATCTCTCCATATCAGGAGAAGAATACGCCGAAGGATTATGAGCCTCGTCGTCATCGTCGGTTGATAATGAGGAAGAAGGAAATTGCTGCAATCGCGGACACGGAGAAGGGTTTGACAGTAGTGCCAATTTCACTGTATACTAAGAATAATCTTATCAAGGTCACGGTTGCTCTCGTTCGTGGAAAGAAGAAATATGACAAGAGGGAAACGACGAAGAAGCGTGAGGCTGATAGGGAAATGGGCAGAACGTTGAGAACTAAACTTCAGTAGTCAGAAAGTTGACTACTACTGTATGGGGTCAGTAAGTTGACCGCCTACATTCGTGATTTTGGCCAAAAACTTTTAATTGCTCGCGCAATAAAAAGTCTTTTGGCACAAATTTCGCGAAGCGAAATTTGGGGATGCAAGGCATCGACAATCGACAGTTTTCGTTCGTGCGGTGCGAGCACCAGTAACTCGTAAATCTGCTGGAAATCCAATTGCAAAATCTTCTGTCTCTCCATATTTTGGAGCAAAGGACTTTCAATTCGCTCTCGTTTAACGAGGCCGTCTACCTACGGGGATCCTGACTGTAGGCTAGGCGTAATAACCTGGATGTAGGGCAGGTAGAGCTTCTCACTCTATCTCCTGAAACAATGAGATCGTGACTATGTGCTTTGTTTTCTTTGTTAGCATAGTCATTAAACTTCAAAGGATTCTACCACCGTAGAGTCGCTCGACGAACTTCGATTGCACGGCGGTTCGATTCCGCCCATCTCCACATACGAAAAAGCCGGCTTTATGCCGGTCTTTTTTATTGTGGGATGAGCAAAGTGTAATTTCATATTATTTGATATAATTTCGATATGGAAAATTTTGATCAGAACTTGCCAATAGTCGAAACTAACGCAGAATCTCTACCTGCGTCATTTAAAACATATAGAGGTAGTAGTGAGTTAAAGGGAACAGATTATGGTTTTCTGGGTAAAGGTACTTATTCTCACACATTAACTTCTGTTGCGGAAGGATATGCATTTATGCGTGGACAAGATACTCCTGGTGCTCAAATTTCAATTGAGACAGTGAATCTCAAAAAACCATTTTATTGGGGTGAAAAAGGTTACGGTATTTCTAATTATTTAAACGGGTTGGGTGAAGTTCCTCCCTTAATTGAAGAGATTCTTCAGAAAGCAGGAATTCCTAAATCTGATGGGACTATCGCAAGAAATGGTAAACGTCCAATGAACGAGATTGCAAACGAAGCTAGTGATATTGTAACTAAAGAATTAATCAAACTGGGCTATGATGGCGTAATCGCTGAAGCAGATGGCGGACAAGAGGTTGTAGTTTTTTAATGATCGGGACCTCTTTTACAACCACTTCTTCGGCTCCCTCGCATCATCTGGCCTCACTATATTGCTACGCCCAGTTATCTCATGTCCATACTGATCGACTCCGACGATGAACATGGGCGCACTGCCGCCGTCTGGCGCGAACTGGCGCGCAGAGCCTCGTGCCCAGTAGTCGTCGACAAGGACTTCAGTAGTGCCGCCATAGAGTAGGCTGTATACATTCCAACGGTACGGATTTTCATGATGCCACTTCCAGGTGAGCAGGGTAGGATATTCCGGTGATAGTTTTGGTGTCCATTCTTTTGCTTGGGCGATGCCGGTACCAAAAAGCGTTACCGGAAAAAGCGAGGCAGTGATAACGGCACCAAGGAGCAATTTATGAAGATGTGTTTGCATTATGTGTATATTATTTATTAATACACATAGCCTATCAGTCCGAGATAAAGAACTGATTAAGAAGTTCTCAACGAACGATAAAGTTTAGATAAAGAAAAGATGAATTTTACCAAAATGATCACTCCAACCTGAATAACTATTCCCACCAATATCAATTGCAAAGCGATGATCAAAATATCCGATAGGGGAGCGATATTAAAAAATAAAAATACAATGAGAACGGGCCACATGTTTTTGATGTCTTGATAGGAAGGACTGAGCATGGCGCCAACGTTGATGAACAGAAGAATCAATACCCATGTCTGCCAGTGAAGAAGGTTTATTTGAGAGAGTGTGTCGAGTATAGCACCAAAGATATTTTCTAATGCAACTGAATGTATCAGGTACTGGCTGTGCAAAACATATGAATTAACGAGATATAAAAACGCAAGCCCACCGAAAAGCGGTGCCAGTGATATGAGCATATTGCCGATAAGGGGAATCTTTGGTTTGCCGTAAACGACGTGAGGCTGTTCAGAGAATATCTTAAATTCGTGTATGCGTGACCCCAGCACAATCGCAACTAATGCATGTGAGCTTTCATGAACCAGCGTTCCAATGTAGTACAGATATCGGGTGATGTTCGAGTTGAGAAATTTCCAGTTGAGCCAGTTACTGAAATAGGCGACTACAATCATGATAAGGAGGATAAAACCGGTGGTCATTTGCTATAGAATAGCATTTTTTAGTGACAGAGAATGTGGTTGACGATATATAAATAATATGGTAATTTTTGTCTTGGAGTAGGTAGAAACATTTCAAAAAATCAACCAAATTGAGAGGAACAATACGTATGATCATCATCGATCCTTTGCAGGGAATGACACTTGTCTTACTGTTGATCGCGGCGTGGTATCGCATTCATAAACGTTGGCTGCGCCGTTGTAAATGCTGTGGTGCCATGTGGCGTGTGAGAAGGAAGCACGAACGTGAGTTTGTCCGGGTAGTTGGTGGGGGCAAATCAAGAGTTTGTTGTCTGATCGTTTTCACTTGCTTGAATCCAAGATGCAAGCAGTATCTGGACCCGATCGAACAAAACCCTTACCATAAAACGGTTCCAAGCAGCCACGCACTCACCCCATCGATTCTATAACATGGCGTGATTATACAATTTTTAGTTACTTTCATCAGCCATTCCTTTACCGGAATGGCTGTTTTTTATTCTTTTCTTTACCCCTCTTTCATGTATAATCGTAAGACACTAATCAATTTCTATGAATCCCCAAAATAATACACCACAGAATAACAAGGCTACGCCTCCCGGAAATCAGGGAAAAAAGGGAAAAGGCTTCCCAAAGATGAATTTTTTGAACTCGATCGCTACGGTTGTTATCGTCTTTTTGATTATTACGACGCTGTATGCTGAGTTTTCAGGTAAGTCCACTACGGGCGCATCAGTACCGCTTTCTTCGCTTGCGCAGGATATCAAGAAGGGTTTGGTCACTTCTCTTACCATCCAAGATGTTGAGGTTGTCGCGCAGTACAAAGACAAGACAACAAAGACTACTCAGCGCGAAACAGACGCGTCTCTTACCGACAGTTTGGCTCGATTCGGTGTCACTCCAGCTGAGCTTGGCTCAACGACGATCAGCATCGTCGCTCCTTCGGGCTTCTGGTATTGGGTTGGACAACTCGCTCCATTTATCGTTCCTCTCTTATTCCTCGCACTCTTCATCTGGATGCTTTCACGTCAGATGCGCGGGGCAGGCATGCAGGCCATGTCATTCGGCCAGTCAAAGGCGCGTATCACTCTGCCTGACGATACAAAGCAAAAGGTTACATTCAAGGATGTCGCTGGCGCAAAAGAAGCAAAGCAGGAACTTTCTGAGATAGTCGACTTTCTCAAGAATCCAAAAAAGTTCATCGATATTGGCGCAGAGATTCCAAAGGGTGTGCTCCTCATGGGCGCACCTGGTACTGGAAAGACATTGCTTGCTCGTGCAGTAGCAGGGGAAGCAGGTGTAGCATTCTTCTCTATCTCTGGCTCAGAGTTCGTCGAGATGTTCGTTGGTGTCGGCGCATCACGCGTCCGTGATCTCTTCCATATGGCAAAGCAGGCTGCTCCAGCTATCGTATTCGTCGATGAGATCGATGCCGTCGGTCGGGCTCGTGGTTCAGGTACGGGTGGTGGTAATGATGAGCGTGAGCAGACTTTGAATCAAATCCTTGTCGAGATGGATGGCTTTGAACAAAATCAAAAAGTCATCGTCATGGCTGCAACGAACCGTCCCGATGTGCTCGACCCAGCGCTTCTCCGTCCCGGCCGTTTCGATCGTCGCGTCACTATCGATCTCCCTGATCGCGCTGATCGCGAGGCTATCCTCACTGTTCACTCAAAGAAAAAGCAGTTCGCTGAAGATTTCAATCTCAAAGTAGTCGCTGAACGCACTCCAGGTTTCTCTGGCGCAGATCTCGCTTCGCTTATGAATGAAGCGGCTATCCTCGCTGCGCGTGAAGAGCGTAAGACGATTGGTCAGTTCGACCTTATCCGTTCTATCGAAAAGGTCATGCTCGGTCCAGAGCGCAAGAGTCATGTCCTCTCACCAAAAGAAAAAGAGATCACTGCATATCACGAAGCTGGTCACGCTATCGTCGCTTCTGTTCTTCCTCACGCTGATCCCGTGCACAAGATATCAATCATCTCTCGTGGTCGCGCTGCGGGCTATACATTGAAATTACCGTTTGAAGAGCGCAAGCTTCAGTCGCGTAACGAGTTCCTCGATGATATCGCCATGTCGCTTGGCGGATATGTTGCAGAAAAGATGGTCTTTGGTGATATCACCACTGGCGCATCGAATGATCTCCAAGTTTCGACTGCTCTCGCACGCGATATGGTCACTCGTTACGGCATGTCAGACAAGATCGGTCCGATCGCTCTCGAAAGCGCACAGGGCAGAACGCTCTTCGGTATGGGCGTCTCAGACCGTGAATATTCTGAAACAGTCGCCGCTCTCATCGATGCTGAAGTTTCAAAGATCATGACTGAGGCTCGTGAGCGCGCAATCGCTACGCTCGCTGAGCATAAGAAAGCATTTGAAGCAGTTTCAAAGCGCCTCGTAGAAGCAGAGACCATCGAGCGCGAAGAATATGAAAAGATAATCATCGCCAATGGTATCCCATTGAAGAGGGAGGCGAAGGTTGTCTAATATTTGTAAAGTTGTGCATTAGCATCCTCTAGATTATTATGAGGATGCTTTACCCGCCCTTAGCTCAGTTGGTTAGAGCACAGAGCTTATACCTCTGGGGTCCTTGGTTCG
>JAZKBV010000003.1:0-131680 GCA_040388415.1 Patescibacteria group bacterium
CCCTTAGCTCAGTTGGTTAGAGCACAGAGCTTATACCTCTGGGGTCCTTGGTTCGAATCCAAGAGGGCGGACAAGTATTTTTACTCAAAATGAGTCTCGATCTTCTTTGATGCCACCTCTTTTTTGAGTTCAGGATATTTCGATAGGGTGATGTCTTCTATGATCAGTCGTCCTGCTTCTTCGCGCGCAGCCTCGACCATCTTGAGATTTTTGAGCGCCTCCATAGCAATGTCGGAGACGCCCCATTGGCGCATACCAGAGAGTTCGCCGGCGCCGCGAGCCATGAGGTCGAGCTCGGCCAGCTCAAAACCATTTTTAGCATTCTGCAGAGCCTTGAGGCGGGTGATCGATTTTTCCGATGTCGTTTCAGTGAAGACGTAACAATACGCCTGATGACTGCTGCGCATGACGCGGCCACGGAGCTGATGGAGCTGGGAGAGACCGAAGCGCTCAGCGCCTTCGATGAGGATGACAGTGGCATTGGGCACATTTACTCCGACTTCGACGACTGAGGTGGCGCAGAGGATAGTGATCTCACCGCGTTTGAACTGGCCCATGACGCGATCTTTTTCTTGCGGTGGCATTTTGCTATGCATCACGCCGACTTCATATTCAGGAAATATCTTTGCTTGAAGGCGTTTTGCTTCTTCTTTGACCGACTTGGCATTGAGAGCTTGCTCCTTGTCTGGATCCGGTTCATCGATGCGCGGGCAGATGACATATGCTTGTCTGCCAGCTTGGAGCTCGGTGCACATCTTTTCATAGACTGCTTCACGACCGTTTGGTAATACAAGCTCAGTAATGATCGGTTTGCGGCCAGCGGGGGATTGGTCGAGGAGGGTCAGGTCGAGGTCGCCGTACATAGTGAGAGCAAGGGTGCGCGGTATCGGCGTTGCTGTCATAGAGAGGAGATGTGGTGCAATTGTATCTTTGCGGATGAGCTTGGCGCGCTGTGCGGTACCGAAACGATGCTGTTCGTCGATGATAGCGAGACCGAGATTCTTAAATTTTACCGACTTCTGAATGAGAGCATGGGTGCCGATGAGGACATGTATGTCGCCGCTCTCGACCCATTTGAGGAGCTGGGCGCGAGATATGTCAGTCCAGCCTTTTGGGTTTATTTTTGAAGGAAATTTGCGACAACCAGAGCCGGTGATGAGACCAATCTGTATCGGCATGTATGAAAAGTATTGAATGAATGATTCGAAATGCTGCGTCGCCAAGATTTCTGTGGGACACATATATGCCACTTGGAGATTGCCTTGACCAGTCGTTGCAAAACCTTTGGCGAGAGGGTTTGTGTTTGAACCAGCGAGACGGGGAACTTTCGGTGGACGTGACGTGATGATGGCGTATGCAGCAGAAGCGGCCACTGCTGTTTTACCTGAACCTACATCGCCTTCGAGGAGTCGTGACATAGCGTATTCGCGGCGCATATCGCTCAAGATTGTTTCAACTGCTTTGGTTTGGGCTTCTGTAGCAGTGAAAGGGAATCGTTTAATGAATTCGCGGACATGCATATCATCGGCTTCGATCACAAATGCAGGATGCTTTTCATATTCACGACGAGCTTGCTGTTTGCCAAGCTGGATGATGAAAATCTCTTCGAATGAAAAACGTTTGCGAGCGGAGAGCGCGTCTTCGCGTTTGAGAGGGGTGTGCATCCAGATGAGGGCGGTCTTGAGGCTGGGCAAGTGATATTTGACGAGGAGGTGTCCAGGCAAGACGTCGATCGTGTTGTCGAGGAGACCGCTCTTGAAAAGCTTTTGGATAGCGTGGTACATCCAGCTCGACGTGATGCCACGTGATTCGGGGTATACAGGGTAGAGGGTATGAGCTTCGCCATCGTCACCAAAGAGTGAACCACCGACGCCGATAGGAAGCTTGTCGACGATTTCGATCTTTGGGTTGGAGAAGTACAGGCGAGCAGCGCTGCCAGAAACTGCTTTTTCATTCGCTGCGTAACTCGCTTGCGCTCCGCTCATTAGATTTTCACCAAGTTGAGCGGAGCTACGCTCAGACAATACTCGCTCAGAAAAAGCAGTTTCTGGCAGCGCTTTACTAACCTTTTCTCTTCTTTGTGATACTTTCCCCTCAATGCGGACCATCGCTCCCTCTGGCGTCATCTTGGCAAGATAAGGTTGATTGAACCAGACGCACTGGATCTTGCCGGTTTCGTCTTCGACGGTGGCAGTGGCCATGGTCATCTTGGTTTTGAATCCTTTGCTTGCTTTGAGGTTAGTTATTCTGCCAAATATAACGGCAGTGTCGCCCTTGTTGAGCGTTTCGATATTTTTTGCCTCAGCAGTGTCGCCATAGCGCACGGGGAAATGATACAGAAGGTCGCGAAGAGTGGTGATGCCTATTTTCTTGAGGGCGTCTTTTTGGATGGGGGTCAGACGGAAATATTCAGATACGGTGATTTCAGGAGTGATGACGGGCATGGGCTAATTATAGGCTGATTTTGTATTTTTTGCCTGTTTGAACGATAAATGTCGACACATTTTATTTTATTAATTTGTGCCGGCGTAAACTGTTTTGTATAGTGGGATTAAATATGGAAACCGACTATGAGGAGGATAATAGGCAAAACCAAGATTGCCATTCCGATTAAAAATGTGGCATGTCCTACCCATTTAGATTCTTTTAATTTTATGCTTTTGGAAGCGAAAAAAATACCCAGTAGAATTAATATAATTGGTAACATTAAGCCTAGTAGTGGGCTAATTAAAGCAATGGTCGAAGTTAATTCAGGGAATTCACCAGCAATCATTACTGGCACGATAAAAGCAAATATAAAAGCGCTAAGGTATGAGGCAAATGATAATAAAATATTTCTATATTTTTTCATAATCAAATTATATCAAACAATTTGATAATAGTTTTTCTTTTCACAATAAATCCCTCTTTAGTTAGTGCTTCCACATTCTTCTCTACCTGCTCCCTCGGCCATTTTTTGAATTGTTTGACTAGAGTTTCACTGGTCATGTTTTGTTTCATGATCAGTTTTAATATCTTTGAACGTAATTCGCGGTTTGACCCTTCAAACTTGGACTGCTTTACATGATGCGCGCTCTGGCGAGAAGGGTTGGGTAAACTCTTCTTCAAAAATGAACCATAGTCCATGAGCGCCCAGTACCATTCGCGAGGATTTTGAGCAACGCTCATATTTTTTAATGTCTGTTCAATGAGAGGTAGGATCTCTGTGTCGCTGATTTTCTTGCATGCTTTTTTACCTTCGGCCTTTTCTATCTCAGCGAAGAAATGGTGGATGTAGACTGAGCGGATATTGGTTTCGATGAACGGGTAGGGAATATTGAAAGCAAAAGCGAGGATCGAGCCTGCGGTATTTGGTCCGATGCCAGGGAGTAGGGTGAGCTCCTCAACAGTTTTTGGAAGTACCCCTTTTGTTTTTCCGCTGTCGGTAATTTGTTCTGCAATTCTTTTCAAAAATAACGCGCGACGATTGTAACCAAGCCCTGACCATTCTTGGAGAACATCTTTTGTCGAAGCTGTGGCAAGCGTTTGCCAGTTTGGAAAACGCTTTATCCATGAATTAAATTTACTGGTGACGCGATGTACTTGCGTCTGTTGGAGCATGAGCTCAGAAACCACTACATAATAGGGGTTAGTATCAGTACGCCACGGCATGTCGCGCTTGTTTTCTTTGTAGAACTTTTTTACTGTTCTGATGAACTGATTGATGCGGGAGATTTCCATGAGAGTATATCGTTCCCATAGAGTGCCACAGAGAGGAGTCCAGTTGCAATACCGACGTCACGGATGCCGATAGGACTGAGTCCGAGAGTTGAGATGATGCCGAGCATGTGCAAGAAGAGAAGGGTGGCAAGTGGACGGATGCAGAAGCCGAATGCCACGAGTGTGCCGGCGATGACTTCAAAAATACCATTTACTATGACGAACGATTTTGCTGTCATTCCGGTGATGGTGACGATCCAATCGGGGATGAATGATGTCCACATGCTTTGATCGAGGAGCTGTGACGTGCCGAACCAGATGACGACACCTGCCACGCCGAGACGGAGGATGACGGGAGCGAATAGAGGGAGCTTAGGAAGGTATGATTTCATAGTGTTCATATAAGTAAAAGTAATAACTACTGTGTGAGGATGCCGATCTTGAAGCTGGCAAGTTCGCTTGCAGGGCGTGCTTGTCCACCGTGCTGGCCATTGAAAGCGTCCGAGCCGTCTATACCACAGAGACCGAGGATGGCCTGCTGTCCTCCTGGATGCTGACTGATCCAAGCAGTGACATCATAGACTCCGCCGTTGATCGTGGTCCAACAGCTCGAAGCGTCTTTGTGAGTAGCGACTTCGGCGAGGGTATAGGTTTTTACTTTTGTTGAAGGATTTGTTGTAGGTGTAGCTGATGTAGTTGTTGTTGGAGTTGTTCCTGTTGAAGCATTTGGATTGGTTGTTTCGTGCGATGCAGATGTTGGATATGGGCGAGACTTGCTCTCAGTGAAACGCGAGTAAGCAGTACCAGCTGCGATGAGTAATATGAGCGCGCCAAGTATCAGGCCGATTTTTTTATGTGTAGTCATATGGGTATTATACGATACTAAAACATTTTTTGGTTCAAAATAATTCAATTACATTTCAACCTGAGTATACTTTCTTACTTCTTCAATCAACTGTTCGAGTGGAACAGCGATGTTTTGTTGAGCGATTGCAAACGGTGCCCCAAACATGCGCACATTAGCTTTAAAAGTAAACCGAAAAAATAGATTTTGCTCCGCTAAAAAAGCACTCATATCTTTTGGATAGAAAAACATCATTTTAGTTAAAAGACCGTTGTATTTAACTTTTTCTAAATCAGACCATCTAACAAATCTTGGACAAATTAATGCAGAGTTATCCTTGATACCTTCAGAGGTAATGATTACACCAGATTTATGGGTTACTAATGAAACAATAAATAAGATTAAAGAAATCAGACCAAATAGAAAAGCCGCAATTCCAATAACTTTATATCCAAATGAATTATTGAGAGTTTGAACAAAAATCACTCCAATAATAATGAAAAATATTGATCCAAAAAAACCAACTAGGCGACTCTTAACTGAAGACTTTATAAAAACTTTATTATTCATTGTGACATTATAGCTCACTTGCTACGGATAGGGGGATTCGAGTCTTACAGACTCAGTACAGTCTTCGTATTTCTTCAAAGCATAGCTTCTCAGAAATATACTCAGACTTTTCTCATCCCACTCACAAAGCCCGCAGGGGCTTTGCTTCTCTCCTTACTCATTCACTTCGTTCATTCGTTGGCGGAGAGAGTGGGATTCGAACCCACGGTTCCCGTAAGGGAACGGCGGTTTAGTAAACCGCTGCCTTAAACCACTCAGCCATCTCTCCAATCCTTGCATGGATTAAAATAGGTTAGCACGAATGTAGTCTTTTGCAAAAAGATTTTTCTTTTGATTAATGAGCTTTTTTATGACAGAATAGCTCGACTGGAACCGTGGTGGAGTGGTCTAACATACCTCTTTGCTAAAGAGGCAGGCCTTAACGGGCCTCGAGGGTTCGAATCCCTCCGGTTCCGCAATGAACGAACGTAGTGAGTGAGTAAGTTCTACTTCGCCTTTTCATCTACTTCAAAGATGCCAAATACATTGTTGTCTGTATCTAGAAAATAACCCTGCCAACACTTATTTGGTATAGCAAATTTCGACATCGCGACTATTCCACCATTATCGAGTATCTTTTTTGCTGTCTCATCAAAGTGAGAAACCTCTATCGAACAGGTGAATGCATTCGTGCCAGATCTTTGAGGAGGAACAGGTACGGGACGTTTGAGGATAGCTCCGCCGATGCCCTCGGTCTCGATGCGGTAGTACTCGATAGGTATCTGCTCATCTTTGGTAATCTTCCAGCCAAAAACAGTATGGTAAAACACGACTAGCTTGTGCGGGTCAGTAGCCTGAATTTCAAAGTATGCGATAGTATTCATTTTTATTTATTTCCCCTCAAACTCCTCCTGCAATTTCTTGAGGTCGAACTTCTTCATCTTGAGAAAAGCCTGAGTGACACGACCGACCTGCTCCTTGGTACCCGTCGACATCATTTCACTCATGGTATCGGGCACGACCTGCCATGACAAACCATATTTGTCCTTACACCAGCCGCACATGCTTTCTTGTCCACCATTTGTCGTGAGCTTATCCCAATAGTAGTCAATCTCAGCTTGATCCTTACAACTGATCATGAAAGATACTGCTTCATTGAACTTGAACAGGGGACCAGCAGTCATCAGGCTGAATTCTTGTCCGAATATCTCGAGCGTCGCTGTCTCAACGTTACCTGATGGCGTGTCAGAAAGTTCTCCGGAGCTAGTTACCTTGGCGCCAGGGAAGATCGATATGTAGTAGTCGGTGATCTCTTTGAGATTTTTATCGAACCAGAGAAAGGGGGTGATTTTTTTCATAGAGTTTTAGCTGTAGTTTAGCGCCAAGCTCCGATGATTGCTCCCATAGCAGCCATGACGATGAGGGAACAGACAACTTCAAATAACCAGAGTTTAGCACTGCGACCCATCCAGATAACTTCGATCGATGATGAGGTGACCAAGAAGCCGAGCCAGACCCAGAGAGCGACGATGATGCCGGCGGATGCACCAGTTGTGTTGATAAAAGGGGACGATGAAGCGAATAGATAGATAACAGCCAATACGTATGCAGTGACGAAGTTCGAAAGAAGATTCCATAACATCTGAGGGACCATGTCTGAAAATTTCTCATTTCCCGTTGGGTGGATGTTGGCGAGCTTCATCCAGAGCTTTCCTGATATTGGTCCATGGAATAAGAAGCCGAGAACAAATGCGACGACTGCTGCTACGAGCACTGCGAGCACGTTGATTGGAAGCATATATTTTTTATATATTTAACAATATTAAATACCCTATGCATCAATTATAACCAATAATCTGAGTATAGGATATGTGTTATAATAGGGTCATATTAGCTAACCTCAATATATTACTATGATGTACTCAACATTTGGTTACGGTCACATGTATGGCTCACCATGGGGCTATGGCTTCGGTCCAGGTATGATCTTGCTCGGTATCCTTGCAGCGGTCTTTTTTGCTTTGGTCATCGCCCTCAAAGGGTATGCGCTCTGGCATGCAGCAAAGCGTGATGAGAAGTGGTGGTTCATCGCTCTCCTCATCTTGAACACCGCCGGCATACTCGAAGCCGTCTATATCATCTTCTTCGTCAAAGAGTGGCATAAGAAGCGAAACAACCACGCGTCATATTCTCATACTGAGCATCATGGGGATCATCCACATACACCAGCGCAGTAAGAATTTCAGTCCGCGCTTAATGGACGTTGCGCGGACATGATTTCGCTAAATCAAAAAACTACCTTATATAAGGTAGTTTTTTTGTTTACGCGTATTTCGTCCCATATACCCTCATAGCATCGATGACTGTGCTCAGATGCGTACCTTGCTTGGTGATGGAATAGTAGTGCGATTCCTCATCTTTGGTGATGACTTTCTCTTTCACGAGCTTCTTGAGCTTGAGAGTGAGTGTGCGCGTGCTGACACCTTCGAGGGATCGTTCGAGCTCGCAAAAACGCATCGGTCCATTGAGGAGATCGCGGATGATGAGCATGGTCCAACTATCAGACAAAAGCTCTGCAACTTCGGCGACAGGGCAGGTCTTAGTTGAGTGTATTGGTGCCATCTCGGCTTTATGAGTAGGTGAGTGTGCCATAGACATAGGCTAGCATGCGTGGTTTACTATGTAAAGTACTTTACAAAGTAAAGTAATGTGCGTATGATGTCCGTATGAATACACTTACCCAACAGCTCGAATGGCGTTATGCAACAAAGAGGATGACTGGCGCAACGGTTCCGCAAGAAAAGATCGATGCTATCTTGGAGGCGATTCGTCTCGCTCCATCATCATATGGCCTCGCTCCTTATAAGGTTTTCGTTATCACTAATCCAGAAGTTCGCAAGAAGATCCAGCCAACCGCATGGATGCAGCCACAGATCGTAGAGAGCTCGCATCTCCTCATTTTTGCAGCATGGGACACCATCACCGAAAAGAATGTGGATGATTACTTGAAGCTTATTGCTGATACGCGTGGTATGGATGTCGCCGCTCTCGATGGCTTTAAGCAGTACATTATGGGTACGGTAAATAGCCTCGATCCAGCAGGTAAGGTTGCGTGGGCATCAAAGCAGGCATATATCGCTCTCGGTATGGGTCTCTCAGCTGCCGCAATGGAAGGCGTCGACTCTACTCCTATGGAAGGGTTCGAGCCAGCAAAGCTCGACGAAGTCCTCGGTCTCAAAGAAAAAGGCTTGAAGAGCGTCGTCATCCTCGCTCTCGGCTATCGTGACACAATAAATGATGCCTCTGCATCATACAAAAAAGTCCGTCGCGCGAAGGAAGACCTCTTTATCACGGTGTAACACTACAAAATAGAGCTCTATTGGCGGGAGGTATTTTTTGTTTGAGAGATTAATGGTAATATGGCTTTTATGAAACCAATGTCGATTGACGAAAAACAAATAGATGAACTTTTGTCCCGAAGCGTTGTTGGAGTGCTCCCGACAAAAGATTTGTTAAAGAAGGAATTGTTGTCAGGAAGACAGTTACGCATATATATTGGTGCCGATGCCACCGGCTCAGCACTACATATTGGGCATGCCACGAACTACATGATTCTTGAGAAATTGAGAAAGCTAGGCCACAAAGTTATTGTTCTTGTCGGCGATTTTACTGCACGCATTGGTGATCCTACTGATAAAACTGCTGCGCGAGTGCAGTTAACGCGAGATCAGGTTGTTGAAAATACAAAGACATGGATGAAACAATTGGAACCGATTCTTGGTTTTAATGATAAAGAAAACCCTGTCGAGATTGTGTATAACAACGACTGGCTCTCGAAGATGAATTTTGAAGACGTGATTAACCTCGCCTCAAATTTTACTGTTCAAAGAATGCTTGAGAGAGATATGTTCGAGAAAAGAATCAAAGAAGAGAAGCCTATTTATCTTCACGAATTTTTCTATCCGCTTATGCAAGGGTATGACAGCGTGCATCTTGATGTTGATATTGAGATTTGTGGCAATGACCAAACTTTCAATGCTTTGGCCGGAAGAACGCTCATGCAAAGATACAAGAACAAAGAAAAATTTGTTTTTGTCACGACACTGTTGGAAAATCCGCTGACAAAAGAAAAGATGATGTCAAAGAGCCAAGGAACCGGCGTGTTTTTGGATATGTCGGCAAATGATATGTATGGCAAAGTAATGGCTCAGCCAGATGCAAATATTCCACAGCTTTTTACTGACTGCACGTACCTTGCCTTGGATGATATTCAAAAGATAAAAGATGGTTTGAAAGATGGCACGGCAAATCCTCGCGAGATAAAAGGAAAACTTGCTTTTGAGATTACAAAAATTTATCACAGTGAAGCCGCGGCAAAATCAGCTGAAGAAGCTTTCATAGCTACCTTTGCAAAGGGAGGTGTGCCTGATGATATTTTGGAAATACGAATAGATGCGAACCAGCCTATTGCGGATATGCTTATTTCAGCGGGGGTAATTGCTTCAAGAACTGAATGGCGTCGTCTCATCACTGATGGCGCAGTTAGAAACGAGAAAGATGAAAAGATCACCGACCCTGCATTTGTGCCAACGAGCGGAACTATTTTGAAGATTGGTAAGCGTCGCTTTGTTAAGGTGCTTTAGTTTGTATCTTGGTTTTTGGGATTTGGAATTTTATTCCTAATGCGCCACCGAAAGTCCGGACACATTTACGAATCCGGATTTTTTCATAGTATCGATAGCTTCGCGCATGGTACTGCCGGTCGTGATGACATCGTCAATGATGATCACTTTTACTTGAGTCAGAGGTTCCTTTCCGCTTTTGTTAAATTCAATACTTAATTTATTTAATATTTTCTCATCCACCCCAAATATTCCTTTAGCGCTCTCAACTCTATCCGCGCGGCCTTTCAATGTATGCCGTCCATCATGGTGCGTACGGATCAGCAAGTTATTTTCAAATATGAATCGCGCAGCACATGTATCGTCGAGCTTATTATTTGTTTCATGCTCTAGGCACAGTCGTCTCATCTCATTCGTCAGTAATTCGCACTGATTATACCCGCGCTCGCGACGGCGTTGCTTCGTGATAGGCATAGGTAGAATAAGGCACGCCATATCGGTCGGTTGTTTATTTATGTATTCAAATAATGAATAACCCGCTAACTTTACTGCCTGCGCAGACTTTTTATATTTGATATTCCAAACCAACTGCTCAACCCGCTTATCTTTATATGCAAATAGAGACCCGCTTTCAGGTAAAGGAACTGCAAGACCTGAATAACTGGGCGCTGGTGGTAGGGTTTTTGAAATATCTGCAACTGAATATGAAAAAAGCTCCTTCTCAGTCTCAGATAAAGGGAAGAGCGCTTCGATTATGGTCTCATAGAGCAAATAAAAAATGCGCATAGGCAGTTATATTCTAAGGGTTTATCCAGCGTTAACAACTTTTCAGTTTAGTATTTTCAATGTACACTAGTGACATGGCATCTCTCAGTTCGCTTTTCGGTTCATTTTTCAAAAAAGAGACCAGTGTCTTGGGTATTGATATTGGCTCATCTGCAATAAAAATCGTGCAGATCAAGAAAAAGCGCGGTCGCGCCGTGCTTGAGACCTATGGTGAGCTCGCCCTTGGCCCGTATGCGAATACCGAAGTGGGCCGCGCTGTATCGCTCCAAACTGACAAAACAATCGAAGCTATCAAAGATATCTTGCGTGAAGCCAAGACGACCACTCTTTCGTGCGGAACAGCCCTTCCTTTGTCTTCAAGCCTCATCACATTCATCACCGTGCCTCCCGTTCCAGAAAAACAGCTTGGCGAAGTAGTCGCTATCGAAGCGCGCAAATATATTCCTGTGCCCCTCAACGAAGTGTTGCTCGATTGGTCAGTCATTCCAAAAGAAGAGACGTATGTCACTGAAGAAGATGCTTCAAAGACCGAAAAGCAAGGAAGCGATGTGCTTGTCGTCGCTATTCATAATGAGTATCTCAATTCATATCAAGCGATCATGACTGGTAGCGCGCTCAACCCGAGTTTTTATGAGATAGAGATCTTCAGTGCTATACGCGCGGTAGTTGATCAAGGATTGGCGACGAACATGATCATCGATTTTGGTGCACGTTCAACCAAGCTCTACATAGTTGAGCGCGGCATATTGCGCACGGCCCATATCATCAACAAAGGAAGTCAGGATATCACGCTCGCTCTCTCAAAGGCGCTCAGTATCCCCGTGAGCGAAGCAGAGTCGATGAAGCGTCTTTTCGGTTTGAAAGGCGGTCCTGAGTACAAGGAGCTCACGGAGATCATTACGGTGAATCTCGACTACATCTTCTATGAAGCAAATGCGACATTGCTCAACTATCAAAAGAAATACGCCAAAAATATCAGCAAAGTCATACTGACAGGCGGGGGAGTGCTACTCAAAGGCTTTACAGACCTTGCCAAGATCAGCTTTCAAACTGATGTTGTCTATGCCGACCCCTTCGGTAAACTTGAAACCCCTGCATTTTTGGCTGAAGAGTTCGCTCAAGCAGGACCAGAATTCGCTGTTGCTATCGGCACCGCTCTGCGCAGGCTCGCAGAACAGCAGTAGGAGACTTATTCACAGTACTTGTTTATTTAATTCCTGCTATAATTTAAGGGAATTATGGAGACCAAATTCCAAACCTCTTTTATACCAAAGAAGCCGACGGCATCTGCTATCGGCGGCGTTTCTTCTGGCTCGGCGCCACGAAGGCATCATACGAGCATATTCATGACGATCGCCACGGTTATTTTCATCGTCTCTCTTGGAGGCGCGGGAGCGGTGTATGCCTACAAACAATATCTCATCAATGATCAGGTCACTCAAAAAGAGCAGCTCGCAGCGCGCGAAAAAGAATTCAATACTGACCTTATCGAAAAGCTCAAGAACCAATCGATAAAGATCGATTATGCCCATAAGCTTTTGAATAACCACCTTGCCTTGTCGCAGATATTCGACATTATTGGCCGTTTGACTATCGAGAATGTCCGCTTCATGAGTCTTGATCTCTCAGCGCCTGCGACCAATTCGAGCGATGGCATCAAAGTGTCACTCCAAGGATATGGTACAAGCTTGAGCTCAGTCGCATTTCAGTCCGATGTGCTCTCAAAGCTCGATGAGCTTGGTTTACGTAAGATCGTAAAAAATCCAGTTATCTCAAATCCTGCCCTCAATACGAGTGGGGCAGTCTCATTTGGTTTTTCGGCAACGATTGATCCAACGACATTGACATATGAAAAGCTCGTAACGCCTGCAGCTGCAGCGCCAGCAGCCAACGCGTCTACGCAGACGTCCCAGACTCAACAAGATGATCAGGTTCCTGTCGATACTACGCCAAATCCGTTCACCACAAAATAATTTTATGAATCGAAACATCACCGCTACAATTCTGCTCGTTCTCGCTGGTGCCCTCTATTTCACATATACCAAAGGTATATGGATGGAAGCGCAGGATGTCAAAACCGTCAACGACCAATACGTTTCAGCTATATCAAACGCTGAGCGCTTGATTACGCTTCGCAAAAAGGCGAATGACGATTACAACAGCATTACGGCTGATGATCGAGAAAAGCTCGACAAGATGATTCCGGACACAGTCGATAATATCCGACTCATCATAGATCTCAACAATGTTGGCGTTCAAAATGGCTTGTCATTGAAAAACATCACCGCATCAGCAAAGTCGAGCAGCGGTTCAGCGTCAGGCGCTACGTCTCAAAGCTCGTCAGGCGGTTTTGGTAAAAAAGACACGAGCGGCATCAATATACCAAATATCGACACTGTCGGCGTTTCTTTCAGCGTCTCGGCGACATACCAGCAGTTCATCAACTTGATGCAAGCGCTTGAGGCCAACATGCGCATTATGGATCTCACACATTTGAGCGTCACCGCGAACGACACGGGGACGTATGATTTTTCAGTCCAGCTCAATACCTACTATCTCCATCAATAATCTTTATGAATAACAACAAACCATCATCAACTAAATCAATGATCTGGATCCTAGTTATTATTGCTGGAGTTGTTCTTGCATACTTCTATTTCTCATCGACTGCGACGCCCGCTGATTCGACTTCATTGGTCGGCACAGATTCTGCTACAGCAGTGGAAGGCGTGCGCGTGCTCAATCTGCTCAATCAGGTGCAGTCGCTTCAGATCGATACGAAGCTCTTCAAGGACGCGGGATTTAAAACGCTTGTTGACTATTCAGTTGTGATACCTCCAGTCAATGTTGGTCGCCCTAATCCGTTCGCACCGTTGCCTGGTTTTTCGGCGCAAGGCGCAGGTACGCATAGCACACGCTAACTCATATGAGTGTAATAGATATTCTTCTTCAAAAGAACCTCCTCAACAAGGATGATATCCGTGCGATACGAACGCAAATGGGTTCAGGAGCGAGCCTCGATGAGGCATTGATCGCGCATGGGGTCAAACCAGAAGATATCCTCGTCGCCCGCGGGGAGTTTCTCAGCATGCCAGTCCGTTCTATTGCTGACGCCTCTATCCCATTTGAAGCGCTCGATTATATCCCCGAAGAGTCAGCGGCTCACTACCGCTTTGCGCCAATCGGCCTCAAAGAAGGTGTCCTCGAAGTGGGTATCGTCGATCCAGACAACATGGAAGCGCGAGACGCTCTCAACTTTCTTGCGGCAAAAAAGAATATTCCCTATAAGATGTTTCTGATCACTGTCGATGATTTCGGTAAAGTCATCGAAATGTACAAGGGCATTACGGGGGAAGTGACTCAAGCTCTCTCTGAGCTTGAAACTGAGCTGTCGATCACTCCTGAAGATACTATCAAAAAAGAGTCAGGGCCGAGTGATGGCAAGCCCGGTGCTAAAGGACAAGAAAAAGATGAATCTCTCATCGTCGAAGATGCACCGATCGTCAAGATCGTGGCGACTGTCGTTCGTTATGCAGTGGAAGGTGAAGCGTCTGATGTGCATATCGAGCATATGCGCGACAAAGTGCGCGTCCGTTTCCGTGTCGATGGCGTTTTGAATACAAGTCTCGTATTGCCACCACAAGTACATTCGGCCGTGGTTGCGCGCATCAAAGTTATTTCCAATATGCGTTTGGATGAAAAGAGAAAGCCTCAAGACGGGCGCTTCTCGGCGCGCATCGACGGCCGTCGCGTCGACTTCCGTGTTTCGACATTCCCCTCATACTTTGGCGAGAAGGTGGTGATGCGTATCTTGGATCAAGCAAAAGGTGTTCGTACGATTGATCAGCTCGGTCTTTCAAAGAAAAATCTCGCCATGCTGAAGGACGCTATCAACAGGCCATATGGACTCATTCTCATCACCGGTCCGACAGGTTCAGGAAAATCAACGACGCTCTACTCGGTCCTTTCTGAAGTCGATCGTGAGAGTTACAACGTGCTCTCCCTCGAAGATCCAGTTGAGTACACCATTGAAGGCGTGAGCCAGTCGCAAGTCCGTCCAGAGATTGGTTATACCTTCGATACTGGTTTGCGTACAACTCTCCGTCAGGACCCAGATATCATCATGGTGGGCGAGATCCGTGATAAGGAAACTGCTCAGCTCGCCGTCCAAGCGGCGCTTACGGGTCACCTCGTATTCTCGACATTGCACACCAACGACTCCGCTGGCGTCATCCCTCGTCTCATCGATATGGGAGTCGATCCGTACTTGATCGCGCCAACGCTCGTGCTTGCTATTGCTCAGCGTCTGGTGAGCCTGTTGCCGCCAGGGCAGGGCGAGCCGGTGCCTGTTGAAGGCAGTCTCAAGGCAATGATCGATCATTCATTTAGCGATCTGCCAGAGCAATATAAAAAAGAGATACCATTTTCAACGACTGTTATGAAAGCCAAGCCGACCCCAGAATTTCCAAAAGGAACTCGTGGTCGCATGGCCGTGTTCGAGATGTTCACTATGGACAAGGACATTGAAGAGGCTATCTTGAAAAATCCAAATGCGTCTGAGATATCGCGCATCGCGCGCAGCAAGGGTATGTTGCGCCTCAAAGAGGATGCCATGATCAAAGCCTTTGAAAAAACAATTCCGATCGAAGAGGTCAAGAAGCTGGGCTACGATGAACTCCTCTTTGAAGATGAGGACAAGATCAAAGCCTAGCTGTCCACTCGGGGATGCACTATAATATCTACATGGAAATTACACCTAACAACACTTCAGTAAAAAAAGTCCTTTTGGTTGATGATGACCAATTTTTGCTCGATATGTATGCCATCAAGTTCAGTAAAGCAGGATATGACGTAAAGACCGCTGATGCTACGGCGACCGCGCTCAAGCTCGTCACAGACGGTTATGTTCCAGATGTTATCCTTTCGGATATCGTTATGCCAGGCATGGATGGTCTCGAGCTGGTGGCAACGCTCCGCAAAGAAAATATCGTGCCGAACACAGTCATCATCATGCTTACCAATCAAGGGTCTTCAGACGATGTAGCGCGCGCAAAAAAACTGCATGTCGATGGGTATATCGTAAAGGCCACGACGATCCCTTCGGAAGTACTCGCTCAAGTAGAAAAGATAACTGCAAGTAAAAAAGCTTAATATTTAAATAATATCCATGGACTACACAAAAGAAATCAATGAGCTGGTCAGTTTGATCATCAAAGACGGAGCATCCGATCTTCATTTGTCTGTCGGTAGAACGCCGATCATCCGTTCTTCAGGCGAGCTGATCCCGTTGGTCAAAAAAGCAGTCCTCACCGAAAAAGACCTCAAGGGTTTCGTGGATGTTTTTCTCTCAGAGAGCAATAAAGTGATGCTCGAAAATAAGCGTGACGTGGACTTTTCATACAACATGCAGAATGCGCGCTTCCGTGGCAACGTCTTCTATCGCCAAGGAACACTCGCTATCGCTCTTCGTCTCATCCCAAAAGGGATACGTACTCTCGCTGAGCTCAAATTGCCGCCAATATTGGAGACATTCACCCGCAAGCCCCAAGGCTTCTTTTTGGTGGTTGGTCCGATCGGTCAAGGAAAGACGACGACCCTGGCTTCACTCGTTGAGATCATCAATCAGACTCGTACGGAGCACATCCTCACCATCGAAGACCCTATCGAATATCTTTTTGAATCAAAGAAATCTATCATCGATCAGCGCGAAGTCCGTTTGGATACGCCAGATTTCACCGACGCACTTTCAGCTATGTTCCGTGAAGATATCGATGTATGTATGGTGGGCGAGATGCGCAATACTGAGACTATCGCTACTGCTGTCACAGCCGCTGAGACAGGCCATCTCGTATTCTCTACGTTGCATACGAACAACGCTGCTCAGACTATCGATCGCATCATCGATTCATTCCCTGCAAATCAGCAAGATCAGATCCGTGTTCAGCTTGCCGGGTCACTCACTGGTATCTTTTCACAGCGCCTCATCCCTCGCATATCAGGTGGCCTCATCCCTGCGTATGAGCTCCTCATCAATAACAACGCCATCTCCAACCTCATCCGCGAGCGCCGTACTCACGAGATCAATACCGTCATTGAGACAAGTTCACAAGAAGGTATGATCGATCTCAATCGCTCATTGGCAGAGCTCGTCCGTGCAGGTGAGATCACCGTAGAGAGCGCATACCTCAACTCGCTCAACCCAAAGAACCTCGAGAGGATGATCTAATATTTATCATTATATTCAAACTATATGCTATTTAATTACGAAGCAGTTGACCAGACAGGAGCAAAAAGAACCGGATCGATCGATGCGGTCAATACTGATATTGCTATTGCATCTCTCCAGCGTCGCGGGCTTGTCCTTACTTCTATTCACGAGGAAGGCGCAAACAATTCTGTCTTGTCGATGAACTTGGCTATATTTGATCGCGTCTCCAACAAAGATGTGGTCATCTTGTCTCGCCAGCTCTCAACGCTCTTCGAAGCGCAAGTGTCCGCACTCCGCGTTTTTCGTTTGCTCGGCAATGAGACAGAGAACCAAGTCCTCTCCAAAAAACTGACCGAGATCGCTGATGACCTCCAGTCTGGTAGCGCTATCTCAGCAGCTCTCGCGAAGCATCCAAAAGTGTTCTCAGATTTTTATGTGAGCATGGTCAAGGCTGGTGAAGAGTCAGGAAAGCTCGATCAGACATTCCAGTATCTCGCGGACTATCTCGACCGTGCCTATGAGCTCACCTCAAAAGTGAAAGGGGCCCTCATTTATCCTGCCTTCATCGTCATGACATTCTTTACGGTTATGATCCTTATGTTCACGGTCGTCATCCCGAAGATCAGTGCTATCCTCGTTGAGAACGGGGGAGATTTGCCTTCATATACCAAAGTCATCATGGGTATCAGTAACTTCCTGGTCCAGTATGGTTTTGTTCTTTTGGCTGTAGCTATCGTCGGCGGGTTCTTCCTCGTGCGCTTTATTCGCACACCACCGGGACGTCTCGCATTCGACAACTTCAAGCTCGGCATCCCATACGTAAGCTCTCTCTACCGCAAGCTGTATCTCTCACGCATGTCAGATAACATGTCGACCATGCTCGCATCAGGCATACCGATGGTCCGCGCTCTCGAACTGACTTCGACGGTCGTCAATAACCAGATATATCAAAATATCATTTCAAATGCGGTCGAGTCGGTCAAAGGAGGAAAGACGCTTTCAGACTCGCTTTCAAATAATCCACGTGAGATCCCGGGTATCATGGTTCAGATGATGAAAGTGGGTGAAGAAACAGGTGAGTCGGGCACTATCTTGAAAACAGTGGCTCACTTCTATGCCCGTGAAGTTGAAACAGCTGTTGAGTCGCTCGTATCGCTCATCGAACCGCTCATGATCGTGATGCTCGGTGGTGGCGTGGCTGTTCTCTTGGCTTCAGTGCTCATTCCTATCTATAACATCGCTAGTTCACAGTAGGAGGTTGCGTTATCCCCATATCGGTTTCACTTGCTTTTTTACAGGAGTGATATAATAGGAACAACAACCTTATTAGGTCTGTTTATTAGGATATTTTATAAATAATTTATTTCAATTATGAAGAAAATGAATAAGAGAGGTGGTTTCACCCTCATCGAATTGCTCGTCGTTATCGCTATTATCGGTATTTTGTCATCAGTCGTTCTCGTTTCTTTGAACTCAGCTCGTTCAAAGGGTAAGGATACACACATCATTTCTGGTGTAAACCAGTTGAGAACTCAGATCGAAAGTGATGGTAGTGGATCGAGTTACAATAATGCATTCATAGGTGCAGGCACAGCTTTTCCTTTTCTTGGTACCAATACTTCTGGTAGTTCAGTTACAACAGCGTATGCAACTTACAACCAGATATTTGCTGATTTGCACACAAATACAGCCGCAACAGTTTCTTCAACAACAAAGGCTGTCGGTGCTACAGCATTGACAACTAGTCCTGAATTGATCGTTGTTGTAAACGGTGCATCAGGTACAGCCGGAAATCCTATCACTGGATATTCTATCCACGGATATTTGAGTACAGGCGTTTACTTCTGTATTGACTCAACAGGCAACACAAACCCTTCAGAAACAGTTGCAAACGCAAGAACATTGAGTGTAACTTGTCTCTAATTTAGTCTCCTAATCTAACATCTTAGATTCTCTCCACCCGCTCAGTGAGCGGGTGGTTTGCGTATGGGGCAGGGTGCTCCACACCTTACATTCAATATATCCATGCTATAATTTACCCATGAAATTCACATCTAATCGTTCCGTGTTCATTAACAATAGTGCGCGTCGCGGGTTCACCTTGATTGAGCTTTTGGTCGTCATCGCCATCATAGCTATTCTTACTGGTATCGTCGTCACCGGCCTCACTGCCTCAAAATCAAAATCACGTGATGCCCAGCGTGTCTCTGATCTCAATCAGATCCAGTTGGCCCTCGAGCAATATTTTGACCGTTGTGGGCAGTATCCAGCAACAGGAGGTACAGATGGGCCATCTACATCACCTACCTGTAATGTCGGTGGTTCAGAGGTAACGATAAATTCATATATCACGAAGATTCCAAAGGATCCATCAACAGGTGCTAAATATGATTATGTAGTAAATGACGCTACTACTGCGACCGACTATGTACTGCATACCACTCTCGAAAATGCCAACAATGCTCAGGCAAATAGTTTTCCTGAGATCACTACAAATAAACCGGGATGGATAACCTTTTCATGTTTTGACGCGTCGGCAGGAAATAAAAATTACTGTATAAGCACAAAATAATCTATGGACACCCTCTCGCTCATCCTCACTTTCATCTTTGGTGTCGTCGTTGGAAGCTTCTTGAATGTAGTCGCGCTTCGTTTCAACACGGGCATGGGCCTCGGTGGACGATCAAAGTGTATGTCCTGTGGTACCTCTCTCACGTGGAAAGAATTGATCCCGCTCTTCAGTTTTGCTGTGCAAAAAGGCTCATGCCGCAAATGTAAGAGCAAGATCTCATGGCAGTATCCTCTCGTCGAGTTCATCGCTGGCGCTATCTTTGTTTTGATATTCTTCGCTTTTCCTCCGACGGAACCACTGAGCTCAGTCGTAACGCTCTTTCAGATCGCTATGGCATGTCTCTTGGTCGTTATTTCGGTTTACGATATCAAGCACAAGATCATTCCTGATAGTTTTGCCTATTCATTCGGTGTGCTTGCGCTCGCAAGTCTCTTTATCGGTGGTAGTTCATGGTGGCATATCCCAAGTGTTGAGATGCTTATCGCCGGACCAGTGCTCGCGGTGCCATTTGCTTTGCTCTGGCTTGTTTCAAGAGGGGCGTGGATGGGGCTTGGCGATGCGAAGCTCACTCTCGGTGTCGGCTGGTTACTCGGCGTGAGCGCGGGCGTCAATGCGCTTGTATTGGCTTTCTGGATCGCCGCAGCCGTTTCGGTCATATGGTTGCTCGCTACGCACAAAAAGTTCAAGCCGCGCATCGAGATCCCATTCGGTCCGTATATCATCCTCGGACTGTATCTTGTATTGCTATTCCATGTTCAAGTACTCGATGTCCACTTATTGAAAGATATAGTCATGTCATATCTCTCTACTTTCACGCTATAATGTACCTATGAATCGAGCCTTCACACTCATTGAACTCATCATTTCCATCGCCATCTTCGCTGCGATGACTGCGCTCGTCATCGCGAAATACGGCAGTTTCAATCAAGGCACGATTATCACCAATATGGCCTATGACATGGCGCTCACTATCCGCACTGCTCAGACGTATGGCCTGAGCGTCAAAAGCACGACCGCTGGCACAGACAATTTTAGCTCGGCATACGGCGTACATTTTGAATATGACACACCTACGCAGTTTATCTTTTTTGCTGATACAAACTCTTCAGAGCATCATGATCATATATATGATAGCGATAGCGGGGAAGCGGTCACGACGTATGCAGTCACTCAGGGCGCGCTGATAACGTCGATCTGTCTCGCATCTCAATTGTCGGATTGTACTGATGACGGTTCTGGTGCAATAGTTTTGGATTCTGGAGACAGACTCGATATTACGTATAAGCGTCCAAATCCAAATGCATCTTTTTATTACCGAGGCGAGTCTGTTCCTCAACCGATCGCTTTCATCACGTTGACATCATCTGACGGCAGCAATAGCCAAGTGGTATATGTTCGAAAAAATGGTCAGATATCAGTAAATAACTAACATATGAAATCACGCGGCTTTACACTCATTGAAATCATCGTCTCTCTCGGCATATTCTCTATTGTCGCTGTGATTGCCGTGGGTGCTCTCGTGCGCGTGACGAGCGCTAACCATCAGGCTCAAGCCATCCAGTCAGGTGTCAATAATGTGAGCTTTGTCCTCGATGCGATCAGTCGCGAGATGCGTGTGGGTACGACGTATAGTTGTTCAGTCAATCCGAGCCTTCAAGGAACATTTTATAATGGCGGCGGGGGATTGACTTCCACTCCATGCCCGACCACCTCAAGCCCAAATAATGTGATCATCGCTTTCTCATCTTCAAACGTTGATCCAAATGACAGGTCATGTAATCTGATCTACGCCTATCTTTTTCATATTGAAACCGATGGTAATACCATGATCTATAAGGCAGAAGAAACAAGTTGCGATCAAAAAATCCAAGGCGTACAGGGCGTAACAGGCTTGCCGAATGACGGGTCGACAGCATTTTATCCAGTGACATCAAGCAGTATAAAAATACTAGCTTATAAAGCAGGGGTATATGGAGGTAGCGGATCGACCCCGTACGGTTCTGTCTTTATCCGTCTGTATGGGTATGCGGGTACAAAGATCAAGGATCAGTCGGTCTTTGACGTCGAGACGACAATATCTCAGCGTTCACAATAATACTCATTATGAATACTCAACACACAAAAAATGGCTTTACCTTGGTTGAGACGCTGGTAGCAGTGGCGATTCTCATGATCGCTATCGCTGGACCGCTGACTGTTGCAAATAAAGCTCTCACTGCTGCTCTCGGCTCTCGCAATGGCATGATCGCCACATTTCTGGCTCAGGAGGGCATGGAGTCGGTCAAAAATGTTAAAGATAATAATGTAGTACTTTCAGGTCCGAGCGGATTCTTGAATCATTTGGGTGACGGATCAAGCTTTTGTTCGTTATCAGCACCATGTCAGACACCAGTAGCGTGGACTAACAACGGATTTGTAACTGCCTCAGCAAGCTCATGCAGTGCAAACTGCTCGCTTTATGTCGATGATTCAGCGGACTATAATTATCAGTCTGCCGGTCGCCTGACGCCATTCAAGCGCTACTATTACATATCAAATGGAAGCAATACTGATGAAAGAATAGTTACTGTTGTCGTTTCTTGGTCAGATGGCACGCTGCCCAATAGTATAAGTTTACAAGAGCTCATGACTAATACACCACGCTAATATGAAATCAGAAAAAGGATATACGCTTTTGTTCGCAGTTATCGTCTCAGTGCTTGTATTGAGCATTGCTGCTTTCATTCTGTCAGTGAGCCGTAAACAAGCTATCTTGGCTTCTTCGGCACGCGATTCAGTCTATGCTTTTTATGCTGCTGATAGCGGGCTTGAGTGCGCCATCAAAAATCTGACTGCACTTGCCAAATCAACCCCGGATAGCATATCGTGCGGCGCGAACTTATCATTTACTCCTGGTCGTGATACTCGCAATACTGATCTATCGGGCACTACGACTTTTCCTATGTTCACCGGTACAGGCAATAAGGCTCAACAGACAACTCAATCAGGTATTGGCAGCTGTGCAATCATAACCACGACGTATTCCATTACTGGTGCAACGCAAACACAGGGAACAAGCACGGTCGTCACTGTCATCGCGCGCGGATATAATATCGGTTGGAATACGACAGATTGCGTCCTGAGCGGTCCGCGCAAAGTAGAGCGCGCCCTCCAGTATACTCAGTTCCAGTAGTCTTTATACTTCGCTCATCTTCCTTTATACTGAGCGTATGAAGAAACAGGTTCCACAATCAGTCATTGACCGTCTGGCGGCTCTCAAAATGGCGATCAATCGTCATCGCGAGCTGTATCATACGAAGGATGCTCCAGAGATAAGCGATGAGGCATATGATTCTCTGGTCAAAGAGCTTGAGGCTATCGAGACTCGATATCCCGAGCTTTTGACTGATGATTCGCCGAGCCAGCGCGTCGGCGGCGAGCCGATAAAAGAATTTACGAAAGTAAGACATACTGCACGTCAGTGGTCATTCGATGATGTCTTCGATCCGGCTGAGCTCAAAAAATGGGAGGAGAAAGTGCGCAACTTCATGGAAAAGGGAGGCATTGCCGGCGAAAAGCTCGAGTATTGTTGTGAGCTCAAGATTGATGGATTGAAAACCATTCTTACCTATAAGGATGGCATGTTGGTGCAAGCGGCAACCCGCGGTGACGGTGAAGTGGGTGAGGATGTGACGCATAATATCAAAACCATCAATAGCGTACCGTTGAAGCTTTCTTCTGTCGTTTCGATGACTGCGGTTGGAGAGATTTGGATCAGCGTCAAAGACCTCGAGCGCATCAATAATGAGCGCACCAAAAATGATGAGCCGCTCTATGCCAATACCAGAAATCTAGCCGCGGGATCATTGCGTCAGCTTGACCCAAAGATCACCGCTTCGAGAAAGTTGGATTCTTTTATATATGATATCGATCAGCTACAAATGCGTGACACAAATCCACGAATTCGCACGAATGCTACGAATATGTCACCAGACACCCAGTCGGGGGAGCTCGAACTTTTAAAGGAGCTCGGTTTCAAAGTAAATCCCTATTTCAAAATTTGCAAAAGCGTCGAAGATGTTCAGAAATTTTATGAAGAATGGACAAAGAAGCGCCATGACCTACCATATCAGCTCGACGGTATTGTGATAAAGGTGAATTCACGAAAGATCCAAGAGGTTCTCGGTTATACCGGCAAGTCTCCACGTTGGGGAGTGGCGTATAAGTTTCCTGCAGAGCAAGTTACGACTATTCTCGAGGATATTGCATTCCAAGTTGGTCGCACCGGCGTCATTACGCCTGTCGCTATCCTTTCGCCAGTTTTGGTCGCTGGTTCAACAGTCTCTCGTGCGACCCTTCACAATGAAGATGAGATCAAGCGCCTCGATCTTCGTTTGGGCGATACAGTGATCCTGCAAAAAGCAGGTGATGTTATCCCTGATATCGTTTCAGTCGTCCCAGAGCTTCGTCCAAAGAACTCGAAGCCATTCGTATGGCCGACACATATAGCGGCATGCGGTGGCGACGGTAGTATCGAGCGCGTACCAGGTGAAGCTGCATGGAAGTGCGTCAGTACTGATTCATTCGAGCAGCAGAAGAGAAAATTTTACTATTTTGTCTCGAAGAAATGTTTCGACATAGATGGATTGGGCCCAAAGATTATCGATGTATTGTTGGAAAATAACCTCGTCGCTGATTTCGCGGATATTTTCAGACTCAAAAAAGGCGACCTGCTGGCATTACCTCGTTTTGCTGAAAAGTCCGTCGATAACCTCCTCGAAGCGATTGAAAAAGCAAAGAAGGTCACATTGCCTCGTTTTCTTACTTCATTATCGATACCACAGGTTGGTGAAGAGACAGCATATGATGTGGCTCGGCATTTCAAAGATATCAATATGATCGAAAAAGCATCCATTGAAGAATTTCGTGCGATCTATGGTGTCGGGGAAGTCGTGGCGCAGTCATTCGTTGATTGGTTCAAGAATAAAGAAAATAAGAAGTTAGTGAAAGATATTTTGAAAAATGTTGAGTTGATTGCTGAGCAGACGAGCACAGTTCGTCCGCTTGAAGGAAAGTCTTTTGTATTTACTGGTAGCATGAAGAATCTTGATCGTGATACTGCGCAGTCAATGGTGCGCGCAAAGGGCGGGGATGTTTCAAGCTCGGTCTCAAAGAAGACGTCATATGTTGTTGCTGGTGAAGAAGCGGGTTCAAAGCTCGATAAGGCGAAAGAGTTGGGGGTGACTATTCTCTCTGAGGAGGAGTTTGTGAAGATAGTCAAATAAAAAACCACGGAATAAATTCCGTGGTGGTGAGAGTTATTCAAGCAAATATTGAACTTTTTTTGCGAGCCAATCCCGCACGTCTAGTTTTCTTTAAATCAGCAGCGAATCTTTTGCGCAGGGCAGCCATGATTTCTTCGGTCGCAGTGTCGGCTTGATCTGTCGTTATCTCAAGTTTGCTTTTTGATGCAGCCTTGATTGCAATTCCGATGTGAGGTTTAACGTCGGCAAATATCTTTTCCGGCTCATATTTGAGTATCTGTAGAAATGTCTCTTTAGCTCCAGGCTGGGACAATTGACGAAAAGTCTTATTATCCAAAAGCAATATAGACATGAGGTCGGCGGGGATAATCGGCATACGTCCTTTCAATATGACATTGTTGTGTACTGCGGTTGTTTGCTCCTCAACATACCTGATAAACGCACTCCACGTCAACCTGTTGAATGAAAGGTGAGAGCCTGTTACACTTCATTTCATGATAACTACCGCAGAACTCGAAAAACTCGCCACTCTTGCGCGTATCAAGCTCACTGACGATGATAAGAGTTCGCTCGTCACAGAATTTGATTCTATTTTGAAATATGTCGACCAGCTCAAGAAAGTAGATGTTTCACTCGATGCCGAGGGTCGTGTTGGTGCAGTAAAGAATGTGGCACGACCAGATGAAGTTCATTCGACGAGCCCAGCCGATAGAGAAGGGCTTCTCAATGAAGCGCCGTACAGAGAAGGCGATTTTATTGCGGTCAAGAAGATGATAGAGCAATAAAGCGGGATACAAATACAATGAACATCGACCTTAAAACACTTACTATACAGAAAGCCCATGAAGCCTTGAAGAAAGGCGGATATACTTCTGTTCAATTGACGCAGGCATATCTCGACGAGATCAAAAAGAGGAACCCAAGCATCAATGCGTATCTTGAAGTGTTTGCTGATGCGCTTGATCAGGCACAGAAAGCAGATGAAAAAATCGCTGATGCGAAAAAAAGAGGTACAGATTTTCCTCTACTCTGCGGTATTCCGTGTGGCATCAAAGATAATATTCTTATTCAGGGACATATCGCTAGCGCAGCCTCGAAAATGCTTGAGAACTATCATGCTACATACGATGCGACAGTTATCCTTAAACTCAAAGAAGCCGGCGCAGTATTTCTTGGACGATTGAACATGGATGAATTCGCCATGGGTGGTTCGACTGAAAACTCTGCGTATGGGCCAACGAAAAATCCTCATGATGAGAGCAGGGTAGCAGGTGGCTCTTCGGGCGGTTCAGCTGCCGCAGTAGCTATGCATGGAGCACTCTTCACTCTCGGTTCAGATACGGGCGGTTCTATCCGTCAGCCGGCGAGTTTCTGCGGAGTTGTTGGGCTCAAGCCAACTTATGGTGCAATCTCGCGTTATGGGGTTATGGCCATGGGTTCATCTCTCGATCAGATTGGTCCTATCGCCAATACAGTGACTGACACTGAAAGCATTTTTAATGCTATCAAAGGACAAGATATAAAAGATGGGACAACTATTAGTGGGGATACATATAAAGCTGGAGATAAGAGCTATGAGGTAGGAGGTAAGAAGCCGATCATCGGCGTGCCTCGCGACTTCCTTAAAGGTGATGGTATCGATTCTGCAGTGCTCGCATCGTTCAATGACTCGCTCGATTCATTCAAAAAAATGGGCTATGAGATCAAAGATATTTCATTGCCGAACATTTCATATTCTCTCATGGTCTATTATGTCCTCATGCCTGCAGAAGTATCTTCGAACATGGCCCGTTTCGACGGCGTGAAGTATGGTCTGCATACGGATGGCGCGAATGTCATCGAAGATTATTTTGAAACGCGTCGCGCCGGTTTTGGTAAAGAAGTCATTCGTCGTATTCTCCTTGGCACCTATGTGCTCACATCAGGCTACTATGACGCATACTACAACCGCGCCAATGCAGTGCGCCAAATGATTACGAACGATTTTCTCAAAGCATTTGAGTCAGTTGATATTATTGCTACACCAACTGCACCATCTCCTGCTTTCAAGATAGGGGAGAAGACTGCTGATCCTGTCGCTATGTACCTCGAGGATATATTTACGGTCACCGCTAACCTCACTGGTTTGCCAGCGCTCTCAGTTCCTTGTGGAGAAGTTGAGAAAGAGGGGAAGAACCTTCCTATCGGGCTACAGCTCACCGCTCGTCACGGCGATGAAAAGACGCTTTTTGATGCGGGTAAAGATTTTTTGAAGGAAGTGTAAGCGTGTGCGAACAGTGCGATAGTCGTATATAATATAGGGGTTACCATGGCTGATAAAAAAGAAAAAAAGGAGATTGAAGTAGCTGGCCTCGAAATCGGCGCCCTTATACTGCTCATCGTGCTCGTTGCTGCCTGGGCCTCTATCTCTGAGTATTTGCAAGTGCTTCTCAATGCGTTCGGCATCCCTCATGCTCTCGATGTAGTCACAAAGTATACTGGCGTATACTCGCCGACTGTCGCTCTCTATGCAAAAAAAATATTGAGCATCTGCATAGCCCTCGCTTTTCCTGTGGCGCTCTTCTTCTTGGTAGGTATTATCTATTGTGTCGAGCAACTCAAGCATATCCGCAAAAAAGAAGCAGAGAAGTATGATCTCAAAGTTGAACCTGCTTATGAAGAGGGAGTCAAAGCTGACCGCGTCCTTGCTGAGCGTTGGGAGCGCGTTCAAACGCATGTCAGTTCAGAGAATCCAAATGACTGGCGCCAAGCGATCATGGAGGCGGATGTCATGCTCGACGATGTTCTCACCACTCTTGGATATCAGGGCGAAGGCATCGGCGAAAAGCTCAAGAGAGTGGAAAAAGGGGATATGCATACCCTCCAAGATGCTTGGGATGCGCATCTCGTGCGCAATAAAATCGCTCATGAAGGATCAGATTTTGCACTCACAAAATATGAAGCACAACGCGTTATCAACCAATATAAAAAGGTTTTTGAGGAATTCTACTATATTTAGTTTTTAGACACTGCTTGTTGCGGGGGACGGAATCGAACCGTCAATCTTCAGGTTATGAGCCTGACGAGCTACCGTTGCTCTACCCCGCGATAGAAGGGTATTGTGGCACAAAATTTCACTCGATGCAAATACCTCGGGTAATTGAGCTCGATTGTAATTGCATATTCGCGTTATTTTGGGTATTGTAGTGTGACTGTCGGTGTAGTTCAATGGTAGAACGAAGGACTCATAAGCCTTAGACAATGGTCCGATTCCATTCACCGACACAATATTTCGAGCTTGCGTAATCGCGTTTTCTTGTCTTTTCTGCATTTTTTGCTACACTACCTTTCACTGCGCCCGTAGCTCAGCTGGTTAGAGCGCTCCCCTGTCACGGGAGAGGTCATGGGTTCGAGTCCCACCGGGCGCGCAGAAAAAATCCCCTTTAGGGGATTTTTTGCGCCCGAGCAAGCCAATAGTTTGGCTTGCGTGTGGGACTCGAACGCCGGAGCGATGTTTCGTGTGGCAACACGAAACCGCGAGGCGGTGCCCAACCCGAACGAGGCGGGTAGCCGAGTGAGAGGTGCGGGTGAGTCCCCGTAGGGGAAGAGTCCCAGTTGTTGTACAATACCTCTATGAAAATACTTCTTATTTTTGGAGCGATAGTCGCTGTGGTGGTTCTAGCATTTGCTCCTATTATCCCCGTTAGTGTCGAAAAGTTACCTGAACACACTTTGTTCAACTTCCAGCGCGTCGGTGGCATTGCTGGTTTCAATGACAATATCTCTGTCGACTATGGTGGCAATGTCTTCAAGACAGACAGAAGTGTCGGTAAGCTCGATGATACACAACTCGCTGCACTCAATGCCTATATTTCAGATAAAAAATACACTGCAGACGTTACTTCGTTCATTGATTTGATAAAATCGAAAGTACAGAAACCAGAATCGTATCCAGATATGATGACTGTGTTGGTGCGCATCCAAAACGGCTCAAAGACGGTCAAGGTGCTTCAAGATACATTTATCAACGACTTGGTCGCGCAACTCACTGAGCTGATTAACACCGGTCCGACGATCAGTGCAATTAATCCATCGAGTGCTCATATAGGAGATCGTGTCGAAATCGACGGAACACATTTTAGCGGTTTTGAAGGTGATAAGTACGCTTGGATGGAAAACTCGGCCACTGGCGTGAAAGGTATTATTTACAATGATGTCGGCTCGACTGATAGTTTGATCAAGTTCACGTTGAAAGATAAATACTGTACGGCAGATACATCCTACTCAGGAAAGTCGTGTCCGTCGTATCTGACTATCGTTCCTGGGGAGTATAACGTTTTTGTATACCCTTGGGGACGAATGAGTAACAAGATGAAGTTCATCGTCGAGTGATTGAAATAATCTCATAAATAGACTATTCTTAGCACCACGCGAAGTAATTTGAAAATTCGCCGTTGTAGCTCAGTTGGTAGAGCACGCCATTGGTAGGTCGTAAGACCCTGCCCACGTACTTGGTAACATATACGTGAATCCCGAATTACGGTTAAAGTCCTTTTGATTTCAAGAAGGATAAGACCGTGGCGTGAATCTTTTATTATGTAGAAGATTTACGCCCGAACGACTGACAAGGGTTTCCATGCTTATGGAAAAAGATACAGTCTAGTCCTCCTGTAAAGAGAGGTGTAAACGAATGGCGAGGTCTCCGGTTCAATCCCGGACAACGGCTCCCTTAAATATTTTTGACGATGTTTGGTAGATTGGATATACTCGACATCATGCCAATGCCGAGGAAAAATAAAAATGTATGTCCAGTCTGTTCCACGATGCCAGAGCGTTCTAGGTATATGTATTGTAGCAATAAGTGCCAATTAGAATTTCAGCGTAGAAGATATATCGAGAAATGGAAATCGGGTGAGATAAGTGGCCTCAGTAATATTGGAACTGTGTCAGTAGTTGTAAAGGAATACTTGAGAAAGAAGTATGATAATAAGTGTGTATTATGTGGGTGGTCGATAATGAACCTTAAAACTGGTATAGTTCCTTTGGTTGCAGATCATATTGATGGCAACTGGCGTAATAATGTTGAGAGTAATCTGAGGTTGCTCTGTCCCAACTGTGATTCTCTCACGCCAACATATGGAGGTTCCAATAAAGGATATGGGCGCGTTAATAGGGCAGTGAGCAAAAGAGTGTCAGAGGGACGTTTGTTATCAAGGGTCTTGCCAAATTAGTTCAATGGTAGAACACTGCTTTCGTAAAGCAGGGATATGGGTCCGATTCCCGTATTTGGCTCACTTAAATTTATGAAGTCCGACAAAGACCAAATCCAACAAAAAATAACCGACCTCGAGACCGCAATGGCAGGTGCTGATTTCTGGCAGGATAAAAATAAAGCTCAATCAGCCATCAAAGAGCTCCAAAATCTCAAAGACAGCCTCGAGGGTATAGGGAAGTATGATAAGGGCAATGCCATCCTCTCTATACTCTCTGGCGCAGGAGGCGATGATGCTGAAGATTTTTCAGCTATGCTTATGCGCATGTATCGTCGCTATGCTGAAGGTAAAGGATGGAGTTTCGGCATCATCCACTCAAATGAGAACGATCACGGTGGCTATAGAAATATCACTATTGAAATAACTGGTAAGAATGTTTATGGCACCCTCAAAAATGAATCGGGTGTCCATCGTCTCGTGCGCATCTCTCCCTTTAACTCTGCGCAAAAGCGTCAGACTTCTTTTTCGCTTGTCGAAGTCATCCCTGAATTTGAAAAGACTTCATCTGATGATGTGGTTGTTGAAGACAAAGATCTTGAAATATCGATCGCTAAGTCAGGCGGTCCAGGAGGTCAGAACGTGAACAAGCGCGAGACGGCCGTACGACTCCTCCATAAACCTACGGGCATATCTATCCATGTCACCTCTGAGCGTTCGCAGGCGCAGAACAAAGAAAAAGCTCTCGATATCCTCCGTGGCAAGCTCTGGAAACATATGGAAGATGCACGCAAAGCAAAAGAGAAGGGTATGCAGATATCTTCGACCACTGCCATCGAGTGGGGTAACCAGATTCGCTCATATGTTTTGCATCCATATAAGATGATCAAGGATCACAGAACTGATGTCGAGACTTCTTCAGTGGATAAGGTGCTCGAGGGCGATATTGATATGTTTATTGAGGCAGAAAAGGAGCTGTAGTGATATAATTGGAGGCATGATCTACTACGACAAAGTCTCAAAAATATACCCCGACAAGTCCGTTGCTCTCGACAATGTCAGCTTTGGCGTTGAACCAAAGGAGTTCGTCACTATTGTGGGCCATTCTGGTGCAGGCAAGACCACTCTCATGAAGCTTCTCATCGCTGAGGATTATCCGACCGAAGGCTCAGTATTCCTCGAGTCTACCAATGTCCATAATCTGAACAAAAAGCAGATGTCCAAGCTACGCCGACGCATCGGCACAGTCTTCCAAGACTACCGTTTGATACCGAACAAGACCATTTACGAAAATATAGCTTTTGCTATGGAAGCATCTGGTCATACAGACCATGAGATCTCCGCTGACGTGCCTCATGTCCTCGAGCTCGTCGATCTTGCTCATAAGATCTGGAATTTTCCTCATGAACTCTCAGGTGGCGAACGTCAGCGTGTGGCTATCGCACGTGCAATCGTCACTCAACCTGATATCATCATCGCCGATGAGCCGACCGGTAACCTCGATCCGACCAATACCTTCGAGATCGTTCGTATTTTGAAAAAGATCAATGAGATGGGTACGACTGTTCTTCTCACCACCCACAACAAAGGCGTCGTTGATGCTGTCGGTGGACGCGTCATCACTATGGAAAATGGCAAAGTGATTAGAGACGATAAGTCAGGAAAATATATTTTATAACATTATGATTTTCACCACTTTCAAACGCATAACACGCACCGGCTTCGTCAACTTTTGGCGTAATGGTTTTCTTTCATTTGCCGCTATAGTCGTCATCACGCTTTCACTCTCAGCTTTTGGCGGACTCGTTTTTGCAAGTGCCTTCGGACGTTCGCTCCTGACTGATGTCAAAAATAAAGTCGACATCAATGTGTACTTCACATTAACTGCGCCAGAAAAAGACATCCTTTCGCTCAAAAAAGAGATCGAGGCATTGCCTGAAGTTTCTGACGTCGAGTATGTCTCTGCAGATCAAGCCTTGAGTTCATTCAAAGACAAATGGCAGAACAATGCGCTCATCATGCAAGGTCTCACCGAAGTCGGTGGCAATCCATTTCCTGCAGCGCTCAATATCAAAGCAAAAGATCCTGGCCAGTATGGCAATATCGCCAACTTCCTGACCAGCAAAAATACTGAAGATCAGACCGGCACGCCTATCATTGATAAAGTTAACTATGAAGAGAACAAACTTATCATCGATCGTTTGAGCGCTATCATTCCAACCGTTGAGCAGGTGGGTGCTACGATCGCTCTTATATTGATACTCGTGGCTATCATCATCGTTTGGAATACTATTCGTCTCATCATCTATACCGCTCGCGATGAGATCTCAGTCATGAAGCTCGTTGGAGCAAGTAATATCTACGTTCGTGGACCATTCGTCATCTCAGGCATCATGTATGGCGTTGTCTCGGCGGTACTCACTCTCATTCTCATGGCTGGTTTTGCGTACTGGAGCGACTCGATCGTTCTACGGTTGGCCGGTGTCGACGTCGCTGCGAACTTTTCTCTTATTGTGAATGTTCTCTCGGCTTATTTTGTCCATAACTTCCCGCAGATTTTTGTTCTCATCATGGGTGCAGGTATTCTCCTCGGTGGGGTATCGAGCTATATTGCAGCAAGGAAGTATTTGAGAGTATAATAGCTCCATGAAAAAACCTCCCCACAAATACATCTTCGTCATCGGCGGTGTGATGTCGGGAGTCGGCAAGGGCATCGCCACCTCATCGATCGGCACGGTCCTCTCTGCCAAAGGCCTCCGCATCAATCTCGTCAAAGTCGACCCTTACCTCAACGTCGACGCAGGCACCATGAACCCCACCGAGCACGGTGAGGTTTTTGTTTTGAACAATGGCCTCGAGACGGATCAGGACATGGGCAATTATGAGCGCTTCTTGAACCGCGACGCCAGCGACTATGACTACATGACTTCAGGCATGATCTACAAGGATGTTATCGAAAAAGAGCGCGCGCTCAAGTACGGCGGCAAATGTGTCGAAGCTATACCGCATATCCGCGATGAGATAGTTCACCGTTTCGAACATGCAGCACTGCTCAATAAGTCCGATATCTCTATCGTGGAGATTGGTGGCACCATTGGCGACTATCAGAACGTCATGTTCATTGAAGCGGCGCGCATGCTCAAGATGAAGCGTCCCGCTGACGTGGTGTTCATCATGGTTTCATATCTGCCGACGCCAGGGAAGCTGGGTGAGATGAAGTCGCGTCCGACACAAAACGCTGCGCGACAGCTGGCATCCTATGGAGTGAATGCCGACTTCATCATCGCGCGCGCGGAGACCCCTCTCGATATCCGTCGCAAAGAAAAGATCGCTATTTCCTGTAACATACCGACCGAGCATGTCATCTCAGCGCCGGACATAGAGAGCATATATGATGTGCCAGTTAACTTTGAAAAAGATCGCCTGGCGGAGATACTGATGACCTCACTCAGTTTGCCTGCGCGAAAGATCGGTCCAGCATTTACTGAATGGAAGAAGTTCGCCAAAGGTATCAAGAACTTTACTGACCACCCCCTCAATATCGCTATTGTAGGCAAGTATTTTAATACAGGTGACTTTGTGCTGACCGATGCCTATATCTCTGTCCTGGAGGCCATAAAGTTCTCAGGATATGCCGCCAAGGTAAAGCCGGTTATCCATACGGTCAATTCACGTGATTTTGAGGGCAAAAAGCCAGACTACTCAGTGCTTGATCAGTTCGATGGCATCATTGTACCTGGTGGCTTTGGTGAGAGTGGTATCGAAGGTAAGTTGAATGTCATTAGATACTGCCGTGAAAATAAGATTCCTTATTTTGGCCTTTGCTACGGTATGCAACTTATGACGATAGAGTATGCTCGCAATGTTCTTGGGTTAGTTGGTGCACATACTGCTGAGATTGATCCAAAAGCAAAACATCTCATCATCGACATCATGCCTGATCAAAAGAAAAAGATCGCTGAGGGTGACTATGGTGGCTCGATGCGTCTCGGCAAGTATCCGGCAAAGTTGGTGAAGGGAAGCATCGCTGAGGGTGCATATGAGAGCGCCGGTTGGATCAAACACGGTTCGATCGAAGAACGCCACCGCCACCGCTATGAGGTAAATCCAGAATATATACAGCAGATAGAAGATGCTGGTCTCGTATTCTCAGGCAAGTCGCCAAACGGCACGCTCATGGAGATCGCCGAGCTCCCTCGTTCAGTTCATCCGTTTTTCCTCGGCACACAGTTCCATCCCGAGTTTTTAGCACGACCATTGGCGCCGCACCCGCTCTTTACTGAGTTCATGAAAGCGGCCAAGAAGAGAAAGGGTAAATAAAAAACCGGCTCCATTGCTGAAGCGCGGTTGTGAGTAAAAGGAATTATGCTTTGACCTTCATTTCCTCCCAAACGTAGGTTGTAGTTTTGTTGAATTCTTCGAACACATATTCTGGGTGATACAGTTCGAGAGGCATGCAATAGCTGTATTTCCGTCGATTCAGCTCAAGCAGAAGAGGGGGATATGCAGGAGATGTGAAAGGCTCAAACGTTTCTCGGCAGAAACCTGAAAGATCACCCGCTGACACTTCTTTGAGCCTGAGTTCTGTCTGGCTCAGTTTCTCGAGCCCCCGGAGCGCGGCGTTGAGCGCTGTTTCGGTATGCACCATTGTCTCTCCCAATGAACCATCGAGCCCATGTCTGAATTGATACTGGTTGTGCCTGAAGACTTGCGACTTTTCGCGTAACTGGAATGTTTTTCCTTCCCGCTGGCATGTCACATAGAGGACTGACACGTCTTTGCGGAGCATTTCAGGTTCGCTTTCGTCCCAGGTGATCCGATTTTTCCCTAGGGCGTCGAGCAGCGTGGGGAATGTTTCGCTGGCGCCATCCTTACCCCACTTTTCGTAAGGTATGCCTATGTCGTCGAGCGCTTGCTTAACTTTGGCCTCGAGCGTAGGTGCGTTGCCGTTCTGTTGAGTCAGTGATTTCATGTTTTCCTCCAATATTGGTTTTTGTTTTACTGCGAAGTCCGCTTGTTTTTATACCCCTTTTAAGGTTATTTCGCAAGGTACATATATAAAAATACCCCGCATTGCTGCAGGGCATTGGCTAGGCGGCGATGCTGAAGCCTACAGGATTAGGCGCAGGAGGAATCTCATCCTCTGGACACTCTTGATTTGTCATCAATTTCCATTTGAAGGTAAAGACGCGTCCAGATTTTTCATCAACATGAACGTATCTTTTATGGAATAATTTTGGGTGAATGAGGCACCGGAAATGGTAACGAACGAAGTGCTCTGGCAACCCAGGATAATAGTCGCTTGAAACGACGATTTCACGATGTCTCCGAACAAGGTTAAAATGACCGCGGCTTTTGAAGAGTGGTTCAGTCTGGCCAAGTTCTTCGCCGATCTCCCGTCGAATCGCCGTAAATAAGCCGTGATTATCAAGTGACTCAGTGCGAAGTGGCTTTCCTGCGACACTGCCATTGAATTGCGTGCGTTTTTTCCGTTGTCTCGTTTTTGGCGAAAAGACGCTATGTTCGTAGAGTTTGTGCCACGTGTCAGTGTTTTCACTGTAAACTTGAATGTGGGCAACAACTACATTCACACGAAGGATCAACTTCTTTGACCCTCTGTTGTCATGCTCCTCAAGTTGGATCGCATCATTCTCCAAGCTTTCCATCAACTGTTCGATCGTTTTGTATTTCCCGCCATCCCAGAGATGGGTAGGGGTGTTGTGACGTTTCAAGGCCTTACATGCCTCGGTAGGGTCGGTAATAATTTTCATTGTGCTCGGGTCTCCTTTATTTGATTTATACTGTTTTTTAGGTTATTCTGCAAGGACCATTTTGCCAGATCGTCTAATGGTAGGACCGCAGCCTCTGGAGCTGTGTATCTTGGTTCGAATCCAAGTCTGGCAGCCAACCTGGTAGAAATACCAAATCGAAGTTCATTCTCCCGAAGGATATGGAGGAGTAGCGTGTGCTATTATTATCAGATGCAAAATATAAAGAATAAGACCAATCAACAGTGGTATCTCGAATGGTTTGGCGTGGCCCTGTTTTTTGCCGTCTCGCTTGCTGTGTATTATCTCGTAAAGACGTATCTTGTGGGCGCGCCTCAGATAATAGGAGCGACGCTATGTGTGATATCCGCTTTCCTCTCAGGTCTGATCTTTATCGTCAGGACTTTAGGCATCATAATGCTGATCGCTTCTCCAGAAAAAGTAGCCTATGATATCAGATTTGATGAAAAGAACATTCAGATATTCGCCAAAGGCGGCGGCGTAAAGGTGTATCCATGGTATATGGTTGACAGGATCATCTTGGGCGAGGATTTCGACGGAATCTACATCGATGCTACAGATGGGAAAGAATCGTATGACTTGCCGATGCCGTACAGGACCATTGAGAATAAATTGGACGAAGCTATCGCCAAAGGATGCCTTTCATTTAAAAAGGAAAAGCAATGGATAGATAGTAATCAGGAAGGGCTCGACAAACACAAAGACGCGACTGGCGTTAAGAGAAATTATTTTACGAGGAGGTCCTTAAATTACGCTCGATGGGTAAATAATATTGTTGAATCAGGAAATGGTATAGAAACAGTATCTTATTCAAAGATCGATACCGCTGTTGATCAGTTTAAATAATCCAAATGTGTTCAATTCCTGTCGAACCCCCCCCGAACTCATTTTTGAAATGGGTGTATATGAGTACGGCAGCACGCTCCGCTTTTCACATCGAGGTTCGAATGTCGTCTAAGTCCCCCCCAGCATTTATAAAAAAGTTTCTGAAGACCCAGACGCGTCAAATTATCGGTATTTTTTGACATAAGTTATAATATTGATTATGAAAGTTACTTCTGCTGTTGGTTGCCTCAAACTCATCTCTACAGACAGAAATGTAGTTATTGGTGCGACTAATGGCACCGAAACACTCGCCTCCGCTAGCGACGTGTTCGGCTATATCAGCCCCGACTTCAAAAATTGGGGATGTGACAAAGCTGAGCAAGCGACTCCCGAAGTGTCCGTTAAGATATATGAGCAAACAAAAGATGCTGAGTATCCTATGATCTTTGGTAGTATCGACCAGAACTTTGATCGTTTGGTATTAACAACCCCGCAAATTAAGAGCTTTATTCTTAATAATGCAAAGGATTATCTGCTCGAAGCAGAATGGACATGTTTCCGCTTTCTCTTCAAGACAAGTGACGAATTCTTCGTTGCAGATGTGCGGGTTCTCTCCGACGGCAACCGCGACATCCGCGTCACTCGCTTCTTGGACGGCTCTGTCCGGCATGCCAAGTACCACCATCGCATCGTGGTTCCGCAACTGGCTGCGAATTAGTTCTCTTGATCCATAGACCAAGACGGGTGAGTTTAGGTTAGAAATTTCTGCTAGAATCGCCTTACAAAGTCTCGCCTAACATAGTTCTATACCGGAGCATCCCAGCATTCTTGTTTACTATCAAACGGCAGAGATGACATGTTTGACATTTTACTTTTTTCGTGTAAAATTACCCGCCGTGCTTGTTCTTTGTAATACAAACATACTCACTCGTGGTGAGGCTTCGTTTTGATTCGAGGTTTTCTATGTGGCACGTCCATACAATTTAAAGACCAGTGTATGGTCTTTTAGGTTGGTAACCTACTAATAACAACCCGTCGACTTACGTTATAGTCCAGCGCACTTCTGTTATGTGCACCGACCACATGAAAACGAAAATCATCACCTCAATCAAAAAAACCATCACCACTGCGTTCGTGGCGCTTGCCATCGGGCTCGCCATGTTGGCTGTTCCGCCGAAAGCATCGGCAGGCGAATTGACCAATGCCGTCTACGGTGGGCCAACTACAACGCTTACTGGGCCGGATTATTACGATTACGCAAAGATGACGAATCCGCCGTCGGGCAACTTTTGGTTGCCGCTCCTCAATACCAATGCCACGTCGTGCACGTTCACCAACTACAGTGTTCCGGTTGGCCATGCAAATTGGAGAATCACCTCAAACAGGTTCGGCAGCACAAATTTTTTCATCGGAACCAACTCGTTGACGTTTCCTCTCACCAATGGCCCGGCGGCAAAATATCAGATTCTTTGCCAGGATTTGACCCCGCCGAGCCTTCCGAGCGGCACCAAGGTCTTCTTCAAGGGCACCTGGAGTAATTGAATCATTTCGAACAGGAGGTCGCTCTTAGTTTCTAGGGGCGGCCTCTCAACTGATATGAAATCGATTCTGTTGCTCGTGCTTGCGATAAATGGTGTAGGTATTGTGAGGTCAGAAGAGATTGATCTTGTCGGCACCATCAATTTGTTTGGTGAGCGACAGGCAATCTTTTCCACCACCAATGGGCAATTCACTATCGGATTAGGCTATACCGTAAACCACGTGACTTTGGTGAAGGTAGATTCGACCGAAGTCGTCATCGACGACCAGGGTGTTATCAAAAAGTTGCGGATCAGTAGTTTGCCCGCAACTCAACCTGTAGTTGCACCCCCTGTTCCTGCATCTGCCCCAGTTGTCTTTTCTGTGGAAGGCACCCCCACGGAATTCGAATGGCAGATATTGATGGCTGACGGACCGCCGACCGAGTAAGTTTGTTTTGAAAAACTTCAATCGCACTGCCTGACCATCAAGTATGGTCAGGCAGTTTTTATGTATCGTATAGCTTAATTTAACCAGACCGAGACGTCCGCGTTATCAACTGTGTTTATCGAACAAGCCATACTATAATAGTGTGTACATATGTCATATTGTAAAAAAGCGTTTGCACTCATGTGTCTAGTCACGCTCATTACAATGGGAACTTCTAGCGCTTTCGCAGCAACACCTAAGCACGTACAACCATTACGCCCTGTGCGTATCTCACACACTCAAGGACTTTCTGGTAAAGATATGTTGGCCCTATACCGTAATAGTCACAGGAGCACGCGCAATACTATTTCAACCAGCGATCAGCGCACTCGATTGTTTGCACCGATGTTCACACAGAAGTCGCATGTAGTGCATCACTAAACAATGAATAACCTCATTAAGGTAGTTCGTATTTTTCTTGTCACGGTGATTTTGATCACTGGGATACACAGTGCTCACGCATCATACGGTGGTCTTGATTGGATGGTCATCACTGCGCCAAATGAGATAACAATTACCTATGAGCATAGTTTGGCTAGCTATGATGTGAGCATGTATACGAACCTCGGTTTAGGTCTGGAGGGACGTGCCATCACTGCTATCGTTGCTACAACTTCAAATACCGTCACCATAAGTTTTGATGGACCTCCGGTGCCCCCTAACACAACAGGATCAATCGATGTTGGGCCGGTAGATTGGTCAGATGCTCCGGGAGGTTTTGCTGGCGGCACAGAGTATCCGGTCGATGATGGATTGTCGCCAACGCTTGGCGCGCTGACTCTACAAGATCTCGATACGTCTGGCACGCTCACGTCAGGCGATACAGTGTCATTCCGTTTCAATGAGCCGATGAATCCGAATATCACTGCGGATAATATCAATACGTTTTTGGGGCTGAGTAATGGACACACTTTCGGCACAGTGGGTCAGGGCTTGGCGATAGCATGGACCAATTCAACCACAACGCTTGTGGTGACTGTTGCCACTGACGCCACTCTCGCTTCCGGAGATACCATACTACCGACTGAGGATGTTATCGATGCATCATATTGGAATAATCCAGTGATCGTATCGGGATCGCTTGCTATACCTGTCACCGCAACAGCTCCAAGGACACTGCATTTCTTCAGTAGTTTGTCGTACGACAGCTGGAATACACTGACCAACTGGTGGAATGATGCCGGTCATACTGTTCATGCCTCGTCACTTCCAAATGCATATGACAATGTGGTCATCGATTCAACAGTCACTCCTGATGATTCTGCTGATTACTATATACGTTCACTCACCATGAGTGAGATACCGGTTGATGGTCAAAGTGACATCGGACTCAACTTCTTTTATATGAATATACGGACGTCTGACGGTATTATCGTTAATAGTAATTGGAATTTCGCTGGTTCTATCATTGGTGATACGACGTTTAATGGTTTTGCTGCCGCGGGTCTTCCATTTGGAATAGTTGGTAATGCAAGTTTTTATTTTGGTCTTTCGAATATTATCGGAAACGTAACATTTAATGCTTCAACGACTGCGAACTATGGAACCATCATGGGAAATACCGCTTTTCATGGCGAGTATGGCAATGCCGGTCTCATTTATGGAAATACAACATTCAATGACTCCACCTCTAATCCGGGAATCGTTTTCGGTAATGTCATATTCCGAGATCAGACGTTTAATAGTAACGGTACAATACACGGTGATGTGGATGTATATTCTCCAGCTGAATATCCTCTCTCGGGAAGTGTTGACGGTACGATACGGTATCACGGATACGCTATGTCCATATCCGTGCATGCGCCTTCGAGGACGATAACTCTCGATGTCGATCCAAGTGATACGATTGAAAACATAAAGACCAAGATTCAGGACCAGATCGGACTCGCTCCTCAATATCAGACGCTCAGTTTCGATGGGACGCCACTCGTAGATGGACAGACGTTAGCGCATTATTCTATTGGTGCCAGTGATACTGTCGACCTCGCCATATCGAGTCCGGAGTTTATCTTTACCGTCAAAACTGATAATGCTGGTGTCAGTGATGATCATTCATTTGAGATTCCTACTGCGAACGGAATGACCTACAACTATGATGTTGATTGGGGCGATGGGGCTACGACGACAGGCACGACGACAAACGCTTTTCATACCTATGCAGCAGCCGGTCTTCATCAGATCAAGGTTACCGGCACATTTCCTGCGATGCTATTTATCTTTGCTGGCGACAAGGATAAGCTCATCGCTATAGATCAGTGGGGAACGAATCATTGGTTGGCTATGGGTAGCATGTTCGCAGGATGCTCGCATGTCACCTTTGCCGCCTATGATGCACCTGACCTTTCAGGTGTCACTGACCTTATATATACATTCCGAGCATCAGGGCTGAGAAGCGAAAATCTGAATGGGTGGGATGTTAGCAATATAACTTATTTCCTTGGCACATTCCAAGACACGCCGTTCAATGGAAATATATCAGGTTGGAATATGAGTGGAGCAGTGAACACCGCCGCGATGTTCTATAACGACACTGCGTTCAATGGGGATGTCAGCGCATGGGATGTGAGCCATGTCACTTCGATGAGCGCCATGTTCGCGTATGATGCCGCTTTCAACAATGGCGGACAACCACTTTCTTGGGGAAGTAAGACGTCGAATGTTGCTGATATGTCAGCGATGTTTTATCAAGCATCTTCATTTAATCAAGATGTCAGCGGCTGGAATGTGAGCAATGTTACCAACATGAACTCGATGTTCGAAAGCGCGACTTCATTCAATAATTCCGATGTTACGAATGCGCACCATCATCCGATTCTCTGGGGAAGTCAGACCTCGAAGGTGACGAATATGCAGGGAATGTTTTCGAACGCTCAGCGTTTCAATCAGGATATCGGCTCGTGGGACACGTCTCAGGTGACGACGATGGCATATATGTTGAGTGGCGCGACTCTTTTTGATCAAGATCTCGGCGGATGGGATTTGAGTAATATCACTACGATGGACAATGCTTTCAGTGGAACAGCGCTTTCGACTCGGCACTACGATACGTCGCTTACGGGCTGGTCAGGACAACTTCTGCAACATGACGTGGTTGTGGGTGCGCCAAATAGCCATTATTGTAATGCTGGCGAAGCGCGGACAGTCCTTATGAGCGACCCTCTTTTCTGGACTATCAATGATGCCGGTCATGCCTGTGTCACACCACCGAGTGTTTCGTTTGACGGTTCAACTCCAAATAATAATGCAACACTTGTTGCTACGACTTCTATTGATACCGGACTTTCCATGAGCGCGACCGGGAACAGGTATTCATTTGTGAACTCTGATCATTCACTTGAAGGATGGTGGAGATTTGAGCGGAATGGTCAGGATGATTCGGGTAAAAACGATGCGAACGTTTGGACAGGAACAGAAAGATATTCGTATGGGGCATTCGGAGATGCGGGATATTTTGATGGAGGGTCATCCTTTGATGTTGTTCTGCATGACCCGATACAGTCGAGCTTTACTGTCTCGACGTGGGTTTATTTGAATAGTGTCACTGAAGGGGCAGCTATCATTGGTGACGAGAATGGTCATCTCCTACAGATCGGTGGAAGTAGTCGCTGGCAGTTCGACAATGCGTATTCTGCGGATGCGGTAGCTTCACCAAGGATCTGGACGCATGTAGTTGGAGTTTATGATGCTTCAAATGAGATGGAGACGCTGTACGTGAATGGTATGCCCGTAAGCAGTGTTAGCGGAACGAGAGCGGTGGCCGCAGCTTTGAATATTGGGAAACGTAATGATGGTATTTTCATCTTCGGAAAAATTGATGATGTTATGGTCTGGAGCAGGGCACTCGGAGCGGATGAGGTGGCAGCGCTCCATGATAGTGAGCAGAGCGGGTATGGTCATTCTTTTAATGATCTTTCATATGGAAACCATTCTTTCAAAGGATATGTCGTCGATGATAATGGAACAGCACAATCTACTGAAGAGCGGACTGTTACTGTAAGAGATCCAAATCAACAGGATACACAGCAGCCAGTGCAAACCCCAGCCGTTACAGTCATGTCACACTCAGGGAGTAGGATATCATATATACCAGTTGCTCCGAGCGTGAAAGTGGCGACTTCTTCCAGACAATGGGTGCGTGATCTTACGTTCGGTATGAGCGGTAGTGACGTTCTCGATCTGCAGAAGTTCCTTATCTCTGCAAAAAGTGGTCCTGCTGGGCGTGCGCTTTCGGCGCATGGTGCTACCAATTATTTCGGGGCACTGACCAGGAACGCTCTTGCTGAATTACAAAAAAAGAATGGCATACGTCCAGCTGTTGGTTATTTCGGACCCAAGACGAGAGGGTATGTTACGTCCAAGTTACAGTAAAAAATAATCAACAAATCCCCTAATCTGTCAACGACATTTTATTGGCGTTGAAGCGTCACACTACAGAGTAACTTAAATATTTCATATACATGGAAAATACAGCAATACAAAATAAAAAACGCTGGTGGGCGCTCTCTATATTGTGTCTCGGCGTGCTCATGATCGTGCTCGATACGACTATCGTCAATGTAGCCTTGCCATCTATCAGGACAAGCCTCGGTTTTGGCGAAGCATCGCTTGCGTGGGTAGTGAATGCGTACTTGCTGACATTCGGCGGGTTTCTCCTGCTCGGTGGAAGGCTCGGTGATCTCTATGGACATCGTCGTGTCTTTTTGTCGGGCCTTGTCATCTTCACACTGGCATCACTTGCTTGTGGATTTGCGGGAAGTCAGTGGTTCCTCATCGTCGCTCGAGCAATACAAGGGATCGGCGGGGCAGTGGTGAATGCGGTAGCACTCTCGCTTATGATGAATCTTTTTACAGAACCAGGTGATCGTGCAAAAGCCATGGGCGTTTTTGGTTTCGTGGCAGCGGGCGGTGGATCGATCGGAGTACTGCTCGGCGGGCTTTTGACGACGATCAATTGGCACTGGATTTTCTTGGTGAATATTCCAATCGGTATCGTAGTGTTCATCTTTTCTTTCTGGCTACTTCCTGCTACACGCCTAGAAGATGCACAGAAGCATCTCGACGTACCAGGAGCCGTTACTCTCATCGCGTCGCTGGTGCTTGCCAACTACGCTATCGTCAACGGCAATATCGTCGGATGGATGACATTTCAAACTCTCGGACTTCTCGCTCTTGCAGTGATTTTACTTGCTTTGTTCATCTGGATCGAATCTCGAGCTCGAGTGCCACTGATGCCGTTACGTCTCTTCCGCTTGCGCAATGTCGTGACCGCAAATGCTGCTGGCGTCCTCTGGGCTGCAGCTATGTTCTCATGGTTTTTTATCTCCGCGCTCTATATGCAATTCGTCCTTGGTTATTCACCGCTTCAAGTGGGCCTCGCTTTTCTACCAGCCAATCTCATCATGGCAGCTTTTTCGGTCGGTCTCTCAGCGAAGATTATCATGCGCTACGGGATCAAGAGACCGCTCTGGACGGGTCTCACATCTGCTTCGCTCGGTTTGGTATTGCTGGCATTCGCGCCTATTGGCGGACACTTTGTCGCGAATATTCTGCCGAGCATGATACTGCTCGGCATCGGGGCGGGCATCGCTTTTAATCCGATCCTTCTCGTTGCCATGAGCGATCTTCCTCAGGCAGAATCTGGTCTCGCGTCAGGGCTCGTCAACACATCATTCATGATGGGTGGCGCGCTTGGACTCGCGATTCTCGCTAGTCTCGCCCTTGCTCGAACAGAGAGTCTTGTCCAGTCAGGGACGACCCATCTTGTCGCTCTCAATGCGGGTTATCATGCCGCTTTTCTCGTCGGCGCCAGCTTCGCAGCGCTTGCTGCTATTCTTGGCGTCGTGTTTCTGAAGGTGCCAGCGAGGGGAGTGGAGAGTTCCGCAGTTTAGGTTTGAGTTTGCAACTACGTACTGGTTCCTGTAACATGCTTATATATGGCCATATTCTCAATACTACGCAAACATATCGTTATATCAACTGCAGTAGCTCTGGTGGCTATTGTTATCGCTGTCATTGCTGGAAGATCGCTCAAACAGCCAGTCTCAGCGATTAGCACCTCAACAGCAAAACTGGTGACGACCGTGAACGCATCTACATTCCGTCAGGGCAACGTAGCCGTTTCGGCAAATGGCACTGTCGAAGCTCATTCACAGGCCGATCTGAAGAGTCAGACTTCAGCGCCCGTTTCGGTCATAGATGTCTCTATCGGTCAAAATGTTTACTCTGGTCAAGTACTTATAGAGCTTTCAAATAGCGATATTCGCGCACAGTTGGCTCAAGCAGAAGCATCGCTTGCACTCGCACAAGGACAATATGACACTGGGGCAGTCTCACTTGATTCTGCAAGGCAGGCAGCGATCGACAAGATCAAAGATGCATATATAAAGACCTATGACGCTATCGTGACGCAGGCCGATCCGATTTTGTACAACAACAACGGCAATGGTGGACAATTGAACTCGCTTTCGTCTGATACTGCGCTCAACAATGAGATTACAAGCATCGATCTTGAGCTCCGTAGCGCATTTTTGGACTGGAAAGCGCTCAACGATAGCCTCACTGTCAGTACAAGCACTGACATCATAAAAGCAGCTGCTGCCACCGCGCAAAAAAATATGACGATCGCCGGTAGTCTGCTCAATGACATGTCGAAGCTATTGAATAGCTTATCTAACTCCGCTACGCCCACATTTTTGGCTTCTCTAGATACATGGAAAGGAGTGGTCACTGCAGCGCATAACTCTGTCTCAGGTGCTCAACAGTCTTTGACGGCTGCAAGCCAAGCCCTCAACACAGGAAGCTCGAGTCAAGGATCGACTGCTCGTGCTCAAATCGCTGCTGCACAAGCTGGCGTCGACAATCTGCGCGCTCAGCTAGCCAAGACCATCATCCGTTCTCCTGTTGCTGGAAAGATCTCAGCACTACCATTGCGCGAAGGGGAACTGGCTTCACCGGGCACTTTGCTCGCCACAGTCATCGGCAATGAAGATGGTCTTAGGATCAAGGCATATGTCAGCGGCGAAGATCTCTCTCGCATCCAAGTCGGATCAACTGTCATCGTTCAGGATACAGCGTCGAAAGGCATTGTCTCAAATGTTGCTCCTGGCGTAGATTCAACGACCAAGAAAGCAGAAGTTGATATTGATGTGCTTGATTCCGGCACATCTGGAGCATCAGGGCTCGTTATCGGCAGGAATGTGAGTGTTCTCATATCTCCAGCGCATGTCGCAACAACCGTTATTTCTGCAACGGGTGCGCATGCTGGCACCTCGACTGCTCCGGTGAGCTATCTTTTACCAATTCAGGATGTCAAAATAATCCCTGGTTCAGCGTATGTTTTTACTGTCGACCAGGATTCAAAGATACATAGAAATGATGTTACATTAGGCGATATTCATGGTGACTTTGTCGAGGTTACCGCAGGGCTTTCTGATGATATGAACATTGTTACTCCTGTCTATGAATTAGATGAAGGACAAACAGTTCGGGTCCAGTAGGGTCGGGTAATTTTAAAACCGTACAACCTATGGAAAAGAACAATTACAACGAAAAAGAAAATCACGACAAGTCGTCTGACGGTCAATATTTGGAGCGTCTCACATTCAACCCTGAATTACGCAAGACGTGGCTCAATTTTTTTGTGACTAATTTTCGTGTAGTTATCCTCATCATTCTCTTGATCACGGCATGGGGCATGTACTCTTTTTTCAATCTCCCACGTGAATCGAACCCTGAAATCAAAATACCGATCGCGATAGTTACAACTGCATATCCAGGCGCATCGCCGGCAGATGTGGAACAGTTCGTGACCAAGCCGATTGAAACAGAGCTTTCTGGTTTGAAGGGTCTAGATAAGCTGACTTCGAACTCGTACAACTCTTTGTCATCTATAACTGTTCAGTTTGGTGCCAATGCTGATATCGACAGTTCTATCCAGCTCCTCAGAAACGCTGTCAGCACCGCCAAGCCGCACATCTCAACTAATGCAAAAGACCCCGTCGTCACTGAAGTGTCTCTTGATGATATGCCGGTATGGTCTATCTCTCTCACTGGTCCCTATGACGCATTCACTCTCCGCAAGTATGCTGAGGATATCCAGACTGAGCTCGAAAAAATGTCAGGCGTGCGCTCGATCGATATTTCAGGTGGTGATGAGCAAGAGTTCGAGGTGGCCTACAAACCTGAGCGTTTATTGTTCTATGGTATTGATATAACTACTGCTAACAATGCTCTCCTCGCAGCAAATAGCGCCATCCCCGCGGGCAATTTTGAAGCAGGAACGTTTGTGGTGCCTATCAAGTCTGATCAATCGCTCGTCAGTGTGGATGAGATCGGCTCTGTGCCTGTTTCGCATACTGCAGGAGGTAGTGCGGTGCTTATAAGAGATATCGCCTCGGTCAGTGAAAAAGCAGTAAAGAAAACCGCTTACTCACGTTTGTCGATCGCTGGATCGGAACCAAAAAATGCCGTAACCCTCGCTCTCGTCAAGCGTCAGGGTGCATCAGTGCTCAATACCGTTGATGCTGCCAAGGCAACAGTCGACAAGATGGTCGCAGCTCTCCCGCCCGGCATCTCGTACAGTATCGTTGGTCAGGATCTCGCCAAAGTTGTTCGACATGACTTCACTCAGCTTTCTGATGATTTTCTCTTGACCGTGCTCTTGGTCTTCCTTGTCCTTTTCCTTATCGTTGGCCTCAAGGAAGCCTTTGTTGCAGGATTGGCTATACCGCTTGTGTTCTTTGTGACATTCGGCAGCCTTTTGATGCTGGGCATATCGCTCAACTTCCTCTCGCTTTTTTCATTGATCCTCGCTCTCGGTTTGCTGGTCGACGATGCTATCGTGGTCGTCTCAGCGACCAAACAATATTTGAGCACGGGTAAATTTACGCCAGAAGAAGCTGTTCTTCTTGTTTTGAATGATTTTAAATGGGTTTTAACGACGACTACTCTCGCTACCGTATGGGCATTTTTGCCGCTCTTGTTCGCAACCGGCATCATCGGACAATATCTCAAATCAATCCCTGTCACTGTTTCGATAACGCTTGTCGCGTCGCTCCTGATCGCCCTTATGATTAACCATCCGCTGGCTGCGGTGCTCGAGCGCATCCGTCTGACTCGCCGTTTCTTCTTTACTATCGAATTTCTCTTGATCGGTATTTCAGCCATCTTGTTTTATACAGGAGGTTTGTTTGCGTATATCGCTGGTGGCGTATTGATCCTCATTGAAGCATGGCTGATCTGGTGGTATGAGAAGGGGGGAAAGCAGGAATTGGTCAAGAACAAAGATCTCTCTGAGCGCGAATGGGAAAGTGAAGATCTCATCAAAGAAAAGCTGCGCACGCAGGGCGACCAAGGGCATGAAAGCTTCCGCCTCCGCCTCATTCATGGCATCATCAACTTTCATCGTTTCTTACCGCTCTATGAACGATCAGTCAGACACTATATCTTGGATAAGAAGCGCCGTCGTTTTATACTGATCAGCGTTGTCGTGCTCTTTGTCGCTTCAGTCGCGCTCATACCACTTGGCTTTGTTAAGAGTGTTTTCTTTCCGATCCAAGATAGCGATTATGTGTATATAGATATACGTACGCCCGTTGGAACTAACCTGACTGAGACGAGCGCTCGCGTCGAAAGCATCGAGCAGAGGTTGCTCGGCTACAAAGATATCTCCAACTTTTCAACAGTCATTGGACATGCGAGTCCCAACTCTGGTTCATTTGGCGCTGGCGCAGGCACGGGATCGAACCTTGCCTCGATATCGATCATATTGAAAGATGCGGGCGTGCGCAGTATGAAATCATATGATTTTGCTGACAAACTGCGCGTTGATCTGGCTTCGACCACTGGTATGGAAGCGAATGTCTCGACTTTGGCCGGTGGCCCACCGGCAGGAGCTGCTTTTGAAGCCCATATCGCTGGCGATGATCTCGATACACTTTCGAAGATCGTGACCGATCTCAAGCCGATACTTTCATCTATTCCTGGCGTAATCAATGTGAGTGCTTCACAAAAAGAATCAGTGCCAGAGTATACCTTTGAGCTTGATCCTGCAGCGATGGAACAAAATAGTCTCAATGCTGCGGTAGTCGGTTCAGTTTTGCGTACGGCAGTTTCCGGCATCGAACTGACCAAGATCATTCGAGGGGACAAAGAGATCCAGCTCGTCGCCACGTTCGATCAAAACGCTATCCCTGATCTTTCATCGATCCAAAATCTGCAGGTACTCAATACGCGTGGACAGCCAGTATTCCTCAAAGACGTTTCGACTATTAGGCTCAAGCCTGCCGTAGACGTCATCACACGTATCGATCAAAAGCGCACCATCATCCTGTCGGCTGGCACTGATTCATCTACCAATGGTCAGGCAGTTCTCGCTGCCTTTGAAAAGAAGTTTGCTGAGTACACGATGCCCGCAGGATATTCGATCACCTATGGAGGAGAAAATGAACAGAATGCCGAGTCGGTCACTTCAGTTCTCCGTGCCATGATTATCGCTCTCATATTGATCGTCGCGACGCTCATCATACAGTTCAATTCATTCCGCAAAGCTTTGATCGTGCTCGTGCCGATTCCGCTGGCTTTGATCGGCGTATTTCTGGGCATGGCGCTCTTTGATGTTCCTCTTTCATTCCCTGGTCTCATCGGTATTTTGGCTCTGTTCGGCATCGTCGTCAAAAACGCCATCATCCTCGTGGACAAGATCAATTTGAATATAAAAAGCGGCATCAAGTTCGAAGATGCAATCGTTGATGCAGGCAGGTCTCGTCTCGAGGCTATCTTCATAACATCGATCTGTACGATCATCGGTATTTTGCCCGTCACTCTGTCCAATGAGCTTTGGCGTTCGCTTGGCGGAGCAGTGATCTTCGGTCTCACGCTGTCATCTTTCCTGACTCTCTATATCGTGCCGGCTTTCTTCCTCTTGCTGGTGAAAGATAAGAAACAGCACTTCTAAACTTTTTGTCTGCGTACCGCTACTCCCACTTCGGTTTGATGCCTGTTTTCTTCATATATCTATATTCATGCCAGGTGAGCCAAATGACAGTGATGTCCAGTATGGTAAATACGATGAGCCAGATCGATCCGCGATGAAAGTATTCGTACATCTGATATACGCCAAAGAGGGAAAAGACGGCGATAGCGAGCGGATATGACCAGAGTCGTTCTCTAAAGAGATTGTAAACAAGGAAGCCTTTGATGATGCCATGGCTCAAGAGATATAGCGCGAAGAAGTGCTGTGAAGAGATAGAATATGACTGAGCAAAATGAACGAGGTAGTTGGCAAAAGCGTCCGTAGGGTCATCTGATAATTCATCTTGGGTGATCGACAAAACGATTCGAATGATAAAATCTTGGCTGATAAAAAGCACCACAAAACCGCCAATAATTTCAATTATGGCATGTGATCCTTTGAGTATCAGACCGATATCAAAAAGGCGGTGTATGTATTTTTCTTTTCGTTGAGGGTCCATAGATAACTCTATACTAACATGCAACTCGACTAACTTTTTTGTGCGCGCAAGGTTGCCTTACGCTGTGATTATTTTGTGCGCGCACTAGGATTCGAACCTAGGACCCCACCAGTATCAGTGGTGTGCTCTACCAACTGAGCTATGCGCGCGAATTTTGCACTTCAAAATTCGGATCGAAAGACTTTTTTTGGGCAAAGCCCGAAAAAAGTTTTCGACCAGAAGCTCTTTGCACTTAGTGAGATGAAGTACGGCTCAAAGATTGGATCGAGCTGATACCTCAAATCAGTGGGTATACACTATCAAAATTACCCGTTAAATGCAAAGACTCTCGTGGTATAATCAACCATTATGAATACCAAAACAACCCCGAAGGATTTTTTCCTTCACCTTGGTGCGACCGTGGCGCTCTATATAGCTACAGGCGCTCTTATCAATCTTTCGTTCAGTGTCATCAACTATTATTTTCCTGATGCGCTGGCAGGGTACTTCTATGGCAATGCTGTTGCATGGCCAATATCTATCTTGGTCGTGCTCGTTCCTATATTGTATGTGCTCGAGTGGCTCATCAATGGGGATATAAAGAAGATGCCTGAAAAGGCTGATCTCATGATTCGCAAATGGAGGATTTATCTCACCTTATTCTTGACCATAGTTCTTATGGGTGGAGACTTGATTGCTCTCATCAATACATACCTCAACGGAGAGATCACTTCGCGCCTCGTACTCAAAGTTATTCTTGTCCTCTTGGTTGCGGGTTCAGTAGGCAAGTATTATTACTTTAGTTTGAATACAACTCATCGTTGGTCAAAGCTCGCACGTCAGGTCAATGCATGGTTCGGCCTCGCATTGGTTATCATTGCTATTGTCGTCGGCTTCATCGCAGTTGGTTCACCTGCAAAACAACGTGCTCTACGCTTTGACGCACAACGCATCAATGATCTGAGCACGGTTCAGTGGAAAGTCGTCGGTTATTGGCAGCAAAAAGGGAAGCTTCCAACTGCACTCACTGATCTCAATGATACGATCGGAGGATTTACCATGCCTACCGACCCAGAGACAAAGGCTGTTTATGAGTATTCGATCAGGCCAGCAACAAGCACAAAATCTCTACCAACATTCGCTCTCTGTGCGACATTCGGTGAAAAATCACAAGACCTCGCTGGTAGAGGTGCTTATGGCGGTGGAAATGTTGGGTATCCAATCGCTTATGATGTTTCGGTATCGTATCCAGGACCAGGAGGAGGCATTTCAGATGTATGGAGCCATGAAAAAGGTCGTACTTGTTTTGATCGTACGATCGATCCAGATGTATACCAAGTTATAAAGCCAGTCAAATAATAATCTCAGCAAAATAGTATTTGTGAAGATGGCTTTGACTTTCAGAGCCATTTTCCGTATGATAGAACCTCATTTAATTTATAAATAACCGCGCCTCAAAGCGCTTAATTAACCCCTTTTATCCTATGAACCTCGGAAAGAAAACAAAGATCGTATGTACTATCGGCCCTGCTACAGAGACAGTCGAAAAGCTCGAAGCACTCGTCACTGCCGGCATGAACGTTATGCGCCTCAACTTCTCGCACGGAGATTTTGCTGAGCACCAAGGCCGCGTCGACAACCTTCGCACCGTCATGAAGAAGCTCGACAAGCCTGTCGCTATCCTCCAAGACCTCGGTGGCCCAAAGATCCGTATCGGCATGTTCAGCGATGAAAAGGGTATTGTGCTCAAGGCTGGCCAGACATTTACTCTCACCACAAACGAATCAGAAAAGCTCACCGGTGATGAACATCGCGTCTATATCAACTACCCAAAGCTTCCAAGTGAAGTGAAGGTTGGTGGTACGATCATGGTCCATGACGGCAAGAAACGTCTCCAGATCACCAAGATCAAAGGCAATGACATCATCTGTAAAGTCATCGTCGGTGGTCCTCTCGGCAACAAGAAGGGTGTCAACCTCCCAGACGCTGAGCTCACTATCCACGCTCTCACTGCAAAGGATCGCAAGGACCTTGAGTTCGGTCTCAAGAACAAGGTTGATTTCTTCGCACTTTCATTTGTCCGCCGTCCAGAAGATATCCATGAGCTCCGCGCTATCTTGAAGAAGGCAAAGTCAGACGCACGCATCATTGCAAAGATCGAGACTCCTCAGGCTCTCGATTGTCTCGACGCTATCGTTGAAGCGGCTGACGGTATCATGGTTGCTCGTGGTGACCTCGCTATCGAGATCCCTGCAGAAGAAGTTCCTATCGCTCAAAAGCGCATGATCGATGCCTGTATCGAAGCTGGCAAGCCAGTCATCGTTGCTACACAAATGCTCGAGTCTATGATCAAGAGTCCGATCCCAACACGCGCTGAAGTTTCAGATGTCGCCAACGCTATCAAGGATGGCACAGATGCTATCATGCTTTCAGAGGAAACAACTCTCGGTGAGTACCCAGTTGAGGCAGTCCAGATGATGACCAAGATCGCTCTCCGCGTCGAGCAAGATGCATGTTCATGTGAATCAATGGTTGATCATGTCGAAGCACACGGTGATACTGATGTCATCTCACAGGCTGCTGTTCGCATCGCCCATGACAGCAACGCATCATTCATCGTCGCTATGACTCGTTCAGGACGCACTGCGCGCATGATTGCTCGTTACCGCCCTGCAGAGCACACCCTCGTTATGTCAGATTCTCCAAAGCATTTGAACAAGCTCGCGCTATCATTCGGCTGTCAGCCAATCGAGACTGCTACATTCAAGACAGTAGAGGAGGCTATGGTCGTCGTTCGTGAAGTGGCTTTCAAGAACAAGCTCGCAAAGAAGGGGGAGAAAGTGGTCATCGTCTGGGGCTTCCCATTCGGCGGATCAAAGGATACCAACCTTATCTTGGTTGAGACGCTTTAGTACAGGAAGATAGGAGTAAGGAGAAGGGAGTAAGGAGAATCGCAAAAACAGAAGGCGCCGGCGAAAGTCGGTGCTTTTTATTCACAATTGCCAAAACAAAATATTTGGTGCTAAAATATCCCCATGCAGAACAGCCAATACATCATCCGCGACATACCGCTGGTTCTCGACCGGTCTCCTTTCGATGACGAGTATCCGCTCCTCATCAGGGATCTGCCTCCGGAAGGGAAACCGCGCGAAAAGCTCATGGCACATGGCCCGGAGGCTTTGACGGTGTCTGAGTTGGCCGCTCTGCTCATCGTGACCGGCACGACCAAAGAAGACGTGCTGGGCATGACCAACCGCATCATCAGAGATTATGGAGAGCGCAATATCTTTGCTGAGCACGATCCCACTAAGCTTTCGAAGGATCTCGATATACCGATCGTCAAAGCGTGCACCATCGTGGCTGCGGGAGAGCTCGGTCGTCGATTCTACGCTCGGAACCAGAGCGGCTTCACGACGATCAGAAATGCTCACGACGTCTTCGACTACCTCGGAGAACTCCGCTCATTGCCGAAAGAACAGATGCGCGGTCTGTATCTCAATAGTCACAGTCGCATCATTCGCGACGAAGTCATATCTGTCGGTACGGTCGGGTCCAACTTCGCTCATCCACGCGAAGTGTTCCGTCCTGCTCTAGAATCGTCCGCTGTCGCCGTCATCCTCGCACACAACCATCCATCGGGAGAAGCTACGCCGAGCCCTGAAGACATCGAGATCACCAAACGACTCATCCAGGCAGGCAAGCTCATGGGTATACGCCTCATTGATCACGTCATCATCACCAAAGACGGCTTTACGAGCGTCAAAGCCGATTACTAACAACATGTATAGAGATTACACCCTTACCTCACCATCGCTTGATGGTATTTTGCGTCACGACAGTATCACGTATGAAGGCCTCGAGCGCCCAGTAGATATTTTACGAGCTTTTGACAGGCCGAGCGACCAGATTCGCGATTTAGACAGGCCTGAGAACAGAAAAATACTCAATGATTACTATAATGACCTCTACGGACTCTTTATGAGGAAAATGGGGCAGTTTATCGCTGAAAAGGCGGTTTCCCCTGAAGAAGAGCTCAAATTACAGGCTATTTTGCAGGAACTCATCAAAGTCAAAAAAGCATTGACTTTAGAGTAGTTTATGTGGTATAATACCACCAGCTGAAAGTTCTTTTAAAACGTGAGAACGGACGGCTAGAAAACATCAATCCGGAGCATACATGCTCCATACTGAAAGGCTCGTTGTGAATAAAAAACTAGAAGAAGCAGTCAAGTTCCTTGCGCAATTCAACCAAGTGGTAATGCATAAATCCCCGCACTTGGATGAAATCGTGGCATATTATCTCCTCAAGGTATACGGCATGCTCAAGGCGAGTGTTCGCTTTGTTGATGCTGACATTACCGGGACAGAAGCTGATCATGATCGTAATTGTGTCCTACCAATCGGTTGTGGTGACAATTGTCGCTTCAATGAGCATCGCAAAGGTATCGAGCGACTCAAGGGTGAATGCGCAACGACTCTCGCTGCAAAATTCCTTGGGATTAACGAACTACCGGAAGTAAAACGCCTCATCGCTGAAGTCCTTAAGTGCGACACCGAAGCAGGTTGCATGCCGACGCAGTTGGCTGAGTTGGTCAAGGTTGCCAATCGTTCTATGCCGGGAAATTATCTTGGCGTTCTGACATGGGTGACGACTGCTCTCAAGGCAATCATTCACAATGAGCAATATCACTTCACGGCTCTTCCCGGCGAGAAATCTCTGGTGGATCTTTTGAAGGCGATGGATGCTGAAGGTAAATACTTCAGCGAGGATTCACGGATCCGTGAGCACCTCTTCCGGATATCGCATGACAGTTTGCGCCGTTCGGACAAATGCATAACGGAACTCGCGTCAATATTGCAGGCCATGCATCGTTTGCCCTACAAGGCAGAGGATATCAGCACTTGGCTCGAGACTCCGCTCTTGCAGATTACTTCAGACCAGCTCCAGTTTTGGCAGCTGGTTGACCTGTATAAAAAGCAGGAAATCATTCCGGTGCGCGCGATGGATAACCGTGGCGAATACGAGCTCAAGCTCATGGTCATCGAAAGCGATGATCTGCAAGCGCCTCGTGCAGCTCGGTTTACTGGTGCAGATATCGTTCTTTGCCGCACTTCGAAGGGTAACGTGATGATCTCTGTTGACACGCGAATCCCCGACCTCAATCTCTCCAACGTGGTCCGCATGATACGTTGGATGGATTTACCTAAGAAGATCACGAATGAGCCGAGTTGGCTTGACTTAGGTGTTCCTGGTGCGCACGACTTGCATTGTTTGGCGCATTGGTATTACTTCAAGAAGGGAGAGCAGATCTTCAACGGAAGCCAGACACATTCTGCTCCGCCGACCAAGATACCTACGGAGGCGCTGGTGGAGGCCATCAAGTATGGTTTGCATCCGCACTATGTCAAAATGTGGTGCAATGATCGGCGCATCGTCATGAACCCGAAACGCTTGGCTGAGGCGATGCAACACAGAAAGCAATCATCGGAGAAGCCGGCCGGCGACATGGGATTGAAGATTGATCTTCAGCCGAAAAATCGGGCGGCGACTAATGTCGTTGCTGTAGCGTAAGTTCGTTCCACGTCTCTCTCACGAGGGCCCTCATTTAATTGGGGGCTCTTTTTTTATTCAAAAATCATAGACTATTTGGTGGATTATGCTCTATACTATCTCTATGAATACCCGAACCTATTTCCAAGGAAAGCGCATCGCAGTCATAGGTCTGGGTCCGCACGGGGAAATGGTTGATGATGTGAAATTTCTCATAAAAGCAGATGCACTCGTCTCAGTGTATGATCTCCGTAGCGAAGCACGTCTCAAAAACCATATCATATTTCTTCGCTCAGTCGGCCTGGCGAACTATGTATGCAGCTCTATTCCGCCCGATGATTTGCTCGATATGGATCTCATCATCTTGTCGCACGAGTATCCTCGCGATTCGTCCTTTCTCAAAGGCGCTCGTGAAAAGGGTATACAGATCGAATACCCCGAAACTCTCTTTTTTCGTCTTGCGCCACCAGTGACAGTTGTCGGCGTCATGGGCGCATATGGCAAAGCCACGGTCGTCTCAGTGCTTGCGCCACTGTTGGAGATGGCCTGCGAAGCTGATGGCACTCAGGATATGTTCACGCTCGACCCGGAGTCCGGAGACGGTATCCTTATCGCATTGAAAAAGATAAAGAGCGGAGACATAGCACTCATACGCGTGATCGAATCTATGATGCCGGAACTTTATGAGATGCGCGTCAGCCCGCATGTCGCTATCTTTACGAGCGTTCCGCCGAAGGGCTCCTACACGACCTCGCCATTTGAGATACTAACCTATCAGACATATAACAATTTTATCATTGCGAGTGATGAGGTCATCGATGCTATCCATCGTTTCAAATTTCAGCCGAAGGCAAAGATGTTGCGTACGAAATCATCTATCATTCCGGCTTCGTGGTCGCTAGGCATTGAGAATGTAGGTCTTTGGAATCATGATCGCGATAATGCGGCGCTCGCTCTTCAGGCTGCGCAATTATTCAAGGTTCCTGATGAGGTTTCAGAGTCGCTTATGGAAAAATGGAAGCCGCTCAAAGGCAGGCTTGAATTCGTCAAAAAGGTAAAGAATATCGAATTTTATAATGATACTGCATCCGTTTCGCCCGGCTCTACGATCGTCGGCGTCCGTTGTTTGAATAAAGATCGCAATCTCATTCTCATACTCGGTGGCGTTGATGCTGGCCAGGATTATAGAGAGTTGTATGCCGTATTACCGGTATGTGCTCATACAGTTATTTTGTTGCCTGGCAGCGGCACAATGAAAGAGCGTAAAACGTTGAATACGATTGATAATGTTACTGTTCTTTCAGCGCCAGATATCCAAGAAGCTGTCAGGCTTGCTCGTGACAATGCACGCCAAGGCGATCGAGTACTTTTCAGTCCAGGTTTTGCGGCTGGTGGACTTGAATCTTCACGCAAAGAGAGAGGAGAAGCGTTCGTGAGAGCAGTGAGGACGCTCTAAGAAAATCGACTTAATTTTATTCGCCGCAAATAAGACAAACAACTGGCCCTTCAATTTTATGTCCTGCATACACTGCTTGCATAGCGCCGACAACAGACAGTGCGCTGTTAGTTGAAATATCTAACCCGGTGTGTTTTTCGGTGAGCAGTTGAGCTGTCTCGATGTTTTCATTGGTTGCGAACCAGCCATACCCGCCTGTCTTTTGAATGAGCGGGGTTAAGTCATTTTTTCTGTACGCTGTAATATCAGTGATTGCATCAGCGACCGAAGGCTCATCTGGCCCATCGTAGCTATTCAACCCATCAGAGAGCGGATGACATGAAGATGTTTGTATAATGTGTATCTGAGGAATCTTTGTGGCAGAATTATTTAAAAAATATGTCGCCAATGCTTGAGCTGTCGTACCAGATGAGGTACCGATGAATATAGCACCGAGATTTTTGATCTGGCCAAGCTCTTCCGCGAGCGACTCATATCCTTTGAGAGCGAGGTTGTCGGTTGATTGGCGTAGACTGCGCATGCCATCATTCATCGCTTGAGTGAGTGCTTGGAGAGGGCGTTCTTTCTTGAGGATGCGGATATAGTCGTCGGCGTATGCGAGCAATTTTTGATATTTATGTTCAGCGACATGGTTTCCGACAAAAATATCTAATTCTAACAATGAATCTTTTTTCTCTTTGTTGAGTTTTTGGATATGGATAGCTGCAGCGAGCGCAGCATTTCCTGATGAAGAGATGGCAAAGCGGCTTTCTCCCTGATTGCGATACACTTCGATCATGACTGGTATAGATCTGCCTTTATGTGAGCCATAGGGGCTCAAGTCTTCACGCTTGAAGTAAAGGTTGGTGACGCCAATGGCCGCTGCAAGGTCGCTATATTGTTCGAGGGGAGTCTGCATGAAAGTATTGTCATACTATCGCATTTCAAGTACTATGGAAAGACAGCCTCGAATACATGAAGCTGCGATTTATTATCTATGATTCATCAAAACCTTAAAACCATGAATGCTAAACTTGTATGTCCAGAATGTAAAAATGACGTCGACCTATCGCGCTACCCAAACCTCGTCGTCGGTATGGTTGTCGAGTGTAACCACTGCGGTATGACGCTTGCTATCAAAGAGATCGCCGACAATGGCGAGGTCAAGGCAGATATCGTAGATGAGGGTAAATAAGCTCGATTAAAGACTTAGCGGAGCTTATTGACTGTTTCCTCGATCATTCCTCTGAAGCCGTGTGACCCAAGAAAGACGATGCAGTCGTCTTTTTTTGTTTCTGCGATGAGGAAGTTAACCAAAGCGGCGTCGTCTTCAAAGTACTTTACATTTTTGTGCGTTTGTTCGATCGTTTGAACCAGATCCGTGCCTTCCATAGGTTTAGCTGAATCGTCCTCGGGCACTTTGAGTTTTGTGAGACGGGGAATGACAACGACGTCAGCATCTTTAAAAGCATTGTCATATTTGTGGGCAGTTTCGTACTGACGTCCACCGATGTTCGGTTCATATACTGCGATAATGTTGCTCTTGTACACTTCTCGGACGCTTTCGAGGACCGAGGTCGCTTTTTCGGCAGTCGGCGCATGGCAGTCGAGGAGAGTAACGTCTCCTTCAAATCTTTTTTCAAAGCGGCGTTTGATGCCTTTGAAGTCTTTGATGGCATCGATGATCTTGTCTGTAGGTATGCCGACTTCGTGCGCCATGGCAAAAGCAGCAGTTATATTTTCCACATTGAAACGTCCAAGCATTGGTGAATGAATTTCATAGCAGGCATCTTTTGATGTGATCTGAAAATGAAGGCCATTTTTCGTGTAGGCGATAGAGTGATATGAATAGTCTGCAGATTCGTTTTTGCCGTAGGTGACGGCTTTTTTTCCCGTAGCCTCAAGAGTTTTTTTGACGCCATTTTCATCGATACATGCAACGATGAGACCGTCATCTGGAATGCCGGCAACTAATCTTTCAAATGTATCGAAGTAGTCCTTTTCCGTAGGATAAAGATCAGCATGGTCCCATGAGACAGAAGTGAGAAGGAGATAGGTAGGAGCATAGTACACGAACTTTGGACGGCGGTCTGAGATAGAGACTTGGTACTCATCACCCTCGACGACGCTCCAATCAGAATCAGAAAGCGCGCCCGTAGGATGTGAAAGCGAAAGTCCACCGGTAAAATAACTTGGTGTGCGACCGCTACTGATCATGATAAATGAAAGAAGGGCGGATGCTGTCGTCTTGCCCCATGTGCCAGCAACCACGATTGAATTCTTTTTTATAAAGTATTTCTGAAGGACTTCGGCATATGAGAATGCAGGGATATTATGTTCTTGTGCGTATAGCGTTTCAGGATTAGAAGGGCTTGTACCGGTGCCACCGATCATGACGAAGTCAGGCGGTACGTTTCCGTTTGGACAGATGTTCTCAGGGTGCCAGCCAGCATAGTATTCGACGCCCGCATCTTTGAGGTATGTTGAAACAGGAGGAAAGAAACCCTTATCTGATCCAGTTACTTTGACGCCGGCTTTATGAAAAGCGATAGCGAGCGCGCTGGTTGCTACGCCGCAGATACCGATGACGTGGACGTGTTTAGGAAGATTCATAGAGCTATATTAGCAGATACTGCTTATTTCTTCACGAGTATTTTCTTCACTTCTTCAAGATCATCTGACCACTTTGTGCCATCGAACCACTCAAGTCCAGCAAATTGGAGCTTGTAGGTATCTGTTGGGCGCTGGAGGGAACCGAGATAGACATATTTTTTAACTGTACCTTTCGCGTGGCTGATAGCCATGGTCATCATTCCCATGCCCATATCTTTTGGCGACATGTCGATATGATAAAACGGATATGAGTAATGTAGAATGTTTTTATTTTCATAACATATAGCGTAGCCAAGATTCTCCGCATCTTTTGAATATATGAAAAGGTTTGTGAAGTTGCTCTTGTTGGCATCCGTCAGCATCTCTTTTATCTTTTGCGCGCTCATGATGCCTGGTCCGAACTTTTTCTCATAGAAATATTTCGCATCCATAGCCAACTTGTAATTGTAGTCTTTCAAAGGCACTTCAGTCGATTTGAGACTGAGTTCTTTATCAGTTGCGCCGACCTTCTTCAAAATCCTTTTATTTTCACTCGATAGCTCGAATTTACTCAAATCGATGCGCACGCTTCTTGTCTGGTGCATAACTCCTTTGCCGATGCGTGTAAAGACATAGCCCTGATCGTACATATCAGAGATATTCTTATCTGAAAAGTCAGTGATTATTTTTTCATTCCAGTGAAGGTATTCCATATAAACCAAGGGTTAGTGCAACGCCAGCCAGAATCCGAATACGACGAAGATAAAATGAATGACCCAGAAACGCATGACAGTTTTTTCTTCACTCCAACCTTTGATCTCAAAATGATGATGAAGAGGAGCCATAGCAAAGACTTTTCTGCCAAAGAGGTATCGTGAGCCGACTTGTATGAGGACTGAAAAAGCTTCGATATAGAACATGAAGCCGAGGAAAAAGAGAGAGCTGAGCTCACCGATAGCGAGCGTGTTCACTGCGAGGAGGGCACCCAAGCCGAGCGATCCCACGTCGCCCATCATGAATCGAGCTGGTTTGATATTGAAATACGTATAGGTCGCCAGTGCACCCACGGTTGTCGCATTCAGAATAGCGATCTCTCCAAAACCGTTGATCCATGAGAGGAGGGCGAGGGCGCTAAATGTGGTGACGAGCATGCCGCCAGCGAGGCCGTCCATGCCATCAGCGATGTTGACTGCATTCGCTGTGAACATAACTACAAGGATGACGATCGGCACGATGAACCAACCTGCATCGATCGCGAAGTTGAAAGGAAAATAGATGAAATGCCACGCAGGCCCGAGTCTCCAATAGACCCACCAGGCGGTCACACTTCCAGCGATGAATTGGAGGATGAGCTTTTCATGGACAAGGACACCGCGACGTGTACGCGAACCGAACCAGACTGAGAGGCGCTTGAACATAGTCCAAGGGAGCGTGATGATGTACCAGAGACGCATCGACCACTGCTTGTGGATGCGTATGAGTATGAGGATATGTTTGAGCTTGCGTGAATGGCGTTCTGCGCCATATATGCTCATGAGATCGTCGACTCCTCCCAAAAGAGCAGAGATGAGCATAACTGCAATCGGTACCCACGTAAAACTGCGAGACCAATTGAAAAGGAATGTGATGATAGCCACTGTCAGGATGACGAGTAGTCCTCCCATGACTGGTGTTTTTGATTTATATGCATGTGAGCCGAGCCCTTGAAGCTCAGTTTTGGCTCCTTTGACGACATTGTAGCGATAGAGCAGTCGAGTGAGGAATGGTGCCCAGAGAAAAGAAACGATGGTGCCTGCCAGCATAAAACCCATAATATAAGCCAAATCAGCGGTTCCTTGGAGAATGCTTAACATACGTTACAGCGTAGCATGTTTTACTGTTATTTTGAACCTTTTAGGAGAAGATGTGCAGGCGTCGAAGCGAGGTGAGTGATTTTTGTGCACGGGCATATATACGGTTCATTGGGCCCGTAGTGCCACCTTCGGTCCAAACTTGTTCAGTGATCGGTTTTTCTGGATTAAGTATCTCGACGACGCCTTGCTTGATGCCGCTTCCGTATATGCCATCTTCAGGATACGCGACTGCATGCGCATAGTGTATTTTTGCTGGAGTGAAGTTTTGATATTCAATCTGATATATGACAAGCACATGATCGCGATCTGTGCCATCAGGTCCGCCGATCATAGTAATGATATCTCCAGGTTGAGCTTCTTTGATCTCGATTGTTCTACTGTTTTTCTCATGAGCAAATGTTGCGACGTCACAATTCTCGATAGGGCGGAGAGCGCAGCGTACTTTACCGATCAATCCGGTGCAGTTAATGAAATGTATATGTTTGTCGAGCGATCCTTTTTTTAATTCTTGGGATTCAGTATTCAATACATAGTAAGCAAATGCTGAACAGTCGATACCTATGTTGTTATCAGTGAGTGTTTTTTTGAGGAGCTCATTTGTGACTGCCGACTGATCAGCATGATCTTTGAGCATGATGCTCTTTATCTCCTCGAATATTTCTTGCGGGCTACCTTTGCCTATAGTGCTTCGGAGGGCGGCGCGTGCTCGCGTCGTCTTGTTGTTGAAATAAGGTATAGAGCAAACCGCTCCGCCAATAGTAAAATGGAGATATTGGTCGATGACAGATAAGGCTCGGTTTGAGAGTGTCTTGGTATTCATATGTGGATTATATCACTACTGACTGCTCATCACGTCGACGATCTCTTTTCCTCGCTTGTTGAATCTACCATGAGTCTCCATGATGCCAAGCATGCTCTGGATACGGAGAAGATCAGTATTCTCATCAATATTAGGGTAAAGAATAGTCTGATGTCCAAGCTTGGCAAGAGCTTGTAACTGTTTATCAGAAATACTTTGTGTGATGCGGGTCACGCGCTGGATGATCTGTGAGCCGTCGTTTATCGGAATGATGCGCTCTTCTCCTTTCTCCTTTCTCCTTTCTTCTAATGCGCCAAGGTGCGCCTCAAATATAGTCTGACCATCGACGCCGAGCTCACGATTCTTCTGTTGCAACTGCGACTCATATGTCGTTGATGCTGGCTGGCGCGCATTGATCTCGATCAAGAATATCTTGTTCAATTCATCGTCGCGCATAACATCGATGCCGAAGAGGCCTCTCCAACCGTCAGTCTGTAGTTTGCCTGCTACATCGGTAGCCATGGCTTCTATGACGCCGATCTCATCTTCATTCAATAGGGAATGGGTGAGCGACCAGTCGTTACCTATTGTGGTGAACAGATTTTCGGTGAATGGGGGAATACCAGTGATCTGGTAGCTGATATTGCCGAGAAATATATTTTTTTCACTGACTACGACATTGAGTGTGAACGAAGGGCCGTGCACATATGAACTGACGCGCGCAAGTCTTTCAGGAAATTTTTCTTGCACAGCTTTGAGTTCATCGGCTGAATTGACCAATGTGGTACCGAGACCCGTATGGCTATGGGCCCATTGAATGATTAACGGCTTCTTATTCCACATGATATCTTTGGCTATGGTAAGCGAATGAGCAGGGAGGTATTTTTCACCGAGTGCGCCAAGATATTCTACTTGGGTCATTTTATTTTCGATCTTTTCTGCGAGCATGCTTGAGGGGTTCAACAAGTTCCAGTTATTTTTTTTGCAGATTTCTTCTATCTGAGGTGTATTTTTGAATACAAGAATCGAGATATTATTTACAGCGATATTTTTAATGAATGAATGGACAGCCTCATGGTTGAGCAACTCGCGCGTATCCAAAAGCTCGCCATCTTTTTGCGTTGTTTCTATCAAATGAATAAAGTCAGGATAGATTTTTTTGACTGATTCCGCATACGCAGTCTTATTCGCCATGATTTGATAGCCTGCATGTGGCTGTGCGCCTAAAGCGCGTTCAATATCGCGTGTGACGTAGAGTGCAACAGGGGTTTCGGATGATTTTGCCATAGAGCCAGTTTACTGTTAAAGTGCATTCATGTCCATATTTTCTATTATCGGAACCCCTATCGGCAACCTCGACGACATTACGCTTCGTGCATTGAAGACTCTTGCGAGCTCAAATCTCGTTTTGTGTGAAGATACGCGTATGACAAAGCGATTATTCGACAGGCATGCTATTTCAGTACCGATGAAGTCGTACCACATGCATAGCAAGATATCTCGTGTCGACGAGATTATCTCTCTTCTCAAAGAAGGTAAGAACATTTCTCTCGTTTCAGATGCAGGCACTCCTGGCATCTCTGATCCTGGCGCAGAGCTTGTCACAAGGATTAGAAAAGAGTGCGCGGTTGAAATTGTGAATGGCGAACTGAAGATAGAAGCGATCCCTGGCCCATCAGCACTGACGTCAGCTCTTTCTATTGCGGGCGTACCATGTGCAGATTTCACCTTCCTCGGTTTTTTGCCTCATAAAAAGGGGAGAGAAACTCTTTTTAAAGAAATCGCTGTATCAGAACGCACGATGGTCTTCTATGAATCGCCACATCGTATTTTGAAAACACTTGATTCTCTGGTTGAACATCTCGGTATCACGAAAAAAGTCACTGTGTGCCGCGAGCTTACAAAAATATTTGAAGAAGTGGTCGCAGGTACAGCACAGGAAGTAAAAGCATATTTTGAAGTACATGCAGATAAAGTGCGCGGCGAGTTCGTGGTCATTGTGAGCGGGGAATAAAAACCGCAGGTGTTGATGCTGCGGTGTGTTACTTGGGCCGTTCTCGTGCCAATGAAATAAATTCATTGACATCGTGTATATCTTCATCACGAGTTGAAAGGATGGCTAGTCCATCGCTGAACTGTATGATGAGCGTCTGGTCGCATTCTTTTTCTGAAAGAACTTTGTGTGTATCAATCAACTTGAATGGTTGCCAGTGATCCGAAAATTGAATTACTGGATCACTTGTTAGAATTAGGTGGTGATCTAAGTTGATTTCCGCTCGGATTTCTTCGCCGGGGCAATATTCAGCCATTGGCTGCACACGAAGTTTGCACTCCAGTCCAGAATCTATAGTGATACTGGATAGGAATCCGATAAACCATTTTTCTTTTTTGTAAATCCGCACAACTGCCCTTTGGTCGTCCGAACGACTTTCAGGCAAGTACGGATGTATCATTTCCTCGGTGAGAGGAATAGTGTCGCTAATTTTCATATCCGTATTTTGTTGTGTTTTAACGTTTCCTTCTGGTGCTATCGTATCATTTTAAGGTATAATCGTAAAACTATGTCAAAACGCCAATTAATTATTCTATTTGCTGCTCTTATTATTTTATTCACTCTCGTTCTAGGTCTACGGTCAGTGTGGACGTCGACGCTCAACATCATATTGGCTCTTCTTATCATCGCGGTTGCGTATACAACCACTCGACCATCTCAAAATTCGGCCAAGAAATCAATGAATGCGCCGTACGTCGACGCTCATGGTGGCACATCATCCGCGCCAGCATTCCGCGCTCCTGCTCCGTCTGAACCTGAACCAGAAGCAAAAGAACCAACTCCACAAATATAATGAAGATTCGCGAGTATAGCGCAAAAGCCCAGATCGCAACGGTCATTGTAGTGGCTTTTGTTCTTGTCCTTGCAGGTGTCTCGTGTGCGTGGTTCTTGCCACTCGGTAAAGTTTCATATTCAGATCAATCAGCTTATGCCGCTACGAGCACACCTGCTGTTGTCGCAGTTGAAATTGCCTCTACAACTCCTGTATTTGTGGTCACCCATATCACTACACCTCAACCAGTCAAAGCGGCATACTATACCAGTTGGGCTGCGGGCACACCTTCATTTAAAAAACAAATGTTCGCGCTCATCGATGATTCTGAGCTTAATAGTCTCGTCATCGACGTAAAAGATTATAGTGGACGAATCAGTTTTCCCATGGATGACCCAAAGATACGTAAGATAGGATCGGTGCAGGAGCGCATCCCTGAGATCAAAGAGATGATAGGGCAGCTTCATGACAAGGGTATATATGTCATCGGCCGGGTGGCAGTCTTCCAGGATCCATTTATTGTGAAGGTCCACCCTGAATGGGCGGTGCTCGACAAACGAACAGGTAAACAATGGAAAGATTCGGGCGGTGCATATTGGGCTGATCCAGACAAAAAAGAGATGTGGGATTATGTCACTACGATCGCCAAAGAGGCATATGCGGTCGGCTTTGATGAAATCAATTTTGACTACGTACGTTTTCCTTCTGATGGTGCTCTTGGCAATGCTCTATTTGATAAGCCAGCAAGTACGACGAAGGCAGTTGCACTCAAAGAGTTTTTCTCATATCTACATGATGAATTATCACCACTTGGTATCACGATTTCAGCGGATATTTTTGGTCAGGTGACAAGCGATAAAGGAGACATGGGCATAGGTCAGCATTTTGAGAATGTATTGCCATATTTTGATTACGTCAGTCCTATGGTATATCCGTCCCATTACATCTCAGGATTTTTGAATTATACAAAGCCCGCAGAGCATCCTTACGAGATCGTTAAATATGAATTGGATACAGCGGTAGCGCGAGCAATCGCTGCTTCATCAAGCCCAGAGAAGATCCGTCCATGGCTTCAGGCATTCGATCTCGGCGCTATCTATACACCTGCAATGGTTCATACCCAGATGCAAGCCACAGCTGACGCGGGCGCGAATGGGTGGCTGCTTTGGAATGCAGGATCAGTGTACAAGAGGGAATTTGTCATGCCATATATGCACGCAACGACTACAGCAAAAGCTCCTGTGAAAGTCATATAGTCGCTCTTGCGCTTTTTCGTAGGAGTGGTACTATTTATATCCGGAGCACACTGGCCTGGAACTATCGAAACCAGACCTGCACGCATAGTGTAAGGTGTGCTGCTCATTCAAAGTTAGTCAAACAAAGAAAGACATGTTATGGCAAGAAAAATTGTGGCAGACGTACCGGAAACGCCGGTTGTGAACAGCAGCAAAATCACCAGGATGGTCAACCGCATTGTCGACGAAGCACCGATTGCAGGTTCCTATCTCTCTGTGTCACTCAGACGCGGGGATGAAAAAATGAACACGTTGGTGAATGGAAACACCATCGACGGTGCGAAGCAGGCAGTTCGCGTGTTCGTCCAGGAAGGCTGGGTCCCGGCGTAATTCGTATTTGTCACCATAACTTTTATATGCAACCCGACGCCTGGAGGCCGTCGGGTTGTTTTCTTTTGTTTATAGTTGCTACTTAATTTATGATACAATAGTATCAAACACCGTTATTTATATGGACGACAACCGCGTTACATATTTCGCCGAGACTGATGCCCGCAACAAACGGGTAAAGTTTGGCATCAAGTCTATCGATCGCACCAAGCACGTCTATGTGATTGGTAAAACAGGCATGGGCAAGTCTACCTTGCTCGAGAACATGGCTGTGCAAGATATTCAGAATGGAGCCGGCATGGCATTCATCGATCCACACGGAAAGACCGCTGACCTCCTCCTTGAGTATGTTCCAAAAGAGCGTATCCGCGACGTCATTGTCATTGCGCCATTTGATACGGATTATCCTATTTCATTCAACGTTCTTGAAAGCGTTGATCCAAAGAAACGTCACCTCGTCGTCGGCGGTCTCATGAGCACCTTCAAAAAGATCTGGGAAGATGCCTGGTCAGCGCGTATGGAGTATATTTTGACCAATACGCTTCTTGCTCTTCTCGAAGTGCCAGGTACAACTCTCCTCGGTGTCAACCGTTTGCTTTCCGATAAGGCATATAGAAATGAGATTGTCGCTCAAGTCCAAGATCCTTCGGTCAAGGCTTTTTGGGTAAAAGAGTTCGCCAACTATACTGAGCGTCAGGCCGCTGAAGCCGTGCCTGCAATCCAAAATAAAGTTGGTCAATTTACTGCAAATCCATTGATCAGAAACATGATTGGTCAGCCGGTTTCGTCTTTTGATTTTCGTAAAGCGATGGATGAAGGGAAGATCATCATTATCAACCTTTCAAAAGGACGCATCGGCGACGAGAATATGAAGCTCCTTGGAGGATTGCTTGTGACCAAGATTTACCTCGCTGCCATGTCGCGCGCTGATGTGCCAGATCGTGTGGTCAAGATGTTGCCACATTTCTATCTTTTTGTGGATGAATTCCAAAACTTCGCCAATGCGTCATTCTCCGACATTCTCTCAGAGTCGCGTAAATACAAGCTCAACCTCACTATCGCTCATCAATATATCGAACAAATGGATGAAAATGTCAGTGCTGCTGTATTCGGCAACGTGGGTACTATGATTGTATTCCGCGTGGGCGCGACTGATGCAGAAGCACTTGAAAAGGAATTCGCTCCTCAGTTCACTATGGAGGATCTGGTAAATCTCGGACAGTTCCAGATGTATCTCAAGCTTATGATCAACGGACTGACATCTGCGCCATTTTCTGCTACATCGATGCCACCTATACCACAGCAAAAAATCTCATATGTAAAAGAGATTATGGATGCATCACGCGAGCAGTTTGCTCGTCCACGTGCTGAAGTTGAAGAGATTATTATGAAATTCCATGAGCCGACACCTGCACCAAAGAAGGAGCCTGTAGCCGGTAAAGCGCCCCTTACTGGTGACTTGAGGAAGCCTGAGCAAAAAATGCCGCCAGCTCCTGTACCAAAAGCTGACGCACCGGCGACTGTGCCAATGCCAACATCAGCGCCAAAGCCAGAGCAAAGACCAGTTTCAAAATTCGTCCCACCAGTGAGAGCGACTGCGCCCTCGCCGTTGCTCAAAGATACACTTGCAAAGCTTGTTGCACAGCCACGACCTGCGCCGAAGGAAACCCCGCCTCCTGCACCAAAGCTTGAAGTTGAGCCAGCAGAAGCCAAGCATCAGCCATTCAAAAAAGCTTTTGATGCAGTTCAGTCGACGAAACCTACGCCACTTACAAATCCCGCTCCGGTACCAGTTCCAGTGCCAGCCGTAAGACCTGTATCGCTTTCTGCTTTGAGTAAACCAAGCCTTGTCTCGTCAGCTTCGCCCGCATCGCCACGTCCCGATCAGAAAGCACAGACGCCTCAAAATGTCAGCCAATTAAAAAATGCGTTGGCGGCAGCACTTGCGAAATCGAAGCCCGCGGATACACAGAAGCCAATTGAGACAATTAAGCCAGTTTCAGAGCAGCCAAACGAGGTTCCCGAAGAAGTGCTCAAGAAGGTCTTGAAGATTGACTAAAGGTGTGGGAGCATTGATATATGACATCACGACGCATACTCATTTTCTCTTTTGCGTACTATCCGCGCTTCGTCGGCGGGGCAGAGGTTGCGATAAAAGAGATCACTGACCGTATCCCTCCTGAAACAATTGAGTTTGACCTTATCTGTCTCCGCCTCGATTCGCGCTTGCCAGCTTTCGAGCGTATCGGCAATGTGAACGTGCACCGTATCGGTTTCTCACAGCATAAAGAATTTTCGACAGATTCGTTGCCGTGGTACCTCCATATAAATAAATATTTGTATCTTTTTACGGGAGTGCGAAAAGCTCTCTCGCTTCACCGAAAAAGAAAGTACGATGCTATCTGGTCGCTCATGGCTACCTATAGCTCATTTGCAGCAGTTATATTCAAGATCCTCAAACCAAAGATTCCTTTCATCTTTACTCTGCAGGACGGCGACCCCATCCCATATATCAAGCGTAAAGCCTTGCCGCTGTACCCATTATTTAAAATGATGTTTACCCGCGCTGATCATATACAAACTATTTCAACGTATCTTGCAGAGTGGGCAAAAGATATGGGCGCAAAGTGTCCTGTGACTGTGGTGCCAAATGCAGTCGACTTCGACTTATTCTCGACAAAAGAGTCTGTTGAACAACAAAGCGAGCTGAAAGAAAAACTCGGTAAAAAAGAAGGTGATGTCTTTATCATTACCACATCACGGCTTGTGGTAAAAAATGCAATCAACGATGTCATCGACGCGCTTTCATATGTGCCTGAAAATGTGAAGTTTATTATCCTTGGTCAAGGGTACCAGGAGGCACAGCTCAAGGCACAGGTAGCTGAGCTTGAATTACAGGATCGCGTGAAGTTCCTTGGTTATGTTCCACACAAAGAGATGCCGAAGTATCTGCATATATCAGATATATTCATCCGTCCTTCGCTTTCAGAAGGGTTTGGTAATTCATTCATTGAAGCCATGGCTGCAGAGATACCTGTCATAGCTACACCTGTTGGTGGTATCACCGATTTTCTCATTGAAGGAGAAACGGGACTATTCTGCGACGTACATAGTCCGCGCAGTATCGCTCAGAAGGTAGAAAAATTGATCAGGGACAAAGAGTCGAAGGATTACATTGTCGCTCGCGCAAAAAAGATGGTCCAGGAAAAATATGAATGGAATATCATTGTCGAACGCATGCAAGACATTTTCCTCAGTATGTAAAGTGAATCCGTAGTATAATTACTCTTATGAAAATCCTTATTGCTTCTGGCATATATCCCCCTGACATTGGCGGTCCTGCGCAGTACGCGCGCAACCTCTATGAGACATGGAAAGGCCGAGATCACGATGTTAAAGTCGCTGCCTATCGTTGGGAGCGTGCGTTTCCTCCGCTCGTCAGGCATTTTTTGTACTTCCTCAAGATCATTCGTAAAGGCTGGAAGGCTGACCTTATACTCGTGCTCGATACATGGTCAGCGGCAGTGCCGACGATGCTCGCATGTTCGCTTATGGGAAAAAAATACATTCTCCGCACGGGAGGAGACTTTTTGTGGGAGACATATGTTGAGAGAACGGGAGATCTTGTTTTGTTCAAAGACTTTTATGGAAAAGATAATGCAGCCGGCTCAGAATTCGTGGCAAAGCTATCAACGAAGGAAAAGCTCGTCTTTAAGCTCGGTGGGGCTTCGCTTCGTCGCGCGCATAAGGTCATATTCAGCACCCCATGGCAAAAACAGATTTTTGAAAAAGCATACAATCTCGATTCAAAGAAAGATATCATCGTTGAAAATTATTGTGGGGAACGCATGGATGCAGTTGAACCAGATAACAGAACTTTTTTAGCAAGCACGCGCATTTTGAAGTGGAAGAATATCGATTTGCTTAAAGAGGCGTTCGCAGAGGCCCAGGCCGAGGTTAAGCGCCGTGGTCTGCCAGATATTGATATGGATACGAGCAAGGCCATGTACTCGAACTTCGTCGAGCGCATGCATCGTTCATATGCGGTCATCCTTGCTTCTCTTGGTGACATCAGCCCGAACATGATTTTTGATGCAGTGATGACTCGTACGCCGTTTATCGTCACAAAAGAGATCGGTATCACAGAGAGGATTACAGACGCCGCTATTTTCATCGATCCAAAAAATAAGCAAGACATCGTAAATAAGATCGTCTGGATGGCAGATCCGGCGAATCGTGCAGTACAAGCAAAGAAAGTCCAAGCGCTGCCATTTATGCATTCGTGGGACGATATAGCTCGTGAGATCTTGGAGATAGGGAAGAAGTAAAAACATAATATGAAGAGATTATTGATGGTATCGACAGATCGAAAGATATTTGAGGCGGGGAGCGCTGTTCGCGCGCGTCAGATTGAATACGCAAAAAACTTTGAAGAAGTGCATATCATTGTTTTTGCAAAAGGTCAGCATGAGACGCACAATGAAATTGTGATCGGACCGAACTGCTGGGCGTATTCGACGCAGTCGTTGTCACGCTGGCTGTACACTTTTGACGCCTTACGCCTCGCCAAATTTATCGTTTCAAAAAGAAATATTACAGATGTCACTTGTCAGGATCCTTTTCAAACCGCATCAGTCGGCGTCTCGCTCAAAAAACAGTTTCCACAGGTACAGTTAGAACTGCAGGTACATACTGATATTGGTTCTCCGCATTTTACCTATACGTGGGGCAATAAGATTAGAAAGACAATGGCGCTATCGTATCTCGTAAAAGCTGACTACATCCGCGTCGTTTCAAATAAAATTAAAAATTATTTGATTGAGACATTGAAAATTGAGGACTCAAAGATTGAGGTGCGACCTGTGCCCGTTGATGTGGAAAAAATTAAACATGCGCCGATTATTTCTGGTGCAGATCTGCATAAAAAATATCCTCAGTTTGAAAAGATTGTTTTGATGGCATCACGCATTGAAAAAGAAAAGAATATTGTGCTCGCTATTGAAGCATTTAAAAAAGTGGTTGAGAAGGTTCCAAAAGTAGGTCTGATTATTGTGGGCGAAGGTTCTCTTAGCTCCTACCTCCTAGCTCTTACCTCAAAACTTGGTCTAAGCGATTCCGTCATCTTTGAATCATGGGCAGATCAACATACGCTTTATTCTTACTATAAAACCGCTGACATCTTTCTTGTTACCTCGCTATTTGAAGGGTACGGCATGACTCTCATTGAGGCGAACGCTGCTGGTTGTAAGATCGTCTCGACTGATGTCGGTGTCGCCCGAGAAATCAGCGCGACCGTCGTTCTAGACACCCCACAAAGCGTTTCAGAGGGAATCATTGGAATTATCAGTTAAAAAGCGATATACTGGGCTTTATTATGGCTGACATGACCAAACCCCTCATCGGATTTATCGGACAAGGCTGGATCGGTAAGAACTACTCGAATGACCTCGAAGCGCGCGGGTATACCGTCGTGCGTTATGGTCTGGAAGATGAATATAAGGGCAATAAAGCAAAGATCAAAGGGTGCGATGTTGTATTTATCGCTGTACCGACGCCTACAACTAAGAAGGGTTTTGACGATAGCTATGTGCGTTCAGTTCTGCCTCTCATCGGCAAGGGCAAGATCGCTATTATCAAATCGACACTGATCGTCGGGTGCACCGAGCGGTTGCAGAAGTCATTTAAAAATATTATCGTCACCCACTCGCCAGAATTCTTGAGCGAAAAGACTGCAGCATATGATGCAGCTCATCCTGATCGCAATATAGTGGGCATTCCGGTCAACAACAAAAAATATGTTGATGCTGCGAATCTTGTTATATCAGTATTGCCACCAGCGCCGTTTTCGTTGGTCTGTAGTTCATCTGAAGCTGAGCTCATTAAATACAGCCACAATGTACACGGCTACATCCAAGTGGTCTTTGCCAATATCCTTTACGATCTTGCCCAAGAATTTTCGATGGATTGGGAAGTGCTTTTCAAGGCGTTCTCAGCTAACCCTCTCATGGTTCCACGATATCTTCGTCCAGTTCATCAGAGCGGTCGTGGCGCGGGCGGAAACTGCTTTGTGAAAGATTTTGAGGCCTTCATACGTCTCTTTGAGAACAAGGTGAATGATAAGACGGGTATTGCTGCGCTCAAAGCGATACGTGAAAAAAATATCCAACTCCTCGTCTCTTCTGGAAAAGATTTGGAAAAGATTAAAGAAATGTATGGTCAGGGTGTAATCAAAAAACATCAAAAAAATAAATGAAGCTCCTCATCCTTACTCAAAAAGTAGATAAGCTTGATCCGATTCTCGGTTTCTTTCATCGTTGGATAGAGGAGTTTGCTGCGCAAGCAGAAAAGGTGACAGTTATAACACTTAATGAAGGTGTCCATCAATTACCAGCGAATGTGACTGTTTTGTCGCTCGGTAAGAGCAAGGAACAGAAGGTTGGTTTTAAGGATAGAGCGCGATTCGTCTTTAGATTTTATGGTTATATTTGGAGCCAGAGGAAAAATTATGATACGGTTTTTGTACATATGAACCCGATATACGTCGTCTTTGGTGGATTATTCTGGAAAATATTTGGCAAGAAAATATCGATGTGGTACACACACCGCGCCGTGGATCTGAAATTGCGCGTCGCTGAAGTATTTGCCGATGTTATTTTCACCGCCGCAAAAGAAAGTTTCAAATTGCCAAGTAACAAAGTGGTCGTTACAGGTCATGGTATCGACGTTTCTCAGTTTCTCAGCATGCAGCGTTCGAAAGCGATCGGCACTGAGCCTATCCGCCTGTTGCATGTTGGGCGTGTCACGCAGATCAAAAACTGCGATACGTTGATTGAAGCAGCAAAAATCCTTGCTGAGAAGTGGGACAAGAAGTTTGAGGTGGTCTTTGCGGGCAGTCCTATCACCGACGCTGACAGATCCTATATGGCATCACTATCTTCGCTTATTTCGACGTATAAGCTCGATGACATCATTCATTTCATCGGCCACGTCGCACCATCTGATATCAGCAAGCAATATGCTGCCTGCGATGCAACGGTCAATCTCACGCCCACAGGTGGTATCGACAAAGCTGTGCTCGAATCAATGGCTTCAGGAGTAGCGGTATTTTCTTCAAACCAAGCGTTTGTGAATTATTTTGATCGATATGCAGGTAGACTCATTTTCAAAGAGCGCGACCCAGCCGATTTGGCACATAAAATAATGGATCTATTTTCAACTGGTCCAGAAAAAGCTGGTGCAGATCTGCAAAAGATAGCCGAAGAGAAGGCGGATGTTGGTGTGCTTATACATACTATCTCTGATAAACTGACTTTGTTATGGAAAAACAAGTAAACAAGGATCATTATAATTTCAAAGTATATTCTCATCTCGGCAGATGGGTGAGCTATTTCTTTCAACTTGAGCAAGTCTTTTCTTTTAGCCCAACATCTATCCTTGAGATCGGTGTCGGCGACCGTGTCTTTGGGGATTATATAAAAAATAATACTAGTATAAAGTATCTCTCAGCCGATGTAGCCGAAGATCTCAAGCCTGATGTAGTTGCAAGTGTGACAGCATTGCCTTTCACTGACGGAGAGTTCGATGTCTCATGTGCTTTTGAAGTACTTGAGCATATTCCATTTGATTCATTTGGAGTGGCGTTGCGAGAGATGTCTCGTGTGTCAAAAAAAGCAGTTATTATCAGCCTTCCGCACTTCGGCCCCTCATGTGAGCTTTCATTCAAGATTCCTTTTATCAAAAGAGTAAAGCTTGCCTTCAAGCTTCCATTCCATCCGATTCATGTCTGGAATGGTGAGCATTATTTCGAAATAGGAAAAAAAGGGTATGAGATTAGCGAGATACGTAAAGTACTACGAAAAGATTTTGTCATCCAAAAAGATTTTGTGCCATTTGAAAACCAGTATCACCATTTCTTTGTTCTTGTTCCAAAAAAGTAATCGTTACGCGTATGAAAATAGCTTTCATTCCACCAAAGAAGAGAAGTGAGTACCTGACCAATACCGTGTTGGACGGTCTTTTGTGGTTGAAGCGCGATGGGAATGGTCCTACCTCTGACATTGAGCTTGCGTTGCCGCCTGAAGAATACCTTTGTCCGTACGATATTTCACCATATGTTTTAAGTCAGGCAGAATTTGATACGTTTGCCCAATCAGCTGATTTGATCATTCTTACGTTTGGAAAAAACACTACCAACTATGAGCTCGCAGAAAAAATAGGTCGTTGGGACAAAACTGTTTTTATCGATGGTGGGGAACTTGGTAAAGATAGGCGTTATGATGCTGGTATCCGCGCTCAAGTTGAAACAATGACTTATGACGGCTTTGGTCGCATATACACTGATATGCTTAACAAATGTGCGCTCTACTTCCGACGTGAAAAACCCTATATCAAAGGCATCATTCCACTACCGTTCGGCATTGAGTCGCGTTATTTGGCTCAATATGATCCGACTAAAAAAAGAGACATAGATTTTTGCTGTATTTTCGGTCAGGATGAATACCCGATCCTGCGCAGGAAAGTGACAAAACTGCTTGAGAAATTTTGCAAGAAAAATGGTTTTACCTGCCAGACAAAGAAGACTAAAGGATTTACTTTTGAAGATGATCAGAAGGTGGCGGGCAGAGATCCGTTCTACGAGATTCTCTCGCGTTCAAAAGTGGGCATATCGATCGGTGGTGGCGGCTTCGATACAGCACGCTTTTGGGAGATATTGGGCAATGATTGCATGCTCATAACGGAGACTATCGATATATATGAAAAAGAAAATACCTTACTGGATTATAAGAGGATCATTCAGTTCAAGGATCTGGCTGAATTCGAAGCAAGATTACTTGAAGTCGCTGATTTTATCAAAAATAGCTATAATCAAACCGATAGATCAAGAGAGTACGCAGAAATCATCGATACGCATTCAAGCAAGGCTCGAGCACTGACTGTTCTCACCGAGGCAGCGAAAAAGGGCATTATTTCTTTTAATTAAAACAATATGACGACATCTCAGTATGATTGCGCGATAGTTATCCCTTCATGTGACTCATATGAAGAAGCGTGGGGCCCCTTTTTCGGTTTCTTTTTCAAATACTGGCCCGATTGTCCATTTCCTATTTATCTCATCACCGAAACAAAAAAATTCGACGATCCTCGAGTGCAGATGATTAATCTTGGTAAAGACTTTGGTTGGGCGAACAATATGATCAAATCACTCGCTATCATTCCCGAAAATAATTTTATCTATTTTCTCGAGGATGTCTTTATCATGAAGAAAGTAGATACGGCTCGTGTACTCTCGCTTCTCAATCTTCTCAAAAAAGATACTATCTCATGTTTGCGCCTCTTTCCATTACCTGGACCTAGTACACAGTACGGTGACACAAAAGACCTCGGACTCATCGCTCAAAACGCCGAATATCGCGTCTCGACCATGCCAGCGATCTGGAATAAAGCTGCATTCAGTAGATTGCTCGTCGCGGGTGAGAATGCATGGCAAATGGAGCTCGATGGCACCAAGCGCGCTCATGCTATGAATGAATTGTTCGTAAGCGTCTGGCCGGGCGATGCGGTCATAGATATATTTGCTACTGCTATCAAGCGCGGACGCTGGCTCTACGATGCGGTTCAGCTGTGTCACAAAGAGGGCATACCAGTAAAGCCGGTGAGACCAGTAGAAAGTTTCAATGAATATGTCATACGCAAAGCATGTTATCTTCCTGTCATCGGTGGATTCTTCAGGGTAGGGCATCGCTGGTATCACGCTCGGGGTAAAAAGAAGTAGATAAGAAAAAACAGCGTTCCTCGAAAGGAACGCTGTGTGTTTTTGTGAATCAATGTAAGACTTCGAAATTGAGGCGCGCTGCTGCGAGCTCCATTGAAGCATTGATACGCGCACGTTGCACGTCGCGTTTTTCACGCATCCCTGCATCATCTTCGGCCAGCTGTTCGGGCGGATGAACATAATCAACCGTGACCGACTTCACTTCGAGGCCAGCATCGAGGAACCAGAGGACTGGGACAAACAAAATCTGCCATTTGTCACTGTCAGAATCCGGTTCGTCAGCGCCGTTGTAAATGGCCATCATGCGAGCAGCTTCAGCTGTCATCACACGTGGGCCAAAGTAGAGATCAAGGGCAGGCTGATTGGTGATGTTGGCCAGCTCCCAGTTTCCGCGGTATTCCGAGAATTGCTGATAGGGTGGATAACCGTCAAGATTCTTCCGGCGCGGGATAACCACATCGGCTTCTTCGAAGACGATTTCATTGAGGCAGGGAACAAGCAACGGAATGAGCGTGTGTTTTTCCGGCTCAAGCCAAACGATGATGTCCGCGCCAGAATCGATACCTGCTCCGAGAGCTTGGCGGCGGGATGCACCCATACCAGACTCTTTCTGATCAATGACAATGACTCCTGTTTCCCGTAGCGCTTTCTTGAAGGAAAGACACGGACTGCCGTCAATGACGATAAGGTTGTAACCATGCTGCTTGCATGCGAGGCACGTCTTGATCGCTAGGCGAGCACGTGGCTCGTCGACTGACTGATATGAAGTTGTCGTCACGAGGACGACTTTTTTTAAATGTTCACTCACGGCATAGTCCTTTTTGTTGTGCGTTTGCTGTGTCAGTCCGATGTTGTATCGAACTAAATTCAAGCACCATTATAACATTTTATGTACTTAATGTCAATTTGTAGATTTACGTTCGTATCTCTGATATAGTACGAATCTAAACGCTTATATTTCCACATGAAAAAAGCACTCATCACAGGCATTACCGGACAAGATGGATCATATCTCGCAGAGTTTCTTCTGAACAAAGGTTATGAGGTGCATGGACTCATTCGCCGCGCATCTTCTTTTAATACTGGCCGCTTGAGTCATATTTTTCAGGATCCCCATGAGAAGAATAAAAAGCTCATCCTTCATTATGGAGACTTGTCAGACTCAAGCAACATCTCGCGACTTCTCGAAAAGATTCGTCCTGATGAGATCTACAACCTCGGTGCACAGAGCCATGTCCGTGTCAGCTTTGATATACCAGAATATACCGGCGACATCGTTGGTCTCGGCACGCTCCGCCTCCTCGATGCGATCAAGGATACACAGATAAAGACAAAGTTCTACCAAGCTTCATCGAGCGAGATGTTCGGTAAAGCGGTTGAATTGCCTTTGACTGAAAAATCAGCATTTCATCCCCGCTCGCCCTATGGCTGTGCAAAAGTGTTCGCCTATTGGACGACCAAGAACTATCGTGAGAGCTACGGCATCTTTGCGGTCAACGGCATCCTTTTCAATCATGAGTCTCCTCGCAGAGGTGAGACGTTCGTAACGCGCAAGATCACTCGCGGACTATCTCGCATCAAGCTTGGTTTGGAAGACAAGCTCCACCTCGGTAATCTCGATGCAAAGCGCGATTGGGGTCATGCCCAAGACTATGTAGAGGGTATGTGGCTCATGCTACAAGCAAAAAAACCTGATGACTACGTGCTCGCTATGGGAGAGATGCATTCCGTTAGAGAGTTCGTTGAACTTGCTGCAAAATGCTTGGGTATCGACCTCATCTGGAAAGGCAAAGGTATCAAAGAAGTTGGTATAGATAAAAAGACAAAGAAAGTAATCATTGAGATTGATCCGCACTATTTCAGACCAGCAGAAGTTGATGTGTTACTCGGTGATTCAAAGAGAGCGCGAAAAGAGCTTGGTTGGAAGCCGAAGATTTCATTCAAACAGCTCATCGAGCTCATGGTGGATGCTGATATGGAAAAGGAATCAGGAAAGAAGAAATAAACTATGATTAAACTCGTCAAATCAACTTTCTATAAAGAAAAAGAAACCAAGGCATCTTTGGCAGAGTTCATACTCAAGACAGATATTTTGAGTATGGGTGATGAGTGTAAAAAATTCGAGGCGGCATTTGCTAAAAAACAAAAAAGAAAATACGCGCTACTCGTTTCGAGTGGTTCAATGGCCAACCAAGTCTTGATCCAGTCAGTGCTGAATAAAGGTTTGCTTAAAAAAGGCGATAAGGTCGCAGTGTCCGCACTCACCTGGGCGACCAATATCATGCCGCTACTCCAGCTTGGTCTTGAGCCAGCTATCCTCGACGTTGATATCGCCACATTCAACGTCTCTTCAGTTGAGCTTGAAAAACACATAAAAGGCATCAAAGCATTTTTCATAACTAATGTGCTCGGCTTGTGCGGCGATATGACTCAGATTAAAAAAGTATGTGACAAGCATGGTGTACTTTTGCTCGAAGATAATTGCGAGTCGCTCGGCTCAGAGATCGACGGCAAGCTTCTGGGTAACTTTGGACTTGCCTCGACGTTCTCATTTTTTGTCGGACATCATCTCTCAACAATCGAGGGTGGCATGGTCTGTACTGATGATGAGGATTTATACAATATGCTCGTTATGGTACGTGCGCATGGTTGGGACCGAAACCTTTCTCCTGAAATACAGCAGAAGCTCAGAAAAGAAGCTGGCTGTGACGATTTTTATGCCAAGTATACATTTTATGATCTTGCCTATAATGCTCGTCCAACTGAGATCACTGGTTTTCTCGGTAACTCTCAGCTTCCATATCTCGATCTGATGATCGCCAAGCGTGTTTCAAATTTTAAGCGTTTTGCTGAAGCGGTGAATGCAAATGATGATTTTATGAATATTGATTATTCACATGTCGATATAGTTTCAAATATGGCTATGCCTATCGTATGCAAGACGCCAGAAAAAGCCGAGATCTATAAAAAGAAATTTGCTGGTGCTGTGGAGATACGACCGGTTATTGCGGGCAACATGCTCAATCAACCATTTTATAAAAAATATGTGACGAGCAGTGCTACATATCCGAACACTGACTTTGTTCATCAGAACGGCTTTTATTTTGCCAACAATGCAGAATTAACAGATGAAGAAGTTGACCTTATCGTTTCACTGCTTCAAAAATAATATGAATACAATTAAAAAAAATTCAAAGATATATATCGCTGGCCACACAGGCTTGGTCGGCAGTGCGATCGTCAGAAAACTGCAAGCTGAAGGCTATACCAGCATCGTTACACGCATACGCACAGAGCTGGATCTCTTGGATGCAAAAGCAGTCGGTCATTTCTTTTCTATAGAAAAACCTGAGTATGTTATCGATGCCGCAGCTCGAGTTGGAGGCATAAAAGCAAACATGACCTTTCCTGCAGAATTTCTCTATGAGAACCTCCAGATACAAAATAATCTCATTTGGTCAGCGCATCGGCATGAAGTCAAAAAATTCCTATTCCTTGGCAGCTCATGCATATATCCCCGCAGCGCTCCTCAACCGATGAAAGAAGAGTATTTTCTCGACGGGAAGCTCGAGCCGACCAACGAAGGATATGCTCTGGCAAAAATCTCAGGCATGAAGCTGTGTGAAAAGATCAATACTGAATATAAAAAAGATTTTATTTCTTGTATGCCGACGAACATCTATGGTCCTCATGATAATTTCAGCGAAGAATCATCTCACGTTATTCCAGCTCTTATCCAACGTTTCCATAAAGCAAAGCTTGCTCACGATCCTGAAGTAGTGATTTGGGGTAGTGGCATCAGTCGCAGAGAATTCTTGTACGTTGACGATCTGGCTGAAGCGATTGTTTGGCTCATGGAGAACTACGATCAAAAAGAATTTTTGAATGTAGGCACCGGCGAGGATGTATCTATCAAAGAATTGGCTACGCTCATAAAAGAGATCGTGGGTTATGAAGGCAAGCTCGTATTTGATACGACAAAGCCCGACGGTATGCCAAAAAAGCTTCTCGACGTTTCAAAGCTCACGGCTCTCGGTTGGCAGTCAAAAACGAAGCTCGAAGATGGTCTCAAGCAAAGCTACGCATGGTTTTTGGAATACGGGCAAAAACAAAAATAATCCAAATCATGATAGTATAGCCTCTATGAATACATCTACTCCAGACAGCAGATTTGACCCTGTGGCATCGTCAAAGACATTCAATAGGATCTTGGATGGTCTCTCTCTTCGTGACACAAAAACCCTTGATCTTGGTTGTGGCTACGGTGAGTATCTTGTAAAGTTTGGCGCTGGGAGTGTTGGCGTGACGACGACATTGGCTGAAGTTGAATATGGCAAAACGCATAACCTCAATATAGTAAAAGGGAATGTGGAGCTCATCGACACACTTGGCCTCGATAGATCTTTTGGGGCGATCTGGGCGAATAATCTTTTTGAACATTTGCTCGCGCCACATGCTTTTTTGATAAAGCTTAAAACAATCACTAAACCCGAGGGACTACTCATTCTTGGTGTTCCGGTGATCCCTGTCATACCTGCCATGATGAAGATAGGTAAATTCCGGGGCGCACTAGCTGTTGCTCATGTGAATTTCTTTACACGAGAAAGCTTGAAGCTGAGCGTCGAGCGTGCTGGCTGGAAAGTGTCAGCCGTTCGCCCCTTTATCTTTTCAAATAAGATTTTGGATACTGTTGCAAGCTATTTTGCGCCACATCTTTATGTCGTTGCGCGCAATAATGCAGACTTTAAATATGATGTAAAGAAATTGAAAGAGTGGAAAGACGACGCTCACTATAAGAGCATTCTCGATATCACTGGGCAATGAAAATCCTCTATCTACAGAATATAAGGCTGCCCACGGAAAAGGCTCATGGTCTGCAGGTCATGGAAACTTGTCACTCATTGGCTCTCGCTGGCCATGAGGTCAACTTGGTCATAGGTTCATATTTGTCGCTCGAGGAAAATGGCATTTTTGGCGTCTACGATATAGAAAAGAATTTTTCAATTAAAAAAGTCCCCGTAAGCTTCGGTCGGCAAGATCCCGAGCATACCAGTTTTTTGATGAAATCGATCATATTTGTCTATAATGCCTGGAGATCATATGGAAAAAGTTCGTTTGATATCGTCTATACGCGCGACACGCTGACCGCATTAGTATTTTCTATGCTCGGTAAAAAAGTGTTCTATGAGATTCATGATGTGCGCCATAGTCTGCTCCAGAAATTAGCCTTACAGAAAGCGGTGGGAGTGATCAGTATCACTCGCGGCTTAGTAGATTATTGTGAAAGCATCGGTGTAAAGAAAGAAAAGATCTGCATCGCGCCTGACGCAGTGGACTTGGCCGAGTTCCAAATACGCGCTACGCAGCGTGAATGCAGGGAAAAGCTCGGTTTACCTCAAGATAAAAAGATCGTTTTGTATACAGGTCATCTCTATTCATGGAAAGGGGCCGATACTTTTGCCGAGTCAGCGCAGTTTCTGGATGAAAATACAATGGTCTCTTTTGTTGGTGGGCATGATTATGATATCGAAGTGTTCAAGAAACGTTTTGCTAATGCGCATATCTCTGTGCTTGGGCGTAAATCCCATGACCTCATGCCATACTACATGAAAGCAGCTGATGTTCTCGTGCTCCCAAATAGCGCCAAAGAAGACATATCGCGCCTTTATACATCGCCGATAAAACTATTTGAGTACATGGCAAGCAGTCAGCCGATCGTCGCGTCAGATTTGCCGTCACTACGCGAGGTGCTTACTGAGAAAAATTGTACTTTTTTTGAAGCAGACAATGCAGAGTCGCTCGCAGGCACTATAAAGAAAGTCTTGGTTGATGCGCAGTCAGCGGGTATACTTGCCGAGCAAGCTTTGATCGATGTGCAAGAGTATACGTGGCAAAAGCGCGCGCAAAAGATCATCGATTTCATCAAGACTACCAAACATGATTAAAGATCCAGCATTTTATAATAAAGAAAGCGCGCAGTATTCTGCGAAGCGTTATCCAGTCGTAGCAACGAACTACATTCAGTTTTTCTTTAAAAAAAGGCTCAGTCTGACCCTCTCACATTTGAGAAGTTTATTCGGCAAGAGCAATGGTCTCAATCTACTCGAGGTCGGGTGCGCTGATGGGGTAGTATTGCGCGATATACAGAAAAAACTGCCTGCAGTATTTTCAGGCATGACTGGGATCGATACAGCAAAAGATATGATCGTTGCTGCTGCCTCGCTCGATAGTACCCATAAGATGAAGTTTTATGTCCGTGGTGAAGAGCCTGTGCAGACGTACGATACGATCGTTGAGATCGGGGTTGCTAACTATGCTGATTTTGACACGGAGCTTGTCTATGCGAGTGAACATCTCAAAGTGGGAGGCGCATACATACTTTCTATTGCTGGGAACGATTCGCTCAATGCGCGTCTCGGTGGTGGGGTAGGGTATAATAATTTCTTATCTTATGCTGAATATCAAAAGAAGATACGTGCGGTATTTGATATAAAAAAGATAATCCCGGTTGGATTTCATGTTCCATTCATCTGGAGAGTTCCTTTTATTGCACGTTGCATTCAGCCGATTGTTGAGCTGATTTTTCTCCATACGTTACCTCGCCTCGCTCATGAAAAAATCTTCTTTTTAAAGAAAAAGAATGTGTTATAATTTGAAACCATGATGTTTTATACTAAGGCAAATAACAGCAAAAGCTTCGTGTACCACCGTATGGCAATGATCGCTGGATGGAGAAGTGGAGCGCTTACATTCCAAGATGCAATCTTACTCGCGTTACCAGCTCGTATTTTGCCACGCAGAAATGAGCTCACCTCACGTTATGAATCTTTTCTGAATGAGCAATCTGAAAAAGAAATAAGAACATTTATGGATAAAGACTACCCGAATGTTTTTGAAAATATACTGGGAAATTCTAAGTTATCACTTATTTTTCAAATTTTTGTCAAAGATGAGTATAAAGCAAAAAGCTTTCTGAAACCTGACTCAGTAGTCATAGATGCAGGAGGAAATATCGGCATTTTTGCGATCTTCTCATCCTTGCATTGTCCGCAAGGAAAAATATTCTCATTTGAACCAGTGACAAAAACATATGGTATTATGCTTGAAAATATAAAGAAGTATCCCAACATAAGAGCTATGAATATCGGACTTGGAGAGAAAGGGGGCGATCAAACGATTCTCACATCTTCTTGGAATGCTGGTATAAGCGCAGTCAGTGATAGTAGTCTAGCTCTCAAAAATAGCCGGTTTTTTGATGGATCAGAAAAAATTCAGATTATAACTATTGATGACATGGTGGAACATGAGCATATATCACATGTTGATGTGATCAAGATCGACACTGAGGGCTATGAAGCAAGCATATTAAAGGGTGCTCAAAAAACTATTTTTAGAGACAAACCAATAATAACCATGTCTGCTTACCACAATAAAGACGATAAGACAGATCTGCCTAAAATCCTTAAAGCGATTTGCCCAGAATATAAATGCGAACAATACAATCGGTATGAAGAGGACATGGTCTGTTCGGTTACATCATAAGCCATTCTTCGGGAATAAGATCATGTGCGATAGTCTTTGGGTCGCCAAAGCGTTGTTTTGGCGCTACGACGATCTTTTGTGGGTTAGTGTTAAGCCAAGCACCCCACCAGCTATATGAGCTCTTGGCGATGATGTTATGTGAGCATGAACTCATGATGATGAGCTCTTCATAGTCCGGAATCTTATATTTGGATATATAGACAGCGTCAGCGCCAAAATCCATATTGTTTTTGACCCACTCTATCTCATCAGAAAATACAAAGATGCGGAGCGGAGCACCGTTAGTTTTTTCTTTTATATACTGAAGCGCTTTCGAATAATATTCGCGCGTGAGCTCACCATGTTTTTTGAGCAGCGCGGGATCATTCGCTTGGTCGCCGCGGCGAATATGGATCGATACTGAAAGAGCGGATTCGATCATTTTCTCTAGTTCAGCAGCTTTGTCTGAAAGCGGTTTTTTGAGCTGTAAATCATTTCGGATGACAGCTTCAAATCCTTTGAAATATTTTTCACTTTGCCAGACGCCAGATAGATAGCTGTCATGATCAATGCTCATGACTTCAGGTATAAAGTCGAAACCAGGCTCGAGAATGACCTTTCTTTTATGGAGTGGTTTAATCGATTCGATGAATCTAAATCCTTTGCGAATGATCTTTGAGAGTGTGTCTTGCTTGATAGGATCTGGAATGCCTGTTTTAATGAAGTCGCTATCAGTGGCGATAAGCTGTTCTATATTTGTAATATTGAAGTGGGGAAGCTTGAATGAACGATCTGGTTCGATATTAAGGCCGTAGAAGTGCGTATCTAGTCTGAGTTCAGTGCTATTTTTGAGCGACAAGGCCCGCCCAAGGGCGTACTGGAAGAGTTGATTGCCTATGCCTCCTGATATGCGGGTGATGATCATAGTGATGATTGTTATTTAAAAAATGCTTTGTATTTTTCTTTGTTCTCAAGAAGATATTGTGGCAGATCTGATTCATCTACCCATAGTTTTACATTTTTGCCACGGTGGTCGATATTTTTTGTGATTGCATCTTCAAGCTCGGCTATGTATTTTTTGTTTCCATAAAATGGATGGTCTGCTTCAGTAATCTTTCTTCGGGCACCGTCTATGCCCCCTTGAAAGTTGAAGTGCCAACCGCCGTTTCGAAGAACAGTGAATGCTGTTTTACCCTTTAAGCTGCGGATATCATTGAGAGACCGAGCCTTTATGTTCTTGTATTTTGTCACAACCGTCCCGCTCCAACCCATCCAATCTTCATCTGATCGATTATTGAGATAATACATATAAGGCAATTGACGAGGCTTGAAGTAGCTATCCTGAGAATAATCAATAACAAGCTTCGGGTTCCATATTTCATCAAGGTCAGATAGGTAACATACATCAGCATCATTCAACCCGACAAGCGCTTTCCTAATAGATTCTTTCATGTAGCATTCTTTGACCCAATATGGCTTTGAATGGTCAATTGTATCGTTTGAAATGCAATATTCAAGTGTTTCTCTGTCGATAGTTTGAGCTTCGCTGAGCTGAGACAATCTTTTTTTCATGTCAGTATCGTCTTGAGGTATATCGTCGATGACATGGTGGATTATTTTGTGCGCCCATTTTTTGTAGCGGTTTTTGTTCTCTTCAAAATGCAGCTTTTTCTTATTTCCTGAAAATGTTTCTGCATACTCGACTATAACAAAATAGTCGACATATGGGTCAAGGATATTCAGGCGTATCTCCAAGAGGTCGAGCTCATTGAAAAAGGGGAAGACATCGTATATCTTTATTTTTTTTCTGTATTCGGCGATTTGATTCTTTGCTAGCCATACCATTTTTCTAAGTCTAATTTCGTTTATTGCTTCGATTACCTGATTTGGATATTTGAGTATTTTCTTGACTATACGTTTGCTATTTTTTCTTGTTATAAAAGAAAACTTTTTGGCATTGCGAATAGTTCTTGTAATATTATCTTTTATCCAGATAGCGCTTCGAAGCCCTCGTGCACGGAAGAGCCAGATGAGCGCATATATCACCGTAACGTCATTTCTAATCGCTTTAAATATCTGCCAATTATTTTTTATCCGGTTCACAATAGTTTTTTTGAATTTGCCTGAATGAGCAGTATAAAGCGCTTCATTTCTTTTCATATAATCAGCAAGCTCAGAGGCGCACGAGTCATACCCACTTAGATCTCCTTTTCTATCTAAATACATCCAGCTTTGCGTAAGGTTATATCCCAAGCTCCAATATCCATCTGAGATGTTGTGCCGCGCCCAATATTTAGGAGCTATGCAGAATTTGAGGTCTTCCGAAAGCCATGCAGGGAACCAGGCGAAGCTCGAATTTGAGAGTATGAGGTATTTTGCATTTTTGATCACCGCGTAATCTTTGCCGATATTCCAATGGTTGACCTCAAAATCAGGGAAGAATTTTTTTGCTGTCTTTACGTCATCGGTAACGACGACGAATCTGAAATTAGGGTTGATATTTCGCATATGGGCGATCGCATTATCCCAGTATCGTTGTGGCAAGAAAAAATCTACGTCGAACGCATATCCGCCGCCCCGAAAATTGATGATGCATATGCTCTCGTCTGAGTAATCCCTGCAATCGAATTCAGGCCTGATTCGCAGCCACTCGCGAATCTCGTTTTTTCGATGGGCGATGTATTGTTCGTCCTGCATGTAGCCATCGATTTGCGTGCCGTTAGGCACGTTCACTAGATCGGCGTCATACGTGCGTATATCCGATCCGTTGAGAGAGTGAATGATCTCCTTTTCCTGATAATAGTTCGTCACGCTTTTAATTTCTTCACCCAAGTTGATCGGCATGAAATCATGACCTTTGAATAACTCTGGCGAAACTAAGCCGAAATCGCATCCGCGATCTTTTGCGATGACGCGGGCAGTCACATAGCACCAAAGCTGGTTGCCAAGTCCTTGTCCGTTGTAGAATTTAGTCGATATCATTTGGTGTAGCCTATAATGCTTACGATACAAGACTTTATGAAACTTTTCATTCTTTTTGCTTTATATAGCAAGAGCAGGGCATGTTTGTGTCTTATCTTATGTTTTTTCAGCACATAGGCATACTCAGTCTCTCTCCGTTTCGTTGGGCTCGAATTGCCCATTTGGTTTTCGTGAACGCGTATAGCTATATCGACGCTGCCCAAGATTTTCGGGTTACCATAAAGGTTAAAAAGCGCGCGATAAAAATCAAGATCTTGCCACCAGATCAAGTTCGTATCAAATAAAGGGATGCTCGGGCTATTTTTTATAGTGACCACGGATGGCGCGCTCACGGTATTTTTTTCTAGTATTTTTTCTCCATTAAAGCGAGGGTGGAACTCTCTAAAATAATTCGCTCCATCTTTTGTATGGATGCAGGCTGTTATAAGCCATGCATCTTTTGCTAGGTCAAAATTATCGACGATATGTTGGAGCGACTCACTGTGATAAAGGTAGTCATCCAAGAAGAGTATTTTGATCAGTTTCCCGGTTGCGCGCTTTAGTGCATTATTCGTATTATCCGAAGGTGTTGCCCGAGGGTCTTCCTTGAAATAATGGATATCAAGCCTGTCGCCGTATTCGCGGCACACATCTTCGATCGCTGTATTTTTTGATTGATCAGAAACAACAATGTCAAAATCTTTGAATGTTTGGATGCACATCATATCGAAGCTGCGCTTTAGATACTGTGCACCCTTACCACCCATTTCATATGCCGAGATGCAGATACTGATATGCTTCATTTGTGTTTAGAATACTACTATAAGTTGCGATTTTTGCCCACTTGAAGATTATCGAACTTTACATGAGAAGCTCGTTGATAATGGATCGTATTTTCTTATCTCTATCTTCTTGATCGCGCACGGTCTTCCAACCTGAAGCGCCGAAGATATGCATCCAGTCGCCTATGTATTCTACCTCATCCAATGATAGGTCATTCACGGTCGTCGTGGGATTTTTTTGTTCCCGGATTTTTTTATGCGAATATGCAGGAAAAATGATCTTTTCTTGTTGAATCTTTGAATAGAACGAGTCCCAATTCATGCCACCAGTATCAACGGCAGTGCCATGTATCCTTCCATTGAGAAAATTCGCATGTATCCCGTCAAATGCTGATGCAGTATAAAAACAGAATCCAGCCCAGAGATACCACAACGAACCTCTCATCTGGAGATGGCCATATATGCGTTGCGAATCGAGGTGAGGAACGATGGATGTTTTTCTAATCGGAAAAATGTCATGGTCAAGAAAGCCGAAATAACGTGCGCCTCGCTTGCTCACATAATTTTTGTAAATCCAGTTGAGCGATGCGCCGTGGGAGGCCGAGCGTGTGAGAGGGTTTTTCGGAAGCTTCACATAAGCCACATTTTCGATTGCGCATAACTCTTTAATTTCCGCTGCTATTTTTATGTCAGGCGTGTTATCGAATACAGTATAAAAATAAGGATCAGTAAGGTTTTTTCGGAGCAGCTTGATCTGCCACTCGATGACTTCTTTATTGTTAAAAGCAACGGTGGCAAGGTCGATGACATATTTATTTTTGAGCGGAAGGATATCGCAGTTGATATGGTCGCATGCATTGAAGGGTATGCGATAGAAGGCCTGTTCTCTGTATCTCAGGTATATCTTTTTAAAATGGAATCTAGCTTTGCTCATTACTATTCTCAAAATAAATAAGCACATATACCAAAAGTATACAGGCTGGATTATTTTGTATTTTTTAATCAAAAATGAAAGATATTTTTTTTGTACGTTCATGAGCTCGATGCCTCGCACCCGACTTTCGAAATATGTGCTTATCTGGTCCGCATGGATCCTTTTCTTGAGCAAGACCTCGGGTACATTTGCGATACATAATCCAGCGCTCATTGCTCGGACGTATAAGTCGTATTCATTCTCGTAACGGTATTTTTCAGTATAGGCCAGACTCTTCCTCTCTAGATCGCTTTTACGGATAATGAGAGAAGATGATTCAACTTCATTTTTGAGAAGCATTCCGCTGTGAACGTGCGTGACGAACTGAGGATATTTCCTAATCGCATTTCTTGATCCTATCTCTTGGATCTGACTTCCTGCAATGGCTATTTCTGGATGAACATCCATGAAATGTACAAGTGTCTCAATTCTTGCAGGATAGCTGATATCATCGGCGTCCATTCTCACGATGTACTCGCCACGCGCCGAGCTTAATCCCTGGTTGAGCGCTTTAGTGATGCCGGTATTCTTTTCATTCTTTAAATAGGTGATCCGGCGGTCTTTGATCGACGCCACTATTTTTTCTGTCACGTCTAATGATCCATCATTGATAATGATCAGTTCAAAATCAGGAAAAGTCTGGTACAGGATGCTGTCGATAGCATCTTTGATATATTTTTTGCCATTGAATACAGGTAGTATAACCGAAACTTTTGGATTACTCATGGATGTTAAATCGGATTAACTGGAGTAACTGTTGTAGCCTCAAGTGGTTTCTTTCGAATAAAAATGATGATTTGTAGTCCGAACAGAATAAAGTTCAAGAGTATTTGAGCCCAGAGCAATCCCCAGATGCCATAGAAGTAGAGCAATACTGAAAGCAATAGTATTCTCAGTGTTGGCATGACAAAGCTGACGATATAGAGCTCTTTCGTTTTGCGTTGAGCAATGAGAGCCATTTGCACGACCGTGGTGACGAGTGAGAAAAAAGATAGGGCATAGATCTGCGTATAATGTATAGAATCGACATATGCAGGAAAGAACGTATGGAACGCCCATGGAGCGAACGCCGCATAGCTGCCTTCGCTTACGACGACAAGGACGACTATGACCCATAGCTTTTTCTTCAAGATATCTTTTACCTGTTCCTCTGATCGGTCTGATAATCTGAGAAGCACGAGGTTTGGAATGAATTTGAGGATGCCAGAGATCTTTTCTGGTATGATCGTGGCAAATGAATATATAGCGAGAGCGGTTGAGCCGATGAAATGGAAAACAAGCAGAGAGTCGAGCTGTCCCGCCAATGTTCCAAAGATATTCATTACAGACAGATGGATACCATAGGAAATGGTCTCATTATCTCTTTTTTCGTTTGGCGGAATATGTTTTATGACATACAGATATAAGATGAAGTTGGTGAGAAATATGAAAAAGTAGTTTGCCGCCACGATCCAGAGAACATTTCTTGTAAAGTAAAGCGCAAGAAGGATCGGGACGTAGCTGATTATATTGTTGAAAAGTCCGTAGTATGTACCAATACGAAATAATTTTTTCCCGCCCAGATATGCGACCCACGTATTGAATGCGTTTCCAAGGGGGAGAAAAATAGCAATCAATATAAATGCTGTTCCGAGCGTATAGTTGCTGTGTATGAAGTACCATGACGATACGCTGAGTCCGAGAACGGCAGGGATGATACCTGCCATGAGCTGGAAATGAACCGAATGCTTGAATTCTCCTTCAAATCCACGCGCCACTGCACGAGTGACAGCGCCGTTCATGTTATTGAGTGTTGTTGCGCCGATGAGCCCTGCAATAGCAAGTATGTATTGATACGTTCCGTAGGCATCTTTGCTCATGTATCGTGCAAACAAGAGCGATCCAGCAAAAGACATGATCGTCACTATTGCCATGTTGAAATTGCTCCAAAATGTGCCGCTCGCCAAGTACACCATATCCGTCTTGGTGTACTGCTCTGACCAGCGAAGAAGTGAAATAAGTCTATTTTTCATGCGTTTGACTATGTTGGAAAGGTGATTGTGCAATACTAACATATCTTGCACCAGCTTGTTGAGTATTTGTCGTACATTAAGTATGATGTATGAATTACCCATATATAAATTAATATGCCACTCAAATCCCTTACTCGATTCCTTACGCTTGCACCGCTATTCCTTATACCGTTCTTTCCTTTGATCGTTGAGAATTCATTCTTCTTTCCATTCATTACCGGCAAAGCTTTCTATTTCCGTATTCTCGTTGAGATCGCTTTTGCTAGTTGGATTATCCTCGCATGTCTCGACGCAAAGTATCGTCCAAAGATAAACGCACTCACACTCGGCGTCACTGCATTCGCGCTCATCACGCTCGCCGCTGACCTTCTCGGCGTGAACCCGCTCCGCAGTCTCTGGTCAAACTTTGAGCGTATGGAAGGTTGGATCGTTATCGCGCATCTCTGGATGTTCTTCATGGTCATAACTCATGTATTTGGCGCAGGGGAGATAGGCAAGAAACTGTGGCGTCAATGGTTGAATGTTTCCCTCGTCGCGTCGCTCTTGGTTGCCTGCTATGGTTTCGCGCAGCTATTTGGTTGGGCTGAGATCCATCAAGGATCGGTTCGTATCGATGCGTCTCTCGGCAATGCAGCATACATGGCCGTGTATATGCTCATCAGCACTGGATTTGCCGTATTCCTCTTTTTGGAATCACGAGCGCGCCGCACAGTAAAAAACATCTTTGACCTCAGCGTATTCGAGTGGCTCTACGCTATCGGCGCTCTTGTCTTCGCTTTCTTGCTTTTTGAAACAGCGACTCGCGGTACTGCATTTGGCTTGATTGGTGGCGCCATGCTCGCCCTCTTCTTGTATGCTCTCCTCGCTGGTCCAACAAAGAAAGCTTCTCGCATGGTCGCTGGCGGCATCATCGTCGTCATCATGCTTATCGGCGGCGCACTATGGTCAGCGCGCGATACGTCTTTCGTAAAGAATAATCAAGCGCTCAACCGTCTCACATCCATCACTCTTTCTGAGATACAGACACAAGGCCGCGCCTATATCTGGCCTATGGCAGTAAAAGGATCGCTTGAGCGCCCTGTTCTCGGTTGGGGCCAGGAAAATTTCAATTATATCTTCAACGCCAACTATAACCCTGCCATGTATAACCAAGAGCAGTGGTTCGATCGCGCGCACAGCGTCTATCTCGACTGGTTGGTTGCATCTGGCTTCGTAGGTTTGTTGGCATATCTGGCATTATATGTATTCTTCTTGCTCGCTGTATGGAGATCGACTCTCACCATCGCCGAAAAGAGCGCATTGACTGGCCTTCTTGTTGGTTATGCGATCCACAACGTCTTTGTGTTCGATAACCTTGCGAGCTATGTATCATTTTTCGCCCTTCTCGGTCTCGGCGCTTCATTGAAGTCAGCAAAGGCACAAGATGTTCCAAAGCCAGTGCGCGAGATAAGTCCTGATATCATCGAATACGTCATTGCACCGCTCTCGATCATCATTCTTTTGGGCGGGCTCTATATGTTTAATGTTCGTCCGATCCAGGAAAATACTCGTCTGATCGATGCGCTTCGTGCATGTAGTGGTAGCAGCATGCCTGATGCCACGCTCTTCCAGCGCGCCCTAGATGCAGGGTCATATATGGGCATGCAGGAGATTCGTGAGCAGATATTCTCATGTACGCCAAATGTCATTAACTCTCAACAGATACCTGGTCCCACAAAGCAGGCGTTCGGCGAGCTTGCAATGACTGCGATTACGGATCAGATCGCCGCTTCTCCAAAGGATGCTCGTATATATACTCTCGCTGGTTCATTCCTCGAGCAAGTCGGCTCATTCCAACAAGCTGTTCCATTCCTTGAAACAGCGCACAAGCTTTCTCCTGCAAAGCAGACCATCGCATTTGCGCTTTCAACGGCATACATCAATATCGGCAAATATGATCAGGCTATCGCATTGCTCAAGCAAGCATATGAATCGGCGACAGAAAATGCGGATGCAAAGTCAGCCTATCTCACCGCGCTTATCATCGGAGGACAGGAGTCGCAAGCGAAAGCGCTTTTCGGCAGCATGCCTGAGCTCTTCAATAATGAACGCGTTGCGCAGGCATACGCATTGAATAAGCAGTACGATAAAGCCATTGCCATTTACAAAAATATCATCGGTACAAGCACTGATCAAGTCAGTACCCAGTTCAGACTTGCGGAAATACTCTTTAGCGCAGGACGATCATATGAATCAGTCGCGCTTCTGAAAGCGATCGAAACTGCTCATCCAGAGTACAAGGCTCAGCTCGAAGCTGCTATAAAGCAGATTCAATCAAAATAGCGTCGACGCTATTGCAGCTGCAAGATACTATAGTATAATTGGTCTGTGAGTACCCTAGGTGGGCACTCTCCAATAAATGTCTCGCAAAGTGCCGCCCTCGGCGGCCTTTTGCGTTAAGAGATAATTTCTTGGTATACTTGAGTGCAGATTGCACCAAATGACGGCGAGCGGCTGTACTCACATTATATTTAGACATATTATTTGGAGCTCACACCCGCTCGCCATCATTGGGTACAATTACCACGTTCGTGGATATACCTTAGATTATGATTATTCAAGAAAATATATCTCTAGCTCAATATACGACATTCAAGATCGGCGGTTCAGCTCGATTTTTTTGTTTAGTGACGGGCATAGATGAATTAAAGGAAGCAGTCAAGTTCGCAAAAGAAAAAAACGTACCTTTCTTTGTCCTTGGTGGAGGGTCAAATGTGCTCATCTCAGATGAAGGATTCCATGGCCTGGTCATAAAGATGGAGATAAAGGGGAAAGTTAAAAGGCAAAAGTTAAAAGGCAAAAATGAAAGTCAAAAGAGTGAAAATATAGAACTTGAGATTGTTTCTGCTGGCGCAGGAGAAATGTGGGATGATTTTGTCGAATGGACACTTGCTAACGGTTTCAATGGATTGGAAAATCTTTCAGCTATTCCTGGCACTGTCGGCGCTGCGCCTGTGCAGAATATCGGCGCGTATGGAGCAGAGATCGGACAGTTTGTTTCGAGTGTTCATGCATTTGATACTCATACGATGAAAGAGATTGAATTGAATGCTCGTGACTGTCATTTCGGTTACAGAAACAGCTTGTTCAAACACGAAAAGGGAAGATATATTGTCACTTGCGTTGATTTTTCTTTGAAGAAAGATGGGAAGGTGAATGTTGAGTACAGGGATTTGAAGGAGTATTTTAATAAGTTACAAGTGACAAGTGGACCCAGTGGCGAATCTGCTGATTCGAAGGTACAAGAAATCACACCATCGCAGGTTCGTGAGGCAGTGATTGATATTCGTTGGCATAAATTGCCTGATTGGAATAAGTGGGGCACTGCAGGATCGTTTTTCAAAAACCCTGTGGTCACACAAGAAAAGTTTGATGAGTTGAAAGTTAAGTACCCAGCGATGCCGAGCTTCCCCGAGGCTAGTGGCGGCGTCAAAATACCGCTTGGTTGGATACTCGATAATGTGTGTCATCTCAAAGGCGTTATGACTGGCGGTGTAGGCACCTATGAAAAGCAGGCACTGGTCATCGTCACCAAGCCAGGAGCTAAAGCAAAAGAGGTAGTCGATTTTACGCATGATTTGATGAAGCAAGTGAAGGACGCGACCGGGATTACGATCGAAGCTGAGGTGGAATGGGTGAATTAGCCGAGGTCCGACCTCAGTATTGACATTTACTCAATAAAGCGTAGTTTTGGTATCAGGTTTGTTCGTTGTCAACAAAACTGCTCTGAAAGGAGCTCGCATAAACAATGTTTCTGAGAGGAAACATGGCAACACTAATGCCTGAAAGGGCAGAAAGCAGAGGTAGTTATGAAAAATGCAACGCAGGTCCGTAAATTACTGGTTGGCGACTTGATGCCAAAAGCGGTCACTGATGCAGAGAAGGAAATTCTTGCAACAGTGTTTGATCGTCTCATTGAAGCGCCCGATTGGGCAATTGTCCCGCAGATAGTTGTCGAATTGGTTGATTCGACCGCTGATTCAGACTTGTCTGGGTCAATACCGACACGACGGTTGAAAAGCGGGGAATCGATAGAAAATATCTTGGAGGCACTGATCAATGCGTTTCCAGGACAAGCAGGAAACATGCCCGAAATCGTCCATTTGGCGATGAAAAATATTAACCAGGACAAAAATTTCAAGGATGATCTTGGTCAGCATGCAGTCTTAATGACTTTTCTCTTCGAGCTTGCGGATTTTAATGTATTCAAGTTCGATAAGGTGACATTCGATAAACATCTCATTGAGTTTTTGGGAGAGGGGTTTACGAAGTGCTATTTTAGGAGGTCGCTGATATACAACAATCAGTCGGGTAAACTTTCGAATCATATTGCGAAATTCATCACGAACGCTCAGATTTCGCTTAAGACAGACAAAGTAAGTAATCGTTGGGATTCTTTGTTGGGGTTACTGACTATTGCTAGACAGGCATTTCCTGACCACGCTCCAATGGGTGATGCGTCACTGGAGTATGCACTACTCAACGACTTGTGTTTCAAGATGTTTGGCACGCTATCGCCCATCAAGAAGCTTGATGTTGTTAATGGTTACTTTAATGCAACCAGTGCGCCAGTTGCTCCCTCGAATGAGCTTGTGACAAAATAAAAACTCCTTTCTCACACCCACCCTGGTTCGCAGGAGTGGGTTTTTTTATTGTCTCAAATATGCTAAAGTGCCTGTTACTATGTCTATTTTCAGCAAACTATTTGGGGGCGATCATACTGCATCGGTGAAGCGATTTGAGCCTATGGTGGCCCAGATCAACGCTCTTGAACCTGTCATTCAAAAACTATCAGATACAGAGCTCAAAGAGAAAAGCTTTGGCTTTAGGAAGCGTCTCCAGGAAACAAAAAATAGAGAAGAAGAAAATAAGATCCTCGAAGAAATCCTTCCCGAGGCTTTTGCACTTGTGCGCGAAGCGGGTCGTCGCACGCTCGGTCAGCGCCATTTCGATGTGCAGCTTATCGGTGGTATGGTCCTCAACTCCGGTGGCATCGCTGAAATGCGTACCGGTGAAGGAAAGACGCTTGTCGCTACACTTCCTGCGTATCTCAATGCGTTGTCAGGAAAGGGTGTGCATGTTGTCACAGTGAATGATTACCTTTCACGTCGTGACGCTGCGTGGATGGGTCAGATATATTACGCTCTCGGTTTGTCAGTAGCCGTCATCAACCACGAAAGCTCATTTGTATATGATCCTGCTCACACAACCAAAGAAGAAGATGAGAAAGAAGATGAGCTCGGTTCATTCAAGATCGTTCATGAGTTCTTGCGCCCTGTCACACGCCGTGAGGCCTATGCTGCTGATATCACCTACGGTACGAACAACGAATTCGGCTTCGACTACCTCCGCGATAACCTCGAGTATGATCCTGCCAAGCTCCGCCAGCGCGAACCGAACTATGTTGTCGTGGATGAGATCGACTCTATTTTGATTGACGAAGCGCGTACACCACTCATCATCTCTGCACCTACTCGCGACGCTGAAAGTGTCTACAAGCAGTTTGCGTCGCTCACATCTTCATACAAGAAAGATGAAGATTTTACTGTTGATGAAAAGCGTAAAGCGATCCAGCTTCTCGGTCCAGGTATCGAAAAAGCTGAGAAGTCTCTCGGCATCACGAACCTTTATACAGATGCAGGTATCAAGTTCGTTCACCACCTCGAGACCGCCGTTCGCGCCAAGGCTCTCTACAGTAAGGATGTTGACTATGTGGTCAAGGATAATGAGATTGTGATCGTGGATACATTTACTGGTCGTCTCCAGCCGGGACGCCGTTGGTCAGAAGGTTTGCATCAGGCGATTGAAGCGAAAGAGGGCGTCAGTATTCAGCAAGAGTCACGCACTTATGCGTCGATCACCTTCCAAAACTTTTTCCGCATGTATCCAAAGCTTTCAGGTATGACAGGTACGGCATCGACTTCAAGCGAAGAATTTTTCAAAGTGTATGGCCTTGCCGTCTATCAGGTTCCTACAAACAGGAAAGCGGTCCGTATCGACAGTCAAGATCAGATCTTCCAGACGGAGATCGGCAAGTTCAAGGCGATCGCACGCAAGGTCAAAGAGCTTCATTCAAAAGGTCAGCCAGTTCTGATTGGTACGGTCTCTATCGAGAAAAACGAATTGCTCTCGCAGTTTTTGAAGAGCGAAGGCGTGCCTCATGAGATGCTCAATGCAAAGAACCATGAGCGCGAAGGTGAGATCGTCGCTCAGGCAGGTAAGAAGGGTGCAGTGACTATCGCTACCAACATGGCGGGTCGCGGCGTTGACATCAAGCTCGGTGGCAACCCGAACACGCCTGTATTATATGAAGAGATAAAGACAGCAGGTGGACTCTTTGTTCTCGGTACTGAACGTCATGAAGCGCGTCGTATCGATGATCAGCTCCGTGGTCGTGCAGGACGTCAGGGTGATCCAGGTGAGACGCAGTTCTTCGTTTCTCTCGAGGATTCACTCATGCGCGTCTTTGCTTCTGATACGCTCAAGTCTATGATGGGTAAGCTCGGTGTCAAAGAAGATGAGCCGATCCAACACAGTATCATCTCAAAGTCTCTCGAAAATGCTCAAAAGAAGATCGAAGGATTCAACTTCGACTCGCGCAAGCATGTCTTGGAGTTTGATGATGTCATCAACAGTCAGCGTACGAGTATCTACAAGAAGCGTAGAGCATTGCTTCTTGGCTCAGTTGATGAAGTAGAAAAAGAATTGAATGAGATTTTGGGGGTGAATGATCAAGTATCAATAACCAATGACATAATAGCGACAAAGGAAATTGTCGATAAGAAAATAGCTGAATTCGGCCGCGAAGATTTCCTCAATGCTATTCGTATTGTTCTCCTACAAACGATTGATATGTATTGGGTCGAGCACCTCGAAGTGATGGATTACACTCGTTCAAGTGTGAACCTACGTGCCTACGGTCAACGTGATCCGCTCATTGAATATAAGAAAGAAGGTTTAAGATTATTCCGCGAAATGAACACAGCTATCCGCGATCAATTCATCCGTATTCTGCCAAATATAGTTCCAGTCAATAAGAATGCTAACAATCCAAATATAAAGGGCGTACAAGATGCCGAGTTCAAAGAGATTCACGAAAATGCCCAGGTGATCGGCGCTGGTGATGGTTCAAGTAAAGGCAACAACTCTCAAGTAAAAAGTGCTCCCGAGGTCGGAAGAAATGATCCTTGTCCATGCGGTTCAGGTAAGAAATACAAGAAGTGCCATGGGGTTGGTAAGTAAATCAATCATGAAGCCTCGCAAACTCCTCACTCTCTGTCTCATCGTCAAAGATCATCGAGTACTGCTCGGGATGAAAAAGCGAGGTTTCGGCGAAGGGCACTGGAATGGCTTTGGTGGGAAAGTTGAACCAGGTGAAGAGATTGAGTCTGCGGCGAAAAGGGAAGTCTTTGAAGAAGCTGGAGTGACGCTCTCATCGGCTGAAAAGACTGGCGTACTTAATTTCGAATTCGAGAGCGATCCAGAGAAGCTTTTGGAAGTTCATGTCTTTAGGTCCGATGTTTTTACTGGTGAACCGATTGAGACAGAAGAAATGAGACCGCAGTGGTTCGCTTTCGATGAGATACCATACGATAAAATGTGGTCAGATGATGCGTACTGGCTGCCTCTCTTGTTGAAAGGGAAAAAATTTGAGGGATATTTTCTTTTTGATAAGCCTTCAAGTGCTACGTATCAGGCAAAGATAGTTAGGCAGGAACTTACAGTTAAATAAAATGCTTAAACTTGGCGTATATAAACACTATAAAGGAAATGAGTACGAAGTGATTGGTTTTGCTAAGCATAGTGAAACTCTGGAAGACATCGTTATCTATCAAGCTCAATATGGAGACAAACAGACATGGGTTCGTCCGCTCAAGATGTTTACGGAAGTAGTCGAAGTGAACGGAAAGAAGGTGCCGAGATTTGCTTTCATTGGAGAAAAATAATGAAAAAGAAAATAGAAAAATTGAAGGGCACGCTTTCCGTCGAACATCTGCATCATTTTCGTTGCGGTGCATGCGACAAGTGGTGGTCAATCGGTGATCCTTCTATCGCTTTGCCAGGCAAACAGTCGGCCACGAAAAGAGAATGGTTTTGTCCTTGGTGTGGAGAGAAGAATATCTTTGGTGATGGAACGGAGATTAAGAGGGAGTTTTAGGTAGAATGCCGCGTAAAACTTGAATAAAAGCCCAATTTATTGTACTATAGGTTCCCTAATGGCATTCATCGACGAAATACAATTTCATGCGAAAGCAGGCCGTGGCGGAGACGGCGTTGTTCGTTGGCGCCATGAACGTGGAAAAGAGTTCTCTGGCGCGGCTGGCGGTAATGGTGGCAAAGGCGGTGACATCTATGTTCGCGCTGTCCGCGATATCAATATTCTCGCACGCCACAAAGTCGTGAAGGAGTTCAAGTCACGCAGCGGCGATGAAGGTCAAAACTGGAGCCGTCAGGGAGCATCAGGCGAAGATTTCTATATCGAGCTTCCTATAGGCTCAGTCATCCGCAACCTTCAGACAGATCGTGTCGTTGAACTTGTCGAAGATGGTCAGGTCTCAAAGCTCCTTCATGGCGGTCGCGGCGGTGTCGGTAACGAGCATTTCAAAGCTTCAACGAACGTTACCCCTATGCAGTCGACTCCTGGCATGCCCGGCGAAGAAGCTGACTTTGTCGTTGAGCTTAACCTCATTGCTGACGCTGGTCTCATCGGTCTCCCAAATGCGGGCAAGTCGAGTCTTTTGAATGCGCTCACTCGTGCCAATGCAAAAGTAGCGAGCTACGCCTTTACGACACTCGATCCAAACCTTGGCGCACTCGCCGGTGGATATGTCCTCGCTGATATTCCAGGTCTTATCGAAGGTGCGTCAGAAGGCAAAGGTCTCGGTCATAAGTTTTTGAAGCACGTGAAGCGCACCAAGATTCTCCTCCACCTCGTTTCTCTTGAAAATAAAGCTCTCGTGGGCACCTATAAAACTGTCCGTAAGGAGCTTGAGAAGTACGGTCATGGACTCACAGATAAGAAGGAAATTTTGATATTAAGTAAGACTGATACAGTTACTGGTACACCTACTGAGATAGCAAAAAAGATCAAGGCCGCAAAAACTGCGCTCAAAAAGTACAATAAAAACATTTTGGAAGTCTCTATCCTCGATGATGCGTCGCTCAAGAAGCTCGCAGATCAGATCGTGGTGCTCATTCGTCAGCAACAGGCTGATGAAGCGAAGGTTACAGAGTAGTTTGCATTCTAGTCTTTTTGGCGCTACAGTTATATTTCAGAACAACCTCTTTTGAGAAAGGAACGCTATGAACAAAGTAACCTATGGGCTGGATACTATTATCCAGCACTTTCCTGAAATGCTTGACCAAGCTAAAGCAGGGCATGTTGTTGTTTCAAAAATTGTCACAGCCAAGGGGATACTGGTTGCACGCGTCGTGCATTTTCCAAATATTTCCCTTTTTTCGCCGGATGACTATTTGAAAAGACAAGTTGAAGCCCTTTTGTTGCATGATTGTGTTGGTCAAATTCGAATCAAGCGTCGCGGAGCACACGGAATTTCGTTTGTTGGTCGACCGCTAATACGCCTTTAGTCTCACAGCGCCGGCATTATCGGCGCTTTTTAATTTAGCGAGAACTATATTTCTTCAAGATATTTGTCGCCATAGTCTCATAGAATCTCGGTAACTCCTCCAAGAATTCGGTTGAAGTAAAACAAGTCATTTTCCGGGCATGTGATATCGACAGGCGAGAGTGTCTGAGGATCTTTCGGGCCACACGAGGGGAGACCGTTGTGTCGAATGCTTTTCTGTATTCACGAACAGATCTACCTTTGCCAATAGCTTGTTCAAGCCATAGGGTGACGAGGGTATGCTGACCCTTTTTCATATCTTCCGGCCAATCGAGAGCGTCATCTGAGAGTTGGCGTGCACCGATGAAGTGATAGAAGTATTTCTGGCATAGCCTGATGTGTTTTAGCTCTACTTGCATTTTCATCATTAAAGCTAGCAGCGGCACAGACGCAGCCGCTGATTTTAATATATACGGTGATCTTATTGTTGTTGAGCACATTTTAGAATTTGCGCATTCCATCATGCCGATTTTTCCGATCAGCTTGTTTTTTAGTTTTTTATTTAGGCGCAAACTGTGAATCATCTCATCGACCATCGGTCGCAGAGTGGAAAATATAGCTAAGCTATCATGTTCAAACTTTTTTTCATCTCGTATTTCATCAAGCGCTGTCCACGCGGTCCATGCAACGATTCCTATAGCTACGCACGTTTTGTAATCAAGGTCGTGCTTATTTTTATGGGCAAAATATTTTTGTTCAAATGAGTCGTACGCAAGCTTCGGTAACAATATGATCGCTCGAAAGCCTTTTTTCTTAATTGTGTCCTTAAGATGTATTTCAACGCACTTCCATTGTTTCTCTGTAATAATATATGAGCTATTTTTAATACGATGTATCTCTGCTTTCACGTGTTGGTAAAGTGATTATGATTGAAGTGCCAAAACCCTTTTTGCTGACGACGTCAATGGTGCCGCCAAGCTCGCTTGTGATGATGGAGTGCGTGTTCATCAAGCCGATTCCTGTGCCGTGAGATTTTGTCGTCTTTGGATGAGTAAATAATCTTTTGACATGTTCGTCATCCATACCGCATCCATTGTCTGATATTGTTATGCGCACCGCATCATGTAGATGCTCACCGTCAATATGAATAGTCTTTTCTACCCCAGCATCTTTGATCGCCTCGGCTGAAGCGCATGCATCGATCGCATTTGAAAGCAGATTGATCAGCATGTATTGAATGCGTAACGGGTTCGCGTCGATAGTTATCGACTCGCTGATATTCATCACGATACGCACATTATTTCGCCGAGCATTATACGCTATAACATCGTATGCCATATGCACCTTTTTGTTCAGGTTTGAGCATTTGTTCTCATGAAGCTGTATAGGCGATATGAGATTGTGTGCGCTTTCCATGAATGAGTTCATCCGTTGCGATGCTTGGAGCGTCTTGTTGATCATTGCTCGAGTTGCATCTATTGAATATTTTTCTGGATTATTACCAACCTCCTCCATGTATAAACTCATCGAAGTAAGAGGGTTCATCAAGTCATGAATGATACCTCTGGCAAGCTCGCCGACTTTCACGACACGATCCATTTCAGCTAGTCTTTTTCGTTGGCTGGCGATAAGCTCCTCCGTGCGCTCACTGACCTTCTGTTCGAGAGTGTTTCGTTCTTTTTGGAGCAGACACTCAGATATCCTTGCTCTCTGCAATGATCTGTCGATCTCTCTGTTTGAAAGCCAAACAATAAAGCTGATGAACAAAAACATGACCGAATAGGTGATGACATCAGTTACGCTTATCTCGTCGAGACGCCAGTCAGGCACATTGAGATGGATTGCTTCGTGAACACCAAGCACTGACAGGCTCAAAATCATAATTCCTGCAGTTATAAATCCAAACGTTGAATTTATCAGTACACTTGCAATAGCGATCACGAGCACGGTCAACAATAGTGTTTCAGGCAAACTCGCGCCCCATTGCCATCCTGTATATATCGTCCCAACTGCATTTATGAACAAAAGTAGGGCAGTGGAGATCCTCCAATAACCTTTCTTTGAAAGATAAAGTAGTGTTGCGTACAAAATGATGATAAACGTAAAAAGCACGGGGCTCATGCCAGCGTATGCTTCTACTGTCGCAGCATTCCAATAGAGCGTAGCGCCGAGGGTACTCAATGCACAAAGTGAAATAACGAGGATGACGTTCAGTATATACTCACGACGTCTGTCATCTTCATTTTTGGACAGTGGCTGAAGCACTCTTTTGAATCCTTTTGAACATATTATCAAACACAATGTCGCACGAGCCATCCACGCTCGTGCGACCATACCCATTTTCTTTACTGCCTGTACAAGAAAATAAGACATGTGTATGTGTTAGCTATTCCAGGGAGCGTAAGCTCCACCGTTCTGTTGACCGAGGGTTCGGGTACCCTGGTCAGTAGGTCTGCGCATCATTGGTGGTTTTGTCATCATGTTAATAATAGTTATGTCGACACATAACTGGATACAGCATAACAAGTCAAGATAAAGAACTGATAAAAAAGTCTTCAAAAAGCGATAAAGTTCTGATAAAGGATTGATGAATTTTTCCAAAGTCACCATCAGTTATTTTCTAAAGCGCGCCAGGTTCGCAGGAATATCCATCATGTACCCATGTCCCGGTACATTAGCTATCAAATCTTTCTTTTTACCTGCGTTTATCTTTTTGCGTAAATTGCGGATGTGCGCCTCAACGGTATTTGAAAATGGGTCACTATCCGCTGTCCACACATGTTCCATAATAGTGCTTCTTGATAAAATAATACTTTGGTGCCTCATCATATACTCGAGTAGCGCAAATTCTTTCTTCGTTAAATGAATGTGTTTACCGCCTCGCTGTGCGCTATGGGAATTTGGCTCAAGGATCAAATCATCAATGATACGTTGATTACTTTGAACTGTGGGCGTACGACGAGCTACTGCCTTGATACGAGAACGCAGTTCGATGAATGAGAATGGTTTGACCATGTAATCGTCAGCTCCGCTATCAAGCGCCAGCACTTTTGTTTCTACTCCTCCGGTGACTGAGATAAAAATAATCGGCGTCATTTTTCCTGCACCTCGAATGTCGCTGCATACGGTCAATCCATTTTTTCCTGGCAAAGAATGATCGAGCAGGATGCAATCGTAATCATAGTTTCTTCCGAGAAAAGATCCTTCATTCCCATTTGGCGCAATGTCGACGGCGTGAGTGTCAGCGCGAAGGCCAAGCGACAGGGCATCTGAGATGGAGGGATCGTCTTCAACAAGGAGAATTTTCATGGCGATAGTATATCAGGAAATTATTTCGATTGACAAATGTTCCTGTGGAATATATGTTGATAAGGGAATTTATGACAACTAAAAATAATCTTAAACCACATGTGAATGTGGGTCGGATCAGTCACCCGCGAGCTTCATTGTTCATCGGTCTGCTTACTGCAGGCATTGTGACCTTTCGTCGTGAGCCATATCTTCGCGAAGTAAGTCTTACCTGTCTTGAAGACCTTCACTTATCTGGCAAGCCGCCAGGGCAATATGTCGAACAGCTTGTGCTCATCATACCCGATCCGGTAGATGAGCGTCAGCTCACGTCGATCATGGAGGCGCTTTCGGTCAAGTTGTTTCCAAGTTCATCACCAAGTGCTTCAGGTGAATCTTGGCCACCACCACTCAAAAAACGCGTGCCACTGAAGTATCTTCCTGGACACAAACATCGTGTCGCAATCCACTCATCCCGCGCTCGTCGATAATGCCATTATCGACGGTGCGGTTTTTTATTTGTATATGGTATAGAATATCCTCATGACTCCCTTCAAAGAAAAAATCTTCAACATCGTCCGTAAAATTCCAAAAGGAAAAACAATGACTTACAAAGAAGTTGCCATCAAAGCTGGCAGACCTCAGGCTTTTCGTGCTGTCGGCAATATTTTGAATACGAACTATGACCCAAAGATTCCTTGTCATCGTGTTGTTAGAAGCGATGGTAAAACTGGCGGATGGAACAGGGGGATGAAGCAGAAAGCTGAGTTACTCAAAAAAGAGAGGGGTAATTGACTCGTTTTTGATTAAGTTGTAGTGTGTGTTTAGATATGAAAAAACTCATCACAATAGATACTGTTACGTATGACCTTTACATCAAAACATTCGGACTCGAAGCAAACGCTCGTCTCGTCGAACACCTAGGTGCGCAAGACTTCGAGAATTACGTGGTTAGTCGTCGGCTTGGCGGCAAACCAATCGAACTTGTCTCGATCACGAAAGACAAGCTTGAAGATTTCATCGAAACCAATAAGCGCGGAATTGTCTTCAAGTTCGACACCTATATTGGCAAACGCGGTGAACGCGATGTGTTCCCAGTTGTGGTCAGCGTGCTCAATAATGACACGACGTTCAAATCGGCATTTCAACAAGCGATTGACGTTCGTCTCGTCGCCTTCAAATTGGCATCAAAACCGCCCAGTCGTGTCAAAATGGTGCACAAAAGAAAACTCGCATACACAGGCTCTACGCCCTAGTTGTTATTTCACTCATGCCGTCATCCTTTGTTGGGTGGCGGCTTTTTTATGTTAAAATACCCCCATGTCAGACTTCTACAACCCCCGCCGAACACGCAATGTATTTGACCCGCAGAGTGCCGAATACTTCAAAGCGAGCCGTTCAAAGATAGATCTCTTTTTGAATTGCCCATTGTGCTACTACCTCGATGCGCGCCTCGGTGTCGCTCGTCCTCCTGGTTTTCCATTTTCACTGAACTCTGCTGTCGATACGCTCCTCAAAAAAGAGTTCGATATCCTCCGCGAAAAGAAGCGTCCGCATCCGCTCATGCACGCCTTTGGTGTTCGTGATGTCATCCCATTTGCACATGAAGATATGGATATTTGGCGCTCGAATTTCAAAGGCATCACGTACCTCGACCCTGAGACGAATCTGCTCATTACCGGTGCCGTGGACGACGTTTGGATAAATGAAAAAGGGGAACTCATCATCGTTGACTACAAATCGACCAGCAAAGAAGAAAAAGTGACTCTCGATAAAGAATGGCAGATTGGCTATAAACGTCAGATGGAAGTGTACCAGTGGCTGTTCCGCAAGAATGGATTCACTGTTTCACCGACAGGATACTTCGTCTATTGCAACGGTAAGACTGATGTGAAGTCATTTGATGCGAAGCTGGAATTCGATATCGACCTTATCCCTTATACCGGCAATCCCGATTGGATCGAGCCATTGCTCCCAAAAATGAAAGCATGTCTCATGAGTGAAAAGCCTCCAAAACCGAACACTGAGTGCGACTATTGTCGTTACCGCAAGGCTGCGCGCGATGTGCAGGAAGAGCAGAAGAAGGGGTAGTTTCACTTTCTACGGCGAAACCTCGAAACTATCAACGATAATCTTTGTAATCCCCTCAACATCTTTCGTATAAATAAATACATACTGCACAGCCCCATTACCACGAACGACAGCTTTTACGCCTCCACTTATCGGTAAAAATTTTATATCACGTCTACCACCAGACACGTGCCTGATCTCTCCCAGGCTTATTTTAGTTACCTCGGAAAGTCTGGTGACAAGATTTACCACCTCAGCAGACGCATCAGTTGTCGTACCGTGACTGCTGGTTATTTTGCCACCGAGTTTAGTATTTGGTGCCATGGATTTTTATTAACCCTACAACACCTTCACTCTCTCCAAGATAAAACCTTTCTCATCATTGCGACTGTTTACTGCCGCTTTGATCGCTAGACACTTATCTATGACGAGATGCGCAGCAAATTCTTTATAAGATCGAGGGAATACAACAACCTCCGCAGAACCAGAAAAGTCCGCAACGGTCATGAAAGCCATAGTTTCATTTTTCTTGGTTTGGATAGGGCGTATAGCCGTGACGATGACAGCTATGACGACAGCATCACCATCTTTCTTTGTTTCCAAAGCCTTTTTAATATTAATATCGCTCTTGGTAATGTTGTCGCGGTACTTCTCAAGTGGATGGCCTGAGAGATATAAACCAAGTAACTCCTTTTCCCATGCCAGACGGTCTTTCATATCTATTGGCGGTGCAGAAAGAAGTTTGAGTGCAGGTACAGAAGCGCTATCAGCCATCATGCCAAAAAGTGAGGTTTGATCGCTGTGACCTGCTCCGCTTTCTTTGTTATAGGCCAGAAGAAGATCGAGGTTGCCTAGGAGGACGGCACGGTCTTCACCAAAACAATCGAGCGCGCCGGCTTTGATGAGAGATTCAAGTGATTTTTTATTGAGATTTCTATCTTTGATACGCTCAAGAAAACTTGAAAGAGAAATGAATGGGCCATTTTTCTTGCGCTCATCGATGATGGTTGTTGCTATGCCTTGGCCGAAGTTTTTGATTGTCACAAGCCCGAATCGGATACGATCCTTCTTATCTCTTACCTCTTGGCTCTTACCTCCCTTTACGACAGTGAACTGACTAAAGCTTTCATTGACATCAGGTGGCAATACAGGAATCTCCATACGCTTACATTCTTCGATAGTCTCAGCGACTTTTTCTGTATCGCCAGACTCTGATGATAGTACGGCTGAGAGATATATCTCAGGAAAATGAGCTTTGAGGTATGCGGTAATATATGCCACGCGACCGTATGACACTGAGTGAGCTTTGTTGAAACCATAGGCTGCAAATGGCTCGATCCACTTCCAGACCTCTTTTGCTTTCTTTGGCGACCATTTGCTGTGGCTGATACAACCTTCGATGAACTTCTCTTTTTGCTTAGCCATCTCTTCTGGAATCTTTTTACCGACGGCTTTACGAAATTTATCCACTTCGCCCCATGAGTAACCAGCGATGAGATGCGCCATCATGAGAAGGTCATCTTGGTACACGAGGATGCCGTAGGTCTTGTCGAGGATCTTTTCCAGCATGGGGTCGAGATACTGGATGAGTGAACGGTCATGCTTACGGGCGATATAATCAGGGATAAAGCCAATAGGACCAGGACGATAGAGGGCCACCATAGCGTTGATATCGTGGATGGTAGTTGGCTTGAGGTCTTTGAGGAAGCGCGTCATACCGTCGCCGTTCAACTGGAACAGGTCAGCTGTCTCTCCGCGCGCCAGCATTTCAAATGTTTTTTTATCATCGATAGGCACATTTTCATAATCGACAGTAACGCCTTCGATGGTTTTGATACGGGCGATAGCGTCAGCGATGATGGTCAAGTTTTTGAGGCCGAGGAAGTCGAACTTGAGGAGACCTGCTTCTTCGATGGAATACATATCGTACTGGCTGATGATCTTGCCTTCGCCCTTTGGATCGAACTGGAGCGGAGTAAAATCGGTGAGCGCAGTGGGGGCGATGACGACACCAGCAGCATGGACGCCGATGTGACGGGCACATCCTTCGATCTTCAGTGCCATGTCGATGATGCGTCGCGTATCAGGTTCGGTGTCATACATAGTTTTGAGTTCGGGTGTCTCAGTGAGGGCGCGTTGTATAGTCATGGCGAAGCCTTGTGAACCCATCGGGATCATCTTGGAGATACGATCACCAGTTGCCACAGGGAAACCGAGGGCACGAGCAACGTCACGGACTGAACCGCGTGCTGCCATCGTTCCGAAGGTACCGATCTGGGCCACTTTTTCCGCACCATATTTTCTGCGAACGTAGCCAATCATCTCGTCACGGCGGTCATCGGCATAGTCCATATCGATATCAGGGGCTGAAGGACGATCAGGATTCAAGAAACGCTCGAAGGGAATCTCATACTCGATCGGGTTGATATTGGTAATACCAGAAAGATACGTCACAAGAGAACCAGAGACGGATCCACGAATGTTGGAGAGGATGCCGTTTTCTTTGGCGAAGCGGAGAAGGTCAGCCACTACGAGGAAGTACGGCGCATATCCTTTGTCGCGGATGACTTTGAGCTCATACTCAGCGCGTTTGACGAGTTCAGGTGTCTGCTCGAGTCCGCGGACAGGAAATCCTTCGTATACGAGGTGTTTGAGTTCATCATCGGGTGTGCGTCCACTTTCCACAACGAATGCAGGGAATACCCATTTACCAAGTTCCATTTCGAACGTACAGCGCTCAACTATTTTCGCAGTATTTTCCAAGGCCTCCGGCATATCACGGAAAAGTTCTTCTGCACGTTCGCCAGAGATAAAAGAAAAATCATCTTCATCATTTTCAGACATGCGATCAGATGAGTCGCTGTGACTGTTGACGCGAACGAGGGTCTCACGAGCCAGGCGGTCATCAGGAACCATATAGTACACGTCGTGTGCAGCCATAACAGGGATATTTTGACTCTTGGCGAAAGTAGCGAGAGTTGTCATGTTCACTTCGTGGCCGTCCATCTCAGGGTGGCGAGTGATCTCTATGTAAAGGCGATTTTCTTCGGGTGTTTTTCCGCCAAATGTTTTTTTGTACCATTCAGCGATCTCTTTGGCTTTGTCTTGATTTCTGCCCTTGAGTGCTTGGACTATGTCGCCAGAAAATGAAGGAGAAATAGCGATGAGACCTTCATTGTATTTTTCGAGAAGTTCGCGGTCGATGCGGGGCTTATAGTAAAAGCCTTCGAGGTGAGAGAGGGTGACGAGGTGAATGAGATTACGATAGCCGGTTTCATTCATGGCGAGGAGGACAAGACGGGTGCGACGATTGTCGATACCAGCCTGCATGTCCTTGCGTCCGCGGATTGCCATGAAAAAGTCGACACCGATGATTGGTTTGATCCCGGCTTTCTGGGCGGCTTTGAAGAATTCGATGGCGCCATAGAGATTACCGGCATCGGTGAGAGCGAGCGCTGGCATCCCAAACTCGACGGCTTTATCTACGAGTTCATCCACTTTCGGTAAGGCAGAGAGGAGAGAGTAGTGCGAGTGAGTGTGGAGGTGGGAGAAGCGGGACATGGGAGAAGTATAGCAAATAAGGGGTTTTTACTGTGATTGACATTTATCTAAAAAGTGATATAATTCACTCAGAACGTTAAAAAATTAACGTGACATTAATGAATCACATCTTTGGTTCATATCGTATGACATCAAGTGTTTTGGTGTAACGATCCATGTTGGTGATGAAAAATCTCTGAAAGGAGATATAAGATGAAAACAAAAGACGAAAAGTATATTGTAAATTTAGCGAATCAGCTAATCGGAAATTTGAAGGTTCCAATCCAGTTGGTATCAGGAGAAATGAATCCTCGGGAGTTTAACCTTCTCTTCAGGAAATGGGGTTTTGGAAGTCGATTGGAAACAATTATTCGGAAAATGAATCCGGAAACTCTGGGGCACATCGTTATGCATGCCATAAATGATTACGAGGATTCTTCAGATTTTCGGCGGACGATGTTTCAGGACATTTTCCAGGAAGGAGAAGTTTTCTTCAAGCGGTCCGATATCGGTCTTCATGTGCTTCAAGAAGTTGCTTATGGAGTAGTTGTTGCGACGATGTATGACATTCTTATCACTGAATGGTGGATTGGGAACGTTGAAGAAGGATCTGTTGATCCTGACACTTTAGGTTATAAAACTCGCCCCGCTATGAGAATCTTTGTTCGTTCGGTTCGGTTGCATGATTTATTGCAGTAATTTGATTTTGTTCTTCATGGCCCTTCGCACTCATCATGCGACGGGCTTTTTTTATTGTTGACCAGCTCTCTGGTCGGGTGTATAACTACTTTAGATAAACCAAAGCATAGCCAATGAATGGTTATGCAGAAAGGAAATAATGCCCACTAACACAGAGTTGCTTACAGCTGTGAATAATCTCACTAAAATCGAACCGGCAAAAGACCTTATTTTGCCCAATCAAAGGACGAAGGGTTGGATTGAGTATATGCATTTAGTGCTCTTCGTTCATCCGGTTGATGGTGTGTTACGGATTTGGACCGGACACATTACAAGTTTGCCTGGCAGCCACGGTGACGGTTTTGAGATCGACAACGTCGTCAAGACAGTCGTCTGGACTGACCTACCGCTCCGGAATTGTGATCGTCTGAATGATTGTCATGAGAAGACATTCAAAGTGAACAACCCGCTTCTTATCCGTCGCGATGAAGTTCACTTTTTCAAGGATGAAAATCTGGCTCTCAAATGGTTCCATGGAGTCTTGTCACCGGAGGAGATTGGTCTGGTCGTCAAACTTCTTTCAATGGAAGATTTTGGTCTGTCATTTCAGGCGCCTGAAATGAAAGGCAGCACTCGGCGATTCGAAGAGGTTCCCAGTGCACAATCCAGCTGGTGGAAATAACGCACATTTTGGTTCAAGCCCTTCGCATTCACAACGCGCTGGGCTTTTTTATTATCTATTACGTAGTAAGATAGTTTTACTTATGAAATCTCTCAAACCCCAATTCCTCATCGGCATAGACGAAGTGGGACGTGGCCCTATTGCAGGTGCTGTGGCTGTTGGAGCTTTTTGTATTCCAATTAAAAATCTCATCAAAGTCCGCCGCATTTTTCGTGGCGTCAAAGAGTCAAAGCAATTATCTGAACAGCAGAGGGAAGGATGGTTCGGTATCATTCAACAGAGTCAAAAGGTTGGACTGATCGATTTTGCGGTCACATTTCAAAGCGAGAAAATCATTGATACAAAAGGTCTGTCGTATGCCATTAAGCGTGCGCTCGCGATTTCCTTAAATACTATCGCTCCTAAACCGGATGTAATCCAAGTCCTTCTCGATGGAGGTTTGAAAGCACCTGCTGAATTCACGAATCAAAAAACGATCATAAAAGGCGATGAAAAAGAGTTAGTCATTGCACTGGCATCTATTTGTGCAAAAGTGCTGCGTGATCGAAAAATGAATGCACTGGCGAAGAAATATACTCAATATGGTTTTGAAAAGCATAAAGGATATGGGACCCGCGCGCATTATGAAGCGATAAAAAAATATGGGCAGCTTCCCCTTCATCGAACTTCTTTTCTAAAAGCAAAAAGCTAGTGGCGTGACAGAAGATGTCATCCGACCACTAGCGACTCCTTACCGTGCGCAATATGGAACTGACCATTCACATTGTCATATTGCCCAGCCGATTTTATGCTAGCACTAAAATGTAGATTGTACACTAGATGGTAAAAACCAAGAAAAGTATGAGAAAGGTGATCGCCAAAATAATATTAATTACAACGCCAGTAAGCGTTCCTATCACTCCAACAGTTGCTGCCTTGAGGGCATGAGTACTACTCTGTTTTCGTCTCAATTCACCAATGATGATACCGATAAATAGCCCGAGAAATCCCCCAAATAAAGGGAAAATGATCGTGCCAATGATTGCCCCTGCAATACCATAGAGAAATGTTTTACCACGTGCGCCACCATAGTGTGCGCCGAGGATGCCAGCGAGTTGGTCGATGATTACTGAACAAATGGCAATGATGCCGAGGATAAGGAGCTCGTTTAGGCTGAGGCGAGTGAAATGATCGATAAAGCCATATATGAGGGCTACAATAAAGAGATATGGTATACCTGGCAGCATAAAAGCGATCGAAATAATACCAGGGAGCATAAGGAGCGTTGCAATGAGGATAAGGGTAATAGTCATAAAATAGTAAATATACTATACTATGGCTAGTATATTATTACTATTTTAATGCCCGATTAACTTATATGGCTCTAGACACATACAAACAAGAACAGGAACGGCTTGCAAAAGAAGAGGAGATAAAGCTACACGGTGAACCTGAGGAAGAAAAAGAGGAGTTAACCCTCAAGACGATCATGGCGAATAAAGAGCAAAGCGCCCTTTTTGCAAAAATGATTAAAGACAGTGGAGATGCTACTGCCGCTGAGATCACGGGTCGTTTTATGAATGGGGCACCGGGTGAAGACGATTTGGATGCGATGGAAGAATACCGCGCTCAATTTGAGAAAAGAATGAATCAAGTCGAAAGCGTTAACGGCGAATTGTCGGCTGAATTCATCGCTGATCTCGGCGAGCAAAGCCCTGATTTCAAAAAAATACTCAAAGCGCTCGGTTCTGAAGCCAGTTCTGAGATGATCAAAGATAAGATGGCTGACCTTGCTGTTTCAGACCCTGATCGTTTTGATACCATCGTGAAGAAAGTCGAGAAGCTGCAGGAATTTAAGAAAGGCACGTACAAGGATGTTGAAGATGCAGTCAAAAAGATGGCTGAGGAAAATAATATCGATGCCGATGCATATATGAAAGCGCTGGCGATCGCGGATGAGGGAGAGCGTGAGAAAGCTCTTCAAGATCTTGTGCGTAATCAATGGGGATTTGCACACAAGACTGCCGATTCGTTGTTCTCGTTCTTTGGAGGTGGTTCCGCAAAGATAGCTGAGAAGCTTGCAGATGAAAAAGGTACAGTTGATGAAGTGCATGCTGCTCTCGATAAACATAAAAAGGGTATCGGTAAAGTGCTCGCAGCGAGCGTTACAGGTAACGAAGATATGAGAAACGCGCTGGCAAAGTCAGTGCTCGGCGAACCAGTCAAAAAAGAGCGCGTAAACATGAAAGAATCGAGAGATCTGTTGCCAAAAGAAACTGATATTGATAAGCAATGGATACCATTCCGTGATGCATTCGCTGTAGGAGGAAAGAAATGGGACGCACTCACAGATGCAGAAAAAGATGCTGGACGCGCAGTATTCGGTGACAAAATGAAAGCTGAATCAAAAAAGAAAGCTAAAGATAAAGGTTTCTGGGCTTCACTGTTCGATTCTTTGTTCGGCTCGCTTGTCGATAGCAAGTTGTCTAAGCTCAATTAACGCATAATCATCTCTATACAATGAATAATCAAACCATCTCAGATCTCTATAGCAAACTCACTGAACTTGTCGAGGCGGGCGATGAGAGCGCCGTTCGCGCATTTCTCGCTGATAATATAAAATCATTCCCTGAAGACGTGCAAAAAAAGATCGTTTTCGAGTTCTTTGCTGATGCTGTCGATAAGAAACTGGATACTGATACGCAGATAGCTCAGATTCAAAAAGAAGGTATGGACTCGCTCGGTGAGATTGAAAAAGCAGAAGGCGGTCTCAAAGATCAAGAGAAGCTCAGTAACCTCCGTTCAAGCTTGGGGATCTAATTCGCGCCTTACAGGCGCAGTACAAGTCTCATATTTTCTCATGTGCCCGGGGTGGGAATCGAACCCACACGGCCTTGCGGCCACAAAATTTTAAGTCTTGCGTGTATAACCAATTTCACCACCCGGGCGGATGTAAGGACAGTTTACCTTCAAAGGAACAAAATTAAAAGGGATTTAATAAAGTGAGGCCACGGGGAGAATCGAACTCCCGCATATTCCTTTTGCAGAGGAACGAATTACCACTTTTCTACGTGGCCGTGCGACCACTCTATCATTTTATAGGAGAATCGTCTAACGCTATTTACCTTCCACCTGACGCTCGATCTCATCGATACGTTGTCTGTTTTTCTCGCCAACATCTATAGCAACTTCAAAGAATGGGACGCGCATCATGCGTGCATGTTCCTGGACATATTCACGAAGATCACGTAAACGACGAGTAAAGAAATCAAGAGCAGCCTGTTCTTGATTCTCTGGAAGAACAGTAAAGAGTATCTTTGCTTTTGATGCTCGTGAGAAAAGCTCAACACTCGTGATGGTGATAAGTGATGTACGGTTTGATTCGCGCATGAGGAATTCACTCGCTAGTTCGCGGAGTATTTCTTTTGTTCGGTTTTCTGTTTGGTCTGACATATATTTTATTTATATTTTCTCGATGGTGCGTACTGCTTCGATCTTGTCGCCGACAGCTATTTCCATCTTTGATTCAACCATCATGCCACATTCAAAGCCTGTAGCCACTTCATCGACGCGTTTCTTTTGGCTTTGGAGCTCGCGGATCTTACCGCGGCCGATCTCATTTTCACGACGGATGATGCGAACTTCTGCGCCAGAGGCTAATACGCCTTCTTGGACTTTACCACCGATGACCTGGCGATCTTTTTCTTTTGAAAAGACTGCAAGGATTTTTGCGCGACCCAGCATCTCTTCAACATACTCTTTTGGAATCTTTGAAGAGAAGATGTCTTGGATATACTGGACTAGTTCGTAGATGATTTTAAAATTCTTTACATTGATAGGAGTAGCGGCGCGCTCAATCATCGCTGCGGCTTTCTTGTCTGGTTCAGCATTGAAACCAATGATGATGACATGTGGATCGCCGAGAGCTACTTTGACATCATTTTCGTTAATCTCACCGAGTCCTTCTGAAACGATTTTCAATTTAACACGATCGTGGGTGATTTTGACAAGTTCATGTTTGATGCCCTCAAGACTGCCGATGACGTCGGTTTTGATGATGACGGGGATGGTGACTACTGAGAGAGCACCTTCAGCTGGAGTAGTCACTACTGGAGCCTCTTCTGTTTTTGCAGATTGAGCTTTGATCTTTTCAGTGCGGGCGTACTCCTCACTTATCTTTTCAGCTTCTTTTTTATTTGAAACAGTCACAAAGGGAAGCCCACAGGCAGGGATCTTGCTCCAACCGAGTATCATGACAGGCATGCCGGCTGCTCCACTCTCTATCTTTTCTCCTTTAAAATTATTGATGAAACGAACAGGAGCGAAAGCGTCTCCAGAAACGACGAATGAGCCAGTAGTAAGCGTGCCGTTCTTGATGAGGAGCGTCGCCGATATGCCTGAACGAGCGTCACGCTCAGTTTCGATGATGACACCGCCTGCTGGATCAGCAGGATTGGTCTTGAGGTCTGATATCTCAGTGACGAGCATAACCATATCGAGGAGGTCGGACACATTTGTTCCTTTGAGCGCAGAGATCTCGACACAAGGTATATCACCACCCCAACCTTCAACGTAAATCTCTTTTTCGCCGAGAGTTTCTTTGGTCTTGTTCACATTCGCATTTGGCTTATCGATCTTGTTGATGGCGACGATGAAAGGAATATTCTGATCTTTGATATTTTTGTACGCTTCCATGGTCTGTGGTTTGACGCCATCTTCAGCAGAGACGACGAGGATAGCGACATCGGCTGCTTGCGCGCCACGCTCACGTATAGAACAGAAGGCAGCGTGACCGGGAGTGTCGAGGAAGGTCAGCATGCACTTTTTACCTTCTGCGGTCGTGTGTTCAACCTGATATGCGCCGACATGCTGAGTGATGCCGCCAGCTTCGCCAGCGACAATGTTCGAGTGACGGATATAGTCAAGGAGGGTTGATTTGCCATGGTCAATGTGACCCATGATGACTACCACAGGGGGACGATTAACCAAGTTTTGAGTTGTAGGGGTAGGTTTTGGCATAGTATTGGAGCGAAACTGAGTGGGCCAAAGAGTGCGCGAGAGATGGCCTATACAGGTAAAAGAGTGTACCAGAATATGGCTCGTTTGACAATGTTTTTTCTGAGTGGTAATGTCGGCTAAAGAAAGAAAATTGAAATTTAACCAAAGGAATCAAATGAATATCTTGGAAGAGTATATTCGTCTTCAGCAGTTGTATTTAACTGAAGTCGGACGTCGCTTAATCGATGAACAGTGGATGATTGCTTCGAACTACGTTAAATTTGGTGAGAATGATTGGAGAAAGAAAAGCGCTAGTTCAGGTAATCAGGTTGCTGGATTTGCCTTTGATATTAAAACAAATGAGATTGAGATTACACCGAAAGGCTACTTCAATCATTCAGCAGCAAAAGAGCACTTATTGAGAAAGGTGGTTGATGAGATCATATCCAAGTCGAATGTTCAGATGAGTCAGATTGAAACTGATAATTTTTTACATCAAATGGATACATATGAGTCACGTGTAATTGATGGACGTCTCGCATATATTCCTGAATGGTCATTTCCACTTGCAACTGTATTTTCGGGCCTATTGGATTTGGAACCAAAAATTCTTGATCAACTTGAAAAAGTTTTATTGGAACAAAAAATTGGGCTTCCTTTGTTTCAGTTACAATTATTAAATCACAGAACTACAGTTTAATTTCACAAGAAGGGAACCTTCACCGGAACCCTTCTTTTTTATTTCAAATTTTCCTTTGCTTTCTCCAACGCCTCGCGCTCTTCATCTGACAATTCATACTCAGATCCATGACCCTTCACTGGCTTTGAAAAGACGCTGACATGTTCGCGTGAGTATAAACTTGAGACTACGACACCATCGCCGTCTTCGGTGAGAAATGCTGTCGCGAAGCTTTGATTGCCTCCGCCACCAGTGCCCTTGAAAGGATTGAAACGAATGGTGTGGACTGACTGCACACTTTTTTTGAGGCGCTTTTCAACAGTCGCTAGATATCCTTCCAATTCTTTTTTGAAAGATTGGAGCTCATTGAGATCAGTGGAGACTGAAGAGAGTGAATCGCCAATATGATTTGAGTCGACACCTACGAGGAATTTTTTGAGCTTGAGGTACATCATGACGACCAGTACCAAAAGCACGATGGTGATAAGAGAAAGGATGATAATAGCGATCCAGGCCGGGTTTGAAAGGATTGATTGCATGGAGGGATTATAACAGGTATATTCACTCTATGAAACGCATCTACCTCGATTACGCATCGCTCACCCCCATAGATCCTCGCGTCACCCGCGAGATGAAAGCGTATTCATCGTTTTCATATGCCAACCCATCGTCTCTCTACAAAGAGGGTGTGAATGCAAAGAACGCTCTTGCTTTAGGACGTCAAAAAGTAGCCGACTATCTCAAAGCTCATGCTGATGAGATCATTTTTACCAGTGGTGGTACAGAAGCGAATGGGCTCGCTCTTGAGGGTGTCGGTCGTGCAGCGGTACATGCAGGTTTTGTCGATCCAATGAAGGGAATTAAACCGCACATCATTATTTCCGCTATCGAGCACTCATCTATCATTGAAACTGCAAACATGCTCGAGAAGCATGGCTGTGAGGTGACTCGACTTTCTGTAGATGCAAATGGCGTCATTTCTCTTGATGAGCTTAAAAAATCTATTAAGGAAAATACCGTGCTCGTTTCGATCATGATGGTCAATAATGAGATTGGTTCAGTTCAACCCATAAAGGAGATTGCGAAGATCGTCAGGCAAGCTCGAAAGGCAGGCATTGTGTACCCATTACTCCATACTGATGCCGCTCAAGCTTTGTATGAAGAGATTAATATGCAAAACCTTGGCGTCGACCTCCTTACGCTCGACGGAAGCAAAGTATATGGTCCACGGGGCATTGGAGCGCTCTACGTAAGGAGAAATACACCGATTGAGGCAATTATTCTTGGTGGCGGACAGGAAAGCGGCTTGCGTTCAGGTACAGAAAATATCCCAAGTATTATGGGGTTAGCGAAGGCGCTTGAGCTGGTGAAGAACGAAGAACAAAGAATGAAGAAAGGAGAAAAAGTTGCTAGATTTAAGAAATATTTTATTGAGCAGATAAAGAAAATTCGTTCTGATATCAAAGTTAATGGCGACGTATATAACTCAGCACCACATATCGTAAACATTTCAATTCCCGGTATCGATAATGAATTTCTCTTATTTAAACTCGATGCAAAAGGTGTAGCATGTTCAACAAAAAGCTCATGTTTGCGCGATGAAGATGAGTCATATGTTTTGAAATCAATTGGTGCAGATAGCGCTACATCACTTCGTTTTTCATTTGGTCGTTGGACAACAGTGGGGGAAGTAAAGAGGGCTATAAAGATAATCAAGCTTGCACTATAAGTGATATTCTGATACTATCCCTTTCTACACATATGCTTATCATCAGATTACAGAGAACAGGCCGCAAGCACGAACCAACTTTCCGTGTTGTTTTGACTGATTCAAAGAACGGTCCAAAGAGTGGTAAATATCTCAAGAACCTCGGTTGGTACGATAGTCGCCTCAAGAACAAGGCTGATCAGCTCGATACAGAGGCTATCAAGAAGTGGGTTAAGGATGGCGCAAAGCTCTCAGATACTCTCCATAACTTCCTCGTTTCTCAGAAAGTCATCACCGGCAAGAAGGTGAACGTTCTCCCAAAGAAGACTCCAATCAAGAAAGACGTTCCACCAGAGGCAGCAAAGCCTGTAGAAGCACCTGCACCGGCTCCAGAACCAACACCAGCTGCGTAAGTTAAAAAGCCCCATTGAGGGGTTTTTTGTTATCCCATATTGACCATATGAACTGGTTTGTTACACTGTTGTCAGTACAGCGAACTGTACACCTTACAAGTATAAGATACGAAAGAATATATGAACGCAGACCAGCAATTCCTCGAATACGTCATCAAAGCATTAGTAGATAATCCAGAGCAAGTAAAGATCGTCCGTACGGTCGATGAGATGGGCGTTCTCCTTACGCTCGAAGTGGGTGCAGCGGATATGGGCAAGATTATCGGTCGTCAGGGCAATACAGCGAAGTCTATCCGCACGCTCCTCCGCGTCGTTGGTATGAAGAACAACAGTCGCGTCAACCTCAAGATCAATGAACCGGTCGGCGGTCTCAAATCAGCAGAGCGTATGGCAGCTGCAACACCAGCATTGTCACCAACTCCAACCTCAAAGACGCTCGATGAGGCTATGGCAGATCTCAAGTTAGAATAAAAATATAAATAGGGAAGCGGAAAGTCGGCTCAAAGCCGATTTTTTGTTTGGGTGAAAATGTGATAAAATGCTTCTCCGCTGTTCTTTCAGTACACAGTAAAACAATTGCTTTAATGCCGTCAAAAAGGAGGACTATGATACACAAAAAGGCGTTTCGTCTGTCGCACAAGTTGTTCTTTGCTACGCTCAGCAATGCTCACCATGTTATTCCGCGAATCGTGAAGGCTTTGGTAAAATGGATGTGAGCAATAATGAATGATATAGATAGAATCGCAACCGGTGCACATGTTTTGTGCACCGGTTCTCTCTTAGTTGAATTCAGCAAATATAAATAAAAATTGCATGAGGTAAGTCATGCAATTGTGCGTTCCGGTTAAGGGGCAGCCCTCAGTGCCAAAGAAATATCGCCTGCTCCGTCACCACGACCTGTTGTCGTGATGAAGGATTCGTGCACCGCAGATTCCGCTGTGTGCGGTTGTGTCTGGTCGGTGACCCGGTAATAATTCGGTATCATGATGTGCGTGAGCTCTGCGCAAGCGAACCTGCTTTTGAAATAAGCTACTACCTCGTCGAGCGCTTGCTCGATCAAGAGGTCCTCATCTGCGCCCGAACTAAAGTTAATGAGAGGGCCTTTTTCAAGAAGCATTGCAATACGACGAAGTTCAGTGATGATGCACAGCCGTTCTTCATCGAGCTCAAGGACCGGCTCATGCGGGTTGTGCAGACGGTCATTAATGATGTGATAGAGTGTTGCCAATCCCTGATCGTTATGATCTTTTTCTTTTGAAGTAAGGAGTGTTCGGACGAGCGACTTTTTCGCTGAGTCAATCGAGTCATTCCAGTGACGGATGAAAACGGCGCAACAGAAGATTCCGAGCGGTGTTGTTAATGTGAATTTTTGTGTCATGTTCAAACCTTTCTATGTTGAAGCGTAGGTGATGTGACAGAGGGCGTCAACCTTGTCTAAAGCTAAAAAATGTAGTATACATGAATATACAATTACCTTTATGTCAAAGTCTCTTTCATCACAAAAAATAATCCCAATCACGTATTATATTATCTCTCTATTCCCAGAGGTTGTTGAACCATATGTGAACTCTTCTATCCTCAAGCGTGCCCAAGAAAAGGGAATGATTGTTCTTAAGTATTACAACCCTCGAAATTTTGTAGTTGGTAAAGACGGTAAGGTAGCCAAAGACCTTGAAGTGCTGACGTATTCTGAGAAGCGCGTCGACAATCGTCCGTATGGCGGCGGTCCTGGTATGGTCATAGAAGCTTTACCTATAATCCGCGCGATTGACGAGGCTGTTGGCAAGAAAATCAAAAGTGCTAAGACAAAATCAAAGGTGAAGATCATTTTCTTCAGTCCTGCGGGTAAACAGTTTACAAATGAGGTGGCTGAAGATTTCAAAAAATACACTGACATCGTATTTGTCTGTGGACGCTACGAAGGCATCGATGCTCGAGTAAAGAAAGCATTTCCTATGGCGGATATTTCAGTGGGTCCATACGTCCTCACTGGTGGGGAGTTGCCGGCTATGATCATGATTGACACTATTACTCGTCGCATTCCAGGCGTTCTCGGTGATCACACATCAGTCGAGGAAAATCGCGTAGCTAGCCCAGATGTCTACACTCGTCCTGAAGTCATTGAGTATAAAAAGAAGAAATATCGCGTTCCAAAAGTCCTGTTGAGCGGAAATCACAAAGAGATGGAGGAGTGGCGAACAAAGGTTCTGGCTGACGGAGGCTGGGAAGGGAAAAAGAAAAAATAATTACGTCATATTTTTATACCCGTGTACTCTTGCACAGGTATTTTTCTTTTTGATAAAATAATCTCATCACATCTGCCTAGTGATACTATTTTATTGAAGCCACACGAAGTCAATTTTTCTCTGTAGGTGTGGATACGGGTTTGATTAATTACATAATTATAAACTTAGTATTTATGACTACTATGATGCTTTCACCTATACAGCCCAATAAAGACTATCTTACTAGGGAAGAATTTAGAAACCATGATCAGTATATGAGAGATGGTTTTGAAAAAGTCTTTGAACAGGTAGATAATGTCGAGATTATTGTTACTGACAGGATTGATGCGTTAGAGGCGCGTATGGATAAAAGGTTTGATTCTATTGATGCCACGCTTGATTCGTTGACCACTCAAGTCACACTTCTTACAAAAATTACCACTAAAATTGCAGATAAACTGTAAAAATACTCAAATAAAAAAGCGAGACGGTTTTGAAGCATCTCGCTTGTGAAAATAGATTTCTGACTACCGGGAACATGCCCACGCCACTGCGCCAAAAGCGATCAGTGCTGTTGCTGTGCGATCAAACAGTAAAGTCTTTAAAATATTTTCAATCAAAGCGTCGAGTTTATTCATATCTTCACTTTCCTTGTATTTCTATCTAGTTTTTTGTGTTTTACGTTTAAAACGACACTATCACACATAATCACTACTGTCCACTTGACTTATCTCTGGAATCTGTTAACCTCATGGGTAACTTCGCAGATTGAGTTCTGCCTACACGCGGAGGATTACAAGGCTTAAAATTGATCCTACCCAGTGCATATCACACTCCGAGCAGTGCGAATATAGCAAAACCGTCCATAAAACGGGATTTTTGTGTTGGATAATTTTGGGCGCAGTGTGTAGTTCGAGAAAAATAAATAGTCACACAAGGAAAATAGGGAAAGATCACCGTTGATGTTTTTCCTTATTTCCGTTCTGTCATTATCTATTTTGTCGTTTTAATAAGCGCGTAACTTATCAAGTTCCTAATTTTATTAACTATGCCCAATTCATCTTTGCAACACACGACAGGTCCACGCCCAAAGAAGTATTTTTCACGATATCAGGCTCCACTCACAGAGATGCCAAACTTGGTTGAGTCACAGCTCACCTCTTTTGCTGCGCTTCTTGAGCATGGTTTCGGAAATCTTCTCAAAGAGTTTTCTCCGATCAAAGACTATGCAGAAAAGAAGTTCGAGCTCTCAATGGGTGGCATTGAGCTTGTTTTGCCAAAATTCGACGAACACTATGCCAAGGTCAACAAGCTAAACTATGAAGGCCAAATCAAGGTCAAAGTACACCTCAAAAACAAGACGCTCAACGTAGAAAAAGAACAAGAGATGTTCTTGGCTGATATTCCGCTTATGACCGACCACGGCACATTCATCATCAACGGTGTCGAACGCGTCATTGTCCCTCAGCTCGCGCGTTCATTCGGTATTTTCTTTACTTCAAATGAAGTAAAAAACAAAAACTATTTTGGTGCAAAGATCATTCCAGCTCGTGGCGTATGGATGGAGATCGAGATGGATACCGACGGTACCATCCTTTGTCGTATCGATCGCAAGAGAAAGTTTCCAATCACCTCGCTTATGCGTGTATTGGGTGCAACTTCAAATGAATCTATCTCTGACCTCTTCAACGGCAATCCTGAAGTAAAGAAAGTCATCGACCTCACTTTGGCGAAGGACCATGCAAAGACGATTGATGAAGCATACATGGAGATTCACAAGCGTCTCCGCGATGGTGATCTCGCTACTGCTGAGAATGCACGTTCATTCATCCAATCTATCTTGAAAGCCGATCGTTATGACATCTCACGTGTCGGTCGTTTCCGTTTCAATAAGCGTTTTGGTAAGTCTATGGAAGAAAAAGATCTTGAGCGCCGCACGATCTCTCTTGATGACGTCGTCACGACCGTCAGTCACATCGTCACTCTTGCAACGACTCCAGATATGCAGCCAGATGACATCGATCACCTTGGTTCACGTCGCGTTCGTTATGTAGGCGAGCTTCTCGAACAGCGTATCCGTCTCGGTCTGACCCAAATGAAGCGCAACATTCAGGACAAGATGTCGACAGTCGAACCAGATGTTACTTTGCCTGTTTCATTTATTTACCCACGCCCACTTCAGGCTCGTATAAAGGAATTCTTTACTACAAACCAGTTGTCACAGTTCATGTCTCAGTTCAATACACTTGATGAGATAGAACATCTCCGTACGCTCACTGCACTCGGTCCCGGAGGTCTCTCACGTGAACGTGCTGGTTTCGAGGTTCGTGACGTGCATCCATCTCACTACGGCCGTCTCTGTCCTATCCATACACCAGAAGGTCCAAACATTGGTCTTGTGCTCCGTCTCACCACATTTGCTCGTATAAATGAGTTCGGTATGATCGAAACTCCGTATGCAAAGGTGAAGGGAGGTATCGTTTCAAAAGAAATTGTTTATTTGAACGCTCTTGAAGAAGAGAACTTCCGCATCGCTCATGCCGCTACTCCCTATGATGCAAACGGCAAGATCGCTGGCAATGAAGTCGAGGTTCGTATCAACGGACGTCCAGCTCTCGCTACGGCAAAAGAAGTCGACTATATCGACATCGCTACAAACCAAGCCTTTTCTATCGCTACCTCACTCATTCCATTCTTGAACCATGACGATGCGAACCGCGCATTGATGGGATCGAACATGCAAAAGCAGGCTACTCCATGTCTCGTGCCAGAAGCTCCAGTTGTTGCAACTGGTATGGAGGCAAAGGCAGTTATCGATACAGGCCGTGTCATCGTCGCAAAAGAAGATGGTGAAATCACTGCTGTCGATGCAAAGAAAGTTACATTCAAATCAAAGAAAACAGGCAAGAGCCATGATTACAATCTCGTACTCTTCTCTCGTACTAATGGTTTCGTGGTGTTTCATCAGCGTCCTATTGTTTCAGTTGGTGACAAAGTAAAGAAGGGTGATATCCTCGTCGACACATCGACTTCAGACAAGGGTGAGATCGCTCTCGGTCACAACGCTCTCGTGGCATTCATGTCATGGTCTGGTTCGAACTACGAAGATGCGATCATTCTCTCAGAGCGTGTCGTTAAAAATGCAAAGTGGAGTTCTATCCATATCGAAGAGTTCGTCGTCAACGTTCGCGATACCAAGCTTGGTCCAGAAGTCACAACTTGCGATATTCCAAACGTTGGTGAAGTAAAGCTCAAGAACCTCACTGAGGAAGGTATCGTCCGCATCGGTGCAGAAGTTCGTCCTGGTGATATCCTCGTTGGTAAGATCAGTCCAAAGGGCGAGACACAGCTTACACCAGAAGAAAGACTCCTTCGTTCGATCTTCGGTGAGAAAGCTCGTGACGTCAAAGACACCTCAAAGCGCATGGAAAACGGCAAGCGTGGTCGTGTCATCTCAGTCAAGATATTCTCACGCGAAAAGGGTGACAAGCTCGAGTCGGGTATCATCAAGAAGATCTATATCGAAGTCGCACAGGTCCGTAACGTTTCAGTCGGTGACAAGATGGCCGGACGCCACGGTAACAAGGGTGTCATCTCAAAGATTCTTCCAGAAGAAGATATGCCTTACATGGCAGACGGTACTCCAGTCGATGTGATCCTCACACCACTCGGTGTTCCATCACGTATGAACCTCGGTCAGATCTTGGAACTTCACCTCGGTCTCGCTGCTCATACTCTCGGCTATCAAGCTATCGTTCCTCCTTTCATGGGAGCGACAGATGAAGAGATTAAGGCAGAGCTCGTCAAGGCTGGATTTGATGCTTCAGGAAAGATGACTCTCCGCGACGGTCGCACGGGTGAATTCTTCCAACAGCCAGTCGCTGTCGGCTACATGTATATCCTCAAGTTGCACCACATGGTTGAAGACAAGATACACATGCGTTCTATCGGTCCTTACTCTCTCATCACACAGCAGCCTCTCGGTGGTAAAGCACAAGGTGGAGGTCAGCGTTTTGGAGAAATGGAAGTCTGGGCATTGCTCGGTCATGGTGCCGCTCACACGCTCCGCGAAGTTCTCACGGTCAAGTCAGATGACATCATGGGTCGTTCACAAGCATTCGATGCTATCGTTAAGGGTGAACGCATGAAGCTTCCAAACTTGCCTGCATCATTCAACGTTTTGTTGAAGACGCTCCGTGGTTTGGCGTTGAATGTCGAATTAGCAAAGAAGCCTGTGGTCGAACAGGAATAATAACGATTTAATATTTACATAACATCTACAATCTTAAATCTAAAATTATGACTACTATCACAACAAAAAAGAATACCGACGTACAGGACTTCGACATCGTCCGTTTGACGCTTGCCTCACCAGACAAGATCCTCGAATGGTCATACGGTGAGATCACCAAGCCAGAGACGATCAACTATCGTACTCAACGCTCAGAAAAGAGTGGCTTGTTTGACGAACGCATCTTTGGTCCAGATCGTGACTTCGAATGTTACTGTGGAAAATACCGCGGTATCCGCTATAAGGGTATTGTCTGTGAAAAATGTGGTGTTGAAATCACACGCTCTATAGTTCGTCGTGATCGTATGGGTCACATCGAACTTGCTTCACCAGTTTCACATATCTGGTTCCTCCGTTCAGTTCCATCACGCATTGGCCTCATTCTCGGTATGACTAGTGCTGATCTTGAAAAGGTTGTTTACTTTGCTGGTTATATGGTCACTAAGATTCATGAATCAGAGAAGGATCAATTCTTGAAGGATTTGGATGCTGAGTATAAAAATAAAGTAAAGACAGCACAGGACGACAAGACAAAGGAAGCATTGAAGGAGCTCGTTGTCACTGCACGCAAGGAGATTGAAAGTCTCACTGCTGGTTTTGTGATGGATGAAATGACATATCACAAGTTTGCTATGAAGTACGGCTCACTCTTTGAGGCAACTATCGGTGCAGAAGCTATCTACGATATGCTCAAAAAGATCGACCTCGCAAAGCTCAAGACTGATCTTGAAAAGGCATATGAGACAGCGGGTGCCGCTGATAGTGAAAAGCTTTCAAAGCGTCTCACGCTCGTCAAACAGATGATCAAGGCCAATGTTCGTCCAGAGTGGATGTTCCTTATCCGTATTCCAGTTATTCCACCAGGTCTCCGTCCGATGGTTGCCCTTGAAGGTGGTCGTTATGCGACATCTGATGTGAACGACCTTTATCGCCGTGTCATCAACCGCAACAACCGTCTGTTGAAACTCAAGGCTATCAATGCGCCTGAGGTCATCCTCCGCAACGAAAAGCGTATTCTCCAAGAAGCAGTTGATGCACTCATCGACAACTCTATCCGTCACTCATCATCAGCTGGTGCCGCAGCACTTGCTGCTCAGAAGCGCGCCCTCAAGTCACTTTCAGATGGTCTCAAGTCAAAGCACGGTCTCTTCCGTCAGAACCTCCTCGGTAAGCGTGTCGACTACTCTGGTCGTTCAGTTATCGTTGTCGGTCCTGAGCTCAAGCTCGACCAGTGTGGTTTGCCAAAGCACATGGCACTCGAACTCTTCCGTCCATTCGTCATCTCAGGCCTTTTGAAGAAAGAGCTTGCGTATAACATCCGTGGCGCAAACCGTCTCATTGATGATGGTACAAAGGAAGTGTGGGAAATCCTCGAAGAGGTTATCAAGGGCAAGTACGTTCTTTTGAACCGTGCTCCTACCTTGCATCGTCTCGGTATCCAGGCATTCCGTCCAACTCTTATCGAAGGTAATGCTATCCACGTTCACCCACTCATCTGTACAGCTTTTAACGCTGACTTCGATGGTGACCAGATGGCCGTTCACGTTCCACTTTCAGAAGAAGCTCAGATGGAAGCACGTGAGATCATGGCATCAGACAAAAACATCCTCAAGCCAGGTTCAGGTGATCCAACAGTTGTCGCAAAGATGCTCGATATCGTGCTTGGTTGTTTCTGGGTTACAAAGATCGTTGATGGTTCATTTGGCGAAGGTAAGATTTTTGAGTCACCAGATGCCGCTGCTCAAGCAGAGGTCTATGGACAGGTTAGTCTCCGTGCAAAGATCAAGGTTATGGCAGGTGAAGGAAAGAAGTACGAAGCTGTGAAAGGTCAAATCTTCGAGACTACTGTCGGACGCATTCTTTTCAACAACGTATTGCCTATAGACCATCCATTCATCAACAAAGAGATCGATAACCGTATCCTCGGTTCGATCATCGACACCTTGATGGTCAACTATGGTATCAGTTCAATCCCTGAAACTCTCGACAAGATCAAGAACTTCGGTTTCAAGTATGCAACTCACTCAGGTACGACATGGGGTATCGATGACGTTGTTATTCCAAAGGAAAAGCCAGCTATCATAGCAAAGGCAAAGGGTCTTGCTGACACAGTCAGTGACCAGTTCAATGAAGGTTTGCTCACAGAAGAAGAGCGCATCCGCAAGCATATCGAGATCTGGCAGAAAGCAAAGAGTGATCTTGAAAAGGTTATTCCTGCTTCACTCGATAAGAACGGTTCAGTCTATGACATGGTTACTTCAGGTGCCCGTGGTTCTCTCAAACAAATCACCATCATGGCAGGTATGAAGGGTCTCATTGCTTCAGTTTCTGGAGAAACTATCGAGTTCCCAATTCTTTCATGTTCAAAGGAAGGTTTGACTCCGATCGAATACTTCATTACAACTCACGGTTCACGTAAGGGTCTCTCAGACACAGCGCTCAACACAGCAAAGGCTGGTTACCTCACTCGTAAGCTCTTCGTGGTTGCTCAAGACGTTGTTGTTTCAGAAGAAGATTGTGGCACAAAGGATTTCATCATTATTCGTGCACAGAGTGCTTCAGGTATGAATATTCCTTTGTCAAAGAACGTTCGCGGACGTATCCTCGCTGACGATGTTACAGACGCAAAGGGTCATGTCATCTTCAAGAAGGGACATCTCATTTCAAAGGCAGATGCTACGACTATTGAAAATGCAGGTATCGAAGCAGTTCATGTTCGCTCACCGCTCTCATGTAAGACAATGCGTGGTGTCTGTGGACAGTGTTACGGTATGGACCTCGGAAAGAATGAACTTGTCGCTCTCGGTGAAGCTGTTGGTACAGTTGCCGCACAAGCTATCGGTGAGCCTGGTACACAGCTTACGATGCGTACATTCCACGCCGGTGGAGCCGCTTCAGCTGGTGGTGACATCACACAAGGTTTGCCACGTGTCGAAGAAATCTTTGAAAAGCGTCGTCCAAAGATCCCGGCTGTTGTTGCAACAGTTAGTGGTGTCGTCACTGAGGTCAAAGACATGGGTAAGGAAAAGATGATCAAGGTTCTCCCAGAGATCGAAGATATCTCAAAGTCAAAGAAAGCAGGTTCAACCGAAGCTGTCGAATACGTATTCCCATTCCGCCGTACAGTTATCATCCGTGCAGGCGATAAGGTAAAGAAGGGTGATCTTCTCACAGATGGTTCAGCTCATATTGACGAAGTCTTCGAATATGGTGGTGAAGAAAAAGCAAAGGATTATGTTATCAGTGAAGTTGGAAAGATCTATGAGCTTCAAGGTGAAACCGTGTCGCGTAAGCACATTGAAATCATCGTTAAGCAGATGTTCTCACGTCGTCGTGTTGTCGAGGGTGGTGACACATCACTCACAGAGGGTATGATCGTTGATGATATCCATCTTTCAGAAGAGAATGCGCTCGCAAAGACAGCAGGAGGTTCAGCTGCAAAGGTTGAGAAGATTGTTATGGGTATCACTGAAACATCTCTCTCACGCAAGAGCTTCTTGTCAGCAGCTTCATTCCAGCATACGACTCGCGTCCTTATCTCAAATGCAGTTCGTGGCGCAGAAGATGATCTCTCAGGTCTCATGGAAAACGTCATTATCGGACACTTGGTTCCAGCAGGTTCAGGTTTCGCTGGTTCACCAAAGAAGGCTATGATCGATGCTATCGCTGAAAAATATAAAGACATGGTACAATAAAAGCTCTTTTACCCACTCTAATCATTCTTCTTTCTCCTCATGAAGAAAACAAAAAAAGCTGCTGCGAAAGCTAGTGTAAAGGCAAAACCTGCTTCAAAAAAAGTTAAGGCAAGTTCTGTGCGCCCAAAGCCTGCAAAAGCTGCTAAGCCAAAAAAGCTCACTGGTGCCAACAAGGCTAAGGATTTTGAGACTCGCGCAAATAAGCTCATCGCCAAAGGCAAGAGCCGTGGTTTCGTGACGTATGACGAGATTCTCAAAGAATTTCCTCAGATTGAAAACGACATCATGTTCCTCGATGAGTTGTACACCAAGTTTACTGGTGCTAATGTTGACGTGCTCGAAGGTGGAGGCTTGCTCGAAGTTGAAGATCTCAAGGAGAAAGACAAGAAGCCACACTATTCTCGCACCGGTGGTGACTCTGGCTATGATTCAATCCAAATGTATCTCAAGGAGATTGGCCAATATCCGCTCATCAATGCCAGTATGGAAAAAGAGTTGGCGAAGCGCATCCAAAATGGTGATGAAGAAGCAAAGAACCTACTCGCAAAGGCGAACCTCCGTTTGGTGGTCTCTATCGCAAAGAAGTATGTAGGTCGTTCGCCTGACCTCACTCTGCTCGACCTCATCCAAGAGGGTAACCTTGGTTTGTTCCGCGCTGTCGACAAGTTCGATTGGACCAAGGGGTATAAGTTCTCAACCTATGCTACCTGGTGGATCCGTCAGGCCATCACCCGTGCTCTCGCCGACCAGTCACGCACTATCCGTGTGCCCGTGCACATGGTGGAGACCATCGCCAAGTACAAGCAAGTCGTCCGCCGTTTGACTCATGACCTCGGTCGTGAGCCTCTCCCTGATGAGATCGCTACTGAGATGGGTATGGATACCGACAAGATCTATCAAATCGAAAAGATCGAGCAGGACGTCGTCTCTCTCGAGAACCCTGTTGGTGACGATGATGACGGCAAGTCTACCCTCGGCGACTTCATCGCTGATGACAAGATCCTTTCGCCAGAGCAAGAGTCATCACGTCGTATCCTCCGCGATCAGGTCAACACTATTCTCAATGATTTGTCAGAGAAGGAGCGCAAGATTCTCGAGATGCGCCATGGTTTGAATGATGGCATCACCCACACCCTCGAAGAAGTGGGCAGGGAGTTCGGTGTCACTCGCGAGCGTATCCGTCAGATCGAGGCCAAGGCTCATGAGAAGATTCGTCAGCATGATCAGGCGAATCGTCTCAAGAACTACTAGGTCTGGCCTAGAAACAGCAAGAGAAAATAGCCCTCAGTTAGGGCTGTTTTTGTATCTCCGGTAAAGTGATACAATGATAGGCACAATTGTTTATTTATTGTCACTCATAATAATCTTATGTCCCAATTTCATACTGCACTATCGAAACGGTTCCCGTTGTACCATCGCTGGCATCAGCATCCGTTATCTGAAATGGTTCATTGGGGAGTTTTTTTAGTTGTTGCATTCTGTGCGACTGCAGGTCTATTGAATAGCATCGACAGAGCGAATGCGGGCACAAACGCTTATTTTACGATGTCATCTGCTGGTCCAACGCACATTACATGGAACGGTACCGATTTTGGTTCAGCTGATACTCATATCATCGACATTCTCGATACTCAAGGGAACCGCATCCCATCTTTTAATCCCTATGGAAGCTTCCAGCAGTCGACAGATCTCATATCAAATACGATCAAGTGGACGTTTGCGGGAGGGTCGATTTCTTTGACATATATACCGAGCGGGGATGATATCAAGATGGTCATGTCGGTTGTCAATAACAGTGGAACAACTATCGGTCTTGTTCGAATGGATTCAGTGCACTTGAACATGCCTTCATATATAGATCAGCCAACAATCAACCTTGCGGGTCAAGCGAGCCCACAAGTTATTCAAATTGATTTTAATGCTGGTGAATTGTTCGCTATCAATCTCGGTCCAAACGGCGGATGTCAGGCAGCTGGGTACTGTGCTTTGCAGATGGTAAGTACGAATATTCCAACAGGCACAACTTCTCAAGTTAATGGCAGTATCGGATTTAGACCTGCTGGAACATCTTTGGCTGATGGTGGTGTTGCAGGATTCTCAGAATGGAGGCAAAAATACCCATTCGGTTCGATGACAATCTGGCCAGATCGTCGACCGATTGGTGCATGGTTCATTGGTACTCACCCATGTGATACAGCGCCATGGAATAGCATGTCAGGTGGTTGTTTTGGCGATCAGTCGATCAATCAGCATTGGGCTGGCAATCCGAATGGTTGGTTCAATGATGAGACTATCAATGTCACTACTGCTACTGGTAGCCAGTCCTGGGCCGCTCGTATTATGTCGACGGTCGATACAAATATACAAAATCTTAAAGCGATCAACGCTCAGGGTGTCATCGTTTGGGATCTAGAAGGAGACCGTAACCCTCAGCCAATCACATATCTAGGAGATCCACGCATTGCGACTGACCAACAAGTCGCTCCAGAATGGAGTACGAAGATTTCGTATGGCGCAAGTAGTTCTATTGCGGTCATTGATGCTATGTTCAAAAAATTCAGTGATGCTGGTTTAAAAGTTGGTTTAACGATACGCCCACAACAGCTCATTTGGAGCCCTGGAGATCCGTGTTACGGCGTTCTCGGTTGTTATCCAACTCAAACGCTGATTATCGATCAAGAAGCGCGCATTGCTTTGCTTGAATCAAAGATTACGTACGCTAAAAATCGTTGGGGAGTGACTATTTTTTACATCGACAGTACTCAGGCTGAGACGGACGGATGGGATATGTGGAGGATTCATCAGGATTATCCAGATGTGTTGCTCATACCTGAAAATGTCAGAACGCTCGAATTCGCTGTCGGCGCACCTTTTGCTTACACGAGGCTTTATGGCGGTTGGGCTGGTCCAGCCCATGATAGCATTTTCCTCGGAGCGACGTATCCTGAGGCGGCGTCTACTCTTAATTCAAATGGATCTGAACTGACAGATCATTACTGGGAGCTCGTTAACTCTGTTCGTCACGGAAGCATGCTCTTATATAATTCTTGGTTCAAGTCAGGAGACGAATCACGAATTAATGATATATATGCGAAAGCCTCATTGCCGGTAAGTGCTCCAACACTATCCGTCGCAAGTGTCTCTGGCGTGACAGATACAGCTGTAACATTTAGTTCAGCTGTTCAGAGTACAGGGAATACATTTGTCTCGAATCGCGGATTTGAATATGGCACGGATATAACTTATGGCAAAACCAGCGATCTAATCGGTGTGTTTGGTTCGAATATCAGCAATACAGATGCAGGATTCACTGCCTCGGCCACCGGTCTTGTTTGCGGCACGCTC
>JAZKBV010000004.1:0-132070 GCA_040388415.1 Patescibacteria group bacterium
GGAATCGAACCAAGATTCACGGCTTCAAAGGCCGCTGTCCTACCGTTAGACGATCCCGTAATGACACTAAAAGACGAACACTCACATCTTACTGACAAATCTTCACTACGGCAAGTTCAAGCGGCAAAGCCTCTATACGTGCCCTACCGACGCCATCAGCTGCTTCGAGAAGCGTGGCAAGAGTATTTGGACCAAGCGCCTTTTTGCCAGCTTCAGCAGTAATGAAAGCCCAGTCATCAGGAGATACGCGCGTCTTCAACAGCACATGCGAATCAGTCGAATGTTGCGCGAGTAAAATGAACCTCATCTTCTCCAGAACAAGAGTGCTGAAAATCTGCATCGATATGCCTAGCTTCTCAGTCTCACCAAGAACCTTGAGTGCATCGTTTGCATTTTTAGCTATCAAGCCTGAGACAAATGTATTTACGAGCTCTGCACGAGGTGCACCAGTAATCGCTTCAGCAGTATCGCGAGTGATTTTCTTGCCCGTTGATGCACCGATGACCTTTTCGAGCATACCGAGCGAATCACGGAATGAACCGTCGCCAAGGAGTGCTATAAGGTCAGCTGCGCCAGGATCAAGCTCATATCCCTCTTTCTTTGCTACAGCGCTGATCTGCTTGCCGAGGATATCACGAGTCGGCGTTCTGAACGTAAATGTCTGACAGCGTGAAATGATCGTATCGGGCACCTTATTGAGCTCAGTGGTTGCCAGGATAAATATGACGTGAGCTGGCGGCTCCTCCAAAGTCTTCAGAAGCGCGTTCCATGCATCTTTTGAAAGCATGTGTACCTCGTCGATGATATAGACCTTATACTGACTCGAGAAAGGCAAGACAGAAACATGCTCACGAAGAGCGCGTATATCGTCGATACCGCGGTTTGAAGCCGCATCTATCTCATTTATGTCTTCTTCAGCTGTTTTGAGCTCACGAGCGAGTATACGGGCAACGGTAGTCTTTCCTGTACCACGAGTACCGTTGAATAAGTATGCATGAGCGATACGCTTTGATGAGATCGACTCTTTGAGCGCGTCGACGACATGATCTTGGCCGATAACTTCAGACCAGCGTGAGGGGCGGTGGGTACGATAGAGGACAGGCATGGAGGTAAGTATAAAGGAAAATGATGAAAGTTAAAAGCAATGTAGGAAAATGAAATAAAAAAGCCCGCACCCCTGACAACAACGTAGGGGGCGCGGGCTACAACGATATCATGTCACTCTTGCGAGAGTGTCAGAGAAGCAAACAGTTCTCCGACAAGACTTCATTGTGTTCGGACCAAGGTGCGCGAGTCATGGCGTACACATCACACCGGTTCAAATACTATCATAGCACACTTACCGATAATTTGCAAGATACTCCTTCACAATCTTTTCAACTTGCATCACATTTTCTACCTCCATAAGCTGGACGCGTAGTTCCTTTGCTCCATCCCATCCTGAGACATATGCTTTGAAATGCTTTTTCATGACAGCAAAATTCTTATGACTTCCCTTTTTCTTTCCATTGAATGTCTTGGCGAAGAGCTTTGCATGCTCAAGCAAGATTTTAAGTCGTTCTTCAGGAGTTTTGTCCTTTGCTATACGATTAAAGAACCACGGCTTACCAAATATCCCACGACCGATCATGACGCCGTCGCAACCATATGTTTTTATTTTCTCATCTCCATCAGCCAGACTGTGGACATCGCCATTGCCGATGATGAGCGTTCTATTTTCAGGCGTAATATCTTTTTGAATCTCATCGCGAAGGATCACGATCTCAGGCATCAGCTCCCAGTGCGCCGGAACATCTGACATTTCTTTACGGGTGCGCAAATGAACTGTGAGAACAGGTAAATTTTGTTCAAGAATTAATCGTAGCCATGCCCAATCAACAGTGTTATAGCCAATGCGCGTTTTTATCGTGACGGGGATTTCTTTTGTACCAACCTTTGAACCAGAGCGCGCTGCATTCAATACCGCTATGGCATTCTTTGGATCCTTGATCATCGCTGCTCCGCCACCTTGTTTTTCCACCGAACGATCAGGACATCCCATATTGATATCGATGCCGTCAAACCCAAGCTTTGCCACCAACTTTGCTGCTTTCATCATCGCTTCTGGGTGACCAGTAAAAAGCTGAGCAACGATCGGTCGTTCTTTTGGTGTAAAAGCGAGATCGCGCATGAGCATGATTTTTCCCTTAGGTGAACAGAGTCCGTCAGCGGATACAAACTCAGTCCAAGTAACATCAGGTTTACCGTATTTGGCGAACATAGCACGAAAAGCGCTATCGGTGACATTCGCCATCGGCGCCAAAACGAACAAAGGTTTCTTCATTTTTTGCCAGAAATTCTTCATTGGTCTGACTAGACTAGCATATTATTTACTAGGGCTGTACCTTCTTGAGTAATGCGACTGTATCAGCGTCTCTTTGACTGCTACCGAGCACTACGACTGCATATATATCGGCTTTATTGCCCCATTTGAAGAGTGAGACGTTCGTTCGATTCGCTTCGGGCAGATAGCCGTTTTTTCCGCCAACATAGTATGACCAGCTCAAAAAATGCGTCGGGTTGACCCAGGTGTGCGAACGTATTGTCTTTGCTTTGAGCTCAGTGATGCTGACTATGGTAGGATCATTTTTATATATCCAGTTCATGATAATGGCCATATCATTTACAGTAGAGACGTTCTTTGGATCAAGCCCTGACGGATCGGAAAATGATGTGCGATAGGCACCAATCGATTGAACAAAATCATTCATCGCTCTGATAAATTTGGCGCGACCATAATATTGAGCATATGCTTCTGCTGCATCATTTGAAGAGACCATGAGCAACGGGTACATAAGGTCTCCAGCAGTGAACGTCTCTCCTGGGACAAAATCAGCTGTGTTACCGTAAGTCGAAGTGACAGACTTGGTGATACTGATGCGCGCGCTATCAGGTATGTTGGATCGCGCAATGACCGCAGTCACGAGTTTGCTGAGCGATGCAATCGGAAGGAGCTGATCCACATTGTTCCCAACGATAACTTGTCCCGTCGTCAGATCTTTGACGAGATACGCTTTGGCGGTAACATGCTCGACTTGTCCTCTTGGCAATGCATTTGCCGCAGCATTGATCATGTCTTCTTCATCGATCGCAGAATAACGAGGCGCGGATACCCTCATACCCAGAATAGCACTCGTATCAGCTGCATCAGCGGTTTGTGCAACTTGCAGGTTTTTCAAATGGCCCGCCTGTCCGAAAGTGCGCCATACAAATATCCCTACGTTAAACGTGCCAATACAAGCGAACATGACGATCAGTCCGCCAAAGAGCACAGAGAAGAATGTTTTGAGTGGGTTGGGTTGCATTATTTGATCAGTTTATAAAATACATTAGAACCAAAGCGGAGATCAATATAGTCAAAGATGATTGGCTTTCGATCTGCGCGCGCCTGAGCGACCATGTGTTTCCAAAATGCCGCCAGGTTATCCTTTTCATCGACGAGATTTTCAGCATTATTGAAGTAAATGATTGTCGTGCTCGCATAGAGCTCATATTCCCCTGCATCCTTGACGAGAACTCCATCGACAGGGATGCCTGCATTCTGTGCTCCATCATAAAATGCTTGCAAGGTTTTGAACTCATCGGTCGATGTGGCATATATACCGACAAAATCGGTCGTCGAACCGACGGGAGACATCTCTGGCATATAGTACACATTATACGGATGACCCGAGAAACCCGGGCTATGCTCAAAGAGGAACGCATGCTCATCAGCGAAGTAGCATGGATCGTTACTATCAAGAGTTAGTATATCATGGTCAAAGTTCGGCAATGTAGCGCAGATGATCGCCCGTGGCACTTTTTGATTGACGGTGACACGGAGATGCGTGAGCCCGTCACGGTTAAGCGTCACATCGAGCACGCGAGGAAATGATGCTTTGATAGTATCAATGATAGAATCGCTCGGGTATAGAAACGCATTGGTTCGCGAGAAGAAGCCGATAAAACTGCCCTGAAGCTTGCTCATCACGGTATCGTGAATCATCGGAGCTATATCTTGGTCTGCTCCAAACACTGTCACTTCGTCGATAGCCATGAAATGAGCATATGTAATCCAAGACGTGCCATATATAAGGAGCATGCACACAAGAACAACAACAACCCCGCTCGCCCATATTTTTATGCGTTGCTTACGAACAAATGATTGAGATTGGAGGTTTCTTGCCATTATTCATCTTAACCTATTATTGCTTTGCCCATGTATTTTGCGAGCACAGGAGGAACTTTGATAGTGCCGTCGGCTTGCTGGAAGTTTTCGATGAGGGAAACGAGGATGCGTGGCGTAGGGATAGCGGTTGAGTTGAGTGAGTGAGCATAACGGAGCTTACCTTCTGCATCCTTGTAACGAATGTTGAGTCGACGACACTGGAAATCGTGGAAATATGAAGCTGATGATATCTCGCGATACTTACCCTCCTTTGGAACCCATAGTTCAATGTCGTATTTTTTTACCTGACCAAGACCGAGATCACCACCACAGTTGATAACTGTATGATACGGGATACCGAGCGATTCGATGAACTCCTCTGTGTTGCGATTGAGCTCTTCATGATATTTCACTGATGTCTCATGATTTGCTTCACAGATCACTAACTGTTCGAACTTATAAAATTCATGGACGCGGATGAGACCACGAACGTCTTTGCCATGTGAACCAGCTTCGCGACGGTAACACGGAGAAAAACCGAGGAAACGCTTGGGGAGTTGTTCAGCACCGAGTACTTCTTCTGCATACATGCCCATAAGAGGCACTTCTGCGGTGCCAGCGAGAGCGTCGCCATCTTGTGTCATATAGAAATCTTCAACATCACCAGGAAGATGAGCTGTGCCATACAAGTTTATCTTGCGCACGATCGTTGGTGGCATGACAGGGATAAAGTTCTTACCAGAAAAGAACTCAAGTGCGTATTGCCAAATTGCAAAACAAAGACGAACACCGTCACCTGTGAGATAGTAACCACGAAAACCGTGAACTTTTCCCCCACGTTCAAAATCAACCATATTGAGATTCGTCATGAGCTCGACGTGATCTTTTGGTTCAAAAGGAAAAGCCGTCTTGTCGCCCCATACCTTGATCTCTTGGTTGTCAGCATCGGTATCGCCATCGGGAACAGACATATCAGGGACATTTGGCGCGCGCAACATGAGATCTTGCCATTCCTTCATAACTTCTTTGAGCTTTGCATCTCCGGCTTCCATGTCAGTTTTAACTACCTTCATATCAGCGATGAGCTTTGTGCGCTCCTCTGGAGTAGCCGCCTTTGCAATGCCTTCGTTTGCAGCGTTTTGAGTAGCGCGCTTTGTCTCAAGTTCAGCCATGAGCGTACGACGCGTATCATCGAGGGTAATGAGAGCCTCAACATCGAAGTTTACGTGTTTTTTCTTTGCGGCTAATGCGACGATGTCTTTATTTTCACGAATGAATTTTATGTCCAACATATGGGTGGTTTAAGTGCTCAATAGTGTATCATAAACATTAATCTTTATCATTTCTTGAGGACTTTTTGAGCAATTCTTGATTTCGGTGTGAGAAAATCTGGATATGGATCCACTAAATAACATCGTAACCATACAAAAAGAAAATTATCATTTCCTCTTAAAACAGTTGGACAAAATCCCTGATTCAATGGAGATGATCGGCACTATGCCACCTGAAACATACAAATATTTATGCGTCGTGGGCTCGCGCGCCTATAGTTCCTATGGAAAGGAGGCGTGTGAGAAACTCATTTCTGGACTCGCAGGCTATCCGGTAGTCATCGTTTCAGGCTTGGCTATTGGTATAGATTCGATTGCTCATGAAGCCGCCTTGAAAGCGGACTTAAAGACCATAGCATTCCCCGGATCAGGCTTGGATACTACTATATTGTATCCAGCACAAAATATTGGTCTTGCACGAAGGATAGTCGAAGCTGGAGGAGCGCTGCTCTCGCCTTTTCCTCGAAATCTAGAAGGGGTCTACTGGGCATTTCCTGTCCGCAACAAGCTTATGGCTGGGATATCTAATGCAGTATTGCTCATTGAAGGTGCTGAGGGTTCAGGATCTCTTCTCACCGCAGATGATGCAGGCGAGTTCGGTCGTGACCTACTGACTGTACCAGGGTCAATATTTTCTCCGTTATCACATGGGCCACATAAACACTTACGCGATGCTGCGATAGCTGTTACTTGTTCAGAACATATTTTGGAAGCGTTGGGATTAACAAAAAATGATTCAAATAAGACGCCGAGTGTAACAAATCAAAATTTATTTGGAGATTCTTTGTCATCCGATGAAAAACAGATCCTAGAAAAGATGAAGGCACCCATCCAACGCGACGAGCTTATCCGTTCGCTCGATTTGCCTGCAGGATATGTAAATGCGCTTTTGATCGAACTTGAATTAAAAGGAATTATTTCTGAGAGACAGGGGTTGCTCATGATTAATTAAAAATGCTATCCCCTTTTGCACTTTTCTTACATCTCGTGTAATACTACATGTCAATGAAACTCATTATTGTAGAGTCACCATCAAAAGCAAAGACAATTTCCAAATATTTGGGAAGTGATTTTCGCGTGCTCGCTTCTGTCGGTCACGTGCGCGATCTGCCGAAGTCGAACAAAAAAGCTATCGATATAGACGGCGGCTTTATTCCTCATTATGAAGTAGTGCCAAAGAAAGAGATCATCATCGAAGAGATCCGCCATGCCGCACAAAAAGCTGACGAAGTATTGATCGCAACTGACCCCGACCGCGAAGGCGAAGCTATTGCATGGCATTTGAAAGAGCTTCTCACTGACAAAAAGATTGGTGGCGTCATCACCGCAAAAAAGATCGAGCGCATCACCTATCATGAAGTGACCAAAGAAGCTGTCGAAGAAGCCCTCAAGCATCCTCGCGCTATTGATGAGCACCTCCGTGAAGCTCAGGAAGCCCGCCGTGTGCTCGATCGTCTCGTCGGCTATGATCTTTCAGGCCTTATATGGAAAAAAGTCCGCTATGGCCTCTCAGCTGGTCGCGTGCAGTCGCCCGCCCTCCGCATTATCATGGAACGCGAACGTGAGATCCGTGCATTCATCCCTGAGACATACTGGAACATCGCAGGTACTTGGAAGACAACTTCAGAGGCGGCAAAAAAGGCGATCATCGGACTTGCTTGCGTCGAAGAGCCTCGTGACAAAAAAGAAGTTGATCGTATCCTTGATATTGCTCGCACAAAGCCATGGCATGTCCTCGACATAGAAGAGACCGAGCAAAAGAGATCACCGAAAGCACCATTCATTACCTCTACTCTCCAGCAGACAGCCAGCTCACGTCTCGGCTTTTCACCTTCACGCACCATGGGTATCGCTCAGAAGCTGTATGAAGCTGGTCATATCACCTATATGCGTACAGACTCGACTCACCTCGGTCAACAAGCGCTCGATCAAATCGCAGTCACGGTCAGTAAAGAATATGGCAAAGAATATCTCCAGTTCCGCACCTACAGTGCGAAGAGTAAAAACGCCCAGGAAGCTCATGAAGGTATCCGCCCATCAAAGATGGCAGTGCTCAATGCAGGCATGAATGAGGAACAAAAAAAGCTCTACAGGCTCATCTGGCAGAGAACCATCGCATCGCAGATGGTCGATGCTCGTGTTGCTCGCACAAAGATCGTCGCGAATATTAAGGACACTACGGACTCAGTGTCAAAGATCCCCGATTTTACTGCCAATGGTTCACGTATCATCTATGAAGGTTGGCTCAAGGCTGATCCAGAATCCCGTGGCGAAGAAGTCGAACTGCCAAAATGTGAGAAGGGTGAAAAGCTCGACCTCATCTCTGTTGACGCACTCGAAAAACAAACTCAACCACCTCCACGCTATACCGAAGCAGGTCTGATCAAAGAGCTCGAAAAACGTGGTATCGGTCGTCCATCTACCTATGCGTCAATCTGTCGCACCATCGAGGAACGTGGGTATGTCGAAAAAGAGGGTCGTGCTCTCAAACCAACTGACACAGGCGATGTTGTCTCATCATTCCTCGAAGAATACTTCCCTACCTATATCAGCGACACGTTCACAGCTGACATGGAAAACCAGTTGGATGAGATAGCCAACGGCGAGCGCACGTACCTCAAGACGCTCTCAACCTTTTATGGCCCATTCTTGAAAGAAGTTAAATCAAAAGAAAAACTCGCAAAAGCCACCAACCTTGGAGCAGCTGATGCAAAATATAAATGTCCAAAATGCGGTAGCTCGATGGATATCAAGCTCGGACGTATGGGCAAGTTTATCTCCTGTTCACGTTATCCAGACTGTGATGGCGCACTCATGATCGATGGAACGGAAATTAAAAAAGACGAACCGATTGGCAACGATCCAATTACAGGACTTCCTATTTTTGTATTGAACGGTCGTTTTGGTCCTTACGTACAGCTTGGCCTAAAATTAGAAAAGAAAAAGAAAGCACCCAAGGTAACTGGACCGAAGAAACCTCGAAAGACAAAAGAAGAGAAAGAGGCTGAGGCGGCTGCGAAAGCACTTCTTCCTGTACCAGTGAAGCCTCGCATGGCCTCTATTCCAAAGGGTGTCGATCTCTCTACTATTTCTGTTGCTGATGCCATGAAATTCCTCAGCGTGCCACGTGTACTCGGCATGCACCCTACAACTGGTGAGAGAATTACAGCCTCCATTGGTCGCTTCGGTCCATATGTTGTCCATCAAGTCAATTTCCGCTCAATCAAAGCACCATTAAATGTATACGACATCACTCTTGAGCAAGCACTTGCTTTACTTGCTCAGGAAAAGAAGCCTCGAGGATTCGCAAAAAAGAAGAAAGAATAGATTCAACACATAAAAAGAAACCACCCGCCAAGATCTTGACGGGTGTTTTTGAATTATTTTACATCTAATGCAAGGCTGTGAGCTTTTCCCAATTATTTGCACGGGCGGAAAAGATGATTTCCCCTATCTCACTTGGGTGAACTCTTGTTAGAAATGCTTCGTCCGAATTCATGAAGCCGGCAAGATATATCCCAATAGCTCCTGCATCATAATTTCGGACCAATTCCTCTCCGGTCCATTCACTATTGTCGTATAAACTGTCAAACGACTTACAGACGTATTCCGTATCGGGCATCGAACGTAACACATCAATAGGAATTAATTCCGCGGCTGGAAGGGCGACCGTCTCCGTATACCATAACCGAAGGTGCTTGCCGAAATAACACCAAAGTCTTTCAGTATGCAATTCTGGATCGCCTATAGAGCAAACTTCAACCAAAGGTTTACTCAATTCAATATGGATGTCGTGTGCAACAATCCACAAGTCATTACATGATGCTGCTGGAATGAGTGTCCGTCTGATGTTAATGCACAAGTCCGGACGATTATGATCGTCGTGCTCTCTGTAGCTACAATTATTTGGATTAGGATTAAACCCAAGCATCCGCAAAAATTGTGGCGTATTTGCAAAAAAGAAATGAGCGGGATCAATGTGCGGAATAGTGCAGTCCTTAACAAAACCAAGCTTCTTCATATTTCCTCCTTGTTGATTGTTTATGTTCAAAACGAGAACTTCAGAGATTATATAACCATAATTAGGCTGTTTTGTGAATAGCGACGCTAATACTCACACGCATTGGGCTATAGCGAGAAATTCTTCAGCGAGTAGATCTCCTCATTCTCCTCTTGTTGTTTTTCTTGTGTCGAACGATCATCCACAGCTGGCGTATCAAGACTTACACTATCGATCACCGGCGTCTGCGACATATTCGTATCATTCGTGGACATTTGTGAATCAGCAGATTCACCTACTGGGTTATGATTTGCATCGACGCCCTTACTCGTTACTTGATTATTTAATTTCTCAAGCAAAGCTCTCAAATCATCGGGATTAAAGAAATCGATAGTAACCGTTCCTCCTTCTTTATTTTTCTCGATGCGCACGCGGGTGCCGAGCGATTCGGTAAATGACTTCTCCATTTCAATAATCTGAGGATCAAGGTACTTTTCTTTGTTGCGAATCTTGTCAGTTGCAACACGGCGTGAAAGAGACTCTGCTTCACGCACCGTAAGCTTTTTCGCCATGATTTCTTTGAAGAGAACGAGCTGTTCCTCTTTACGATCGCTCAACATCAACAACGGACGCGTATGACCCTCAGAAATTTTTCCTTCACTGAGCGCAGTCAGTATCTCATCAGAAAGCGCGAGGATGCGGAGAGTGTTAGCGACGTACTCACGACTCTTGCCCACTTTATCAGCGATCTGAATCTGCTTGAGACCAAACTCCTTTGCCAAGCGTTCAAATGCACGGGCGCGCTCAACAGGGTTGATATCTTCACGTTGAAGATTTTCGATGATAGCCATCTCGAGCTTTTCCCTGCCACTGTCTTCACTATTACGGATCAATACAGGCACCTGCTGAAGCCCTGCGAGCTTCGAGGCGCGCAAACGGCGCTCACCGGAGATAAGCTCATACTCGACCGACATACCTGATCCTTCATGAAATACTTCTTTGCGAGTGACTACAAGTGGTTGGAGCACGCCATACATGCGGATAGAGTCAGAGAGGCTCTTCAAAGCGATGGGGTCAAATTCTCTACGAGGCTGATAGGGGTTCGGGCTGATCTTCTCAAGTTCGATCCAGAAGATGGAGTTATTTACATATTGATTGGACATGCGTGCATTTTAACATAATAATAAAGACATGAAAAAAGTGTACATCTCATATGTCCTCATTTTGTTCGGGCTGATCATCTTATATTGTCTTTATGTTGTTGTCGCCCAATCGACCACTGTCACCTCTCCACTTGAGACCGAGATTGCCAAAGCGTCTGTTGTACATGCAACTTCAACTATCACTGTACTCATAGGCGGAGATATCATGCTCGATCGCGATGTGCGCGCGCGTGGCGAGAAAAATGGTTATGATACTTTGTTTGACGGCATACGCAATTTCCTTCATTCCGCAGATATATCTGTAGCCAACCTTGAGGGTCCAATCACGACATATCCTTCGCATACACTTATGACAGATGGGTCACTGACTAAATCATTCACCTTCACCTTTGCACCGAGTAGCACTCCCGCTTTGTTACATGCAGGCATCGATCTGGTAAGCCTAGCAAACAACCATGCTGATAACTTTGGACGAGAAGGCGTGGAGCAGACGCATTCATATTTGAATGAGAACGGCCTTGATTGGTTCGGCGACCCAGCTAATGCATCAGGAACTGAAAGAATCATATGCAAAAAAAATGTGTGTGTTGCTTTTGTTGGCTATCATGAGTTCGAACCTGGCTTTGAAAATATATTAAATGACATACGCAGACTCAAAAGTGAAGGTTACCCCGTCATCGTCATGCCTCACTGGGGCGATGAATACGCACCGATAGCGCCAGAGCGAGTAAAAGAAAAAGCTCGAGAGCTTGTATCCGCTGGCGCATTCGCTATCATCGGTTCACATCCTCATGTCAGAGAGGATAGAGAATGGATCGGTAATGTTCCGGTGATCTATTCGCTCGGCAACTTGCTCTTTGATCAGTATTTTTCATCGCAGGTGATGACGGGAAATATTGCTGAGCTTACTATTTCAAAAAATGGAAATTATGCCCATGTAGACAGTGTGCATCTGTATACAGTTTCAAATACTTTAAAAAATGGCCCTATACTCGTCGGTGAGCCGATAGAGTTTGAAAGACTATAACCACTAAAGTGTGCCGAGAGGGAGAATCGAACTCCCATGGATTTCTCCGTACGATTTTGAGTCGTATGCGTCTACCAATTCCGCCATCTCGGCAATACCACACTAGTTTACCCGAATTTAGCTTAAAATCAATCACCACTATCGCATTTCATATTTTTCGTCTACACTAGCCCCATGTCATCACAACCAACCAAACTCCTTGTCGTCCTCGGTCCAACTGCTTCTGGCAAGAGCGACCTTGCCGTACAGCTTGCCAAAAAATTCAATGGAGAGATCATCTCGGCTGACTCACGCCAAGTCTACCGCCACCTCAATATAGGCACCGGCAAAGTCACTGAACGGGAGATGCGCGACATACCTCATCACCTCCTCGATGTCGTCGATCCTGACCAGCGATTCACGGCTCTTGAATGGAGACAGCTCGCCGAAAAAGCTATCACTGATATCACCTCTCGCGGTAAACTTCCGATTATTTGTGGTGGTACGGGATTTTACATCTCATCGCTCATCGACAACCTTGGTTTCCCTGAAGTACCGGCTGATACTGAAGAACAAAAGGCGCTCGAAGCACGGTCAGTCGAAGATCTCTTTGATGAACTCAAAAAACTCGACCCCGAACGCGCAAAAACTATTGATATGAAGAACAAGCGCCGTCTCGCTCGAGCCATCATCATCTCGCGCGCCCTTGGTTCAGTACCAAAGCTCACTTCGACAAAGAACACTGCCCAGAGCCCGTATAACGCTCTTCAGATAGGCATAACCTGGTCAGACACTGATCTGCGCGCTCGCATCAAAGCGCGCCTCATACGCCGTATAGAAGTACCGAATAAAGAAGGCATCAACATGATCCAAGAAGCAGAACACCTGCACGCACCTGCACCGAGCGGCCTCGGGCTTTCATATGAACGCATGGAGGAGCTTGGTCTCGAATACCGTTATCTCGCCGAATATCTCCAAATGAAGATAGATAAAATCAAGCTCATCGAAGTGCTTGTCAATAAGATATGGCAGTATGCAAAACGCCAAATGACATGGTGGAAGAAAGATGCACGTATCAAGTGGTTTTCATCTGAAAATATAACTGGTATAGAAAAGGAGGTTGAGGATTTCTTGAAATAAAAATCCGGTAAATGAAAATCGCGGTTTGCTTTTCAACAAACCGCGAAATGTGAGCTGGTTATCGCACAAGCACTAGAAGCCGTGCATCCTTGAGGATCATGACTGTGATCGTCCACCGACCATCATCACGACGGACATAGATGAAGTCATAACCGGCGCAGAGAATAAATGAGCGAAGGTGCTTGAAAAGATCTTTGCACTGAAACTCAGATAAGCGCTCTACAGCGATTGACTGTTCGACATGTTGGTCAGTTTGCCATGATGCGCTATGCGGAACGCATTCGAAAAACCAGGCCATGACCTCTTTGAACAAATTGATCTGGCGAGGATCTGAGAACTTTTCTTCAGGGCCGACAAGTGCGAATGATCCGGGGATAGCATCCACGAATCCATGTTGTCCATTTTTCATGTAAAGACCTTTCCATATGTGCGTTTATCGCACGGGTTATTGTTGATACTACCAGTATTATATCACAATTGACACAATTGTCAATTGTGCTGACGGCATACTGAGGCATGAAAAAGCGCTTCTCTTACGAGAAGCGCGTGCAATCAAAACTGCGGTAATGTAGTAAAACCAGAGAAGCGGTGGTCGAACTTGATTGGATACAGTGATTCGTCATCCAGACGTGGTGGAAACCGTTTTTCATATTCCCTCCACCGTCGAATGAGGTTGATGAGATGCGGAGTCGGTTGGGTCAGATCCCATGCCAATACAAAGTTCTTTTTATACCACTCTTCGATTTCACGATCAGGACAAGCTGAAGGATGATTCGGTACAGAGCGAACCCAGAGCTCCTGCCACCACCAACGAAAAGCGATCGCAGACGCATGGCAGAGTTGGATGTCCATCTCTCTGAACCACGCGAACTGCTCAAGGAATGCGCAGAGTCTGTGAACCAGAGTGCACTGTTCATATGTTTTTACTTTCATGTAATGTGGCCCTTTCAGAAACTGATACTACAACACTTAGTATGAGGTGCATAGTATTGACTTTTACATTCTTTCATGCTATATTTCGACTAACTGCACATTTCCAACCAACCACGTCAAAAGACGTAGAAAGGACCGTATGAATCACACTTTTTGGGCTACCATCACTGATGTGCTGGCCACCAAACTCAAACCCTACCTTCCCTATCTGCAGAACCGCATGATCATGTTCATCGTTGTCATTATCGGGATCATTGTGGCATGTATTCTTATACGTGTCGCATATGGTTTCACCGGCAACGTGCTTTCATTCCTTATCAAGGCTGCCAACGCCAAACGCAAAAAAATGGCAGAGGAACGCGAACAGGCTCGAGTGCGAAACCAGAACTTCAAACAGTATCTCGAAGTTCACGAGAAGCTCGCGCCGGTTAAAGCGGCTTTCGATCTGGAGCGAGTAACTCTCGCGGACGAAGAGGCACGTCTCGCCATTGAGCGAACTGTGCTTCAAGAACAGCTCGGGAAGAATGCGGCAGTGGCGAAAGCCAAACGAACACGCGCAAATAACAGCAGAAGATTCGAAAATCTGTTTGGATGTCGTCCGGTTATGCTGAAGAAGAGTCAGAACGGCGGACACGAGGCATACTGGTGCGACGTTGAGGTAGGTCTGTCAAGACTCGCAGGTCTCATCTTCACGGAGCATTTGCGCGTTGCACGGAGAAATCCGACCAGGGATGACCTTATACCTATGAAAATTGAGTATGAAGAAGCAAGGTTGTTGGTCAAACGCTACAGCAAAGAGCTCTACCTGAGGACACGTCCTTGGGCAGAACAGATGAAGCTTTTGTCGCCACCGTCGGCACGACCTGCGCGCGAGCGAGGCAAACAGATTCCTTATCGCGTGCCTGATCCGCCCGTGGTTAAGATACGAAGAAAAAAGCGTGGCGGCGATGGAATCATCGATGCTGAGATCGTCAAGTAAACACAATCACCTGGTATAGGTATACCAGGTGATTTTTATTGCTTATGTATCTGCTTTACTTTAACAGAATCTATTTTGCACTCGTAATGGTAAAGACGGGACTATAACCAGAGACTGAGGTATTTTTGAGGACTGCATCAATCTTTATCTTATACTTGCCTGGTGTGACTGTTTTTGGAATCGTAACTGTATCTTTGATATTTTCAATCGTCGTTTTATCCAATTTGATAAGCGTCTCACCAGTGGTCATACCATCAACTGGAACGAGATATACAGTCGCATGTACTTCTGGTGGAGCGCTACTGCCTCCAAGTCCAAACCCGCTGAACAAAGCTTTACTAAGTGGATCCATTTCAAGAAGCATGGTAACAGGCTTCAAGAGGATTGAATTGACGACACCAGTCATCTCGATTGGGTTGAAAACCTTCAATACACCAAAACCTGACGGTGAGATCTTTGAGAGTATTTGAGCGCCCGGATCAGATATGTTTGGGATCACTGAGGTGACGGTTGTTGGACTGAGCAATGCAAACTTATTTTTTGGTAGTCTCGACAATGCTTCTATATCAACCGGTGAAAGACTTGAGAGGAGTTTCTTGTCTGAACTGTTAAACTTTGAGGTATCTATAGAGCTTGTAGCATAACCATATCGTGGGATGAACTTGATATCAGAATAGAGAGGGTCAGCTTTGTTACCTCCTTTGATAAAGTTGGCTGCCCAAGTGATCTTTTGCTTTGAGCCTACAGCCCATGAATCACTTGCTGATGGTGACGTAATAGCAATGAAAGGATCCTGATGCTCTACTACCGATACGACGCCGACACTTGTAACGCTATATGTGCTAGTAGCATCAACAGACATACCCTTTGATGTGAGCGTAAGCTTTTTGAGCGTCAACTTGATGTGGTAATCACCGTAAGGTATTTTTTTGAGGGCATTAACATCAAGAGTGATTTTTTTCTTATTTGCCTGAACTCCTTTTGGTGTCAAAAGGACATTTGTCGTTGAAGCGGGATTTGTTGGAACAAGCTCTGCATTTACGAATGCAAGTGGCGATGTCGAGGCATTTGCCCAAAGAATAGAGTACTTGACGCGATTTGTGCCACGATACCATGTTGTTGCCTCAGCTTGAGTAAGGAGAGTTATTTTTCCAAGTGGTGCGCGAGATGCAGCAACCTGTGACTCATAAAATAGATTGGTTGTTGGAGGAGTATTGGCTGCACGAGCTTGGCTTGTGCCGACGATAGCAAAAATCGCGACGAGTAATAAGCTGAGTGTCCACTTATTACCAATCTGAATATGTTTTTTCATGAAGTTGTATTAACGCTAATAGTGGTTATTATTATACCACAGGTGCAAGTGACCTAAACTCTATGCTGTGCATTACTTTATCTTTCGTTAGGAGTCACTACTAACTTTGGCGGGCGATCGAGGAATCGAACCTCGGACAGCGGTTTTGGAGACCGCAGTTATGCCACTTAACTAATCGCCCGAATTTTGTATCTCAAAATCCGTTCCCACATACTACCCTCTTTTTAACCCTTATGCAAAAAGAAAAGCCGGTATACACCGGCCTGTTCTTTATTTCTTTGCCTCCTTGAAGACAACGTGCTTGCGCAACTTCGCGCTGTACTTCTTGTACTCTATCTTGCGTTCAACAAGCTTCTTGTTCTTGCGGGTCCAATAGGTCTCGCCTGTTGACTTATTTTTGAGTTGGATGAGTGATTTCTGTGACATGGGAATATATAAATACCGCTTAAAATGTGTCGCCATACTATAGCTTAAAGGCATAAAAACCGCAAGGTGTACCTAGCGGTATGTCATGTAACGAGCTTTTTGAGCATATTTCTCATGTTTTCCAACACATTGAGGGTTCCGAAAAATAGCATGAGGATGATGGCGTCAAAAAGACTTACTGGTGTTTTAGTGATTTTCATAAAAGGTCAAGTTCAAATATATAATACATGATTGAAATAAAATTCTGATAAAGAAGTTCTCAAGAAGTGATAAATTTTGCATGAAAAAAACCGCGAAAGCTTTTGAGGGCTAGCGCGGTTTGTGAATTAAGCAAATATAGTTTACTGAACAACAGTGGCAATGCCTTTTTCTCCGCCACCGCCATTGTAATCACCTGTATAGAGCGGGCTACCCTTGTCAAACTTGTTCCAAGTGAAGTAAGCACGGAATTTCACACCCCGAGCAAACTTGTGTTCAATTGAACGATCGGCTTTGCCAGAAATGGTCAGGTGACCGCCGCCGACAAAGTCAATTTCCATCGTTACCGGACGTTCAGTGTCAGTGAAACCGTATTGGTCTTGATACAATCCCATCACATCAAAGGTGATGCTTGAAGGGTTCTTCACTTCAACATAGAGCGTAGGATCGTTGTTTTGTTCCACGATCTTGATCGTTTCTTTGGCTCTCGTGATGTGCCGAACGTAGTGGCCCTGGATTTTCCATTGATGCTCAACAGGAGCTGGTTCATCGATGGCGGCCGTCGGCTTTGACAGCTGATTTGTCGACGAACTGCCGTCGAGATAATGGACAATCAGAGCACCATTTTCACTTCCTCCGAACCAAGGGGAAAGGCACGGATGACCGTTGATCACATTCAGATGCCACGTGTAACCGTCTGTGCCGTCAGGGCGGAAAGATTTTACTTCCGCGGAACTGGCGTCATTGATCATAAGCAGTGGGATGTCCTGCAACCAGATCGCATGGTATCCGGGTTTCATACCAAATTTGTAGGTCGTGTAGCCGGATGCCAAATAGCTGTAGCCCCAATCTGTCTTTCCACCATCGGAAAGCATGATTTGATCTCCAACTGTGTCATTAGTGTCTCCGCCGATGAATGTAAAATCGGTAGCGACAAGGCGATCCAAGATTGCCTCTGCACCAAATTCACTGATTGCGTCCGTGTAGGGACGACTCGGAGATGTGTTGTTGTAGGTATATGCCTGGCGCCAGCCGAACTGGGCGATGCTCAAGCCGTAGTTGCGCATTTGCGCGGTCGAATTGATCGGGAGATTGGTCAGTGTTTCGCCAACCGCCTCGGTGATGAGTGAGAAGAACGTGCACACAACTGTGAGCACAACCATGATCGTTTTCATTTTTTTGTTTCTTTCTTTTTCTGTTGTTGTTTTGTTTGTTGTTTGTTTATTGAGTCACCGTAAAGTTAATATTGATATTGCTGACCACGGCTTCTGCCACGGTTGAAACATCAACTGGTTGCTCCACCACAGCATTTGTCTGGTTTCTGGGAGCTTGAAGCGGATCATGGAGTTCAGGTCCAAATGCCCACTTCCATAGCGCGGCAATTACGACCACACCAACTATTATGTTTCTTTTCATAGGTTCCTTTTTTGAGAGATGTTCAATTACAATCAACACACTTACTACAACAGGTAGAAAGAGGATTGACACTAATATGCTTGTAAAAGAACAAAAGGGCTAAAGCGCCCTGTTTGGTTATGCAAGTATCTTAGCACACTATACTAGATATGTCAATCTGGCACAGCAAACCTAGACAATATGGCATAAAAGCGTAGAATTAGAGCCATGAATCTACTCACGTGGGCTTCCCGCAAGCGCTTCCCTTATGAACCGCTCATAAAGGTCGAGATATCGAAGAATCACCTCATCCATAACCTGCATGAGTTCAAAAAATTAGCTCCAAAAGATCCACACGGCCACGCCCTCATCGCTCCTGTGCTCAAAAGCAATGCCTACGGGCACGGCATGTTTGAGGTAGCCCACATCCTGCAACAGGAAGCTGACCAACACGGCGGTATACCATTTTGTATCGTCGATTCATATTTTGAAGCCATCGCTCTCCGTGCCAAAGGATTCGCCCTTCCCCTTCTCGTCATCGGCTATACTCGTCCCGAAACGATTCGTAGTTCAAATTTAAAAGATGTTGCATTTACCGTGACAAGTCTCGAGACGCTCCGTATCATTGCCGAACAAAAAGTTGATCGTTGGCCATCGATGGAAGGAAAACTTGGTTTTCGTTCTCCTAACTTTCGCTTTCGCCCAAAGATAGTTCGCATCCATCTCAAAATCGATACTGGCATGCATCGTCAAGGCATCTTGCCGAGCGAGATAGAAGAAGCGATTAGCCTCATACAACACGATAGCGCAGGCAAGCGACCGGTCGTGCTTGAAGGTGTGTGTTCACACCTCTGTGACGCAGACAATACTGACGAAGTATTCACCGAGTCGCAAACACATCTTTGGAATAAGATCGTCGATCGTTTCCGTCATGAATTTAAAGCACTCAAATATATTCATCTCTCTGCCACTGACGGACATCGCTTTACTCATGATATCGCCGCCAACGTTTCGCGTCTCGGTATCGGCTTGTATGGTCTTTCTGAGAATGAATCCCTCAATCACAAACTTGCTCTCTTGCCAGTTCTTGAGATGAAGACGATCATCACCGGTATCAAACATATTAAAGAAGGAGACACTGTCGGCTATGGCAACACATTCAAGGCCCAAGGTGACATGACTATCGCTACGATACCTGTCGGCTACTATGAGGGTATCGACCGCAGACTTTCAAGTACAGGAACCATTCTTGTTGGCCCACAGCGCACTGCATGCCCAATCATCGGCAGAGTGAGCATGAATATCGTCATTATTGACGTTTCAAAGATCAACGATCTCCACGTCGGCGACGAAGTTGTAGCCATCAGCGGAAAAAGTAGTGATGAAAATTCGATCGTAAATATGGCAAAGAAATGCGGAACTATTTCCTACGAGATTGCAGTACATATTCCGGCGCAGCTAAAAAAGGTTGTTGTATAGCATGTAATGTAGCAAAAATCCCCTTAAAGGGGATTTTTCGTGTGCGCCGGGTAGGATTTGAACCTACGGAGCCCATAGGGCGACAGATTTACAGTCTGTTGTAATTGACCGCTCTACCACCGGCGCAAATAACTAACGAATAAGAGTGTATCATCGAGCGCCCATACTGGCAATAAGATGATTCAAACGCTTCCAATCTCTACGGAAATCAATAAGATGTTTCTTACCTTTTTCTGTTAGACAATAGGTTTTAATAACGAAACCATTGTCATTTAGCTCATGTCCGCTGATTACGTAGCTTTTTCGGCGAAATTGAGTTAAAAGAGGATAGATACTGCCCATCGGGGTTTTGAGACCAATTCTTTTAAGTTCATCATGTATTTCCTGTGGTGAAAAAGTTCTATTCCCTGAAAGCATTTTGAGAACGATGAATTCAAGGAAACTGCTTGAAGTAAATTTAAGGTCATTAATTATTTTTTGCATATTGTGTAGATTTTGTAGAAAAATTTTAGCATTTGAATCTAATTTCACAAAATTTTATGGAATTTATTAAAATAGCTATGGGCGTGGGGAACGAGTCCACCTTTCAGAAAGAGACATTTTCAAATCGTACATACATACGACACTTTCTCATATTTTTATTTTTAACCAAATTATACGGCTCAACTATGTATAAGAAAATAACTAGTCGTATAATCCTACGATTTGGAAAAGTGCCATTTTGACAAGAGGTGTTACTTCCCTTATTGAATTACTAGGTAAATAAAAAAGCCAGATTGTGCCGGCTTTTTTATTATCTGAATCCTGCCTATTTCACTCCTGCCATATCCGACATGACCACCGAACTCTCCTGCTTTCCCTTTTTCTTTTTAACTTCAAATGTAAACTCGCTACTGAACGCACCAGTGTCAACATTCTTTACTGTAGACTCTTTGACACCAACAGTAATCGCCCCACCCTTATTGAGCTCCTGCCCAATAATAAGCTTCGCCACCGGAGTGAGGATCTTATTCTGAATCAGACGCTTGAGTGGACGTGCACCGTACTGAGGATTGTAACCCTCTTTAGCGAGATATCCATACGCCTCAGGCTTGAGGATAAGCTCGATACCCTTTTCAGTAAGACGCTTGACCACCTCAGTCACTTGGATCTGGACGATCTCCTTGATAGCTTCAGGTGAGAGAACATCAAAGATGATGATGTCGTCCAAACGATTCAAAAATTCTGGACGGAAGTGCTCCTTGAGCGATGACATGACTTTTTCTTTTGCTTGGGCATAGTTTGCCTTGTCACGGTTTGAACCATCGGCGCCCGGACTTGCAAAACCAAGCTTCTCCATCTTTTCGATATGCTGTGAGCCAATGTTCGACGTCATGATGATGACTGTGTTGCGGAAGTTGACGATACGGCCCTTGCTGTCAGTCAAACGGCCATTATCAAGAACCTGGAGGAGTATGTTGAACACCTCAGGATGAGCTTTTTCTATCTCATCAAAGAGAATAACCGAATATGGACGATGACGAACAGTCTCAGTGATATTGCTTCCCTCATCATGACCGACATACCCTGGAGGTGAACCGATGAGCTTTGAGACTGAATGCTTTTCCATGAACTCTGACATGTCGACACGAATGAGAGATTTTTCATCATTGAACATGAACTCAGCCAGCGTTTTGGTGAGCGCGGTTTTACCCACACCAGTTGGTCCAAGGAAGATGAATGAACCAATAGGACGATTTGGATCAGCGATGCCCGCACGTGAACGACGGATTGTATCTGCGATCTTTGTGACCGCTTCATCTTGGCCGACAATCTTTTTCTTGAGGTCTTCCTCCATACGAACGAGCTTGATGGCTTCTGACTCGAGCATGCGAGACACCGGAATACCCGTCCAACGAGAGACGACAGCGGCAATGTCTTCGGCAGTAATCTCTTCTTTGAGGATGCGTCGTGATGACTGGAGTTTTTTCAAACGCTTACTCTTCTGATCCAACTCCTTTTCGAGCGCAGGAAGTTTTCCATAACGAATCTCTGCTGCCTTCACGAGATCAGCACGAGCCTCAACCATCTCTGCTTCCATACGGAAAGATTCAAGCTCTTTCTTGATACGCTTGATATCAGTGATAGTATCTTTTTCATTCTTCCACTTGAGCTCGAGTTCAGAAGTGCCTTCTTTGAGATTTGCGATTTCTTCTTCAATCTTTTCTTTGCGCGCTTTCGCTTCTTTGTTTGTCTCTTTCTTCAATGCTTCACGCTCGATCTCGAGTCGCATGATCTTGCGACGGGTCTCTTCCAGCTCTTCGGGCATGTTTTCGAGAGAGATGCGCAAGCTCGAAGCCGCCTCATCGATAAGGTCCACTACTTTGTCTGGCAAAAAACGATCAGTGATATAACGGCTCGCCAGAGTCACTGCAGCGACGATAGAATCATCGGTGATATGTACGCCGTGGAACAACTCATATTTTTCTTTGAGGCCACGGAGGATAGCGACAGCATCTTCTACAGAAGGTTCTTGTACAAATACTGGCTGGAAACGACGTGTGAGAGCGGGATCTTTTTCAATATGTTTCTGATACTCACGAAGAGTGGTTGCCCCGATAGCACGAAGCTCCCCGCGAGCAAGAGCAGGTTTGAGCATATTTGAAGCGTCCATTGAGCCCTCAGAGGCTCCAGCGCCCACGAGCGTATGTATCTCATCGATAAAGAGGATGATCTTGCCTTCTGACTTTTCAATCTCTTTCAAAATATTCTTGAGACGCTCCTCGAACTCGCCGCGATACTTTGTACCTGCAATAAGTGAACCGAGGTCGAGTGAGACGAGTTCTTTGTCTTTGAGAGACTCTGGTACATCGCCTTGAGCCATGCGGAGAGCAAGGCCTTCGACTATAGCAGTCTTTCCAACACCAGCTTCACCTATCAAAATAGGATTGTTCTTTGTACGGCGCGAAAGGATCTGGATGATGCGCATAATCTCAGCGTCACGACCGATGACGGGGTCAAGCTTATTTTCATTGGCAAGTCGAGTGAGGCTGCGCGCATACTTGTACAGCGTACGGAATTTCTTTGGCTGATTGTCTTGAAGCGTCGGGCTCTTCTTGAGCTGTTCAATAATCTTGGTGACATTGTCGCGGTCGATCTTGAAACGACCGAGGATGTCACGCGCGACGCATGGTATGTCAAAAATAGACAAGAAGATGTGCTCTGTCGAGATGAATTCATCTTTGAAATTTTCAGCGACTTTTACTGAGTTATCAAGTATTTGAGCGAGATCTGGCGTGAGATAGATCTGATATGACGGTGAAAGGACATTTGACCCTTCACCGCCTTCGATATTTTCCAATACAACATCAGTGAGAACCTGTGTATCAACTTCCATTTTATCCAAAATAGAAGCAACCATACTCTCCTCCTGAAGAATAAGAGCACAGAGTAAATGAACTGGATTGACGTGATTCTGACCACGCTCAATAGCGAGCTCATGGGCTCTACGCAAGGCTTCTCGGGCTTTTGTAGTGAGTTTGTTGATTGGAGGCATGTGAAAATAATAGTACAAAAAATGATAATTGGCAATGTAGCCACAAGTGCAGGCATATCATTACACCAGTATGCTTATAGTACGGATGGTGCAGGTAAGAACGGTGCAATCGAATTGAATTCAGCTTTATTCTGTCCTTCTATTTGTGACGTTTGAATACCCAAAATATTTCCTTGAATATCAAATAGCGGGCTACCAGGGATATTTTTTGAAGAAGATGTAATCGTGGTAGCGACAGTGCTTGAGCTGACTTGACTGATCAAACCATCAACAAAAGCAGGATCAGGCGCATATGCAAGAGAAAACACCTTCTGACCGAGCGTGCGTACAGTTGTAGTTTGGACCGGCATAAATATAATCGGTGATCCGTTGACGATATTTGTCACCGGCGCAAAGAATATAACTGAGCTGCTGGTCTGACTGTCATTTGCAGTTTGGTATAGCGTGTTTAGGGTGAGAGAAATGACTGTCCCATTTGCCATGATTGCTTCGTATGACTGATTGGCATCAATATTATTTTTTGCAGCCATAATCAAACCATTTTTTGAAACTATCAAGCCAAGGGCAACTGTTTCTCCGTTGTTCGTTCGCTGTATTTTGACCGTACTTGAAGCGACGAGAGAGACCGCTTTTGCTATTTGATCATCTACCGTAATAGAAACTGTGCCGACAGCTGCTGATTGTGGCGAGGTAATAGTTTTTTCGATGATCTGATTGACGGTATGAGTGACTGCTGGTGCCTGATCCATGAGTGACACTGTGACAATACCTGTCGAAAGAGAGGTGATGAATGAGACCAAGAGGGTCAAAAGAACGATTTGCTGTTTCGTAAGATGTTCCATGAAAGCAGTTTACAGTGAAAATTGTAAAATGCAAAATTATTTCGCTACTTTAACTGCTTCTTCAAACTGGATAGAGAGGAGCTTCGATGCGCCATCAGCACCCATAGTGACACCATAGAGTACACCAGCGCGCGACATTGTCTCACGGTTGTGGGTAATGAGAATGAGTTGTGAATGCTTTGAAAGATTTTCGATCATATCGCCATATTTTTTACTATTGGCTTCATCGAGGGCGGCGTCGGTCTCGTCAAGGATGATGAATGGAGGCGGATTGACCTGAGAGACAGCAAAGAGAAGCGCAATTGAAGTGAGAGCACGCTCGCCACCTGAAAGCATCATAAGACCTTTCACTTTCTTGCGAGGCAAACTAACGTTAACCTCGAGACCCTCTGGTCCTTCTTGTGATTCTTCATTCTCCATTCTTCCTTCTTCGTTTTCTACTCCTTCCAGCATGTCACCCAACTCTTCAGTATCTCCTTTCTTCTTTCTCCTTACTTCTCTAATTACAGTAAGCTCTGCATTGCCTCCACCAAACATCAAAGAAAAATAATTCGTAAACTCCTTATTTATCTTTAATATTCCCTGCTTGAACTCTACATCGATGCGTACATCGAGCTCAGCTATGAGCTTATTTAGTTCATCCTTTGCCTTCTCAAGATCAATAAGCTCACGCGCAAGGAAAGCATCGCGCTCCTCAGTTTCTTTATACTCTTTCATCACTTCAGCGCCACCACCCGCACCCATGTCTTCGAGACGAATTTTCAGTTTATCTATCTGATGCTTGCGTTCTTGTTGCTCTTGTCTTTGCTCTTGCGTTCTTCCTTCTCCTTTCTCTTTACTTCTTTCTTCTTCGTACTGCGTCGCCTCACGCCCTACGATCATTCCCGCTTCACCCAACTCTCTTTTGAATTCCGCATCGGCAAAATCTATCTTCTGAACCTCCGCGGTCAAACTACCGACAATATGTCGTACCTCGTTTTGACGTGCGATAATCCTAAACACTTCTTTTTCAGCGTCGCGGTTCGTATCCTTCTCATGCTCGATCTTTTGCTTGAGCGCGTTATATTCGCTGACGATCTTCTTTTCAAAATCCCCCAGCTCAGCTCTCTTATGCTCAAAGCTTTTCTTCTCATCAGATAAACGCGCAATCTCCTTTTCCATCTCAGCGATGAACTGCGAATCATTGGTTGAACGATGACCTTTGATGAAATGCCTGAAGGCGTCGATGACTTCTTTTACTGTTTGAAAGAGCTCAACCTTACTGATGACTTCTTCAACATCTTTCAAATAGACAGTTTTAAACTCCTCCTGCTTCATTCTCCCTTCTTCTTTCTCCTTCGCGCGTTTATTGGCATTTATTTCGCCCTCTATACGGCCGAGTTCACGTACAACAGTATCAGTCTCGGTGCGCGTTTCAGCTAGCTTCTTTTCAAGTGAAATCAATTCGTCACTGGTCACATCTTTGTTCTTTGACGCTGTTAATATCTCTTTAGCTTTGTTGAGCGCATGCTCAAGGTCAGACAGCTCTTTCTTTGGTCCAGCAATCTCTGCATGTAAACGACTCTTTTCAGTGGTGATATAGTGGTCTTCATGAGCAAAATATATTTTATATATTGAAATAAGCTCACGGCGCATCTCTTCGGCTTTTTCAACTTTCTCAACTTGTTTCTTCAAAAAGCGCAGGTGCGGAGCGATCTCACGACGGAGCGACTCTACTTGCTTCATATTCTCTTCGGTGCGCTCGAGCTTGCGGATGCTTTCCAATTTCTTCCATTGATATATCTTGAGACCGAGAGCATCCTCGATCATTTCACGACGTTCGCGAATGCTTGCCGAGAGGATGCGGTCAGCTTCGCCCTGAGAGATGATGTGGTGACCAGTTGCGCCAACATGAGCAGTCGCCAGAAGCTCGATGATATCTTTGAGACGCACTGCGGTGCCATTCAATAAATATTCATTGCTATTATCACGATGGACGATGCGTTCAATAGTCACTTCATCAAAATCAATCGATGCAAACATGCGGCTCGAATTATCAAATGTTAGTTTTGCGCTGGCACGATTTGCTCTGCCCGCAGCAGAAGGACCATCGCCGCCACCATTCCAGATCATATCCTCACCACGTTTGCCGCGAAGAGATTTGATAGATTGCTCGCCGAGCACAAAACGAAATGCTTCAGCAGTGTTCGACTTGCCTGAACCGTTCGGACCTACGATACCCGTGATCGATGAGGTGAAATTGAGCGTTGCCTTTTTGGCAAATGATTTAAAGCCAGATACTTCGAGGGATTTCAGATACATGGCTGATATTTTAGCATAAAAAAGTCCCTCCAGACCAAAAAGGTGTGGAGGGGTGAAAGAGGCACTGCTATGCAGATAGTGGAAATGGAAAGCGTAGCTGACTCTCCTTGTGTTGATTGAATCCGAGACAAGTCCTTAGATGCTCAGAATACTTGATCACCGGAAAATCTGACTCACACAACCCGCACGTTTGCATGAGGGCTGTAATATCTACTGCCTTCATTTGAAGAATTGCACTCGAGGTGCTTGCGACCAGGACACTGTTCGACCCGCCACTTCTACCGAAGTCGAGATGTAATTCGTGCATATAAAAACTAAAGTTCAGAAAGTTCGTAACTATTGTAACATAGTCAGTGATTTAGCCGCTCTTCAATTTACCACTTCTTAACCACCAAAGCGTTTTCAGCCGCCTTCTGCTCCGCCTCCTGCTTTGACTTCCCTTCCCCTGTCGCAACCTGCACATCACCGAGAAATACGGCAAGCGTGAACTTCTTGTCATGATCAGGACCTGTTTCTTTGAGCGTCTTATATGATGGCGTGACTCCCGCTTTCTCCTGCGCTTTTTCTTGAAACATGCTCTTTGCATCGATCCATGTCTTGTTCTTCACAATCTCATCGATGTCGATAATATTTAAAATATGTTCAGAAATAAAATTCGCAGATGTATCATAGCCACTATCCATATAAATAGCACCGATAACTGCTTCAACTGCATTGGCGAGGATGATAGCGCGCGCACGACCAGTATCCTTTGCCTCACCTTTTGAAAGGAGCATATAGTCGTTGAGACCAACCTTGTCACCAACTTTTGCCAAACTAACCGTATTCACAATGGCTGAACGAAAGGCGGTGAGCTCTCCCTCAGCCTTCTTTGGAAATTTACGGAAAAGAAAACTGGTCACTACAAGCTCGAGCACGGCATCACCGAGAAATTCGAGGCGCTCATTGTGCTCCAAACCAGATTCGCGATTCTCATTGATATATGAGCGATGCGTACATGCGGTGCGCAAAAGAGCCATGTCATTGAACGTGACATTGATATGCTCTGCCAAATTTTCGAAGTTTATTTTCATAAAAATACGCCTGCCCAACTTATTTCTCCTCGCTCACAATCGTCACCGCTTTTGCTACTATAGGTAAAATATCGTTATAGAAGTTAAGTTCAAGGATAGCGTCGAGCTTGAACCATTTTGCATCAGCGAGTCCCGGTTTCTTAGCGAGAGTGAGCGTCTTGAAATCAGACTCGGCGAGATAGTAGTGCACTTGCTTGCGGATCTTGCCGATCTCGGGATCATTGGCGATATATTCATTTTCACCGAGGTCAGCGATGATCTTTACTTCAAGACCGATCTCTTCCATCACTTTGTTGATAGTACCCTGCTTCGGATCAACTTCCGGTGGAATCTTGCCCTTTGAGAGGGTCCAGTGGCCGAAGACATCATAGACGAAGGCCATATAGACATCTGCGCCGTCACGAGCATATACCACTGCACCACCTAAGTGTTGGATTGGCATTTGCTCATAAGGGACTTCAACCTTCTTTTTCTTTATCGGCTGGGCATCCTTTCCTGGCTCACCGAGCTCTTTGTAAACTGCACCGAGAACGCCGTTGACGAAACGACCGCTTGTCTCACCGCCAAAGGTCTTTGCAAGCTCGATGGCTTCATTGATAGCTACTTTCGCAGGCACTTCAACGCGATCAGCAAAGAGAAGCTCATAAAGACCGAGACGGAGCACGTTACGGTCTATCGGTGAGATCTTGTCGATAGGCCACTCAGGCGCTGCCTTTGAGATGATGTCATCGAGCTCACTATGTTTAGCGAGGATACCCTTCATAAGCTCATCCATGAATGAAACATCGGCTACCCCGGGAGCGAACTCTTTTGCATCGCGCTCTATGATAACAGATGAGGTTGCATCTTTTTTGCCACAAAAATCCCACTCAAAAAGTGCCTGGAGGACAACTGAGCGAGATAAATGTCTATTTGCCATGAGTTTATTTGAAGAACATTGTTACGATAACCTGATTATAAAATTCCAAATTCCAAATATCAATCACCAAACGAGCACATACCCTTTGGAACTTGTATCTTGGAGCTTGGAACTTTACTTAGCTGCCTTTGCAACCTTTGCCGCCTTCTTGGTAGCAGCGATAGTAAGATCAAGGACCTTACGGCCATTGTACCATCCACAGTTCATACAGACTGCATGACTCTTGTGAGCGGCCTTACAATTTTGGCAAACAGAAGTACGTGCAGCATCGAGAGCATGATGTGAACGTCTATTGTCGCGATGAGCTCGCGTTGCGCGCATTCGGTTTACCATGTGGAACAGTATTACATACCATCAAAAAAAACTCAAGTGATTTGTCTAATTAATGAAAACCTGTTATGTTATTACCTGAGTAAGTTATGTGAAATCTGGTCAAAAACTTTTCTGCCGCATACGCAGCATAAAAGTCTTTTGATCCGAATTTCGCAAAACCGAAATTCGCGCCCATAGCTCAGCTGGTAGAGCAGATCCCTCTTAAGGATAAGGTCGTAGGTTCGATCCCTACTGGGCGCACAAACCGAGGGCACGCAGGTTTGTGCGAGCCGCAGGCCTGACGAGGCCGAGGCGGGGTCGCGAGATTTTCTAGCAAGAAAATACTCGTGACCACAAACATCGTGATAAGATGTGAAAATCAAAGTATAATAACAATACAAATAATTTGCCGGGGTGGCGAAATTGGTAGACGCACGTGGCTTAGGACCACGCGGAGCAATCCTTGGAGGTTCGAGTCCTCTCCCCGGCACAATAACGCTATTTTAAGCCCTACATTGCTATATATAGTACCTATTGACTTTTAGTGTAATATGTAGTAAGATTATACCAGCGTGCATTCGGAGGTTTTAACCTCAAGAGCACATTGAAAACCACATTAACCCCTTCCGTGAATTTCACGGAAACAACACAAGGAGAGACGGATTATGAGTACGAGCAACCCAAGCGACCCCAAGATGGGTCAGGTCACTAAACTGACCTTCAATCGCAAAAACGGTAACTTCAGCTACAAGATCCCTGGCACCGGTGCCCGAAACGGCATCCAGTTCTATATCACGCCGACTGGCAACATCAAAGATGCCGTGCTCAGTATGGGCATCTCTGGCGATCTTATCAAAATCGCCGCGAAGAACGGTAGCCTCACGCACAACTTGTCAGACTTCGGCCTTGTGTCGGAAAAGACTGTTGTGCGGGCGGGAGATTACTACCTTGTCCCGATCACCGTAGCGCACAGCACTTCTGGTCAGTCGCCGAGTGACCCGTTCTCGAAACCGGTCACACTCAGTCAAACGTTGGTGAACGCTCTCGATGTCGTCTGGATCAAGAACAAGATCAACGTCCTGGAGTTGAATATCAATAAATTGAAAAAGGACGTTAACGGGATTCCGACTGATGCGCACATCAAAGACCTCGCGAAAATCGAGGCGGCGACTGCATTCAGCGGCTATCAGGCTGAACTCAATGAACTTCGGGAGCTGCTCGACAAAAAGCAGCCCAAGGTCATCGTCAAGCGCACCGTCGCTTTGAACCTCGGAATGATCCTGATGAAAGCGCTCAGCAAGTGGACGGAGGCACGGAAGAAGAAAGCTCAAGCGAAAGCTGCGGCTACCCCTTCTTCTCCTGCCAAACCGGCTCTGAGCCCTCACCGCGCCCAGAAGCATGCGAACTATCGTCTGCGCTGGGCGTTGGCGGGAATCGCATTCCTCATCCTCTGTCTCTCTGCGTTGGGGTATTACTTGAACCAAAAGTCCGGTCACCAAGGGGTCACTCCTTTGGCATCGGCTTTGGTCAACACCAATGCGGGTGCAAGCAGTAACGCGCCGGCGAGCAGTGTGGCGACGATTGTCACCACGAACAGCCTCGGAACGAATGCGAACTCAGCTGTTTTGACTGCTGCTGCGACAAATAGCGCTTCAGTCATTCAGCAGATGGTCGTCGGACCTAATTGCAGTAACGTAAGCGGGCCAGTCAACATGAACTTTAGTCTGTTGTCTGTTCCCCCGCAACCAATCGTTGTGAAAACAATTGTGAAAACAACGGTCATCGTTACGAATCCGGTCGCTGTGAAAAAACCGTTCACGCCAGCCGTAGGGTATCAACCGCCCGTGGCACAAAAAACCTTTGTGCCTGCGCAAGCGGTAACGCCCCCACAGGCCTCGGTGATCATCATCAACAATCAGACTGTCAACCGAGGAGGTTATGGTCCTGGCACGGTATTGATAAGCGGCTGGCAGTATGACAATCAGCTCAGAGGCGGGAGACAAGTTTGCTACCGGGACAACTACCGGGCAATACGATCCTTCCCTCCGCCGTGTCGCCATCAATAAATTCGACGCGGAACAAAATCACAAAACCCACAGACTTAATCTGTGGGTTTTTTTTCATATCTGTATTTTTCGTATGTGCCTACCCTATCTACCAGCGATCGTATTTGAAATGAAATAGACAATGCCCCATGCAGATACCATGATCATGATGCCAACGACGCCGGCCAACATATGATTGCGTCCTTTCGTGCGCGCGTCGCCATCTTCACCGTTAATCATCATCTGTATGACGCCCCATACAAAAACTATGATGGCAACCGCGAACATGAGCATGATCAGTGGATTGACTATGTGCGTGAATATAGGATCAACCACAGAGGCAAAAGCCGCTGTGGGATCCGCTGCTGCATGTACTGTATCGATGAGATAGCTCATTCTCTTTACGGAATCTGAGGAGGATAGTTCAACTGTGGGAAGTTCTGCGTAGGAGCGTTCGTGTTTGTTCTGAACGTATTTGAGAGAATATTAACGAGACCCCAGATCGAAAGGATAACAAAGAGACCGACGATGCCCCAGAGCACAGCCATACCAATCGACTTGCGCTTTTCTGGATCCTCAGCGGCCATGATATAACGAACAACATTGAAGATGATATAGAGAACCGCAAAAGCGATAAGAATCTCAATAGCGACGTTACCGAGGTTCGTCAGTTTGTTGGTAAGAGAGTTGACGTCCGTAATAGCCTGAGCGCTCACGATAGCTGGAGCAAAAACGGCGACAAGTGCGATGATTTTTTTCATTTTCTTATAAACTAAATTGGATAATAAAATCTAATACGATACCTCTAGTATACCCCACATTATTCGCGAGGAGCAACATAACGTGTGGATTAGTCGGTGATGTATTTCACTAGCGTGGGAAGATGTTCGAGATCTCTGTCCATGACCCAGGCCCGTAACCTGTATTGCCGAGACCAAATGTATTTTGAAGGATATTGACCAAACCCCACATCGAAAGGATGACGAAGAAGCCGATGACGCTGTACATGACATATGAACCAGCCTCTTTCTTATCGGCATCAGGCTTAATGAAATAGTTGAATATGTAGTAGACGAATACGACTACCGAAAGACCGATCAATAAAAAGAGGATCTGGTTCAAATAACCGATAACACGGTTGATAAGTGTACAAAGCGTCATGGCATTTGAAGTACACTGACTACCCGATGAGGCGTAATTTCCATATGAGGCGTTACCACCAATGTTGAAAGTAACCGGCGATGTTGCATATGTAGCTATTGGGCTCACGAGCAGAACAAAAGCAAAAAGAGAAATAAGTGTTTTTTTCATAAAATAATAATTACTGGTTATTAATAGCATTCTGCGCATTTTGAATGATCGCTGGATTGACTGTGCCAGTCGCCTGGAGCGTATTGATGACGACGCTGATCAATATGCGCGCACCAAGGATGACACCGATGCCAACAACAACCCAGAGGAGCTGGTTGCTGCGGGTCTTAATCGCTTCCGGATTTCCCTGCGCCAATACGAACTGGAGACCGACCCACATGAGCATGAGCACACCAAAAATCACTGCGATGTAGCTGACGATCTTCATAAAGGTCAAAATAAGATCGCTCACCGAATTGACTCCCTTAAGCGGATTGGAGAGTGTCGTCACTGGTGCAGGCGCAGGAGCTTGATCAGAAGCACTCGGTGTTTTTGCTGTAGACGTGCGAGCTGCTGGCTGACCGGCAGTCGTTGGAGAACTAACTGTCGTTGGAGATGTAGCGTTATCAACTGCATTTACATTTGATCCTGAATACGGCACTGGAATAGTCGAGGGAGATGAATCATATGTTGTATCATACGAATTATAATCATAGCTCGAATCAGTGGATGGGTCTGTTGCTGATGGGTCTGTCGAATCTGCACCGGCACAGCTTTCTGGCGTACCTCCTTCGTTCAAACAATAATCATAATCGCTATTTTGTGCATAGCTGACGAATGGGCTCGCGATAATAACCGCTAAAGTAAGATATGTGACGTAGATTTTTAGAGTTGTTTTCATGAAAAAAAGATCAAATTAATAATTGAGTCAGTAATTATGGACTACCGAGCAACTTGGTAAACGCACCATTTCCCGTCAGCCAATTGAGGATCTGATAAACGATGAACCATGCTGACAGCATGATGATCAAACCAATGAATATCTTTGGAAAAATATCCTTGGCATGACTACGGTCACTATCCTTACCTGTCATAAGTAAATATCCTGCATAGGTAAAGAGAACAATGGCGGCGAGGACACCGAGCACCATGGCAATGTTGATGAGATGCTGGACCTGTATCATCATGCCATTAAAATTGCAGGGCACATATGGCTGCGCATGTCCGAATTTTTTCATAAATGCGGTCTCACCTGAAGGCGATAATATCTCTCTCGTCTTCGTATCGAGATTAGCTGGCAGCTCTGGGCCATCGCACGCAACGATCCTGAATGACGACTGAGTAGGATCCTCACTTGCGCTAGGAGACGTTAATGTTTGAGTATTCTGTGCAAAGACTGAAGACGTAGCAAGGAGGCTAACGCTGAGAAGTATGAGAGAAAGGGTAATTTTTTTCATGGTATTACTGCGTTGTCGCTTGTCTGATCAAAGAGTCATATCGTATGCCCGTATCTTCGATCGCTTGGAAAGACGACCTCTGCCCTGTCGTGATTGATTCTATCATATTGCCGAGTAATTGGGCTGACTGAACTGGGTCTGGATCGAGCCATGCTTTGCTGACAAGTGCTGCCTCGCCGAATACTGAAAGATATGGATCACTCGAGCCTTGAGCGATAAGATCGGTGCGCACGGGAGGCAGATACATCGTCTTTGCGAGCGAAGCGAGATAGGTTGGTTGAGTCAGTATAGAGAGAACTTGATATGTGCCGTTGGCATTTGCACTTGAACGAACGATGGAGAAACCGTACATGCGTCCATAGGTCGCCTTGACGCCTCCCTTGCGTATCTGCGGAAGCGGTGCAGCGTCAAAATTGAGATTCTGGTTTTTTTCACGGATACTCGAAAGCTCTGAAGCAAATCCAAAATACGTAGCAAGATCGCCCGCAAGGAAAGCAGTGCGAGAATCTGACATGCCGCGGTTCCAAGAATAATTCGGGTTGGTGGCGTCGACAAATTGTGAGAAGAAATCAAGTACGAGCTTTGGATTCACTTGCGCCGATAGACGCAATGTCGACTGAAGCGTTCCTTGAGCATTGTATGCAGTGACAGGGTTACCCATTTGCATCAGGAGTGAGCCGAGGATCTCACGAGCACTCAAGACATTGGTGAAATCGCCAAGAGCGATGGCCGATTTTCTGACGTTGCCGTTTGAATCTTTGACGGTGAGCTTTGGGATGATAGTGGTGAACTCGTCCCAGTAATGGGGATAAGTTGCTATGCCTGCAGTATTGAACATGTCGCGATTCCAATACATGATCAATGGATCAATAGTGAAAGGCAGTGCGAGTATGCCTGTATCCGTCGTATACATCTGAGCCTCCTGGATATACGTATCTCTATATGTGCGTGCAGAAAGCGCAGAGTACGGTATGAGCGCAATCTTGTCCTCATGTGGCAAGATTGTGTCTGCCGGGATGAGGATAGCGTCAGGGCCTATACCGCGTGCGAGAGCTGCGATGAACTGCTGTGAGAAAGCTGATGGATCTATCTGCTTGTAGGTAACTGAAATCGGCGATGACGAGTTGTTATTTATATTTGAAACATAATCGTTGAATATGCCTGAAGAAAATGTGCCCCATATGGTGATAGCGGGCAATTGTGTGCTGCTGCTCGTATTCCCTTTGTACATAGCAAATGAAACTACACCCACAATGATGAAAAGTACGAATACGCCGAGAAGGATAATTTGAAATTTGGTCATAAATAAGTGTCTATAATCTCGTTAATACCAAACCGTAGTGGTGATCTCCGGCGCCAAATGACTGATCGAGCTTGAAACCACTTTTTTCAAAGAGCATTTGGGCACGGGCAGATGAAAACAATGTCTTTGGACTGAGCGGGCTACCACCATTCCAATCGATGACCATGACTTTGCCCCCTGGTTTAAGTACTCGCTTTATCTCCAATGCGAACTCTTCCGGCTTCTCTATTTGAAAGAGCACATTTGAAACGATCACACGGTCAGCGATATTTTCACGGAGCTTTGTGCCGCCGATCTTCTCGATATTTGCCCAGATGACTTCTATATTATTCAAATGCTGGCTTGTGCCTGCTACGCGGATGCGCTCAAGGATGTCTTTTTGGATATCGATAGCATATACGCGACCGCCAGGACCGACGCGACGGGCTGATTCGATAGAATAAAAACCTGAACCAGCGCCGAGATCGACGACTTTCATACCGAGTGCAAGTCCGAGTTTAGACAAGTTGGCATTTGGGTCTGAGAACATGGCTATAGTATAGCAAAGGAGTAGGAAGAATGGAGAAAGGAGTATGGGGACAAATACTAGAGGCACACCAAACTGGCCAACTCATCTCCTTCACGAAGCTTCATGATGCGTACACCTTGAGTTGCACGACTGAGCGCAGGGATCTCTTTGATATCAACACGGATAACCTGACTGTTTTTTGACATAGCGATAATCTCTTCATCATCATCAGTGACTACCTTTGCAGCCATGAGAGCACCAGTCTTTGGAGTGACATTCATTGTGAGGATACCTGAACCACCACGACCTTGGACCTTATATTCGCTCAGGTCAGTCTTCTTACCATAACCATTGCCGCCCATGACAAAGAGAGCGGGATTCTTTGCATCTTTTGAAATGATATCAGCAGAGATAACCGCATCAGCCTCGATCTTTTTCTTTGGATCTGCATCAGCAAGCTTCATGACGCGTACGCCAGCGGCGTTTCTTCCCATTTCACGTACATCACTTTCTTTGAAGCGAATCGACTGACCCTCCTTGGTTGCAATCATGACATCTTGTCCCTTTGAGACAAACGAAGCTGAGATGAGCACGTCGCCAGCATCGAGCGTGATAGCGATGAGTCCTGAACGACGCACATCTTTGAACTGCTGAGCTGATGTCTTCTTGCCTGTTCCATTACGGGTAACCATCATGAGTGAAAGACCTTCTGCGGCTCTCTTGTCTTTTGGCATTGGCAAAATAGAAGTGATGCGCTCGCCATCAGCCAGAGAAATAAAGTTCATAATCGACTTGCCACGTGTAGCGCGCTTACCCTCTGGAATCTCAAACATCTTGATCTGATATGCCTTTCCACGATCACTGAAGAACAAGAGGTCGTTGTGCGTTGAAGCATACACAAGGTGCGTGATGAAATCTTCCTCCTTTGTATCGAGATCGACAACGCCAACGCCACCGCGCTTCTGTTTGCGGTATTCACCTGGATCAGTACGCTTGATATAACCACCCTTGGTGAGAACGAGTACTGACTCTTGATCTGGGATGAGGTCTTCAGCCACAAACTCCTTTACCCCGTGCTTGACGAGCTTGGTACGACGTTCATTGCCATAACGAGCCTTGATCTCAGTGAGTTCGTTCTTGATGATAGAACGAATCTTTTTGTCACTGCCGAGAATGCCCTTGAGCTCTTCGATGAGCGCTTGGACTTCTGCCAACTCATCGAGGACCTTTTTACGCTCGAGACCAGCGAGTTTGACGAGACGCATATCAAGGATGGCTTGTGCTTGAAGATCACTGAACTTGAATTTCTTTATAAGAGCTGCCTTTGCTTCGACGGCGTCCTTTGAAGCACGGATAAGAGAAATGATCTCGTCGATATGGTCGAGAGCTTTCTTGAGACCGAGGAGGATATGCTCGCGCGCTTCAGCAGCATTGAGATCGAACTGAGTGCGACGACGAATGACTTCGATACGATGTTTAACGAACTCTTGAAGGATAGTCTTGAGGCCAAGTGTATGAGGCACACCATCGACGAGCGCCACCATGTTGACGTGGAACGACTCTTCGAGCTGAGTGTGCTTGTAAATGAGGTTGAGGACCTTTTCTGGGAATGAACCGGACTTGAGATCAATGACGATGCGGATATCTTTGTCTGACTCATCACGGAGACCACGTACACCCTCAAGAATCTTTTCGCGGACGAGATCTGCGATCTTGATGATGAGCTCGTTCTTGTTCACGCGGAACGGGATCGAGGTGATAATGATCTGATACTGACCTTTTTTATCTTCAGTTATCTCAGCTTCACCACGCACGACGATGCCACCACGGCCAGTTGCGTAGGCATGATGAATGTCTTTTTCGCCATACATGACTGCACCGAGTGGAAAGTCGGGGCCTTTGATGAATGTGAGCATATCCTCAGTCGTTGCTTGGGGGTTTTCGATGAGATGTACTGTGGCGTCGACTATCTCTCCCAAGTTATGTGGAGGAATGTTCGTCGCCATACCGACAGCGATGCCGAGAGTGCCGTTTAAAAGAAGGTTCGGGACAGCGGTCGGCATGACGCTCGGCTCTTTCTTTGTACCATCGTAGTTTGGATGAAAATTGACTGTGTCTTTGTCGATATCGCGGAGGAGCTCGGCTGACATGCGTGACATGCGCGCTTCGGTATAACGCATAGCAGCAGCTGGGTCACCGTCGACAGTACCAAAGTTACCTTGTCCTTGGACCAGCGGATAACGCATAGTGAAATCCTGAGCCATCTTGACCATAGAATCGTACACAGCAACATCGCCGTGTGGGTGATAGTTACCGAGCACATCACCCACAACCACGGCAGACTTACGGAACTTGGCAGAAGCAGTCAGGCCTTTTTCATGCATAGCAAAAAGGATACGGCGGTGCACTGGCTTGAGACCGTCACGGACATCAGGCAATGCGCGGTCAGTAATAACTGACATAGCATAGTCGAGGAACGAGTTGCGCATCTCAACCGTGATTGATCGTGCGCGGATACCATCTGCTTCAGGACGCTTCTCAACAGGGATTTCAGGCTGTTCTGATTTTTTTGCCATGGGAATTACAAAATAATAGGAAAATTAATGATAGGAATGTCTATATATTATAGCATTTTTTCATACATCAAACACATTGACATGATGTAGATTTACTGTAGTTATTTAACTCTGTTCTACTTCCCTGGCGCAACTTGAATATCAGTATAGGTAACGACACGAGGTTTGAATATGAGATCTTTGATATCGCCAAAAAAACCTCCAACACTGGCAGTTAACGACTGAGCTGGCGTACCAGCCTGCTCCACTGCATGAGCAACTGCTTGCTGGGTGTTCTTGCCAACGCTCGTAAATGAAGCGATCCAAAAAGTGAAAATAACAAGCGTAATGCCGAATGCTGACCAAAAAGCGATCTGCTTTCTCACATGCTCAGGTTTTGATCGTAAATTTTCTATATGTGTTTGGATGCTCATGTGTATTTAGTTTAGCATTCGTACCTCGAGGCGCAAGTGTATTATTCTTGCTCCAAAACGATAACCTCCGCATCCTTGCCTTCAAGATCTTTTTTCTTGAGAGTGAGCTTCGGTTCTGGCTTTGGATTCTCACCGGCTTCTTTGAGGAATATCTTGAGCGAATCTTTGTTACCAATATCACCATAGTGCATAGGAATAATGATCTTTGGCTCAAGAGCGACAGCGAGCTTATATGCTTTTGAAGCATCGAGAACGCCTTCACCACCGATCGGTACAAAGAGAATATCGATACCATCGACGCCTTCGTCCGCATCTTTTGGAAGCGCTTCCTGATCAATCGCACCAAGGAAACAGATATTCATGCCTTCGAGAGCAACAGAATAAATCGTATTGATGCGCTTTTCGCCATCATAATTCGACTCTGAGCCAAAGCCTTTGATGAAGACACCTTTGACTTCATATTCGCCAGGACCACTAATAGCAAACGGCTTCTTTTCACCGAAACCGACCTGATCGATACCATTCATGTCAGGATGATTGAGCGTCGAAAGGACCACATCAGCACCAAACTTGCTCGTTTTGAGCTTTGAATCTTTTGAAATAGGGTTAAATGCAAGCGTTGTATCACCAAATGAAACTTTGAATGACTCGCCACCAAGGTATGTAATAATCATAGTTTTTTGATTGTATCATATCAATATTTGCGGCACTAGGGCTTTATTGACTTTATCTGTAAAGAGTGCTAGAGTGCTCAATCGCTGTTCTTAGGCGAAAGCCATTCCTACACGTGTAGAAATGGCTCACAAACCAACTGAAAACCAAATACCGTTACACATGTCATTAAGCACACATAAGCAACCGAAGCATCTCTTACTCTTCACGGGTGACAATACCGTCAACCTCGAGGATTACTCCGATACTCTCGGAGACAATTACTACCTGCGCTCATGCGGTTGTCTGACCCTCGGTCGGATGGTCTTGCGTGAAGCCCGGGGACACAAGCTCGATCTGGTCGTCATCATGTGGGAACACATCGACCTCAAGACGGCTTCTGATATCGCCAAAGCAGTCAGAAGCGAGTTTCCTGATATGCCCATCGTCGTCATTGCGCATCCGCGCGTGCACGAGTCCGAAATCAAGAAAATTGACCCTAAGGACGAGATGCATGTGATCCGGCTCAGCAAGGGCAAAGACCACATTCGGCTCTTTGCCAGCATCGTGCCCAACCTCGTCGGGGATCATGAGGACCACTGTCATCGTGACTCTCATGCGCACGAAACAACTGAAGTTCAACTGGCAACCGCCTGAATCTGTTAGTATTTGAAACACACCACCGCCCAGAAGCAATTCGGGCGGTTTTTTATTGGACAAATGAGACGTTTTAAGTTATTCTCTTCCATACGGCTGTAGAGCCATTTTTAGTCCGGTTATCAGTTCGTTTTAATAACTTCGTGTTATCCCGCACTTATCAAACCGCCATGGGGCGTTTATCAAATTAAAAAGCGGAGCGCGAAAAAATAAATATGTTCAAAAAAATAAAAGATTCGTTCGCAGGTAAGAGTGATTCGAAAGAAGTAAAGGGTGCAAAAACTCAGACAGAGATGACAGACGATGAGTCTCGTGAGGCCAGTATCATTGCCAAGAAAAATGAGGCGATGATCATGACCGACGCTCAAAAGTCTACCGTCATGGGCAAAATGGTCGGTTCAATGAAGAACCCTCCACAGATCGGCGACCTCGTCGAAGGTCCAGTTCTCGCTATCGAGAAGTCATCTATATACGTTGACCTTGCTCCATTTGGAACAGGTATCATTTATGGACGTGAATTCATCATAGCTCGCGACGTTATCAAGAAGATCAACATCGGCGACACTATCGCCGCAAAGATTGTTGATAACACTCATCCAGAAGGCTATTACGAGCTCTCTCTCAAGGAAGCTCGTCAGGCACTCATTTGGAGCGAAGCTGAAGTCGCTATCAAAGAAAAGAAAGTTCTCGAAATCCTCGTCAAAGAGGCAAACAAGGGTGGTCTTCTCATGGAATGGCAAGGTATCGTTGGTTTCCTTCCAGCTTCACAGTTGAAGGGCGAGCACTATCCAAAGGTTGGTGATGGTGACAAGGATAAGATCCTCGAAGAGCTCAAAAAGCTCGTAGGTACACGTCTCTCAGTCTCTATCATCACTGCAGATCCAAAGGAAGGTAAGCTCATCTTCTCAGAAAAGGGTCCTGAATCTAAAGAAAAGGAAAAGATTGTCAGTAAGTACGAAGTCGGCGATGAAGTCGACGGTACAGTCACTGGCGTCGTTGATTTCGGTGTCTTCGTCAAGCTTGAAGAAGGTCTCGAAGGTCTCGTCCATATCTCTGAGATCGACTGGGGCCTCGTCGAGGATCCGAAGACCTTCGTTAAGGTTGGCTCAAAGATCCGCGTCAAGATCATCGAAGTTAAAGAAGGCAAGATTTCCCTCTCTATCAAACAGCTCCGTCCAAACCCATGGACAGAGGCTAGTAAGAAGTACAAAAAGGACATGCCTGTCACTGGCGTTATCATCAAGTTCAACAAGCATGGTGCCCTCGCTTCTATCGAAGAAGGCGTCGCTGGCTTGGTCCATGTATCAGAGTTCGGTTCAGAGGAGAAGTTGCGCAAGGCTCTCGAGCTCGGCAAGACCTATCCTTTCAAGATAACCGTCTTCGATCCAAAGGAACAGAAGATGGCTCTCGCGTATACAGGAACGAAATAGGGAGAAAGAGAATCATAAAGAAAAGGCCGCCAGAGATGGTGGCTTTTTCTATTGATTATGCTAATTTATGCTCTGAAAGGTACAAAGAACACAATGAAAATAAAAACAAAACTGGAACCGGCACCGACAAAAGCGGCAAAGCTACTGGCAGCCATGGCGAAACTGGCCCGGGAATATCCTGGACTGTTCCTCCTCATGGAGCGCAAAACATTCAAATTGCTCGGCATCAACCCCAAACTAAAACGTTTTTTTGAACCGGGCGAGGAAATGAAAAGCTTGCGCGAATACCAGAAGACGCTTCCTGGATCGGTTAGCACGATCATTTTCGGTTCGACACCGGATGGTCAGCTCCTCGCGGGAAACTTCGGGTGATCACTGTTCGGTGCTCATATAAAAATCGGCAGGTATTTTATCTGCCGATTTTCATTACCACTTTTTTAGTTTTATTATTCCGTATTCGCCAGATTTGTCGCTCGTTCCCTACCATCCTTGATCCAGACTTGAACAACTTCAATCGCTTTCTTTGCCATCTTCTTGAGTTCCTTCATCTCTTCTTCTTTGAACTTGCCGAGAATGAACTTTTCAATCACATCTTCACCGTGTGGAACTTTAGCATCACCACTCTTTTTTGCCACAGCTGTACCGATACGGAGACGAGGAAAGGCTTCGGTCTTAACTGACTTGATAACAGACTCGAGACCGTTGTGCCCACCAGAACTTTTATTATAAGAAATTTTCATACGACCGATCGGCAACTGAAAATCATCATAGATAACGAGGAGATCATCGGCAGCTTTGATTGACACCTTCTTTTCACCAACAAGCATCTTTATTGACTTCGTCTTCACAATTGATGCAAGAGACTTACCGGAGTTATTCATAAAATTATCCGGCGCAACAAGCAACACTTTCTCTTTACCAACTTTTACTTCAGCAGTAAGAGCATTCAACTTTTTATTTATTTCAAATTCACTGCCCGAATATTCTTTTCTAATGGCATCCAAAATAATACGTCCTGCGTTGTGACGAGTATTTTCATATTCTGCTCCTGGATTACCGAGACCAGCAATGATGTATGACATAACAACCAGTAAAACACGCCTTCCTCTCTTGTGTCAAACCCATTTTGGTACTACAATGTATGTCATTATGGAGAACGAAAACAATTTTCAGTTGAACGCAAATCAACCAGCTTCTCCCCTCCGCGAAAATGAGGACACGCTTTGGGACTCTATCAAAGAATGGGTCCAGGTCATCATTGTTGCACTCATCATCGCCCTCCCTATCCGCTGGTATGTAGCCGAGCCATTCATCGTCAATGGCGCATCGATGGATCCTACCTTTGCTACGGGACAATTTCTCGTTGTTGACCGCCTCACCTATCATTTCGAAAATCCAAATCGTGGGGATGTTATCGTTTTTGAATATCCAAATGACCCAAGCACATACTATATCAAGCGCATCATCGGTCTTCCTGGCGAAACTGTCGATATAAAAGATGGTGAGATTACGATCATCAACAAAAAATACCCTGACGGCATCAAGCTCAACGAACCATATCTGGCTAACGAGCATCTTTCGCATGACACTTCAACAAAGACATTGGGCCAGACAGAATATTTTGTCCTTGGCGACAACCGCGCACAAAGTTCAGATTCCCGTTTCTGGGGACCGCTCGACAAGCATTTCATCATCGGCCGTCCTATCGTACGATTGATGCCTATAACAAAACTCTCGCTCTGGCCTGGCCAAGAGAGTCAGTAGAAGTCATCCTGAGATCGCTTATCACTGATTGAATAAAAATACACGTATGAATACTAAGAATAAAAAGCCTCAAGATAGTAAATTTATTCCCTACGACCATCTCGACAAGATCGGTGAGACAAGCATCTATTACGGTTTTACGCCGACAAAGAGCCCCGTCATCACCAAAGCTGACCTTGATGCCGCAAAAGACATCATGGAGGGCGATCATATCGATGATGAATCTGAAAAGCATGGACGTCTCCCTCTCCATGCAGAGGAAAAGATAGCGATCATCCGTTCATATCATGAAGCGGGCTGGCACGCTCAGCCTCAGCCAGTCATGTTGTATTTCAAAGACCCTTTCCGTGGTTCAATCAAAAAGAACGGCTATCATCGCTACGCCGATCTCGAAATCATCGGTTCATCTGGTTCTATTGCGGAAGCAACACTCATACAGACGACTCGCGCAATGCTCGCTGAAGAAGGCTATGTTGAAACTGCTGTTGAGATCAACTCGATCGGTGATCGTGATTCGATAGCCCGTTTTGCGCGCGAACTGACTGCGTATTACCGCAAACATATCAATGAAATGACTCCTGAGGCGCGTCAGATCCTCAAACGTGACCCATTTGAGCTCCTCTCATGGCACGATGAATCATGCACTGAGCTCAACGCCAAAGCGCCTCGTTCAATGGATTTCTTATCTGAAAGTAGCCGTCGTCACCTTGAGGAGATACTCGAATACTGTGAGACGCTCGGTATCCCCTACACCGTGAACAATAGTTTGATCGGAAATCGTAAATACTGCACAGAAACGATCATCGCAATAGTCAACACTTCTACCAACAAAAAAGACCAGCGTTTGCTCGCAATCGGCGTTCGCTATAACGGTCTTGCAAAGCGCCTCAATATGAAGCGCGATGTGCCAGGAGTAGGCATGTCCATGCTCGTCAAAGAGAGCAGTCCAGCGCTCCGAAAGTCTGTATCAAAGATGAAGCGCCCTATCGCATCGTTTGTTCAGCTTGGTATGGAATCAAAACTTGTCGCACTCAATGTTGTTGAACAGCTTCGCCAAGCAAAGATCCCGCTGTATCTCTGTCTCGCCAAAGATCGTCTCACCGCGCAAGTTTCTGCAAACGAAAAATTCCATATGCCCTACACAATAGTCATGGGAAAAAAGGAGGCGGTCGAGAAAACTGCTATCGTCCGAAATACTGATACGCATGCCCAGAGCATCATCCCTCTCGATGAATTGTCGAAATATATGAAGAAGACCGAGGCTGACTATTGGGGGTAGGCGCATCTATTGCACCCAAATAAAACCTGTGTTATCCTAGTAGCCTATATGATAAACGTAGAAATAACCCGCAACCCAAACGAGAACGCCCTTGGTGTCCTCCGCCGTTTTAGCAGAAAAGTCCAGAGTTCTGGCGTCATCAACCGCAAGCGTTCGCTTCGTTATGCTACGCGCACTCAGTCTCCTTACAAGATCAAGCAAAAGACTCTCAAGTCTATTGTCCGCAAAGCCGCTCTCGCTGAGCTCGTCAAACAAGGCAAGGCTCCAGTCAAACCAGAACGCCCAGGACGCAAATAAGAGTAGATGTTCACTCTCATCAACGAAACAAAAGAAAAGATACCTCGTGTCGAATTTGAGGCTATTAAAGACGAGATTCTTGGTGCAGATTATGTCTTGAATGTTATCATCACCACTTCGGAGAACATAAAGAAATTAAATACTATTTATCGAAACAAGGAGCATGCTACAGATATCTTGAGTTTTCCTCTATCAGACACTGAAGGAGAGATCTACATCTCAACCAAAGAGACCAAAGAAGAGGCGAAGAAATTCGATCGTCCTTACGAGAACTTTTTTCCTTTTCTATTCATTCACGGTTGTACACATTTGAAAGGACACGACCATGGGGCTATAATGGAGGGTATAGAAGTCAAAGCACGCGAAAAATTCGGTATATAGCTTTGTCTTTTGACCTAACTCCATGTCCAGAAACATCATCACAGGCATCGACGTCGGAACATACCATGTAAAGGTCGTGATCGCTGATTCGCGTGAAAAAAATGAAAAAGGCCTCCCCAAAATCATTGGCGCGGGCATGGCCGATAGTCACGGCCTCCGTCATGGCTATGTCACAAATGTAAAAGATGTCGCTGAAAGCATCAAGCGCGCTCTTGCACAAGCAGAAGAAAAAGCTGGCATCAAAGTCAAAAAGGCTTTTGTTGGCGTGAGTGGTATTGGTTTGTCGGGCGTAACTATCACCAGCTCGATCATGACGTCACGTGCTGATGCTGAGATCACCGACATCGACCTTACAAAGCTTCAGGAGCAGTGCGAAAAGGATATCCCTCGCTCCTCTATCGCTAATAGGCGCATCGTACATAGTATCCCCGTTCAATACACTATCGACGGCACTCCCGCTCTCGGCAATCCAAAAGGGCTCACGGGCAACAAAATAGAACTTACGACCCTTTTCATCACTTCGCTTGATCATCATGTCGCTGACCTTATCCAAGCAGTCAATGAAGCCGGTCTCCAAGTCGAGGATATCATGGCATCACCTATCGTTGCTGGATTCGTTACGCTTTCAAAGTCGCAAAAGATCGCCGGCTGCGTCCTCGCCAACATTGGTGCCGAAACGGTCTCAATCGCCGTATTTGAAAATAATATCCCTACCTCACTCGAAGTCTTTCCGATCGGTTCAACTGACATCACCAATGATATCGCTCTCGGCCTCAAAGTTCCTCTGGAGGAAGCAGAGCAGATCAAGATCGGTGCCATCACTGGCAGCTCATATCCTCGTAAAAAGCTTGAGGAAATCATTAGTGCGCGTGTATCTGATATGTTCGAGCTCATAGAAGCACACCTCAAAAAAATCGGCCGTAACGGTCTCCTTCCAGCCGGCATCATCATTACCGGTGGCGGTTCCGGCATGCATTCTATCGACGATATGGCACGTATATCACTTCGTCTACCTTCACGCATCGGCTCAATCACTGATACGACAAATGGCGCAAAGACTTCATTCAAAGATGGCACATGGGCGGTTGCATACGGATTGTGCATCTGGGGACTTCATGCTGATGAAGGACCAGAAATTGATGGCACAAAGATATTTTTCACTCACCTCTGGAAAGCTGCCACACGTTGGATTAAGCAGTTTTTACCTTAATACATATACATGAGAACGTACCTCTCAGCATTGGTTGCCCTAGTTGTTTTATTTATTGCCCACATACTAGGTAATTCATTTGATTTCTACACGCGCATCACTGGATATGACATACCCATGCATATTCTTGGTGGTATCGGCATTGGATTTTCTATCGTCGCAGTACTTCGCTCATGCACATTTAAAATTGATAGTCGCTATTGGGTGGCTATCATATTTGTTTTTATCGGCGGATTCTTGTGGGAATTATTCGAGGCGTACTATGGCATAGCCGGAGCACCAGTAGGAACTAAGGCGTACTACATCGATACTATAAAAGATCTATTCGATGACACGCTCGGCGGACTTCTCGTTGTCTACATAGAGAAGCACAGAAAAAAATAATCTGTCAATGATAGCGACGCCTTGCACACAAGCTATAACTTGATATGATACTAGGCATATTCAGCTGTTTAGAGACTGCTTGCCCCCAACGCCACTAATCAAGATTGGCGTACGGATTGTGCTGTCTTCACTTTTACTTTTAACCTTAAACCTTAAACTACCTTCATGCCCCACATCACTCCCGACATCGAGACATTCGCACGCATCAAAGTCCTTGGCGTGGGCGGTTCAGGTCGCAATGCGGTCAATCACATGATCACCGCAAAGGTTAAAGGCGTAGATTTTATCGTCGTCAACACTGATGCGCAAGATTTGCACGGTTCGCTCGCAAAAAAGAAGATCCATATCGGTAAAAATCTCACTCGTGGTCTTGGTACAGGCATGAATCCAGACCTTGGTCGCCGCGCAGCAGAAGAGACTCGTGATGAAGTTCAAGACGCTATCAAAGGCGCAGATATGGTTTTTGTCACCTGTGGTATGGGTGGTGGCACTGGTAGTGGCGCATCTCCGATGGTTGCCCGTATCGCCAAAGAGCTCGGCTGTCTCACAGTCGGCGTCGTCACCAAGCCATTCTTCTTTGAAGGACGCCAGCGCACTCGTATCGCAGATACAGCGCTTGAAGAGCTCAAAAAAGAAGTTGATGCTATCATCGTCGTACCGAACGACCGCCTTCTCTCTACGGTTGGTAAAGACACAACAGTAAAGAACGCGTTCGGCATGTGCGATGAGATACTCCGTCATGCTGTCGAAGGTATTTCAGACCTCATCACTACACCTGGTTTGATCAATATCGACTTTGCTGACATCAGAACAATCATGGAGAACGCTGGCTCAGCGCTCATGGGCATAGGCTCTGCTACCGGTGAAAATCGCGCTATAGAAGCAGCCAAGGCCGCTATCAACAGTCCACTCCTCGATGTGTCGATCACTGGCGCAAAGGGCGTACTCTTTTCGATCGCTGGCGGTGAAGACCTTACCATGTTTGAAATCCAAGATGCCGCAAAGGTCATCACAGAATCTATCGACCCTGAAGCCAAGATCATATTCGGTACTGTTCGTGATGATAAGCTCAAAAAGAACGAGGTCCGCGTCACTGTTATCGCTACCGGTTTCCCTGAAACAAATACTTCGAAGACCACTACAAATACTCCTGCTCAGGAATCCCCTATCAGTGCTCTTTCAAAAGGATCTGACAGACCTGTGAACAAGGGTGGCATCGTCAATTCAGCTGGCAAGATATTCAATACACTTTCTGCCTCTGACAGCCGTAAGGAAACACCTTTACCGATAAAATCCGCCGACTCAGTCATTCGAAAAGAAGTGAAGCCCGAGACGAACGATGATGACGATTGGGGTGCAGTGCCCGCATTCTTGAGGAGATCACGATTGAAATAAGCTCAAAAAAACCGGATAAATTCCGGTTTTTTATTTGATGTAAAATATTTAGTCAATCAAGGGTAACATGATCATAAACGTCGTTCCCTTGCCTTCCCCACCTGATTCAACGGTTATTTTGCCACGATGACGCTCGATGATATGTTTTGAAAGATACAAGCCGATACCCATGCCTTCAGTATCTGCCTTTCTTCCATTTTCCGCACGATAAAACTTAGTGAATATATATTTTATCTCCTCTTTTGGAATACCAATGCCCGTATCGCTGATGCGTATCGTCAGTCTATTTCCTTTAAATCTGCCACTACTGCTTTCTACAGCGACCGTAACTTTCCCGCCAGCGGGAGTGTAGCTCAACGCATTATCCATGAGCGTCTGAAAGACGAATTTTATCTTTTGTTCATCACCAAAAACATAGAAAGGCAGCTGCTGTTTATATACGATATCGATATTCTTCGCGGAAGACTTTTTTATTGTTTCTTCCACGCATTTATTGAGCAACAAGCCAACATCAATATTTGTAAATATATATTCATAACTCTTATCATCTGAACCGGATAGATTTGAGAGCAGCGTCGTAAGCTCAACGAGACGTTCATTTGCTACTTCGATGTCCTGCAGATCATCTTTAATATTTTCGGGAGCTATTTCCTTGAGATTCTCTGTTATCCACTTGATAGACGTGAGTGGCGTGCGGAATTTATGTGTCACCACATTCATGAACTCATACTTGAGCACATCTGCTTCACGTGCCTTATTCCAGATCAATGAAACTGCCAAAGCAGTGAGACATGCCAAGATAATTGACGCAACCCAGTTAGGAAAATTTGGGTACATGGCTATCATGACTGTATTGAAATAATTCAGTCCGCTCAACATGAGACCAATGAACGCTGCTACAACCGCGTATACCAGAGCTTTTTTTGCCACCACAGATATGCTCATCAGTTCGTACTGCAAAGCCGCGTAGGTATACGGGATGACCGAAAGCGGAACGAAGAGAAAACCGATGAGTGGATCAATCGGAATATCATATATCAATAAGAAATCGATCGAACCAATGGTATAGCCGAAAAAGAGAGCAAGAAAGAAGTACTTTATTCTGTTTTTCTCGATGCCGTTTGAGATGGCATACACCCCCCTCATCCATACCAAGAAATACACTGTAAGGAGGAAAAAGAATAGGAGCATGACCCAGTAGTAAGGTCCGGGAACATAATAATTTGGGAAATAGAGCTTGGGCATTGACGTGAGCAGAAACAAACTTGGCTTGATGATAAATATCGTAGCCATAGCAATAGCGATGCTATAGCACACGATGAGGACTTTTCTCTGGCTACGATTTTTTTCAAGGAGCGCGAATACAGAATGAGCGCTGAACAACGGTAAAAAGATGTCCACAAGATTGAACATCAGTATCTTGCGAGACAATTCACCATCCTGAACCATGACACCGAGAGCATGCGACACAACAAAGATGATGACACATACCCACGTCATGATGAGCGTGTATTTTGAAGCGCCTGGCTTTGCTTTGAAAGCAATCAGGCCTATGAGAAATACTACAAGGAGCACATCGATCGAGTACGCGACAGTGTGAAGCAAGAGATGAATATTCATTTACACTATTATACCATCAATTTGAGATTCTACTGAATCGAACCTGTGATATACTATTTCCACTATTATGATATACGACCTCGCAATCATCGGTGGTGGACCTGCAGGTGCAGCTGGAGCAGTCTATGCGGCACGCAAGCGTCTCAAAACCGTCGTCATTACAAAAGACTGGCTCGGCCAGAGCAACGTTTCTGAAAAGATAGAAAACTGGGTGGGTACTGTGGCTATCTCTGGATTTGAATTGTCACAAAGCCTTGAAAAACATGCAAAAGCATATGGCACTGACGTGCTTGAGTTCGTCGAGGGACAATATGTAACAAAAGTTACAAGTAACAAGGGACAAGGCCAAAGCAAAACTACGTTTACTGTTACAACAGAAAAGGGTTCGTACGAGGCTCGTGCTGTCCTTGTAACTGCTGGCAGCCGTCGACGCAAGCTCGATGTTCCTGGTGCTGATATCTTTGAGCACAAAGGTCTTACGTACTGCGCTACCTGCGACGGACCGCTCTATGGTGACCAAGACGTCATCGTCGTTGGTGGAGGCAATGCGGGCTTCGAGAGCGCATCTCAGCTCCTCGCCTACTGCAAGAGCGTTACCCTTTTGAGCAGAAGTGAGTTCAAAGCTGATCCAGGCACCGTAGAAGCTGTTTCAAAGAATCCTAAGTTCAAAGGTATCGAGTTCGCTGTGCCAACAGAGGTCAAAGGCGACAAATTCCTCACATCACTCGTATATCGTGATACCAAAGCAAACATAGACGTTGAACTCAAAGTCACGGGCGTATTCGCTGAGATAGGCTCTGTACCTAATACCGATTTTATCAAAGATGTCGCTGTACTCGACCAGTATAACCACGTCACTGTAGACGCAAAAAACCAGCGCGCTTCAACAGAAGGTGTCTGGGCGGCTGGTGATTGCACTGATGGTCTCTATCATCAAAACAACATCGCTGCTGGTGATGCAGTTAAGGCAATAGAAGACATCTATATTTGGTTACAAAAGAATTAAGCTATTTATTCTTTACAACTTCCCCACAACCCCTTCCCTGATTTCCTTGCTGTTAACTCATCTTCTTTGAAGATTTTTTGATACTGATACGGGTTTTTCACGTTGAAGGTATATTCTCTTCCGTACCCTTCTCTAATCAGATAATTATTCACAAAGAGCGTATCTACCCACACATACGCAAGCAGGCGACCGAACTTATCTGTGCGCTCATAATTTTTGTTTATAGCCACAAAAACATTCTTTCCAGTTAATAGCTTCTTCGACTCTTCTGATGCCTCTGTACCGAAACATTCGACTGGTTTGCGTGGATCAATAACTTCAGGTGTATTCACACCGAGCAAACGAGTTGTGATGTCATGCCCTGCAATATGGATTTTAAGCGTATCTCCATCAACTACTTCAGCTACCGGATAGAGCATATGTGGATCAATAGGCACCGTAAGCGCCCATGAAGCGGATTTTTTCTTACCATTTCCTATAACGCTCTTTTTATATTCATTCCCAAACATCATTGCCACGCTCGCACTGATCAAACCTACGCACAAAACAACGATCACCATGATCTTTTTATACTTTCTAAACATATGTAGTTGTACATCACCACCAATGCACGCTCTTCACCTAACTCTAAATTGCGGAGAGGGAGGGATTTGAACCCTCGAGGAGCTTACGCCCCTGCTGGTTTTCGAAACCAGTGCCTTCAACCACTCAGCCACCTCTCCAGCAGTTACCCGAGGATATTACCTTACCATTTTTTGGAGTTTTGTAAATTAACATAAATATGATAGTATCTTTTTTATTGGCCCTATCGTCTAACGGTTAGGACACCGCCTTTTCAAGGCAGTAATCGGGGTTCGATTCCCCGTAGGGCTACACGAACAAAGTGAGTGGAGACCGTAAGCTCGTGCCTGCGCACGAGCGTCGGGGAATCGAAAAGGCTCTCCCATATTTTCGAGGAGCTTTGCTCTGAGAAAATGGGAAGCCTGCACTGCGCCTGTAAGGCGAGATTCCTAGCAAGCCGAGACCTGTGACTGATTCTACAAATAAAAACCACGCGCAGTCAGAAGACATACGCGCGGGTGATTGAGTGGGTGAGTTATTCAGCTCCGGTTACGTTTGAGCACCGAGGCTACAATGCAAGCAAGACCGATGATGAGAACTCCAACAACCAAAACTCCTGGCAAGGTGACATGGAGGGACATAATGTGCATAAATTTCCTTTCGTTGGTTTTTCGACCTACAGCCAATTATAACATAGTATAATAAGCATGTAAATAGGCATTCTGTGGACAATTTGTTCCAGATACCATATATCCTAGCTATTTTCTCTGTACCATGCTATTATCATAAACCTAGTGGAAATAGCTCTCTAACGTCGAATTTCTTCAAATTAAAGCAAACAATAACATGACAGGAACAATCAAGACTCTCACAGACAAAGGATTCGGTTTCATTGCTCGCGAAGGCGAAGCAAAGGACCTCTTCTTTCACTCAAACGATCTTTCAGGCGTTACTTTCAACGAACTCCAGGTTGGTGATACACTCAACTTCGAAGTAGTTGATGGCCAGAAAGGCCCTAGTGCAAAGAACGTAACACGCGTTTAGTTACGCGGGCTATGCCCTTTAACAAAAAACCGCCCTTGTGGCGGTTTTTTGTTTGCACATATATACCTTGTTCTAACTAATCATTCCAACCCAAGAGATTTGCATACCCGCGTGATGAAAAATCATTAAAGAGAGCGACCTTTGTTACTGGGCCATAATATCCTACTGCTGGCGTAACATTGAGTCTAGCCTGATAGTTAACAACTGCGTTCTTTGTCATTGATCCGTAGTAGCCCAATGGAATGCCTGCTGGTACATTGAGATATCCCATCTCAGACAAAAGCGCCTGAAGCGTGACAACACTAGCCCCCGCCATGCCGACAGTAAGATTCTCACTTACGGTGATATTCTGAGTTTCAGCATGAGCTTGTGGAGCAAGGATAATGGCACCCATAACAAACGCGAGTGCAAATGCACTGCCTACTACTACGCGAGATGAAGTGACTAATTGTATGATTTTATTCATATATTTATTATTGTTAGATTTATTAAAGTGAACTTTCAGCTATGATGTCGGTGGTAACGTAATATGATTACAGTGTCATGTCGTGCGCACCCTATCTATAATCCAAATACTGTGATACACTGTTAATTGACAACTATCTATTTGTTTAGCACAATATATATACCTGTAATAACCCTCTCACTTCTACGGCATCGTACTGTCTTCATCACGATACTATCTCTTTATGAATACCAAAGAAAAAACAGCGATGAACCTCGTTCTCTCGGACGCGCATTTTGATTTTCAAAAAGGTTTAAACGCGCGGGCATTTTTCAAGATAAGCGACCATGAGATGGGCCAGGATCTTGTACAGGAAACATTTTTGAAAACATGGAAGCACCTCGTGAGCGGTGGCAAGATCCATATGATGAAAGCTTTTTTATATCATATTTTGAATCACCTTATCATTGATGAATATAGAAAGCGTAAAACGAGCTCCTTGGACGATCTATTGGAAAAAGGCTTTGAAGTTGGCACTGATGATACTGAACATCTTTTCAATACGCTTGATGGCAAGATCCTTATTCTTCTCATAAAAAGCTTGCCGGAAAAATATAAAGAAGTTATACATCTGCGATTCATCAAAGATTTATCGCTCAAAGAAATATCGCTTATAACAGGAAAAACAAAAAACAGTGTAGCTGTTCAGATACACCGTGGATTGATACAACTCAAGCTACTGTATAAGCATGCTTAGACTACGCTACTAGAACATAATCTAATGTCTTCTTATCAAGATCAGCTGCGATAGCTTTGAACTTGACCTTATCACCAAGAGTAAATACCTTCCCTGTCTTTTCACCAATGATCGAATATGACTTTTCATTAAATACATAGAAGTCAGTGCCGAGACTGCGCATGCCGATCATACCTTCTGACTTGCTCTCATTTTCTTCAACATACATACCCCACTTGGTCACACCAGTGATCGTACCTTCAAAGACGATACCAAGGCGGGTGCTCATATACTCAACCTGCTTGAGCTTCTTTGACTCGCGCTCGGCTTCAGAAGCACTGATCTCACGTCGTGTTGAGCTATCAGCGATATGTTGGAATGCGATGATATCCTTGTCTCCAAACGGCTCATTATGCAGATGCTTTGCCAAGACACGATGAACAAGCAGATCAGGGTAACGACGAATCGGCGAGGTGAAGTGTGTATAGAATTCAAAAGCCAACCCGAAGTGACCAACATTTTTTGTCGAATAGACAGCCTTCTGCATTGAACGAAGGATAGCGGTGCGGATAAGATTTTCCTGAGGCTTGCCGTCGATCTGCTCCAGAAGATCATTCAAACCGTGGGCAGTGACAACACCATCTTTGTCAGCACGAAGGTCGAAACCGAGCGCTTTGACGAAAAGAGCGAGATTCTTGATCTTATCTTTGTCCGGCGCATCGTGGATACGATATATGGCACCCGTATCACGCTTTCCCTTTGTCTTGATCTGATCAAAGACGAACTTAGCTACTTCGCGATTGGCAAGCAGCATAAACTCTTCGACGAGCTTGTGGGTATCAATACGCTCATATGCATATACGCCGATCGGTTTGCCGTCTTTATCGAGTCTGAACTTGATCTCTTGTGTCTCAAACTCTATAGCTCCACGAGAAAACTTCTCTTTTTGCAGGATCTTTGCGATGTTATTTAAGGTAATGAGCTGCTCGCGATATGGCATGCCTGCATCGACTGAAGATGCGACTTGTATGCCCTTTGAATATTTTTCGACATTTGCGGGTACACCATCGATGACTGCCTGAGCAGTCTCATACGTAAAACGATGTGTTGAATTCATTACTGTTCTGCCGAACCAACGCTCATGAATATGGCCATTATCATCTATGACAAATATCGCTGAGAAACTGAGCTTGTCTTCATGCGGATTGAGACTACAGACGTCATTTGAAAGCACCTCGGGAAGCATAGGAATGGTGCGATCGACGAGATAGACGGAACAACCACGCTTTACGGCTTCTGCATCGAGAGCTCCGCCTTCACGGACATAATGTGACACATCGGCAATATGCACGCCAACTTCATATTTTCCGTCACTCAATTTCTTGAATGAGATAGCATCATCAAAGTCTTTGGCATCAAACGGGTCAATAGTGAATGTTTCCGTGCCGCGCATATCACGACGCTTAGCGATTTCTTCAGCGCTGATGATACGTTCATTTTTTTCTATCTCTTCAGCTTCTTTTTCGACCGCTTTTGGAAAACCGACTTCAAAGCCTTTTTCAAGAACAATGGATTCCATTTCTACATTGTTCACGCCTTTCTTTCCGAGAGTTTTGACGAGAGTTGCTTTTGGCTTTTCTTTTTGATCAGTCCACGAGAGAAACTTGATATAGACTTTATCGTCTTTTTCTAAACTTTTGAGACCGTCACCTGTCAAGACAAAAGAAGTATAGGCTTTCTTATCATCTAGCATAACGATGTATTCACCATTGACGATAACGACGATTCCCACAAAATACTCTTTGGCACGCTCGACGACCTTGAGGATCTGGCCAACAGGCGTTTTGACGCCTCGAATCATTTTGGAAGCGACTTTAACCTCGACCAAATCACCGTTCATGGCGGTGTTGAGGGTATTTTCTTCTATATATATCGAATCCTTAAGTGGATCTGGGTCGTCTATATAACCAGCGCCTTTGCGGGTAGTGGCTATGCGACCAGTGATGATAGAGTCTTTCATTACCGAGAAAGTCTAGCATTTTTCACTAATTTCTGCTATTTTAGGTAAGTTCGTTAGTGGCGGTTCTGGTCGAAAACTTTTTTCGGGCTTTGCCCAAAAAAAGTCTTTCGATCCGAATTTTGAAGTGCAAAATTCGCGCGGTTAGCTCAGTTGGTAGAGCGACCCCTTGACGTGGGGTAGGTCACAGGTTCGAATCCTGTATCGCGCACACATTAAATATGATCATTCTCGGCATCGAAACATCATGCGATGAGACCGCTCTGGCCCTTATCGAAACACGCGAAATCAAAAACTCGGGCGGCATGACGCATACGGAATACCGCATCATCCAGTCGCTCGTCCACTCTCAGGCAGAGCTTCATAGTGCATACGGTGGCGTCTTCCCTACGCTGGCAAAACGAGAGCATAGCAAAAACCTTGTCCCACTTCTCGACAAGATTCTCAAAGATTTACCTCCGGATACTCACAAAAAACACCCGAACTTTAAAGAAACGCTCGAATCGTTCAAAAAAGCCTACGGCGAGCAAAACGCTGACTTGCTCGAATCGTTCACTCATGCCCATTTCCTCGAACATATTCCTCAGATCGATCGTATAGCGGTCACAGAAGGCCCCGGCCTCGAACCCGCTCTCTGGGTCGGCATCATGTTCGCGCGCATGCTGGGTGAACTCTGGGGCGTTCCTGTGATACCTGTCAACCATATGGAAGGCCATGTGGTCGGCTCGTTGCTTGATAATGATAAGCCGTCCGGTGCATGGCAACAGTTAAAGAAATTGGAATTGCCAGCTATCGCTCTACTCATTAGCGGAGGACATACTGAACTCGTAAAAGTTGAAGGAAAAAATAACTCGGCCGGCTTTACGTATTCTCTCCTCGGTCAAACACGCGACGATGCCGTGGGCGAAGCATTCGACAAGACCGCTCGCTTACTCGGTCTGCAATACCCTGGTGGACCGCACATATCACGACTTGCACATGAAGCATGGGAACAAAAAATCACCTCATCAGTGAAGCTTCCTCGCCCGATGATCAACAGTAAAGATCTTAATTTTTCATTTTCTGGATTAAAAACTGCAGTTTTATATGCAGTTCAAGATGCACAAAAAAATAACACATTCGATGACACTTTCAAAAAGGGCCTTGCGTATGAATTTGAGCAATCTGTAACTGAAGTACTTGTAGCTAAGCTTCAAAAAGCCATTGAAGATATCGGCGCCCAGTCTATCATCATCGGTGGAGGCGTAAGTGCAAATCATGTGCTACGCGCGCAGTTCACAAAACTGGCTGAAAAATATGCTATTCCTCTCTTCTTACCATCGATGCACCTTTCTGGAGACAATGCCCTCATGATCGCTCTTGTCGGTTCAATGAAATCAGAAACCTCGCTTCAATCAACACCTATCCACGCCCAAGGTACAAAAAAGATAACCGAGTAATGTTATACTAGAGGCATATATGGTTTCCTTATATCCGTTCTTATACGCTTTCATCGCTGGTATACTCCCTTCGCTCTTGTGGCTCTTTTTTTTCACTCGTGAAGATGCCTCCCACAAACGCCCTCGTGGCATCATATTCGGTTGTTTTCTGGGCGGAGCTATTGCCGTGATCATTGCCATCTTTGCGGAAAAAGTCATTGCCGACATTGTACCTGACCCAACTATGCGCTACACCCTCTGGGCCGCATTTGAAGAAACGGTAAAATTCATGGTGGCTGGAATGATCATATTTAGCTCGCGCGCAACTGAAGACCCTGTGGATACTATGGTCTACTGCGCCAGTGTTGCACTCGGCTTTGCAGCTATCGAAAATACACTATTCATTCTCGGACCGCTCTCTCATGGCAGTCTCGTGCAGGCCATCATCACAACCAATATGCGCTTTATCGGAGCCACACTTGTACACGTAGTCAGTTCAGCACTTGTCGGCTTTATGATTGGCTATGTTTTTTACCATGGCCGTCTTGTAAAGATTGCCGCTGCGCTCGTAGGACTTGCAGGCGCGATCGCATTGCATGCAACATTTAATTTGTCTATAATTAACGCAAGTTCCCTTGATACGCTCAAAGCATTCGGATGGATATGGGGTGCAGTAGTAATACTGATCATCCTCTTTGAAGAAGTGAAGGCTGTTCACCCGAAATATATTTGAGCATTTATACATACATAATTAACATACATCACTATGGCAAAAGACACTCGATCATTCTTTGAACGTCTCACGGGCACCGTCCGCATGGACGAAGATGCTGACGTGGAGGTGGCAAAAAAGCCCGCCTCTTCAAAAAATGATCCTCTTGCCAGTGTATGGAATGATGAAGAGTCAGAGGAGGAAGGCGAATTGACTATTGATGTGTATCAAACTCCCGATGCTATTATTATAAAGAGCATGATCGCCGGCGTTCGCCCTGAGGATCTCGATGTTTCTATTACTCGTGACACGGTCTCTATCCGTGGGCATCGCGAAGAAGAGAAGATAGCGAAAGAAGACGATTATTTTGCCCGCGAGCTCTACTGGGGTTCATTCGCTCGCACCATCCAGCTCCCAGAAGAGATCGACGTCGATGAAGCTGAAGCCGTTGAGAAACATGGTTTGCTTATTTTGAAGCTTCCAAAGCTCGACAAGAAGAGACATTCGAAGTTGAAAGTGAAGACGGCATAACAATGCAAACTAAAAATCCCCTTCTGGGGATTTTTATTAGCAAAACTATTCCGAGCAAATAAACTAAATGTCGAGTGTCGCCAGCTTTGCATTCGACTGGATAAATGACTTGCGAGCAGGCACATCATCTCCCATAAGCATGTCGAACACCTTGTCTGCATCTGCAGCATCTTCGACATTGACCTGGATGAGGATACGCTTCTGTGAATCCATAGTTGTCTCACGGAGTTCATCAGCATTCATTTCACCGAGACCCTTATAGCGCTGGATAGAAATCTTTGCTGACTTTACAGGCGCTACAGCTTCACCTTTCTCTTTGCCCTTTTTGATCGGTTCATCAGTACCACCAGCTGCTTCGAGCAAACGTTCCTTGTCTTCTTCCAAGCCCTCTTCGCTTTGTTCGCCTTCTGCGCTCAACAACTGGCTCTCATCGAAATCCTTTCCGAGGAACTTGACCTTTTCTTCTTCAGAATAGAAATAGAACAACTCCTTGCCCTTCTTGACCTTGTACAATGGCGGCTGAGCGATATAGACATGACCATTGTCGATCAGTGGGCGGAAATAACGATACAAGAGCGTCAGGATAAGCGTACGGATATGGGCACCGTCAACGTCGGCATCGGTTGCGAGGATAATCTTGTGATAACGAAGCTTGCTGATATCGAACGTATCACCGATAGCAGTACCAAATGCCAAAACGAGGTTCTTGATCTGCTCTGAGCCAAGCATGCGATCAAGGCGGGCTCGCTCAATGTTCAAGATCTTTCCACGGAGTGGCAGGATAGCTTGGGTACGGCGATCACGGCCCTGCTTTGCAGTACCTCCCGCAGAGTCACCCTCCACGATGAAGAGCTCAGACTCAGCAGGATCGCTCGACTGACAGTCAGCGAGCTTACCTGGCAATGTCATACCCTCGAGTGCTCCTTTACGCAATACGGAGTCCTTAGCAGCCTTTGCAGCCTTGCGAGCCTTCATGGCAAGGATGACCTTGTTAATCATGGCACGACCGTCTTCTGGGTTCTCTTCGAGGAAAGCAGCGAATGCCTCACCGAAAACTGTTGCGGTAGCACCCTGCGCCTCCATAGAACCGAGCTTAGCCTTGGTCTGGCCTTCGAACTGAATCTCACGGAGTTTCACTGACACAACAGCTGTCAAACCTTCGAGGATATCGTCACCAGTGAATGTTTCTTCGCCTTTAGAGAAGTTATTATTCTTTGCATACGTATTGAGCGTGCGAGTAAGAGCAGTTTTGAAACCAGTCACATGTGTACCACCTTCTGGTGTATGGATGTTGTTTGCGAATGCGAGGATATGTGAAGCGACATCATCTGAATACTGAAGCGCAACTTCGATCGATTCGACACCTTCAACCTTCTTTTCAACGTAGAAAATGTTCTTGTGGATAGGCTTGAGGAGCTGATTGGTGAATTTTACGAGAGAGACAAGTCCACCTTCGAAATAGAAAGTAAATGAAGGGGCATCGACGCCGGTATCACGAATATAGAAAAGTTCATTATCGAGACCGAATGTCGGCATTTGCTCGCGTGCATCGATAACGGAGATACGGAGACCTCGGACGAGATATGCCTGCTGGCGCATATGACTAACCACGCGGTTGAAATCAAAAATGACGCCTTCTTTGAAGATGGTCGGGTCAGGCTGGAATGTGACGATGGTGCCATGGAGCTTGGATGAACCGATCTTCTTGACCTGAGCCTTCGGCTTACCGATGCCGTATTCCTGTACATGAATACCTCCTTCGCTATGAACGAGCACCTTCGCATACGTCGAGAGTGCATTGACCACAGATGCACCTACACCGTGGAGACCACCAGAAACCTTATAACCACTATCTTCACCGCCGAACTTGCCACCGGCATGGAGAACGGTCATAACCATTTCCAAAGCTGATTTCTTGGTCTGTTTGTGGATGCCAACAGGGATACCGCGACCGTTATCGGCTACACGGACTTTGTTCTCAGGAAGGAGGACGATCTCTATATCATTGGCAAAACCACCCATGGCTTCATCGCGGGAGTTGTCGAAGATTTCTGTGATGAGGTGGTGGAGACCGTCGGGACCAGTGGTACCGATATACATACCCGGACGCTTACGGACTGGTTCGAGACCTTCGAGAACCTGAATGGAAGAGGCATCGTATCCGCCTTCTGTTTTTTTAGCCTTTGTTTCCTTGGTTTTTTCAGACATGGGTAGTGATTTAATAAATGAAATTAATGGGTTTTTGTACTCTATATTATAGCAAATTACCACTGGTAATGCACATATAAAAAGAGCTCAAAAATGGCTACAGATATGGGGATAAACGGATGATAGTTATGCACTTTTCGGGTTGATTTTATGGCATATTAGGAGCAGAATGGGAGTCGGACTGAAAACAACTTTAACAAGGAGGTGACCATGGACAACTGTGAGCTAAAAATCGATATTAATTCATTTGTAGGCAAAAGTGTCCGGATCAAGAGTGCGCCAGGATGCTGGAAAGTGACTGATGCAGATTTTTTCAAAAATGAAAATACAGATCGAGCCCAGAATGTCTTTATATTTATTGTTCCAAAACCTGCGCTCAAAACTGAAGGCACGCTAAAAATTGTTACTTTCCTTCAAGCGGAGTTATCTGGGAAAAAATTTCCTAATGGACGTATTATTGTCTATCTAAACCAGGAACACAGCATCACACTTGAACTTGAAAGATCAAGTAAAAAAACACGTAAGTCCATCGGTTATATGGACTACCCAAGGCATCAAAAGTAAATTCATACCACCCAATCTTGGGTGGTCTTTTTATTCAGTTGTAAAAGTGACAACTTTTCTTGTCACTTTTACAACTAGTGGAATTAATAGTCTCCAGCTCTGCCCGCCACCGATAATTGGATTACCTCAACACCGCCTTGAATTCCCCTGCTGTCCGCTCACGGATCTTCTCATGGATAGCATTGACCTCTTCGTTGGTCAGCGTACGTTCAAGGGAACGATAAATAATACGGAATGTATAGCTGACCTTATCTGCCCCGAACTTTGCTGCATTTTCAAAGGTATCTACGAGTTTGAATTCCTCGACGAGGTCACCGGCTATATCACGAACAAGCTCAAAATACGTATTGAGACTAACGCTCTTATCGACGATAAATGAGATATCACGCAACACTGCAGGATATTTACTAACTTCTTTGTATACAGAATCGATACCAGTGAACTGACTGGTAATTCGAGGATCATCAGACCAGAGGATACGGATATCAGGAATGCTCATCTTGATCATAGCAAGACGCTCGCCGAAGCCAAATGCCCAGCCATTATAAATCTCTGGATCAAGTCCGAAATTTTTTAAAACGATCGGATTGACCAGACCAGCGCCGTTGACTTCGAGCCAGTTGCCATTGAATTTGATGTCCATCTCCAAACTCTCAACCGTATAAGGGAAATTATCCTCCAAAAATTGGTACTCGATACCCTTTCCGAATATGCCAGACGCGAGGTCGAGTTGAACTGCCTTGAGATCATCTTGAGTTATTTTTTTCTTTTCTTTCTTGCAGATATATAAACCGTCAATCTGATGGAATGCAGGGAAATGGTGTCTATCGATTTCATCCTTGCGATAGACGATACCTGGCGCCAAAGCCATGATCTCCCCTTCTTTTTCGAGGCGCTCGCGAACCGCTGGATCAGTGAGATAGAATGACCAAAATGCCGTCATCTGAGTGCGGAGCATGTGTGCAGGGTCAATATAGTATGTGTCAGTTTCTTTGCGACTGACATGATCAGCAGGCGTATTGAGAAGATTGAAATTTTGCTCAACTGAGACGATCTTTGGAAATTCGACAAGGTCAAAATCTTTGAAACGAGGCAAGTTGATGATTTGATCAAAGAGGATTTTGACGGGTGAATTCGCTTTCTTGGTGAGGTCTGGCAATGCCAAATGACGCTTTATACGCAAAGCTGTTGTATCGGTGCGACCATCAAGGCTAGCAACGAGCTTTGATTCATTCGGATCTGTCATGATGATGTGGTTGCGCATGGGTAACACTATAGCAAAAAGTGGGCAAAATAAAAGCCCCACATTGCTGCGAGGCCGAGATTACATTCAATCTCGAAAGTGTTCACGAAGGAAGCTTTGGCCGATTGGCATCCTTAATTCGATTCTTAGCCTCATCGAAAATTTTCTTCTTTGGGCTAATAGACAAATCATAATCTTCGAGAACCTGCCAAAAATCAGAAAATTTCTTTCTTTCAGATTCAAGAGATGCCCCTTTAGCAATGAGATCACCGACTGTGTAGCGAAGATCTTGTCGCATCACAAGGAATTGTCCTTCAGACTGAACGACTGTTGTAGCTAAAACTATAGCAACTTCCATGAAACGTCCGAGCATAAAAGACTCTTTTTGATGACTTTCGAAAGGATTTAGGGACTTAATAAATAACTCAAACTCCTCGAAAACTTTTTCGTAATTATCCTGCGCAGGTCGAAGCTTCCGTATTTGACTCCGGGTAGACCATCCAGCAATACCTGCAACAAGTAATCCTGAGCCGAGTAATAAAACAGGAAACGAGATAGTCGCAATAAAACCGTGAGTCGTATCATTAACCCACTTGATATATCCCGTATGAAAACAAAGATCATACCAAACTGTTGCGGTTAGTATTGCACCCAGAACTGATGCAATTAGAAAGCGAATAACTGCCGACTCGGTTTTTGTGTTATTTTTTTCGTAGTTCGCGATGCACTGACTCACTGATTTCCCTTTCAGAAAACCATTTAGGTGTTTCTTTTCGAAAAATCCTGTAACTATAGGACCACAGAGATCAATCAGATCCCTGGTTTTATTTGTGTTCGTATTCATTTTTCAATGCCTATTGTAGGATCTCTCGATCCGAGACCAAGGGGTTTCAGCCCATCTTCACAAGCTTACGACTCATGAAGATACTTCTTGTAATCCAAATAGTTCGGCAGCTATTCTCCTCACTTTATACTACTCAAAGTAGGTAAATGTCAATACAACCTTATTTGAGGTACTCCGGCGTATTCACATGCATCCAGTCGAGTTCCTCGCGCATGACCGCAGCCGCACCAATGAGATTTTCCACAGCACCATGATCCATCACTACCGCAAAAGCGTACTTTGGATTTTCATAGGGCCAAAAGCCGGTGACCCATGAGTTGACGTTCGCCTTTGATACACCGAGCTCAGCGGTACCAGTCTTTGCAGCGACATTTACATATGGAACACCAAGAGCCTTTGCCACACCGATCTGTGCCGATAGGCGCATACCTTCATGGACTACATCAAAATCAGATTTTGCCAGAGGTACAATACCCTCTACATGAGGCGCGCTATCTTTGAGTATAGAAGGTGTGAGGAGTGTACCTTCATTTGCCATTGAACCAACTGCACGGATAACCTGGGCAGGAGTCACTTGGAAGCCATACTGACCGATAGCAGTATGATACGTATCACCGAGATACCAGTCTTCGCCGAATGTTTTTTGTTTCCATGCGGGCGTTGGAATAAGTCCTGCGGGTCCAGTGAAGAATGACGGTGCTATTTTCGTACCAAAACCGAACATACTAAAATATTTATCGAGACGCGTGATACCTAACCCAGGTTGATCTTTATATCCGCCACCTACTGTATAAAAATAGACGTCAGATGACATAGCTATACCATGACGCAAGTCGAGGTCACCCAAAGCCTTCCAGTCGCGAAATATGCTCACTTGTGCAGGATTATATGGGTTTGTCACTGAAATAGAACCTGTATCGTGGATGATCTTGTACGGATCAATAACTTTTTCAGTCAACACGCCCATAGCCACATACGGCTTCACAATAGAACCCGGCGTATAGAGACCATCAGTGATGCGGTCGAGGAATGGCTGATTTTTATCAGTCAAAAAACCACGGATAGCATCTGAGTCAACCTTATCTGACATCACTTCTGAACTATATTCGGGATAGCTCGTCATAGCCAAAACTTCCCCCGTATGCACATCCATGATGATGCCGGCGCCTCCTTTGAAATTGACGCGAGTGGCTACATCCTTGATGCTATTGAATAACGCAGACTGAACACGGCTATCTATAGAAAGAGTGACGCTATTTCCCGCTTGTGCTGGACGAACAACATTTTCTGAAACGACTTTGCCGCGCGCATTTACTTCTATGAGTCGTGAACCATTCACCCCTTGCAAGATGCTATCGTAATATTTTTCAACACCAGCGACACCATTGAAATCTTCTTGATAATAAAAGCCATTTGAATCTTTTGACGGATACTGCACATAGCCGAGCACATGCGATAAACCAGTTGATGTCGCATAATTGCGCTGAGCAATGACATTATTTACATCTGCGGTCGTTGTTGCCGTTGGATCAACATCTGCGGGCGCATTCCATGCGAGCGGTATACCATTGCGGTCATATATGATGCCTCGCGCAGCGAATATCGGCACTGGACGAAGGAGATTTGCTTGACTGCGAGCGCTGTATTCTGAACCATGCACTATTTGAAGATTAGCTGTTTGAAATATATATGCGGATGCGACAAGAATGAAAAAACCGAGCACAGAATAAAGCACTGTCTTGGAAATCGGCCGTTCCATGCGACCTTCGAACTGATCACGATCGAACTGCGAGATATTGTGCGCATCCATCAGCACTTCATCAGGATCTATTTCATATGATTTTCTTCTGCGTAGCGGCATCTTTATATCGTATCACAATTACCTCACTATTTTTTTCAAAAAATAAAAAACTACCAATATGATGCACGCGGTTATCGTACCTGCATACCCCCAGATGCCCGCTGCCGGTATCATGCCAAAAAGCGCATCATACATGATACCCGCAACAATAATTTCAACGACGAAATACAAACGCCATATGCCGATGAGTACGAGCGGGAACGCTATGAACCACCATCCGTTGATGATAGAGATGAACAACGCTATATCAATAAGTATACGAAATATAATTGATCGATTCATGAAATTATTTTTTTGCTTTTGTCGAAGTTGATGTGATATTCGGATTGATCAGTACCCAACGAAGCTGATACACGCTCACCCCTGGAGAGAAGAGTACTGTTTCAAATGGATCCGCGGGATTATTGATGACAGCAGTGACCGTACCAAACGCCCCATCATCGAGAGACGTATCAAGGATAATGTCTCCCTCAGCGATCTTTGTTGCTTGAGGAACCTGAGCCTCGTACTGGCCACCACCGCGACCGACAGCGGTTGCAGGTATATGATTTGAGCCAATCAACACAGGATATGTTTGCCCTGGTGAAGACAGTAAAGTTATTTTTGAGGTCTGTCCGAACACATCAGTCGTAGTGCCAATAAGTATATTTCCTGGAGCATATACTTTTGTGCCAAGCGCTACACCTTGATTGAGCCCTGCATCGACGATCAGTTCGTCATATCCAGTCAGTGGTGGACGAACAAGCACTGCGGCAAGGATTCGCCCATTGACCGAACTGAGTGATGCAAATGTTTTGCTGATATTCGACACTGATGTGGATGATGCGGATGTAGATGAACCAAAATCTTCAGCCTCACTGCCTGTTGTGTTAAAAGAAGTTATATTGAGATCAGGGCGGCCAAGGACAGAGAGGAGGTCTGCATTCTGCGTGCGCACCAGATCAGCAGCGGCGTCTTGTATTGACACTTCTTGAAGGCGCACCTTGAGAGCTTCATTCACAGCCAAAAGCTCGGTAGGAGATCTGAGCGAACCGCTTTGTATAGAAAATTCTACGCGCCAAAATGGACGAGCAATAGTGGTAAAAAGAGCCGGTAAAAAATGCGGTATGAGGAACTGAAAGACGGCCACAACAACAATCAGAACACCGATAATGAGTCCTGCAATTCGAGTGCGACGTTCTGATGGCCTGCTACTTGTTCGGATATACATCATCGTCGCTGTCCAACAGGACCGCCTTATACTTATCCAAATCTTCCAAGATGATACCTGCACCGCGTGCAATAGCGGTCAACGGATCTTCAGCTATCGTTACAGGAATATTGAGCGTCTCACGGAGCAGTTCATCCAATCCTTTGATGAGAGCACCACCACCGACCAAGTGGATGCCACGCTTCATGATGTCAGCAAGAATCTCAGGGGGAGTTGTTTCAAGGGCTTCTCGTGCGGACTCGACGATACTATTGATCGACTGGTTCATCGCTTCACGGATATCTGAGTCAGTGATGATCACTTCACGTGGGAGACCTGTGATGAGATCGCGTCCACGGATAGTAGTCTCGACAGCCTCTCCTGGCATAACGATACCGACACTGATCTTTACTTGCTCAGCCGTTGTCTCACCGATCAAGATTTTAAATTCATTGCGGATATATGAAATGATATCGTTATTGAGCTTATCGCCAGCGATCTTGAGATTTTTTGAGCGCACAATACCGCCAAGTGAAATAATAGCGATGTCTGTCGTTCCTCCGCCAATATCGATGACCATAGAGCCAACGGGGTCATGTACAGGGAGACGAATACCAATCGCGCCTGCCATCGGTTGTTCTACGATGTAGACTTCTCTCGCACCAGCATTTTTTGCTGCATCACGAACTGCGCGGACTTCAACGTTCGTTACGCCAGATGGTACGCCGATCACGACGCGCGGACCAAGAAACTTTTTGGGGAGATACTCGTGTGCGCGCTTCATGAGGTATGCAAGCATTTCTTCAGTCACTTCAAAATCAGAGATGACTCCATCGACGAGCGGACGCACCGCAGTGATATGAGTTGGCGTACGTCCCAACATTTCTTTTGCAGCAGTACCTACAGCGACAACTTGTCCTGTTTTTTGATTGACTGCGACCACCGAAGGTTCGTTGACCACGATACCCTTTCCACGCACATACACGAGCGTATTGGCAGTACCAAGGTCAATGCCGATATCGTTAGAAAAACGGCTGAGTAGCTTGTCTTTTTTCTCCTTGAAAGACGTCATAGGGTCAACTCTACCATAAATCCAAAAAGGAAGTAGTTGACAGGTATTATTTTCTTTTACATAACATCAGAAAGCTTCACCATCTCCACTTTCCCAGTCAATCTATCTTTCTTTTCAACTGAATCCTCTGCGATAGTTTTTGCACTGATCGTATAGCGAGTTGGAATACCGATCAGATCTGAGTCACCAAATTTTTCACCTGCTGTAGTATCACGATCATCATAGAGAACTTCAACTCCCTTTGCTTTCATTTTTTCATATAATTCATCTGCGACTGGTTTTACCTTTCCTTCTTTATCGAAAAGCGCGACGAGATGCACTGCGAATGGTGCGACCGCAACTGGCCAGACAAGACCCTTGTCATCACCGTACGTTTCAACGATCGTACCCATGAGACGCCCAGGACCAATGCCGTAACTACCCATGACGACAGGAACTGACTTACCTGCTTCATTGGCATATACGAGTCCAAGCGCATCAGAAAAACGCGTACCCAACGAAAAGATATTACCTACCTCTACCGCTTTCTTTTCAATGAGTTCTTCTCGCTTCACACCAAGGTCAGCGAGCACTTCATCATTCAACACTTCTTTGTTGATAGCGATTTTTTTGCCTTCGTGAATGTAAATCAAATCTTCGCCCGCATCAGTGATAGTTTGGAATTCGTGGGAATACTTTGAGAATGATCCTCCGCTCGCAAATGTGACATATGTCTGTGAACCCAGACCTACACGATCAAATATTCGTACGTATGCCTCCTTGGCCTTCTCATAAAAATCCGCATGGGCATGTTCGTCGACATTGAATGAATAGAGATCTTTCATCAAGAATTCACGGCCGCGCATGATGCCGGATTTGGCGCGCGCTTCATTACGGAACTTAGTTTGAAATTGATATGCGGACACAGGTAAATCACGGAATGAACGAATATAGTTGCGCATGAGGACAGTCAACGGCTCTTCATGAGTAAAACCGAGGCCAAGCTCTGTGCCATTTTTGAGCTGTGTCTTGAACCAATTATCAACCAGCTTGTCATCCCATCGTCCAGATGTTTCCCACGGAGTTTTGTCCTGAAGCGCGGTGAGCGAGACTTCCTGTCCGCCGATTGTATTCATCTCTTCGCGGATGATACCCACAATCTTGTTGAGCACACGTAAACCTAGTGGGAGATACGAGTAGACTCCTGCCATCTCCTTGTTGATATAGCCTGCACGGATGAGCAACTGAGCATTCTTGGCAACTTCATCTTTTGGAGCCTCGCGACGCGTCTTGGTAAATAGGTGTGTTTGTTTCATGGGGATAATGATACCCAATAATGAAGATATTTGCACGGCATTGACGTGCGCACACATGAAAGATAAAGTAGTGACAGTCTTAGATCGGTATGGCATGAAGCTATACCTTTTACAATGAAAGGAATTATGTCAAACACTTCATTATTACATGTCGGCAACATTTGCTGGATAGCAGTGGGTGCGATACTTCTGTATCTCATCATCTTGTTCATCAGATCAGCTATTGCCAGAGCTGTTGAATTGAAGAAAAACAAGGAATACTATACGAAAGTGTGGCGCGAACAGATTGTTCCGGGATTTCGTGATCACACTCACAAAAATCCTCATGAAGTTTTCTTGCGGGCTGAAGAATACTTATTCGAAGGCTTCTTCACTGAGGTACAGATCGGTATTTCGTTGGACGAGCTTCTCAAGCACGCACTTACCTGCCAAAAAAAACTCATTGTGGAGGCGCAACACGGCCTGCATCTTGAAGAACTGCGACTTGAAGATCAACGCTTGGATGTCGGTTTATCACCCAGACTATGGGAAGAAACTCTTCGCAGCACACTTTCAGGTATTACCGGCTGGAGAAATATGATTGCTACTGGCGAAAAAAGGTATGCGGAACTCGAGGCTCGCTGGAAAAAAATAGTTACTGACCAACCCCAGCTCGTTTTAAAACTTGCTTAATCTTATCCGCAAAACACAAACCGCCAGAGGTATCTCGGACGGTTTTTTTATTTATCCACTGTCGTTTTCTTCTCATAAAGCAGATCCGACACTTTGTTGAGAGCGTCGTCACTATCGCCATGCATATATTCATCTAAAAATTCAGGATGCTCTTTGATTATTTCGGCAAACTTCTTTGAGTCTTTCATTATCCAATCCATAAATACGCTGTCATCACGAAAACCATAATAACGTCCCGCAAGATCTACTTGCATTTGTTTTCGACAAAGGTTGATATAGTCGGGGGTCTCGATTTTTCTCTCGAAATCCTGTGCATATAGCACATCTTCAGCTTCATTATTTGATTGTTCTTGTATTCCTTCAAAACTCATACATGTAATCTTACCAAACCCACCAAGAAAAACTACTTGAACAACTTCACCACATCCTTGTATGTCACCACCACCATAAGGAGCATAAGGAGGCTAAAACCAACCAGATTGACCATATTGGTGAACTTCGCTGGGATAGGACGGCGAATGATCGACTCGATGATAACAAAGAATATACGCCCTCCATCAAGCGCTGGGAAAGGAATGAGGTTGATGATGGCGAGATTGATAGATATGAGCGCGGTGATCATGAGGAGGTAGGTGATGCCAAGACGGGCAGCATCTCCAACAACACCGGCGATGCCGACTGGGCCAGAGATCTCAGAGAAATTAGCTTTACCGTGAAATATTTGCGCTACAAAACCATACAAACCAGTAACAGTTTCTTTGAGCATGACACCTGTATAATGTGCACCTTCCCATACTGCAACAAAGAACGGCAACTTCATATCGACCACATCGCTCATAGCAATGCCGATAGCGTATTTTTCAGGAACAATCTCTTGTTTTGGAGCTATTTCAGCATCAACCGTCTTTCCATTTCTCTCATAACGAATCGGGATAACCGCGCCCTTACTTGATGAAATGGTGTTTTGAATTTGAACAATACTCTGAGTGCCGACAAGGACATCGCCCGATCTGAGTCCAGCTTTATCAGCAGGCGAGTCTTTGAGTACATCAGTGATCATGATGCGTTGATTGCTGAAATAATCTGCATATTTTGAAAAGCCATCTGCTGTCGCAGTCACACCATGACTGAACAATCCCACGTACAACAACCATGCAAATAAAACATTAAACAATACGCCACCAGCCAACACGAGTACCTGTTGCCATTTAGATTTGTGGACTAAACTACGCTTCGAATCAACCCCAACACATGACTCAGCATCTGGCGTCTCACCAAAAATCTTCACATATCCGCCGAATGGGATGAGATTTACGCCATACTCGGTCTCACCTTTTTTGCCATCTTTACCTTTTGGCGTCCACGCAAAAATCTTTGGTCCAAAACCAATCTTGAAAGCATCGACACGGATACCGCACAAGCGCGCGAACAAAAAATGCCCGAGCTCATGAACGAATATGAGTATAGCGAGAACAACTAAGAATATGATTACTGTAAGCATGATTATCCGATGAGTTCTTTCTCTTTCTTTGCGAACTCTCCTTCCATCTTTTTGTTGCAATCATCGACGAGCTTTTGTGCGTCTTTCTTGCCACGGAAAACATCATCCTTACCCATAGCGCCTGACTTCTCTTTTGCGTCAAGGTCTTTGATGACAACATCACGATGTGAGCGAAGCTGTTTCTTTCCCTCTTCGAGCTTTTCTTTTGCTATTTTGACGATCTCAGCACGACGATCAGAGGTGAGCTCAGGGAAATTGACGCGGAGGCCTTGGTCATCAACGATAACTGAAAGGCCGAGATTTGCGAGGGTAATACCCTTTTCTATATCTTTGATTTGGCCCTTGTCCCAAGGAGAAACACGCAAGGTGCGAGCACCTTCGATCATGACACTTGCGACTTCCTTGAGCGCCATCGGCGCGCCGTAGACCTCAACTTTAACCCCATCAAGAATAGACGGAGACGCCTGTCCCGTACGAATCTGCTGAAACTCCTTTTTGAGCCACTCTTCTGTCGAAGTTATTTGTTTTTTGAAAGGATTAAAATCGTAGGCCATGGAATTAAGTTAAATAGGTAATATATTCATTATACATTAAGTGCCACGTATTCCAAGAGCATCTTCACTGATGGCGCGCGATCATTCAAATAATTTCGTGCCACCTCAATCGCTTCGAGTGCTAACTTTCCTTCTTTCACACTTTTCTCTTTATAAACAAGCCCCTGTACCGCATTCAAAAAATCAATCGCGTCCTGCTTTGTCTTTTTTTCTTTTGAAATAGCGTCAACAAGTGTTTTTACGATATCTAGTCTTTTTGACTGATTGGCTTTGATGAAAGCTTCTGCATCCTTGATCAAGTCAGCGTCAGTTTCTTTTGAAGAACTCGCCTCGCCAATCAAAGAAAGGCGCGACTTCACCGTTGGCAGTAATAAATGTGCTGAAGGAATGATCAAAAAGAAACGTGCGTACTCTGCAGGCTCTTCGAGAAGTTTGAGGAGCGCATTCTGAGCTTCTATGGTGATGCCGTTCATCGTAAGCACAAATATTTTCTTGCCTGCGCCATTATTTCCTTTTATCGAACCCTCGTCGGTTAGTGGTCGACTGCTATGTAATGATTTGATCTCACGCGCATCATCAATAGTGAATGTTTCGTAATTGCGAATATAAAAATCAGGATTGCCCTGTGCGGTTATTGTATGTTTCTTTTCAAGTATAGAAATGAGTTCGTCACGCGTTTCGGTGGTACCGACGAGGCCATATGCGTGGTGAGAAAGACTGCTGAGCTGATCAAAATGTTCGTTACTAGATTTCATGCGGTTATTCTAGCATTTTTGAAAGGGTCGACCTACTATCCCCAGTTTTTTGTTAGATCCGACCTAGGAATTGTTGATAAATAAAAAAGCGCTCGCCGACAGCTTGTCGACGAGCGCATGTGGGTGAATGTGTCATCCCCGGTTCGAAACATGTTCGTATACCGTCATAGACGACACTGGATTACGATTGAATGTTCTGCAGGAGCACTCTTTCAATTTAATCCTCTCTATATTTCAATTCTTGCTGTGAGTGAATTTCTGTCGCGCAACAGATTTCCAAGCAAGAACCATGGACAGAGTTGTCCGAACCATGGCCGAGTTGGCGAATGGACTAACATTGATTTTCAAAGCACCTTCATCAATGATTCGTTTTGTACGCGGTCAATACGACGCGGAGTGCACGGGGACTTCCCACCGTTCATCATGCACTATCCAGCATCGCGACCGCGAGATTCGCGCAAAAGAAGCCGGCAATGATACTAACACTTCTCTTTAAGGCCGGCAAACATTTGCGCTTTTTCAATGAACTAATGAACCTCGGAACTTTCGTACTTTGGATCAATCGACGATACTTACCGTCGTACCTGAGTATCATAGCACCCCATACAATATTTGTCAAGTACTATAAAATATTGCAAAATTGGCACTAAAAAACCTTATTTTCAGGGTTTTTTCTCCTCTCTAGATTCTCCTTACTTCTTTCTTCCTGTAATTTATCTCTTCGCCACAATCGCCTTCTTATATACACCCAAATGCTCGAGAGCGATACCAGTTCCCTTTGCTACACAGAGGAGCGGTTCTTCGGCTAGCTGTGCCTTAACGCCAGTGCGACGGAATACAAGCTCAGGAAGGTTACGGAGCAGTGACGAACCACCAGTGAGCATGATGCCCTGATCGATGATATCAGCAGCGAGCTCAGGCGGTGTCTCTTGGAGAACGTCTTTGATCGCTTTGATCATATCGCGGAGCTCGGCAGTGATCGCTTTGACGATCTCATTTGTCTTGATCTCAGTTGAGCGTGGGAGACCGGTGATGAAGTCGCGACCCTTAACCTGCATCGAGAGCTCCTGATCGAGCGGAATAGCTGAGCCAATATTCATTTTGATATTTTCTGCCATATGATCACCGATAGCGAGGTTAAATGTTTTCTTTACATAATCAGTGATAGCATTGTCGATTTTATTTCCTGCGCACTTCACCGACGTCGATGAAACGATACCGCCGAGAGAAATAACTGCGACGTCAGTTGTACCGCCACCGATATCTACCACCATATGACCTTTTGCTTCATGAATAGGAATGCCTGCACCGATTGCAGCGAGAATAGGCTCTTTGACAACATATGCATTCTTGGCACCAGCACGAATAGCAGCTTCGATGACCGCACGACGCTCGGTAGATGTAACACCTGCGGGAACAGAGACCATGACATCAGGTTTGAAAAGATTGAAACGACCGAGTGCTTTGTCGATGAAATAGCGGAGCATTGCTTCGGTCACACGATAGTCAGCGATAACCCCATCTTTCATAGGACGATAGGCGACAATCGTATCTGGCGTACGACCGACCATTTCTTTTGCCTCGACGCCAACAGCAAGAACTTTCTTATCGACTTCAGAGATAGCGACGACGGTTGGTTCATTGAGAACGATTCCCTTTCCAGGCACAAAAACAAGAGTATTTGCCGTACCCAAATCAATGCCGAGTTTTGGAGAAAACATGTTCATTCGTACTGGCGACTATAGCACTAGTTCTCCTTCCTTTCAATCTTTGCTCCCAGCATTTGCAAGCGGTATTCCAACTTCTCATACCCCCTATCTATAAGATGAATGTTGGTGATAGTGAACTGACCTTTACCCGCAAGCGCTGCCATAACCACCGCAAATCCGGCACGGATATCGCGCGCCTCAAGAGTAGATCCTTCTGGCTGTGCTTTGAATGCTGTTGGGCCATTGATGCTGATCTCGCGCGGATTGAGGAATGAGATGCCTGCACCGATCGTATTTAGATCTTCCACATACTTGTAGCGTCCCTCATAAATAGTTTCAAAAACTTTACTCTTGCCATTTGTCTGCGTGAGATATGTTACGAGTGGCGCTTGCAAATCGGTTGGAAAACCGGGGTACTCATGCGTGCGAATATCGGCGACAGAACTAAGCAGAGATGTTGGCGCAACATTATTTACGATTTTAATTGTGGTTGGCTCAATAACAAGTGGCACGCCAGAATCGCGGAGTAGATTGATGAGCGACTCAACATGCTTTGGTTCACAGTCAGTGATAGACATATCTTGCGCGCACAATGCCCCGAGCAACAGATAACTACCCGTTTCGATACGATCCGGAATGGTCACATACGGATGCTTCTTCGCTGAGAGGAGTTTGCCCCCAGTGCCCGTGATCTCGATCGTCGGTGTACCAACGCCACGAATATCTGCACCACAAGCATTGAGCCACTCGGCAACATTGACGATCTCTGGTTCCATAGCACAATTTTTGAGGATAGTCGTACCGCTACTGAGCACCGCTGCCATCATAAGCGTTTCGGTGCCGCCGACGGTTTGTTTATTAAAAAATATCTCTGTCTCATGAAGCTTGTTCGGTGCAGTTATATAATATGAGTTCTTATCTTCATCAATCTTGGCGCCCATCTTTTTGTAACCATCGATGAAAAGGTCGATCGGGCGTGCGCCGATGACGCAACCTCCTGGTGTTGGGAATGAGACTTTGTTGTAACGCGCAAGCAAAGGACCCGTGAGCACAACTGATGCGCGCATACTGCCAGCGAGGTTTGGATCGATATCTGTCGAGGCAATACGAGCCACCTCTATCTTGAGTGATAGTTCGCCGTCAGTGAATATGCGCTCAACTGTTGCACCAAGCTTAGTGAGTATCGTGCCCATGGTCAGTACATCAGCATTATCAGGGATATTTTCGAGCATGACAGGACCGTCAAAGAGGATCGCTGCTGCCATAGCTTTGAGCGCGGCATTCTTTGCCCCTTGGATAGAGACTGAACCTGTGAGCATCTTTTCGCCAGCAAGACCGGTGATGTGGAAGGATTGTTTTGGATTCATGGAAAGTATTAATATCGAGCGTCCCTACATTCTAGACGAAATTGTAAGTCTTGGGAAATAACGGTCGCCGAAAAAGTTTGACAAAATTCTTTGGTTTTCTATACTATAAGTACGTGAAGAGGTTCTTATCTTCACGACATTGGCTTCGGCCTCCAAGGACCCCACAATTGTGGGGTCTGTTACATTTATGAGAAGGCTACAGACACAACCAACAACAGTATTAAAATCAGTGACAGACATTACCCCGATCTTTTTACCGAGACGACGACTATCGAAAGATCTCACGTGAAGCAGTAGTAGGTCCGTTTTTCTTCCCCTTAGAACATAATGAAACCTGAATTGTTCCTCGCTGATCGTCGTAGTGAATGGTACCCCTAAAAATATCGTCTGAGTGAATTTCTTGAGGACTAAGATTGGCCTGCTAAAATCACCTGAATAAGAATCCTGTTCTGATCCGATATTTACACCTATTTTGCACCACCAAATCTCACGTTCATGAAAATTAACCGGACGACGTTCGTTGTTGATGATCTTTTTGTATTCATTCCATGTATCAAAATCTTTTGGCATCCAGATATTTTATTCTTCTGGGAGGAAATTTACAAATAAAAAAACAGTCCGCGTCTCAACATGAGAAACGGACTGTTGTGATTGAAGACCACTGATCAATGTTTTGATTTACTGTGGACCCACACATTGTCACCAAAGAAAACTTGTAGTGGAGTTCCATTGCTTGATCCACTCATCGCTAAAAAGTTTACTGAAACATGAAAGAATGGGACCCTGGGTGATTTTTTCGAGAAGAAATTCACACTTAAGCGAAGAGTTCTCGATTGCACACCCGGAAATTCCACACTACTTTCAAAAACCATTGACTGTTCAAGTCTGCAGGCTTTTTGTGCTGCCTCACGGAATTCATAGTATGAGGTTTCATCGCCCTTTTTATCTGGGACCCAATCGTTACAAAGAATTTGATCAATCTCAAACTTGGTAAAAATAAATGAGCAGGCATTTGTTCTTGATGAAACATGTTCTGCGTGAACGCAAAATTTATTTCCAACTTCTTTGGCTGATAACCAAACTGCATGATCATCAGCAGACGTGACTGATGGATTGAACCGCGTTATTTTTCGTATCATAATGATTCTCCTTTTGGGAATGGCTCATGTGTAGGGCCATATGGTTTTATTTCAACACGGCTTCCATAAAATGGGGCCGATAACTACTCGGGTACAATTATACCACCATAAATACCATTCTGTCAATCCTCCCTCAACCCTTAAAATAAGCTATATTCAAGCCATGAACCTGATAACCGTCATTCCGCTCACCCGTCAGAAAGTGGCTCCAACACTTTCGTATTTTACCTCGTCGGTTGTACCGGTTGGCGCTATCGTGACCGTCCCCCTCCGTTCAAAGACGATCAGTGCTATCGTCTCAGACTCGCGTCCTGTGGCAGACGTCAAAGCAGACGTGAAAAGCGCGCCGTTCGAAATACGCAAGTTGGGCGCCGTCAAAGCCATCGCCTTCTTCCCTCCTTCATTCATCGAAGCATGTCGTTCGCTCGCCCTTCACTATGCCACTACTACAGGCAGCATCATCGACGCAATCATTCCTGACATCTTGATGGAAAATGCACACAAGATCACTCCCCCCAACTCCGCACTCCCAACTTCTATCTCCAATGCGATACCTAACGAAGTCTACGTAGTCCAAGGCGACGATGCTGACCGCTTTAGCACGTGGCGCAGTCTGATCCGTCAGGAGTTCGCACGAAAAAAATCGGTTGTCTTTCATACGCCTACAATCGAAGATGCAAAGAACATGTTCAAACTCCTCGAAAAAGGCATTGAGGGATATATTTTTATTCTTCATAACAAGCTCGCCAAAAAAGAAATCATCGAAACATGGGAGCTGATCGCAAAAACAGATCATGCAGTGGCTATTATTACTGCCGGCATATTCCCCCTTCTTCCTCGCAACGATATCTCATCGGTCGTCATTGAGAGAGAAAACGGCCGTGGCTGGATATCACCAAAGATGCCATACATGGACTTGCGCAAAGCGTTCGAGATCATCAACAAGCTCGCGCCCGGCAGAAATATATATCTTGCTGATAGTCTGCTCCGTAACGAGACACTTCATCGTCTCGATCGTAACGAAATCTCACAGGGTTCACCATTCAAGTGGCGCTCCATCTCTACCGCCATTGATACACTCATCAATATGGTGCCGGAGAGGTCACAAGAGATAAGAGATAAGAGCTTGGAGGTAAGAAAAGACACAGAAACTATAGATGCTGACTCTAAGCTCCTAGCTCCTAGCTCCAATCTCTCTTTTCGTATCCTCTCTCCAGAGCTCGAGCGTTTGATCACCACAAATCGGGATGAGAATAGTCACCTCTTCATCTATGCGGTACGTAGAGGCCTCGCCACCATGACAGTCTGTAGCGACTGTGAGACCATCGTAACGTGTGCCTCATGCTCATCACCGGTGGTCCTGCATGCATCAAAAGAAACGGGCAGAAACTTCTTCATGTGCCACGTCTGCGGTATTCGTCGCAGTGCCGATGAGGTCTGTCGCGTATGCGGAGGCTGGAGACTAACCGCGCTCGGCATCGGCCTCGATCGCGTCGAACAAGAGATCAAAGCAAAGTACCCGAACATCGACGTATACAAGATAGACGCCGATATCACCAAGACAGACAAACAGATCGCTGCAACGCTCGATAAGTTCCGTTCAAAACCGGGCAGTATATTACTTGGTACAGAAATCGCATCTTTGCACTTACATGAAACTGTTGATCATTGCGCTATCGTATCACTAGATTCATTATTTGCTCTCCCTGACTTCCGCATACCGGAAAAGATAATGTATACGCTCATCCGCCTGCGCACGCTTGCCAGCCGTTCGATACTCGTACAGACGCGCCGTATAGAAGAAAAAGTATTCGAGTATGGCCTCAAAGGAAACTTGAGCGACTTTCATCGTGAGACTATCAGTGAGCGTCGCCGTTTTGGATATCCGCCATTTATGACGCTCATCAAGATTAGTATTGAGGGTAAAAAGGATTCTATTGCAGAACAGATGGCTGACATTCAGAAAATCATTGAGCCTTATGAAATAGACATATTTCCTGCATTCACTGGCGCTGCGCGAGGCAACTCCATCATCCACGGGCTCCTCAAATTACCACCTGAAATGTGGCCGAACATTGAGCTTGCCGAAAAGCTTCGCAATCTTCCTCAAAATGTCAGCGTGAAAGTCGATCCGGAGAGCTTGTTGTAGTAACATTGCCAAAACTCCACAAAATAGGTATTATTTGCCCATGCTCGAAATCGTCCAACAAAAGGACCCCGTCCTCAGAAAAAAGGCTAAACCCGTCCCTTCATCGATGATCGGAACACCTGAACTGACCAAAGTGCTCAATGATATGCGCAGAGCTATGGCAACCCAAAAAGATGGCGTGGCAATCGCTGCCCCACAAATCGGCGCATCACTGCAAATCTTCATGGTCTCTGGCGCAGTGTTGAGCAAAGCCGACCAAGACTATGCTGGCGATACCACTGATCTCGTCTTCATAAATCCTACCATCACCAAACTTTCAAAAGATAAAAAACTCGTTGAAGAAGGGTGCCTCTCAGTCCGTTGGCTCTACGGCACTATCAAGCGCTCTACCCGCGCATCGATCACTGCCCTCAATGAGAAAGGAGAAAAAGTAGAACGTGGTGCATCTGGTTTGCTCGCACAAATATTCCAACATGAGACAGATCACCTCAAAGGAACACTGTTTATTGATGGCGCAGAAGAAGTATGGGAAATGAGCGAGGAAGAGATTGCGCAAGCTCAGGGAAAGTAAGAGGTAACACGAATCAACGAATGAACACACGAATACCACAAATGTCCGACCTATCGCCTATTCCCTTTGTGTATTTTGGTAGTTCACGCCTGTCAGTTATTGTCTTGGACGAGTTGCTCAGACTTGGCTATAAGCCTACACTGATTGTCACTACTACCGATAAGCCTCAAGGAAGAAAATTGATTGTCACGCCTAATGTCGTTAAGACATGGGCAGTCGAGCACAATATTCAAGTACTCAGTCCTGCAAAACTCGATAGTGAATTCATTGCGCCATTGGTTATTGGAAATTGGTCATTATTTATTGTTGCCTCGTATGGAAAAATTATCCCCACGAGCATAATTGAATTACCTAAGTTCAAAACCCTAAATATTCACCCTTCTCTCTTACCACAGTATCGCGGTGCATCACCACTCCCTACTGCCATCCTTGAAGATACAAAGAAGACCGGTGTATCAATCATGCAACTCGATGCGGAGATGGATCATGGACCAGTTATCGTTCAGAAAGAAATCAATATTGCTGATCATTTCAAAGAGTGGCCAACATACGAAGATTTTGAAGAATTCATGGCTAAACAAGGTGCACTGCTATTGGCAGATGTTCTACCAGACTGGGTAGCAGGAAAAATTACCCCGCACGAACAAGATCATTCAAAAGCGACCTATACAAAAAAAATCACCAAAGAAGATGGTTTGATTGATTTTAACGTTGAAGAATTAAAAAATCTCACAAAGATTTCACCTGATCGCGCATATAGACTATTTCGCAAGATTCAAGCTTTCCATGAGTGGCCTCAAGCATATTTCTTCATTGAAAAAGATGACGCAAAAATACGCATCAAAATAACCAATGCTTCATTTGAACATAATAAATTAACCATCGATACAGTTATCCCAGAAGGAAAAAAAGAGATGAGCTATAACGACTTTATTCGAGGCTATATACAGTAAAACTACCTGAAGCTTATTTCGCTTGAAGCTCCTGAGTGATTTGTGCGTTGCTAGTCGCGATAGTAGAGAGTTGATCTTTGATGTAATACACAACCACCCAAATGGTCCATGAAACCATGAGACCAATGCACAACCATTGATTAATCGGTTGTCTTATCGAGAGGCTGAAAAAGTTTTGGTTGAGCATACGCTCTAGTATACTATATTTCCCTTTTTAAAATGGCCATATACCTTTCATCATCGCCTTTACTTGAGCGCCACCGCGTCTCATGAATGAAAGTTGCTTGCCTTTGCTTGCTTTGACTTCACGTATGACTTCATCGCGCATCGCATCGATAGCTGCGTAAAGGTCACTGTCTTCAGCACTGGCATAGAGATCCTTGCCTTTGCCTACGATATGTATTTCCGCACGGAAAATATCACCATTTTTGTGATGGGCAGTTGTTTTTGCCAGTTCCACGTCGCATATAAAAGAAGGGTCGCCACCAATTATTTTTGTTATTTTAAGCAATCGCTTGTCAGCATATTCTGAGATTGCAGGAGTAAGAGTTATACCAGTTGTTTTTATTTTGATATTCATGTTATTGAAAATATCTAGCGAGCTGATAATGGAGACTCTGCACCTATTATAGCGCATGCAAGTGGAGACGAACAAGATTGCTTTTTATTACTGAGTCTATGCCTTTACTACTACGCGCAAAATAAAACTGGTGCACAAAAAGTGTGGTCTAATTATTTTTATCGCTGATTTCTATGAGCTTACTCGGCGAATGGTGTCCGTTCACGATTTTCACTGCCCTGTTCGGGTACATTGAACACATGATCTCAAGGATTCGCTTGTTGGCGAGACCACGTTCTGGTGGTTGACGGAGATACATCTCTATATGATCATCCTCTATTTTCTGGATGACTTCTTTTGGGGCACCTGTTATGACTCGGACTTTGATATACATATTTTGATTTCGGATACGATATATGGTACATTTTCACATACCTCTTATTGGAGAGGATACCATATTACTGGTACTTCGTTTGAAAAGTAAATACATTCCTCGGTAGCTCAGCTGGTAGAGCAGCTCGCTGTTAACGAGTTGGTCGTAGGTTCGAATCCTACCCGAGGAGCATTGTAGGACGAGAGGGCACAAAAGTGCTCTCTTTTCTTTTTATGGAGCCATTATTTTCTGGTTCGAAAGTGTTATTAAGTAAAGGCACCCATTTAGCAAGAAATTCAAAGGCTAAAGTGTATTGTGGGGCTATAACATTAGCTTTCATTGAGATGTTCGAAAATATCTGACTTAAAAGCAATCTCTTTTGCTCAACAGTCGTCTTTGGACCCAAATATATATCTTTTGCCTTCATAGCTAGCTCATGAATTGAATACCCTGCTTCGTAATATCTCTGACGGTCCTCAGAAAGTTTTTTTAATGAATCCAACAGGACTTCATTTTCTCTTTTTGTATCTTCAAAGACCTTTGTGTACATCTCTCCAGTAATGGCACCATCCAGTTTATCCATATAAACTTTCTCCATTCTGTTGTCATTACGCTTAATGAGCCTAGATATCTCTTCTTTCCTGAGACCATGTTCTTGAATCTCATCTGCATGACTTTCTTTTAATGCTTTTTCTAACCACGCAATAACCCTAGGATTTTTAGGGGCTATCTTGTCGAAATAAGCAAAAAGCTCTTTTTCAACCTCTTCCTGTCGAATCCATTTAGCCTTTGGACAGCCTTTATAATAATTACAGTGCCCATACCAATGCCCTTTTTGAGTCTCCCATGTAATCACACCTTTACATACCTCACAGTTAAGCTTCGCTTTGAATACTGGAGTGTGTTTTCTATATGAAGGAGACTGATTTTTACGGTTTAATTTATCTTGAACAAGATTAAATAATTCTTGTGAAATCAATGGCTCATGCTTTCCTTGATAAATCTCATTGTTCCACCTTATCTTTCCGTAGTAGAAAGGGTCACTCAAAAAATCATGCATTCTCGTCTTACCTACTCTGGTTCCAAAATTATTTCTAAATCCCTCCTTATACAAAACATTACTCAGTTCTTGGACCGAATAGTTGCCAGTTGAATACAGGTCAAACATCCGCTTTATATACTGAGCCTTTTCAGGATTAATTACATGTATCTTATGACCCTTTTCTCCTTGTGATTTATAACCTAATGGTGCCCTAACAGGTGCCCAGCCTTGAGAAAGCTTCTCTTTCTGCCCTTTGCGGACCTCTTCAGACAAATTTGATATATACTTCTTAGCCAAAACTATTTCAATGTCCCATCTAAACCTTTCATCAGATTTTGCATTTCTGTGTATCACTAAATTTTGCTTCACAAAGTGAATCTTGCGATTTACATCAGCATCAATCCAATCGTTCGCCACGACTGCTTCCTTGAGGTTTCTAGTTAGTCGGTCAACCTTTTCGCACAACAGATTATTAACCCCATTCTTAGTCATGTAATCAATCATGTCTGAAAACACCTTTCTTTGCTTTGCACCACTTGCAGATTCAGCAACAGAAAAAGTTTTTACTACCTTCATATCCTTTCTTTGCGCATGTTCCTCTAGCAACTTCTCTTGTGCTGGCAAAGAATAGCCAGTTTCCTCCTGTTCTTTTGAACTCACTCGGGCATATATAACAGCTTTTTCTTTCATGTATTATGTTAATTATACTGCTAAATTGTTTTTTTAAATACAACCAACTTTTACCTTTAATGAGAGGTAATTAGCTATATCTAATATGTTACCCAATACTGTAATCTAACGATGGTACTACCTTTTGAATAATATTCTTATGAAGCAAACTTATTCGACATTAGCCCATCAAAGATTTGAGATACTTCGATACTTTTTAAACGGCTGGGCGAGAAGTTGTCACTCGTTTTCCCAGCATTCTCAAAAATACCTAAATATCCCTTTATTGTTTGTTACATGCAACGCTTCAGTGGCATATAATTTTATAAGATTCCAAGTTGTTTTGGTGTAGTAGTTTAGTCTTATGACTACTCTGTATTGTGGTTTTTAACAAACGGGTACATTTAATCAAATACCCTTATCTATCTCATTATCTAATGGGACACACAAGGAAATTCAATTCTGTTGATGATTAATCAATGCAAGTAAATCAAAGTAGCCCGTAAGGTCACGAGCCAATTCAGATACTTTCTCTGGGACAAGCTGAATGCCATATTCCTCGAAAATTATCTGACCCAATTCTTTGATTGTTTCTGCTTTTAAATTCATTATGATTTTCGTTTCTAACACTTTATATTTCACTAAACGTAATCTATATCAACTTTGCTATTTACTAACCCTATAAGTGAAATTCAGTCCATTTTTATGCGTCCTCAGGGGTATTTGCGAGCTTCTCAAGACTATTAATTAAGCTGAACTTGTCTTTGTTATTAAATTCATCTTTAGGAACGAGTAACTCGAATGCCTTATTAAGAGCTGAACGCTTAAAACTTTGACCTCGAACAGCTCTCATTAAAGCTGTGTAAGCAGATAGTCCGGAATCGGACTGCATAGTATTGACAAATCGTTTTTTGATACTTCTCATGTAATTTAATTTTGGTAAATAAAAAAAGCCCGTTTGGGGGCTGTGCTCCCATTATAACATTTTTCAAACATTCATTATAGACCTCCTAGTAAATTTGTGTTATAAAAATGTGGCTCAAATAAGCCACTAAACTTATCCACATTAAAAATAGTTTGGAGGACCCATTAATTAACTGCTTCAAGTACATATTTGTCGTTAATCGCATATGTGCCCTGAGAAATCTTAATTATTAACGGTTCAGTCATATTACAACGCTTTTTTAATTGGGAATTAATTCTTTTACATTGCAGGTAGATATTACTTCTGTCCTCATATTTAGTAATTGCCTGAATTTCACTACCTAATAGTATTTCTTTACTTAAAAAAGCAGAAACAAGTAGAAAACTTTTTTTACTTTTACCTGAGGATTTAAGTCTATAGTATTCTTCTCGTTTACCCTGAACATATAATCCATAATTCGATTCCAAACATATTTTTACTCTGTCTCCACCGTTTGTATCTATAAAATTTATCAGGTATGCCTTCAGTTTTTCCATATCAGCATCAAAATACAAATACAACACTCTGTTTTGAGTATCTTGAGAAGCTATTTGTTGTTTTTCCCCTCTTTTATAACTACTAACCTGTGTATTTGTTATCAAATTCTCCTTATTTAACATATCGATAAAATCGGTCCAACCAATAAAATTCTGAATAACGATTGATTCCGAAGGTGAAAATCCGCTTTTAAAATCCAATTTACTAATCTCTTTAAGTAAGAGATTGGCAATGTTTATAGCACTTAAACCGTATGTATCCCTGTGACTGGTCATGCAACCTAGATTAGCACAATGGAAAACCATTAAAAACTAGTTACTCAGACAAGCTGAGTATGCCTGTTGATACTGAGCTTGATAGTAAACATTTTTTGCATTATCTGTATTCTTATTTAATTCTGACATGAGCCCATTAGCGCAAGCTAAACTACCAGCCTCGCACACTATCTTTGCTTGTTCAACAATCTTCTGTACCTCAGCATTTGCAATCGTTGGAGTGGCTAACTGTAATTGCTGTTTAGCGAGAATATCTGAAGATATTTTACACTTCTCAATCTTTATCTGCGGGCCATTGTTTACTTTAGGGACAGTGGTTATTGGCATTGGTACTGCCTGTTTGATATTTACAATGATGAGCGTTGAAACTAACAATAAAAGCACTGCGACAATACTCAACTTAAACCAATTTTCTTTTAAAAAACTATTCATATCATTTAAATCCACAAAGATGGGACCGGAGTTTCGTTTCAAGTTCTTCCTTATTTAACTGCACCGAATCAATGGTTTTTTGCAACAATGCTTTTTGTGCCTGAAGTGACTTAAATTCTTCTTGTTTGTTAGTAGTGGTTGATTGAGGTGAATCTTGTTGTATAAGAACATATATTTCTTTTTGCAACGACTGAAGCCCTTGTTGCTTCACCGTTAGTATCGATTTTATGTCATCAAACTGACTTGCATATGTTAAACAAAGATTGGTGTCTGCAACTGGCACTACTATTGCAAAAGGTTCTCCACCACACTTTGAGGCGTAATTCCCATATTTTTCTTTTAATGAGAGCAGGATAGCCTTATACAAAGGTTGTGCCTCATACGAGAGTTGTTTAGGTATGTAACCTGTCTTTAATAAATAAAGTGTACGGGCATAAAATTTATTGACGGTAGAAACATCACCCCAATTCTCGGTCCCACTTGTTAGTGGCACATCCTTTTCTAACTCAGAACACATCACTTGTAACTTTAATGAGTTATTGTTAATTTCAACCTCATTTATTCGATTACTTAATGTAACCTGTTCAGTCTCAATTGAAGATACCTTACCAAAAATAGTGTTTATCTGAGAAACTATCGAAGACATCGCTTCAGTAGGCGTTTTGCCACCGAGAACAGAAATTGCAAACGTACCTGCAAATGTAATTACAGGGAAAGCAATAATGACTCCGAGTACTATAAAAATTATGTGTTTTCTCATTTTGTTACTGGTTTTAGGTAGCATAAAGCCCACCACGTGGGCGACGGCTTGCGCCATCCATACCAGTTTCCCGATATGACCAGTAACGATAGCCCCACATGATGGGTTTTCTACTCGTTACTGGTTTTTTCACCATGTCAGTATTTCTACTGATTTAGGCTACTCGTATAAAATATTGAATTGTGTTCCCATTAAACCATAAAATACTCTCGTTTAAAAGTGACATTGGGGCATTTGTTGATAAGTTTAATATCAATCTAGTGTATAATATTGATATCAGTTTTTGATATTTGAACAATGCTCTCAATCAATAAAAATCAGCACACTAGCGATTTAAAGATTAGACATAATCTAATTAAATACATTGGGAAACAGTACAATAATCACCCAGCAAAAATAATCGAGGAATTTTCTGTTTGTGACGGGGCTGCACGAGTAGATTTAGCGGCAGTGAATGGAATAATGCACGGATTTGAAATTAAAAGTGATATTGATTCATTAAATAGACTTCCGCACCAAATTGAACTCTACGGCTCAGTATTTGATAGGGTTACCTTGGTTGTGGGGGCAACTCATTTGTATGAGGCTTTTAATATGATTCCAGAATGGTGGGGTGTCTTAGTGGCTAGAATAAATAAAAATGGGACAGTTTCTTTTAACGAAATCAGAAGCCCAAAAAAGAACAGGAACGTAAAAATTCATTCTGTTGTAAAACTCTTGTGGAAGGAGGAGGCAATCAGTGTTCTTGAAGGAATAGGTTTTGCTCGTGGGTATAAGTCGAAAAATAGAGAACAAATCTGCAGAAAAATTACCGAGGAACTTGATTTAAAAACAATTTCTACGAAAGTTAGGGAATCAATTTTATTTAACCGACAAGGTTGGAAAGTTGGTGTATAACCACTGCAGTGTGGTGACTGATTCCATATGCAATCCAGTCCCATGTACGCCCCGTGCCCTTTACACTATTATCTTTTGCATAAACTTTAAAGTGTTCAGCTTTTTCACATATCTTTTTATCTCCCCAACTAAATTTTTCTCCCATACCGTAAGTCGCACTTTTAAATTCTGGCTGAAGAACAAGCAAAGAGGCGTTCGTCAGATACAGATGCAACGCTCTTTTTTTACCTTTCATAATCATCCATTGTGGTCCGAGAGTGTATTTGAGTGTCGACGTTGATTCAATAAATTGCAACGAATCATTGTACATGGGATGTCGAATACTGTAATCACTGTAGGTTGGGATTCGATTAACACCGTTTTTTAATACATTACTTTCCCAGCTGGTCCAATCTGTTCTTGGTAGATATGTAGATTCATCGATTGGACACTCTGACATATCGACTGGAAATGCCCCACTCGCAAAGATAAATTCCTTAAATTGCTTCAAACCAGTTATTTTCTGTGCTTTATCAAATAATAGCCCGTACGTTTCAGGTGAGTGGTCTAAGTACTTTAAATCAATCAATAAATGGGTGTCCTCCTTTGACACCTTAAGTACATTTACGAGTAAATCAGATATTTTTTTGTCTAAAATATCTATATCCCTCAAATTTGATGGGGTTACCCTTAAACACACCTCATTGATTAATTTTTTAGAAATTAATTGACCAATGTTATTTACGATTGAATGTTCATCTGCAACATTAAATACCGGCACTATTTCAATCCCTTTTATCCTTCCTTCTTCAACTAGCTTGTTCAATGTTTCTATTTTTAACTCACTAGTTTTATGTCTATCATGAAGCAACGTAACATCAACATAAATTTTATCTACACCCCAAAATTCCTTAATTTCCTCTGGTATTTCACCTAATCGACTTGAAAGCATCTTTTCAACCATTTCTGCATGAATTTCATCATCAGTTTTTTTTATCGTCCTTTCTTTATCTTTATGTGTATTAACGCTTGGAAGCACTAGTTCAATCAGAGGTACGACATGTTTCTTGTCTATAGAAGAGATGTTGCTGAGAGCTGCCATTTCTCCAGCTTTCCATTTTAATATGGGTACGTATTTAATGTTTTTGGTCATAAATTTATTTAATCCACATCACTTCAGGAAAATAATCCCGTACCGCTGATTCAGTAATTATTTTTGTTAATTTGTTCCAACTATTCATTTCGTATCTAATTTTTCCGGCAACAATAGCCATATGTACACCAATTTCACTAGCCAAAGCACTAGCGGCTAGTTTGGAAGGTATAAGTTTTGCCGCACTGACTTCCCACTTATCTGAAGGAACCAGAGCTTCACTAGCCAATGTATCTGCCTCTTTTTCAATTTTACTAATTTCTACACCAGATACATTTTCTAATTCATCGTAGAAAATATGATTTTCATGTTCACTGTGAAGTGCAATGTGTGCAAGTTCATGCATTAGCGTAAACCAAAAACTATCAAGACGGTCAAATCTTAAGGTTAAAGCAATAATCGGGTTGTTTTTATCTACGAAAATTGCCGCTCCATCAAGACGTGTACCTTTAAAATGAGGCTCAATAACTAATATAATCCCATTTTCCAAAAGAAAATTTTGAATCTTTTTTGGGGCATTTTCTAAAATACTCATTTGCGCCACTTTACGCATAAATTGCAAATTAACAGTGCCCTTTTTATATAAGCAATTAATTTTAGCCGCTTCCGCACGCTTAAGCACACATCCAAACCAAGCCGCTAAAGCATTCTTATCCGTTAATGGTGATGTTCTGTAGTTAGACTGACGAAGTAATCCTGCAAATTGAACTTCTTGATTTCTGAACTGGAACAGTTTACTTAAATCCACACCATTGATACGTGTAGTAATTTCTGATACCAACTTTGTGCTCCAATTTAAAATATTTTTAGTATCACGACTTTCTGTTTCTTGAATCAATACCTTAAAAGGAATATCAAGCCCGCTTTCAAGTGCTCGAATCATTTTTATGGTTAAAGGTCTCTTACCCGATAAAATCTCTGACGCTTTACTGCGACTACCGATATAAGGTTCGAGGTCAACAGGCTTCAAATTTTGTTGTTCCATTCTGAAACGTATAGCCTCAATAGGACTTGGAAGACTGGAAGAAAAGTTGTTTCTTTCGTAATCCTCAATAAGAGTAGCGAGCAGTTGAAGTTGGTCCGCCTCTTTAGAGCCAGATTTGGGGTTAACAATCATCAGCTCTTCAAGTGCTGACAGAGCTTCTTCGTGGTCTTTTTGAGTTTTTATTACTTTAATATTTATCATGGTTTTTATTTGATATTCCACTTTTCGTACTCCTCATGTGTTCCTACCGCTTTAATATTTACTATCTGATGTTCATAGCTAATTTGTACCCATATCCTATACTTATTGCCACATATATTGAAAACCGTATTTAAACTTCCAATCGGGTCAGCTGTTGGGTACCGTGCTTTCATATGATGCGGTGTAGACCATGTTGCTTTTTCAACTTCAGTCACCCAAGCAGCAATTTGAGAGCGAGCCATGGCATGCTTGGTTTTAAACGCATCAGTTTTATCTTTGCCCAGCAGCTTCATTTTTGTTGAATAAATTTTGTTCCCATATGGGGAACATAATATCATGTAGGAATACTAATGCAAGTGACATGAATGAATTTATGTGTTTTAGTTATATAGCAAAAAAACAAAAAACCAGTTTTACTGGATTTATAGAAGTGTATATTTTGGACAACCATCACCCTCGAAATATTCGATAGCGCAATATACTCCGCCGAGCCTACGTGTCCTTAAAAGCGTGTTTATATGCCTGAGATTCAGAGTAAGCTAATTAACTGCCTTACCTGCCTCATAGTCATCTCTGGGTCTGGAAATGCACTAATCCAGTCATAGGTACGGAATGCGTCCTGCCAAGCGAGCCCTAGTGACGAATGAGCCAGAGATGGCTCATTTTGTCTTTTAAATCCTCGCTTTTTAGAGGTTCTAACCATATCAGTTTCAACTGGTACGTTTTTGCTACTCTCGATAAATGCTTTTATGAAAGGATAGAAGGAAACATTGAGTTTCTTGCCACTTAGTGTGAGGTTCGAACCAAGACATGAGAGAATCGCTTTTCTCACATTGTCATCACCTTTTTCAAACCAAATGTCTGCATAGCATGCGAAATTAAATGTTCGCTCTGAAAGTTCTACCCATTCCTCGACTTGTTTGCCTTTTACTTTGAGATCAGCTTCTAAAGATTGTTTCTTTTTGAGCATGTCTGCTTTGAATGATTGATATTCTTCATCGCTAATAAGACCTCGGGTCTGATTTGATGGTGAGGTGAAGTTAAGAGTTAGAGATTGTAACGACTTGGTGACCTCCTCGAGCTCTTTATGCTTGCTTATAAGCACAGTCCGATCGCTGTGAGCCTCGGTGGTCCGGACCTCATGGAGATATTTGATGGCCCAATCCTTAAACTTCTCCGAGATTTTGATATCAGCTAGTTTTTCCTTGATCTGTAGATTTAGATTCTTTACTTCGATGCATTGTTCAGGACAATGGACATCAACTTTCTTCTTGGTGCAGTGATAGTAGATGTAATGGTGTACGTTTCCGTTCTTGCAGTGCTTGGTCTTGGCTTCGGCCGTAATACTACAACCGCATGTGCCGCACTTCATAAGGCCAGTGAAAGCAAATGTCTGGCCATGGGACCTAACAGCGTTCTTATTGCCCATAAGAGCCTGTACACGATTGAATTCTTCTTCAGTGACCATCGGCTCATGTGCTCCCTTTTGCCAATTACCACTCTTCACTGGATATTCAAACCAGCCGTAATAAAATGGGTTCTCAAAAATCGCATAGACAGCACTCTTTGATAAATGTTTGCCGCCAATTCTCTTTCTAGGAACTGTAGTGAGATTCAATTCTTTTCTTGAAATATTCCAAATCTGCGGAGCTGTGTAATTTCCTGAAAGCATGAGGTCCCACATTCTTCGGACCAGTTGAAATCTTTCAGGATCACTCTTAATAGTTTTATATCCTTTCTCTTTGTCAGGAGTATTGAGATAACCGATCGGTGCGCCACTTGGAAGCCATCCGTCTCGGACCTTCTTTGCCAGACCTCTCTTAACATTCACCGATAGGTCTCGGATGAATTGATTGGCCATACCGAGCTCTACCTGCATCATGAGGACATTATCTGTTGGGTAGTATGTTCTGCCAAAGGTGACAATCTGCTGAATAGTGCCCTGTTGAATTGCCCAGCTGATGTTGCCGCCATCTACAGGATTACGAGCCAAGCGGTCCAACTTCCAACAAAGAATTCCATTGGCCTCGCCCTGGTAGATTCGCTCAAGCATTGAGTTGAAAACCTTTCGGCCAGGCTTCTTAGCTGACTGTGATTCTTCAAGAATCTCAACGATAGTAAGTTTCTGTTCCTTAGCAATCTTCTTGAGCTCATCAATCTGGGCCTCGATAGACGCCGCTTGCCGGTCCTCGGCCTCACTCGACTTTCTTGCGTAGAGGAAATATTTAATTGGTGTTTGTTTTTTAGTAATCATAGTAGTTTATCCTGCTGTTCCTGCACTCATATCATCCTCATACCTGATGTCTGGTTGCTCAATTGAATTCTCGTCAAAATGAGCTCTTTTTCGATCTATTTCGCCTAATGTATCAATGTTGATATCATCTCCTGACCGTTTTTCGCCCTTTTTATCGGGCTCTATGGTATCAATATTGATATCAATGCTTTCCCGTAATTTACCCGTATTATCGGGTAACCGATAGTCCCGTATTCTGCCTTCATAGGCTGTCTGAATGAAATTATCTGTGGATCTTCTTGGAATAGCAAGTCTCTCTGGTCTCTTATTGATTCTCATCTGGTCAGCCAAGGACCTGATTTGGTTAGTTAACTCTTTAGGATAGTTTTTATTTAGGTTAGTTAGTGTATCAACTGAATCATCTTTACCTACAGAATTGATATCACCTCCATCTTTATTTTGATATCTTGCGTCCTGCCAATCTTTAATTTTGATACGAGGTTTATTGTTATCCACAGCCAACCAGTACGTGACGTTAAGAAAAAGGTAAATGTTCGATCGACCAAACCCTTCTCCGACACTTCGCAGGACCGTAATGATGTTGTAGTGCTCTAGGATTTGAATAGCCGTAGCGATACTGTTCGGGTTTCTCTCGCCAGTATGTTTTTTCAATTTCTCAATGCCTGGAAATGCTGCTTGTGTTTCTGTATTGCAATGGACCAGGAGACCTAGATATACCAGAGTGCAAAGACGAGGTAATTTCTCTACATATCCAGCCAAGATATACTCATTGTCCAAAAATAAGCGTGTAGGCTTATCTTTTGGCCTTAGCCGATCACTAGAGATTCCAGCAACAATGCGATCAGCTCTGGCTCTCTTATTTTTCTTCCACAGGTTGTTGTGGTCCTGATTTGATTGCATGTTTTTTCTTTTTGCTAATAAATTCCTCAAGCCACACTTTCTTGATCGGCCGATAGACATGATCAAAGAGCACAAGCAATTTGATTGCCTCCTCGGTCAGAATACTTTCAGGTGGGACCACTCCGGTCTCCTCCTTTCGGATCGTCCGATATTCAGTTAGTGCTTTATTGCTAAGCATGAGGTGTTCGACCTTTGCCAGCTTTCCCAAAACGGAAAAAGCTAGACCCCCGTTGCAAGTGGTCCAGCTTTATCCGTGCAACGGGATGATTTAATCCTAAAGTTTAAAAAGTAACTTTCTGTAGGAATTACTTTTAATCTCTAGGATGTCCTCATCGTAATGCTGGAATATGGCAAAAAATGGTGCATTACTTTTGGACCCTTAAAGTTTAGGTCCGAATAAATGCAAATTAGTGGGTATTGAACTCAATAACGTAAAAAGCCCTGACTAGGCTGCGAACAGCGTACACAGGGCAAAACAGGCCTGAATTAGGGCAAATTAGTGCAAATAGGTGCAAAAAAGAACAGTTTTGTTAGGGAAAATTAGGGAAAAAAGGACCAAAGATTGGCTAAATTCTTCCAAAGATAACTAGTCTTTTCTTAGAGATTTTATTTTTATGAAGATCGAACTTAAGGTGATCAGAGATTCTGAAATGAACATCTGGAGCTTGATAGGCGTATAGTTTAATATTCTTTATTGGAACACCAAAATGCGTTGCAATTTTTCTCTTTAACAAAGGTGTCAGTGATCCTTTATTTTTATTAGATGGGCGTATGGTATAAGCAGTGCCCTGATTCACATCGATTAACTCATCTACTTCATCGTGCGCTTCGTCAGAAATTTTTATAGAAAGTATAGAATCCCTGAATATAAAATATTTAGTTAGCACTCGCACAGCAAGTGATCCGCTATCAATATATGGACCGTCGACATTGCTTGGTATGGGATACTGAGCAGGGTAAAAATCGGCTTTAGATCCTCTTTTTGCATGAGCCACATCCCCATTACTCCGAAGACTCCACAATTCTTTAATAGACTTCTGGTCTTCTTGGTCTATCTGTAATTCTTTCGCTGCTTTTTTAAGTCTGACAGGAAAAGATCTACCTTTCCATAAATTAATTATTAATTCAATACTTTTCATAAAATCTAGTGTCATCATTTCTGAAGAAGTATTATTCCGGAATCCTTTTTGACCCGACTGGAGATATCTCAAAGATTTCCAGAAAATATCATCTCGACTCTTTAACATTCTTTCTATAAGTTTCTCATCTAGTACGGTTACATCTGTTTGCGATGGTAGGTTTATGTGCGAAACACTGCTACTAGCGAAAATTGGAACCTCTTCATCAACTTCTCTATCATCTTCCAATTTATATATTCGAACTATTTGGTATTCACAATTAGTATAATTAAATTTTCTATTGTGCTTCTGGTCATATTGAATTAAAGATGCGATACCAAGAGTCCCTGTTATTCTTTCAAATCTCTTAATCGCATGACCTAAAGCAGAGCCAGCATCATGAGTTTCAACATCTGTTCTTATGATATGACCCGTCTTAATGATTCGAGGATCAGCATCTCTACGATGTGTGACGTATGTTTTATAAAAATCTCTATCTGTTGGTTCCGGAGAATTTGCTTCAATGGGTTTAAACTTCCTTTTTTCTTGTTCTTCTATGGACATTGGAGCAATAACACAATCCTCATATGAAGTCTCTGTGTTCGGTAATGTTTGACCAATTATTTTTGCGTAGATTCTGTATTTGCTCATTTATCTTTTTTTTGTTCAGGGATACTAACTAAAAAGTATATTGCCTCTTTAAGCCATGCTTTTAAAGGAGATTCTAAAATCTCTTGTGGTTGCACAAAGAAACCATACGATCTAGATTCGTGTGCACTACGATTATGTCTATTTAATTTACATTTCTTAACAATTGGTAATTTTATAAATTCTTTTACAAAATTATGAGGAGCATAAGATTTTAGTAGAGAGTGTCCTCGACCACTTCCATCAATAAGTGTAGCTACATACACAGAAATTACGTCAGCCAAAATACGACAATGCATTTGAGTTGTTGAGCCATCCTTACCGGCTGCACGTTTTGCATCCCACTCGTCTTGGGTTTCTTTTAGCCAGTCAATCGCCTCAACTGCTCGTTGGATCGTATAGATTAAGGCTTGTGCAGCAGGAACTTCTTTCTTCATATATTTTCCAAAGGATAAACATCAAAAGCTACCTCATCGTAAGGGTGAACTTCTTTGATTGCAGCAATGACCTCTTTTAGCTTTTCTCGAGGACAAATAGTTTCAATTCTTTCTTCAACTACTTCTTCAAAGTTTCCAACTTCACCAATATGAGGATTAGCCCCTTGCTCTGGTTTAAAGCGACCAATTCCTTTTGAGGAAAAGGTGCAATGGCTGTAATTACCAATCTTGCCAGCTCCAGCTTTACCCATAGCCTCACGAACCATATCTGTATGGGTTTCTGGGACAAATACGATTATCTTCACATTTTTTGATGCAACAGGATTCATAATTATTTATTCACCGCGAGGCTAAATTGCTGCATATCAGTACCATCAATGAGTTTGATACCACTTTTACCCGCTAATTCACGAGCAGATTTTGTAAAACTAGAATTTGTAACAACCCATCCCTCATCTCCATTGTAAAAATTTATAGCTGCAATAACTTCTTGTACCGCTTTATTTCCAACAGTTCCTCCGTAGCGTTTTGCCTGGATAATGATCGTCTTACCATTTCTTTTAGCTATGAGATCAGCTCCTTGATCTCCAGTGGCCGGAGTTCCTGCAACACTATCGAATCCGTTTGATTTCAAAAGTTGCGCCAGGTGATTTTCAAACTCGACACCTGACATTCCGGTTACATTCCCACTTTCAACAGGCTTACTTTTCCTGGTGTTGTAATAGGACTTAAACCTTGTCGTGAGGTTCTCAGTCAACTTTTTATACTCTTCTGGCATAGCCCAAGATGATTTCCTCCAACGCTTTATATCGTCATCATCATTACCTTCTCTTTTACCAATTTTTTCAACCAACAAAGCGGCTTCTTTACTAAGAGCATCCCAATTTTCTTCTCCGTATGCATCAATGGTAGTTACTTTTCTGTAAGTAATTTCATTGAATTGACTAATCAGGTCAGCATACTTACTAGAAAGACTTTGGACCGCCTCCTTTTGCGTTATTTCTGTTTGTCTCTGCTCGATCTCTTTCATCTCTTTTTGTCTGCTAGTAAAAAGTTGTTCGATCTGTAAAGATAGATCTTTCCACTCTTTTGGAGCATTCATCTTCCATGTAGAAAGATAGGTGTAGTTTGGGCGAATTTTACTCTGACCTTCTGCCAAACAAATTTCGTTAATACAATCTCGAGTCATGTTATCGATGTAGTAGTAACGATAGCGACTAGAAGATGTCGATACATCCTTTTTATGCTTCTCGATAATATCTTTATTCCTCTCAAAAAGACTCTGGGTAGTATCCACTTTTCTATCACCAAATTTATTTAATCTTTCTTCATCAAACTTTTTACTATCCTGTATTGCCTTGGAACCATTCGAAACACTTTCGGAGATTTTCACGAATCCCCATATTATTCCTATGATAATTAAGATTATTACTCCGGACATAAATTTAGAATAATTTGCCGCCGATGACAGGATTAGTCTTGTCAGGAGTTATAAGTATTACCTTACCTTCGGCGTCTGGCACACCAAGTGTAAGCACCTCTGATTCAAATGGACCAATTTTTCGTGGAGGAAAATTTACAACACCGAGTACCAGTTTACCTATCAACTCTTCTTTTTTATACAAAGCCACAATTTGAACAGATGAATTCTTAAGCCCGATTTCAGGACCAAAATCAATCTTCAGTTTGTAAGCTGGTTTCTTTGCTTCAGGAAAATCATTTACCTCAAGTATTTTTCCTACTCGGATATCTAATTTTTGGAAGTCGTCAATTGTTGCAACGGGAATCATATTACACAACACTTTAGCATTTTTTGCCCTAAAAATAAAGACTTTTGAGCTCACTCTTTTTAGTCGTTTTCAGGTATAATAATGGCAACATTTTATTCAATGAGTTACCGTAATTATCGAAAACCGTATTATTATCGCCGTCGCCGTTACGGGAATTACAGCCAACCCTTCGAACCACTAAAAGGGATTTTTATTATCGGCGTTGCCTTTATTCTTCTCGGATCCATATCATCAATATCATCCGGCAATTTTATAGGCATACTAGGAAAGATACTTGTGTGGGGTTTGGTACTTGGTGGCATTGTTTGGGTAATCAGGAAAATAAAAAACCGATCTAAAAGTTCGGTCTCTAACAATCTTTATATCCCTGCTGGAGCAAGTGAGGACCAAATAAAATCTATCAATAGTGAAAAACACGGTTGCAAATGCTATATGGACGGACTTACTGACGGGGAGCAAGAAATTGCCCACATTCTCGCTGAAGGTTTGAGCTACAAGGACTACTTTATTTTTAATAACCTTACAATTCCTTCAGACCATAACGGATCGTCCCAAATAGATCACTTGGTTGTATCGAAGTTCGGTATCTTCGTAATCGAAAGCAAAGATTATAAGGGGTGGATATTTGGTAGCAAGGACCAAGATAGCTGGACCCAGTCATTACCTGGCGGAAAGAACAAATTCCAATTCCAGAATCCTATCCGACAGAACTGGTCTCACATCATGTCACTTAAGTTGCTTATGCCATCTATTCCTGAAAATGCTTTTCAAAGCATAGTTGTATTTACTGACTCATGTGAATTTAAAACTGGGCCTATTGCGAATGTTGTTCACTCAGAAGTGATAGTTACTTGCATTCAGAAATACACCGAGACAAAACTGTCTGAAGAAAATCTCCATTTGATACTCGGAAAGCTTTCGTATGTTTGCCAGACTGCTGACATTTCTCCTTCACAACATATTAATAATCTGCACACTAGTCATCCTGAAATAATTAAATAAAAAAAACGCACCTGCGGCCGAAGCTACAGGTGCGAGTGTTTTTCAAACGAGGAACGAGACTTTCGATCAGGCCTTCAAGGACTTGGCACCGATGTCTTTCCGATACTGGGCACCTTCGAAGTGGATGCACTCGACGCCCTGGTAAGCGTGATCAAGAGCTTCCTGAAGCGTTGCACCAATGCCGGTGACACCGAGGACACGTCCGCCGGATGTGACGAGCTGACCATCAGCTTGCTTGGTCCCTGCATGGAACACGACGACGCCAGGAAGAGTCTCGGCGTTATCGATCCCAGTGATCGGCAGACCTTTCTTGTAGTCCGGCGACGGGTAGCCACCAGACGCCATCACGACGCAAGCAGCAAAGCCCGGATTCCACTCGACGTTAATCTCGTGGAGTCGCCCATCAACGCAAGCCTCGAAGATATCGAGAAGATCGGTTTTCAGAAGGCGCATGTAAACTTGCGTCTCCGGATCGCCGAACCGAGCGTTGAACTCGAGAACGTAAGGAACATATTCCGACGTAGCCGCCGGATCACGCTCCCGCAACTTGAGACCTGGATACAGAAGCCCCGCAAATGGTGAACCATTCTTGCGAAGCCCTTCCAGGATCGGGCCGACGACCTGACTGCTCACTTCGTCATAGCTTGCAAACCATGGGACCGGAGCTATCGTGCCCATACCACCAGTATTCGGACCCTTGTCGCCGTCGAAGACGGGTTTGTGGTCCTGTGCCGATGGAAAGAGCTTGAACGACTTGCCGTCGCAGAACGCATGGATGGAAACTTCCGGCCCATCGATGTATTCCTCAATGACAACATTATCGCCCGCACTTCCGTGAAGACGCTTCACCAGAACCTCATCGAGAGCAGCTTCTGCTTCGGCGAGATCGTGGCAAACGTAAGCACCTTTTCCGAGAGCAAGCCCCGATGCTTTGACCACAATCGGAAAGCTGTAAGTGGCAAAATGCTGTCGCACCTTCTCAAGCGCCTGCGCGTGATCGGTGTAAACATCAAACAGCGCCGTGGGGACTCCGCAATCTTTCATGAGTCCCTTCGAGAACACCTTTGATGCCTCGATCTGAGCCGCTGCCTTGGTGGGACCGAAGATGCGAAGGCCTTTTGCCTGAAATGCATCCACGATGCCGAGTGCGAGCGGATCGTCTTGACCGACGATAGTGAATTCGATTCCTTCCTTGAGTGCGAAGGCCAAGAGGCTGTCAACGTCCGTAGCTTTAACTGGAACGTTTTCTGCGATCTGCGCCGTGCCAGCATTACCTGGAGCGACGAAGAGTTTGCCGAGTCGGGGTGATTGGCGAAGTTTCCACGCAATTGCGTGTTCACGGCCGCCACCTCCGACCAGTAGGACTTTCATTTGGTTCATGATCTGGTCTCCTTTTGTTTTGTGAGAGGTTCAGTGAGCACTTTAAGCCGTGCTTTTAGCTTGCCGAAATACATCGACTCTGGGGCAACCTTATCCGAAAATTGACATAAAATCAAATTGCTTGGGTTATGCTTCAACTCTTGGTCGGACCAGTGGATATAATCCATCCGTCATATTTGGGATGTAATGCATCTGCTCTGTCGTCTGGAAATAGGTTATAATTTCGTTTACAACGTGGAGCATTACTTGACACAAATAATAAACTGTGATTACATAACATCATAGTAGTTTTTTGACATAGCTATTGGAGTTGATTGTTACTCAGAGGACATTTAAGTGTCTTGTGAGTAACAACTAACAAACCTCAGCTAAAAAATAAAGTTATGCCAAAAAAAGTTACAATGAATTCAGTCTACCAAACCGTTCTTAAGAGTATCATTAAGCGGCAGGACTTCAGCGCAGCAGCCGCTGTTCGTGAAGTGCAACGTTTGGTTGACCCGAAAAATAATAAACTTCTGACAAGAAAACAGGCTTCGGCAACAAAAGCCTTTCTGCAGATTGTTGCCGGTACAGCAAACTAATCGTCTCTTTCATGATGCCGCCCTTAACGAGTTTTATCTTGTTTGGGCGGTTTTTTATTAACTTTTTATGCCCAATTATTAATGTAATACTCATATATTTGAAACGTCTCCACCTGTGAAGTACCGTAAGCTTATTATCAAATATAAACGTTAAATGAAATGAAACACAAAACATATTTTATGATCGTTGGGTGTGTCACTGGACTTGTTTCGCTTGTCCATCTCGTCCGAGCTATTACCGGTACGAGTATTTTCATCAATGACTGGATGTTCCCTATTTGGCTCAGTTGGGTAGCGGTCTTAGTAGCTGGATTTGTGTCATATATGAGTTTCAAATTTGCTTCGAGGGATTAAACCAACGATTCTTAGTACTTTCATACATTACTCGTAATAGTTCATGATCTATATCGTCATATTGTGTGGTTTATTAAACTAACTCAACAAATATATGTCTCTACTGACCATCGCCGAAGTTGTATTCTTTCTAGTGTTTGGTATTAGTCATTTCTTTCCATTCAAATACTCAGCTGTTATCACCGCAATCGCAGCAATAGTGGTCGGCGTACTTCTGGTCGTAAGAGTGTAAGTTTCTTGTAACGTCACCTAATGGGTGAGGTTAATTTTGTTACAGCTGATGGGATTCGAACTAATAAAAGCTTACTTATTTCCAATCGAAAAGCCACATGCGTCATTGGAGATAACAGAAATGGTTCTACCGGGTAAAAAAGAGATTAACTAACAGCGTGTAAATTTTTGTCTTGCTGGGCTTGATATATGATAAAATATAAAAATGAGTAAAAAAACTGATTGGTCAGAATACTATGATTTCACTCGTACAAAGCCACCATACTCATTGCTTATTGAGTCTCTCGAATATGTCAAAGAAAAAGGCGGCGCCATAGATATAGGGGCCGGCGCTTTAAGAGACACGCGATACCTACTTGAAAATGGCTTTGATGTAACAGTCGTCGATAATAGTCCCCTACTAGACGCCGAAGCGGCAAAAATAAACAATTCTAAATTGCATGTATCAGCAGTTTCCTTTGAGGATTTTGATTTTCCAAAAAATAAATACGACTTAGCCTCTGCAATGTTTGCTTTAAATTTTTGCGATCCAGTTTATTTTGATGCTGTTTTCGAAAAAATAAAAGGCTCTCTCAAACCAGACGGGATATTTTGTGCCCTGTTATTTGGTGATCGTGATGAATGGTCAAATTACGCGGATAAGACATATCCAAGCAAAGATCGGATAACAAAACTACTAAACGACTTTGAGATTATTAGTTTAAACGAGAAAAACCCTGGCGAAAAAGATGAGAGCGGTGAACTAATAACATCTGGGCATGTTTTACAATTTATAGCTAGGAAATAATCTAGTATTACTTTCCCGCTTACTTCCAGTCATTTTACGCTCCACAGTTCTGAACTCATCCAAGGTGGAGAACATTTGACATACATAGTAATATATGTTAATATAGATATATAGTAGTTTTTTGACATATTTGTGGTCATTATAAGCAAACGTCTACTCAACCATTTCAAAAGTGTTCATTGACTAAGCAAGTAAACAACAAAGGATAGGATAAAAAATGAATAATCCCTTAGATGACCTGTTCGTCCTCGTAGTCTTCGTTCTAATCGTATCGTTCGCCACTGGCCTACTCTTTGGCGGACCTGATATGGGTAAGAAAGTAATCACTTGGGAACTTAAACAACTCGCCAAGTTTGGGCGATGGATGCTGAAACATTTTTTTCAGCTTCTCGCAAATATCTTTCAACGTCTTGCAAAGGAATGCGGACCGACAAAGAAAAAACCCTAACCCGCTAGCAAACACGATTAACCGTCAGTTCGCTGGCGGTTTTTCTTTTTATATAAAAAGACCCCGCATGTTAGTGCGAGGCTGTGAGGTTAGAATTCATCAATCGAGGAAACGTCGCTGTGGAGACTCGCCGAAGAATATACGCAAACTGATATCGGCATAATAACGGACACCGAACCGATCACATTCCCTAGGACACGCTTCGCGAACTACCCCGACAATCAATCGCTCAAGCATCATGATGTTCGCTGTCGCATCTTCCTGAACAGAGAGTGATCGTGCCATAACTGTGGCAAAATCCTGATGACTTTCAGCGCACATCTGCTTCAAAACCTCCATATCAGGAATTCCCGCTTTTTCCTGCTCCCTGAAGATGAGCGTCTGCAGGCGAGCAATTTTATGGAATACTTCCCCATTAACAGAGCCAGGTATTGGCTGGCCTTGATTTTGAAATGCCTGAAGCTGATCATTGGGCAGTTCAGGAATGTTTTCTTCGCCGTTCAAGACGGCAACAATAACCGCTAGTAAGGTTCTCATACTTTACCGCCATACTACTCTTTCATGTTACAAAAGCAACTATTCCACATACTATGGCGAGTTTCTCTTTTTTATTGACTTTTACTAGCTACAAGGTAGGCTAGGCATAAACATTGAAAACAACAACATAAGGTGAACTATGAGCGAAGCACAAGTGACCGAAGAGTTTCAAAAGATCGAAGGGGCGATGCTTGCATTTCTCGACACACTGGGAAAAGATGACCGACTGGCACGCATCGACGACCTGCTCCACAGACTAAACTTTGAGCGCAGGCTGACGGCACTGACAGATGAAGAACGCGACCATATGAACGATGAATCGCTCTCACCTGAAGCCAGACAAAAACTCGATGAGGCGAAAACAGAAGCTGAACGTGAAAACCTCATCACAATGTATGCCCGTTCAACTTATTTTCGGCAGTGCGCATGGAAAGACTATCTCAACGGCACTACCAATGAGAAACCCTTCTGCTCTGCTACGAAATAAACCCGCCCCACTCAAAGATCGCCCCAATGGCACTTTGTTGGGGCGGTTTTTCTTTTATTCAACCCCCTCTTTCTTCCCCATCAACTTATCCCTATAGATAATAGAAACCAGTGCAAAGCTCAAGATGAGGAGAAGGAACCATGAACCAGTCTTATTAAAAGAAACGAGGTGCCAATACTCGAACTGACTTGGATAGAGCCAGATATGCGTGAAGGTGCCAACATTTTCCGCGATCCATACAAAAAGAGCGGTAAAGAAGACGGTCAGCAAGAATGGCATGGTACGTACTTTCTGATATACCTGAAATCGTACTTTAGTTTTGAAAAAGACGATAAGCACATATGCAAATAATATGTACCGGATATCGTAGAAGAAATGATGCGTGAAAAAATTGACATAGATGAGCACGGCCAGTATCCAGAGATGATAGTAGGCGGGAAAATTTTCGTACGTAAGCTTGAGAAAGATGAAGGCGCGCGAGATATAGCTTCCGATCGCTGAGTAGAGAAAGCCTGCAAAGAGCGGTACTGTGCCGAGCGCAAAGTATGTAGTTCCGACGCCTGGATACATCCATGAGCCAATTGCCGGATTTGTTTTGAAAAGCTCCATGATAGTTGCCAGTATGTGGAAGATGACAATGACAAAAAATTCTTTTGGGCGCTCGTGCTTGAAGATGAGCATGAATGCCTGAAAGCCAACGGCAACGAGAAAGATGAGGTCATACCTGCTTATCCCAGGAATAGTGACAACTTCAGTTACCAGAAATATCGAGAGCAGAAAAGCGCCAAAGTAACTTGCGCGCAGATTGGCAGTGAAGAAGCGCCAAAGTTCAGTGGAAAGATTTTGCATGGGTTTCGTCGCCCCACTGTAGCATTTTTGAATAGTGGAGAATATTTGACATTTTAATCAATACATGCTATGATAGTAACAGTGGTTTTTGACATACGGATAGAGGCTTCAAGGAAGGAAAAGCCCTGGTGTTCCACACAATACACCGAAAATTGACTATGCTCGAACAATTGAAAACTATATTCCAAGGAAAACGCGTCACTATCACCCATAACGATAAATGCGTCACCCCTGGCACCGGCATCTGCAAGACGATCCATCAAACCGGCCCAGATAGCGACTGGTTCGAAATGGTATTGACGAATGGCAATCGTTATGGGTTCGTCGCAGAGAATATCACTGGTTCATCGGTTGACGGTCCGTTCAACACGTTAGTTGATGGGCGCCGTAAAATCGAGCTCGACACGGTGTGCCCTGCATACGAACCAAGCAATCAATGGACTGACGAGGATCGAAAAAAAACGATCCTCCGCGTTTTGGAAGAAATCAGTCGTCTAAGTGATGGACGCCTACCGAACGTGAGTCGCGCACAAATAAACGATGTCGGTGAACGAATCCGCTTCCTGGTCACAGCGTCTCCGGATTTTCTGGAGAGTAACAGACTAGTGATCCTCACTGGTCAGTAACGACCGCTTCGCGAAACAGAAAGCGAACAAGCACCCGCCTCGAACACGAAACCCGTCGTTCGTAGGCGGGTTTTATTTTTTAGCTCGTTTACCGAGTATAAATCTTTGCGAAGCGCTTGCCGACTTGTCTGTGCGATGAGTACAACCAATCCAACAGCAGGGACGACGCTTCCCTTCCTTCAGTTCCGAAACGACTCTGCCTACATGCTCCCCTCGCGTCTTTTCTTGCTTTACGGAGATAGTCCAACAAATCCACTCATTGCGAGAAAGTGGCGTGATATCCTCCCATGCGGAAAGCGCCGCTTTGTCGGAAGCGAGAGCTTTTCGCAAATCATCGGGCAATATATGTGCGGTTCCAGAAGATATTTTTTCTTTACTCATAGGGTCATTATAGCAAATCTGCAGGGTTATTGATATTCGAATACAGAATTCGAACTTATTGACTTTTAATTCACGCGGAGTAGTCTTTGAGCTGAACAGCCCAACAAAGAACAATAAGGAAAAATATGTCATCGCCAGTTGAAATACACCGAACAGTGCCTCAAGACATCAAGGAAATGATAGATGCCCCGGCATCTGAAGGATACCCACAGATTGGAATCATCAAAATCACGAGACGGATTCCGAAATACAACTTAATGAGATGCACCGCCGCTTTATCCATCGTAACCATGAGCGGTGAAGGAATAATCTCCTGGTGGTACGACGACAAGAACAGGCACGAGCAAACTGTGCTCACCACTGGTTGTATCATCAATATTGCCAAGGGTGGATGCTTCGCCTTGGAGGGGAAGTTTCAAGTCATGTTTATTTCTTCCCCTCCCGAACGAATCGGCTTTGAAAGCATCGAAATCAATTGATTTGCACGTCCGTCATTCTCCATAGTGTGACGGATTTTTATTACCTCATCCAACAAGCCCCATGCACCACAACGGCCCCTGTAATACAATCCCCTCCTTTACGGCTACATTTTGTGAATAAAAAAATCCTTATAATTGAAGACGAAAAAACCCTAGCGCGAGCACTGGAGCTAACCCTCACTCACGCAGGCTTTGAAACGCGCCTTGCCTACAACGGCGAGGACGGGGTCAAGCTTTTGGGACAGGAGCCTTTTGACCTCATCCTCCTCGACCTCATCATGCCCAAGATGGACGGATTTACCGTCCTCACCATCCTCAAAGAAAAGAAGATAAAGACACCTGTATTGGTGTTGAGTAACCTCAGCCAGCAAAATGACATCAAACATGCTGAGAAGTTCGGTGCAAAGGAGTTTTTTATCAAATCAAATACCCCCATCGCGACCATCGTCGATCGGGTGCGCCGCTTACTGAAATAATCAAATGAAACAACCTGTGAACATTTCTACATCTGAAGACATTGCCTATAAGCTCAAAGTTCTGGCACAAGAAAAAGAGAATGTGAGACGAAAACTAGTTGTGACCGCTCGGCAGCTCGCTGTTACCGCGCGTGAAAAAGAAAGCGCTCGACGCAAGCTCGTCATCACCGCCTCAAAGCTCAAGAAGCTCTATGAGACTCTTGAGAAGAAAGTATTCGATCGCACCAAAGACCTCGCCCAGCTACGTTCAAGAAGCGAGGCAATCTTGGCAAGTGTTGGTGACGGTCTCGTGGTGGTGAACAAGGAAGGAAGAATAAACTACATCAACAAATCATTTGAAGAAATGCTGGGCTGGAAGGCAAAAGAAGTGCTCGGCAAAAGCATGGTCCAAGTCGTGCCTCGAGAAGATATCCACGGAACGAAAGTATCATTTAAAGAACGTATACTGACGCAGGTGCTCTCCGGCGAGAAATTCGTGGCTGACCTCACTAATCCCTTTTACTATATCCGCAAAGATACTAGCCGTTTTCCGACGAGCAGTATCGTCGCGCCCGTAACGCTCGATGGTAAGATCGTCGGCGCCGTCGAGGTGTTCAGAGATATCACCAAAGAAAAAGAGATCGACAAGGCGAAGACTGAGTTCGTGTCGCTCGCTTCGCACCAGCTTCGTACCCCTCTTTCCACCGTGAACTGGTATAGCGAAATGCTCCTTTCAGGCGATGCAGGCAAAGTGACATCGACTCAAAAAAAATATCTTGAAGAAATATACCGGGGTAATCAGCGTATGGTTGAGCTGGTCAATACCCTCTTGGATGTTTCTCGCATCGAGCTCGGAACACTTGTCGTCGAATCAAAGCCGACCAATATCATAAAACTGATAGAGAGCGTCATTGATGAACAAAAACCTCAAATACTTGAGAAAATGATTGCATTCACTTCGTCATTTCAAAAAACGATCCCCTTGATGAAAGCGGACCAAAAACTTCTTCGCATGGTCGTACAAAATATATTATCGAATGCTATCAAATATACTCCTGACAAAGGAAAGGTAAACATATCACTGACGCTTGATGAGACCAAGACCATCCTATTGAAAATATCCGACAGTGGCTATGGTATACCCAAAAATCAGCAACATAAAATATTTACCAAGCTTTTTCGCGCAGACAACGTTATCGGCAAAGATACGGAAGGTACTGGTCTCGGGCTTTACATCGCAAAATCAATTGTTGAACAAGGTGGTGGAAAAATATGGTTTACATCAGATGAGAATAAAGGATCAACATTTTATGTCACTCTGCCACTGGTCAAGAAAAAGAAAGATGGCTACCGGCGATCTTTCTTGGCACCGCTTACATAAATACGCTCACCTAATCATCACACATATGCCTCTCTCAAAAAACAAAAAAACAATACTCGTCATCGAAGATGAACGGCCACTTGCTCATGCTATTCAAACCAAGCTTGAGCAACATGACTTCATCGTCATTACCGCGCGCACGGTCAACCAGGGTTTGGATTATCTAGAAAACGTCAAAGTCATCGATGCGATCTGGCTTGATCACTACCTACCAGGCGAAAAAACTGGTCTCGACTTTGTCGCTGAACTCAAAAGCTCAGGCAGTAAGTGGAAAGACCTGCCCATATTTATAGTTTCAAACACCGCAAGCAGCGGTAACGTGAAGTCATATCTGCGACTTGGGGTAAGTAAATACTGCGTAAAAGCAGAGCACCGGCTCGACCAGATCGTCATCGACCTTCAAGATTTTCTAAACACAACTGAGTAATAAATTATCCATTTAAACATATGAAAAAAGAACTAAAAACAAAGAAAGAAATGAAGAAAACAATACTCGTCATCGAAGATGAGCGACCATTGCTCGCCGTCGTCAATACGCGCCTCAAGAAAAAAGGCTTTGGCGTCATCACTGCACGCAGTGTCGATGAAGTGTTCAATGCTGGACTCGAAGAGAACGGTCTCGGTATCATCGCATCAAAAAGCATCGCTGAGGCTTTGAGCTATCTCGATGATCTAGAAAAAGTCGACGCTATCTGGCTCGATCACAACCTCCTCGGAAAAGAGAACGGCATCGATTTTGTGAAAAAACTCAAAGCCAACGGCGGTTTTTGGAAGAAGATCCCCATCTTTGTCATATCAAACACCGAAAGCACCAAGACCATTCAATCATACGTTGATCTCGGCATCAGTAAATACTACGTCAAAAGCAACCACCGTCTCGATGAGATTATCAAAGATATTGGTGATATGTTGTTTTAGACTCTATGAAATGCGTCCTGTAAATAGGACTCCCATTTTTCATACTCGCCTGGCGATGCTCCGAATACTTTATATGCAGTCTCAGGATGCATCTCTCGCATATGAGCCACGAGCTTTTTTTGCATCAGATCGCTGGTATCAGCACGAATAACTGTCTCACAATCCCCTCCCATTTCCTTACATGATAATGATTTCATAATTATTATATTGGTTACATTAACTAGTAATTATTAGATTAAATTATTAATAAAGGACCTTTTTTGCTATGACGTAACAAATCTTCGTTTATTACACAAAAATATGTAATAAAACCCAAGGTCATCCGACATATGATATATGAGAAGCTATACCCCACTGATACCGACCCACATATTCCAGCCCCGTTTCGGCTTTTTGGATGCGGCAAAACTACAAAAAGCGCTGGAATATGCAAAACATATAGATGTATACAAGCTCGCTGTGAGGACCCTCATTTGGGTCAGCATTGTCGATGCATGCGTGCTTCCTATTCTTTTTGTGAAAATATACTATTATCCATCATTACGTGCAGTTGAAGTAACTCGGTATGCAGAAGCCGCACTCTCTGCTACGCCCGGACCAGCAACAACAGATCTTCTGGCTGCGTTTGGACGCAATGGCCTCGTCACTCACCCTGCAATGGAAATATCTCGGCCGCATTTTTCTGTTCAAGGCAGGATTATTACGGTAGCTGACGACAACATACAAGTATTTGAATACCAAAATTCTACAGCAGCTCAAGCTGACTATGCAGCATTTGTAAAGAAAAACTCAAAATCATATACACACCTGTACATCAAAGATAATCTCATCGCTCTCTATATTGGCGACAAACCAACAATCATCGGTCCTCTTGATAGCATATTTAATAACAAGTGAAAATATGTGTAATAGAATCAATTCTTTTTCGTCAGTACTACATGTAGGGTAACAATTATTCAACTAACAAAAAGCGACAATGAAAACAACAACTGGAATCTATAGTACGCATGCAGACGCTGAATCAGCAATCAAAGAATTGAGGTCGTTCGGCATACCGGATGTAGACATATCGTACATATATGTAGACAGTAAGGGCGCCATGAAGGATGGCCAGTCAGATGAAAAGGTTTCAAGCGGAATGGGTTCCGCAGCAACAGCCGGCGCTATCGTTGGTGCAATCGCAGGTCTCGTTGTCGCAAACGGTATATTGCCAGGCTTTGGCACATTATTTGTTGCTGGACCACTAGCAACAGCGCTTGGGCTCAGTGGTGCCACGGCTACCGCAGTTGCAGGCGCAGCGACTGGACTCGTTGCAGGTGGTCTGATCGGTGGGCTCGTCAGTCTCGGTATAAATAATACCGATGCAATACTGTACGAGGCACTGGTGCGCAAAGGAGACATTCTCGTCATTGTGCGATCAGATGCAGTGGGTACTATGGATATCTTTGTGAAGTCTAATGCGAAAGAAGTTCGCGAATACGCGGCAAAATAAACTATATCAAAACATTATTTAATTTAAAATATAATTATATGTTAACAACAATCGCAATCATTCTCATCGTTCTCTGGCTCCTCGGCATCGTCACTTCTTATACTATCGGTGGCTTTATCCATGTTCTGCTCGTCGTCGCTGTCATCATGATCCTCGTACGATTGATCCGTGGTCAGAAAGTATTGTAACAATTGTAATATATGACTACTTCATCCGTCACAATGAATACTATGCAGGAACATAAATCATTCTCAATCGAAGATGTATCACTGACCTGGCTCACCCTCGGTGGGCTCGTCGTGTGTGCGAGCATTTTGCTTGGAGTCATATATGTGACGAAGCCATTGATTCACAAGAGCGATTCATCGGCCTCATTTACTCAATCATCCATATTAGTATCAAGAGCAGAGGCACATACTTCTGATTCAGCGAGTCTCTACCCTCCGCAACAATAAAAAACCGGCCGATGACATGCATCAGCCGGACTGAAACCAACTCAAGGCGCTCGCGGAGGGTCCATTGAAGATTGAACCGTAGTGACAGGAGGTGGTGGCAAGATTTTCTCTTCCAGCAATACTGAAACGAGATCAGTTTTTGAGATGACTTTACTCGCCCCATACTCCATCGCCAGAATCTTAATATGCTCGGTCAATTGTCCTGACACGAGCCAGATAAGGACATTTGACCCTTCGTCGCGGATTTTTTTGATCATATCGAGGCCATGCATTCGAGGCATGACATTATCCGCTATGACCAAATCGATAGTCTTCAGATGCGCAATGAGATCGAGCGCATTTTCAGCAGACTTTGCGATGAGCACCTCATGACCGCCACGTTTGATGAAATGCGCCATGAGATCAAGGTCGGCGCTGTAATCATCGATGACAAGTATTGTTTTCTTTTCAATTGCCATTATGGCTCCTTTCTTTTTATTGGTTTAATTGTTGATTTTTAAAGAGCAGAAGAACTGCTTCTGTAGGGTGACGAATGGTTGAATAGAAACATTACCTTGACTAGCCACTATATATATTTTTTAACATAAACAAAAATCACCACGTCCTGGAAGTGGACGTGGTGATGGTATGACTTGTTTGGTAGATACGGTTTATCTTTCTACCACGACCGCCAGCATATTTACGGAGGGTTTCGAGCGCTTTTTAGCGATCATGACCTTCTCCAACTGACAGTTGACTTTGGCCCAGTAGACTTTTGTATCTTTTCGCTTCCATCCACTGGGACCGCCGTTCCATATCCGCGCCATGTCTTGTAGTGTTGGCTCATGACCGAGCCTCTTTTGTGTCGCATACGATTCAAGGTATTTTTGACACACCCACACCGACGTAGCACGATCACCCAACAGGTCTTTGGCCTGTATATGGGTACCGTAGCGTTGATTGACATCATCAACGCAAGGCTGACGAACCTGAAGTGGTCCGTACGCCTTTTCTTTCTTCTGACGATCGCCGAACGCCCGATCATTGCCAGTTGACTCAACTTGTATGAGAGCTTGGATAAGCTCAGTTGTGTCTACACTGCCAGCTATCGCCGGACCGGTGCGTAGTATGATGACTGCTGTCGCGATCGTCAGGACTGTTGTTTTCAATGTATGCATATGTTTTACCTTTCTTTCGGTGAGGAACCGATATGCAACTTACGTACCAGTGTATATTATACCATATTATACACACTTGTCAATAGCAGCCAACTCGGCTTGAAATGGCTCAGTAAAGCCTTGACTTTTGGCAATTTCTGTCATAGTGTGCGTATAGAGAAACCGAGTCGCAAAGCGACTCATAACCCCTTGAAATATGAGTACAACAACACAAAAACCGCTCATTCGTGAGCAGGTCGTGACGGTTACGGTTACTGGTGATTTACGGGATCTCCGCTCGATCAGCAGCGAAAATTTTCTTCAAGAACACATGTTCACCATCAAGACAGCGGTAGATACATCTAAAAAGATCACTGGCATTGCACCGAATGATGGAGACAACTGCTTTGTCCTTATCGAATATGCCAACGCTCCGCGGTTGACCAACATTCCCTTCACTATATACCTTATCTATCGTGGAAAAAAAACGATCATAGATACGGGGAGGATCCACTTCCGATTCGGCGCAGACACATATACATGCGCAGGCGATACGGTGCCAACATGGGAAATAGTGACTGAACCTGCTTCGGCAGAAATACTTGCGCGGACGGCCTTGTTCGCTAATGACAAGCTGACGATCAAGGATAGCGCCTTTATGCCTCCTGACTCGCCACCTTTGCTTGCGGGTGCAAATCTGATCAGCTTCGCTGGCCGGAAGGACCCGATCCTCAGGATAAAAGACCGCAGCCCAGCATTTGCTAAGCTGGTTGACACTGAAGGTAATGGCGACTACAGCATTACAGCAGTATCGGCCATGGTGGTCGCTCACTTGAATGCAAACAGGAACCTATCGACCGCTTCGATGGCGAGAATATATGGTGAGCGGAACGATACAGTCTTCCAACAGCTCGTCGCCATAAGCGAGCTTCATCCGAATCTAAAGCAACACCTTAACGTATCACCTGACGAGGAAATCAAGGGCAAAGCGCGCTTGAGCCTAAGCGTCGCCGCCCAAATCGCCAAGATTCCCCTCGACATGCAACCTCGAGCTTGGGAAGAGATCAAAAAATGCGCAACGCATGAAAAAAAGTTTCGCGACATAAAAAAGATACGGGAAAAGATCAGGGAGCATGGCACGTTTTGAAACGATATTAGTCACAAGCGGCACTTCGGTGTCGCTTTTTTATTCCACGCATACTTGACACATGTGGTATAATTTTCACATGAATTATGATCTCCTCACGATCCTTTTTGGATTATTAGTCATAATCTTGCTCATAGAGATTCGGCTTTGGCGAAAGCGCAAAGCAAGTGAATTGGTCCAGCATGAATTCATCTCGATCATCGCACATAAGTTCCGCACTCCCCTCACCCAAGTCAAATGGCTCGTTGAGACTATTTTGACAAATGAAACAGATCCCTACCGCCAAAAAGATCTCAATGAGATAAAAGAATCGAACGATAAATTGGTAGCACTTATGGAAACACTGATGAGCCTGACTAATAGCGATAAAGACGACAAAACGACGCACGAGGTTGAACGAACTGATATATACACCTTTGTGCACGATATCGGCGAAGATATGCGTCCGCTTTTTCAAGAGAAGAATATCTCTTTCGCGGTGCAGTGCGACTCGCCGAACCTCGCAGTAAAAATAAACCGGACTGGTATGAAGTTTGTCATTCAAACGTTATTACACAATAGCTGTATCTACTCCCATCCTGGGCGAGAAGTGAGTGTCATCATCACTAAGCATTTTCGCAAAGTACATATTTCTGTCATTGATGCAGGAATCGGTATAGATCCACAAGATCTGCCTCGAATATTTTCTAAATTTTATCGCGGTGAAAGCGCGGGACATATGGATACCGAAGGTTTTGGCGTGAGCTTATTTATTTCGAAATCAATCGTAAGGAGAAATAGAGGCTCTATCAAAGCATATTCAGCAGGGTCTGAACAAGGATCAGAATTCACCATATCTCTTCCTAGAGTTCGCTGATAGTTGATAAAGTTATTCACAGAAATAAACGAGTCTGCTCAAACTTTTTCTGCTATAATTCGTGGTGATTTATGCAGACCCCAACTTCCTATCGCGAAGAGCGACCATGGGGGGCTTTTATTGAGTTTTCACGAAACAGCCCCACTACAGTCAAATTACTCACGGTTTCCCCCGGAGAAGCTTTGAGCCTTCAAACGCATACAAAAAGAGATGAATTCTGGCGAGTGATTTCAGGAAGTGGATATATCACCGTTGGAGACGCACGAGTTTCCGCACAGCCTGAGGCTGAATTTTTTATTCCCCATGGCACTCAACATCGCCTTGAAGGAGGAGTAGAGAGTTTAGTCATCTTGGAAATTTCTTATGGCACATTTGAAGATGAAGATATCGTACGACTCGATGATAAATACGGCAGAGCTGACGCCACAGACAAATAACAATTTAATGCCCATCCAATCATCATTTACATAACACATGGACCCTGCACTACTCATCATAATTTCACTCTTCGTCTTTGCTCTCATCCTCATCATTTTTGTTCGCACCACAAAATACGTACAACGATCATCTGAAGAACGTAAACTCAGCCTCAACCGTTCACATAAAAACCCCATCGTTAAACCGCACCCCCACCATGAATGGGAATTGCATGGCACATTCAATCCAGGCGCAATCGTAGATGATACTGGTACGGTGCATCTCTTTTATCGAGCGATTGGCGCAGATGGCATGTCTCGCGTTGGCCACGCTTCAAGTATAGACGGTATCCATTTTGACAATCGTTCTCTCTACCCAATATACGAGCCACGTCCAGGGCTCGGCATACCTGACCCAGCAAAGATGCTTGGACCAAAGCGTTATGAACCACTTGTATACACGTCAGGTGGTAGTTGGGGTGGCACCGAAGACCCTCGCGCAGTACGCATCGGCGATCGTGTCTATATGATTTTCCTCGCTTTTTCAGGATGGGATGATATGCGCATAGCAGTCACCTCCATTTCCGTCAAAGATCTTAAAAAACGTCGTTGGAACTGGAAAAAAGCCACATTTCTTTCTCCTGCAAAATCACGCAATAAAAACTGGGTCCTTTTCCCTGAAAAAATTAACGGCAAGTTCGCTGTCCTTCACGGCATCAGCCCTCGCATCATGATCGACTATATCGATAGTCTCGATAGCATCGCTGGCGTCAAACCGATACAGAGCTCGCGCGACCATGGTGGATACGGATACACCGATCCAAACCGAGAGAAATTCTGGGACAATCGTGTTCGTGGCGTCGGAGCTCCTCCCATAAAAACAAAGTATGGCTGGCTCACGCTCTATCACGGCATCGACAATAGAGAGCCTCACAAATATAAAGTTGGCGCAATGTTGCTCGACCTGAATGACCCAACAAAAATCCTCTATCGTTCACCAAACCCTATCCTCGAACCTGAGATGCACTATGAGAATGACGGCAAACCAGGCATCGTCTACGCCTCTGGTGCGGTAGTAAAGGATGGTCGCCTCCTTGTATACTATGGTGGTGGAGACAAATACGTATGCGTCGCTGAAATGCCTCTTAATGATCTTCTTGAATGGCTTGTCGAGTGCGGCAAGGTATAGGTTTGATTATTACTTTTACATTTTTTAATTTTTAACTTACCATCATGTTTACTCTCACCCGCAGTGAACACAACCCTATACTTTCGCCTGATGAGAACCATCCATGGGAAGCAGCTGCTGCTTTCAACGGATGCCCGATCATCCATAAAAAGAAAAACTATCTCATCTATCGCGCGATGTCAGAGCCACAACTGCTCAAAGAGCCTCATATCAGAATGTCGACGATTGGCCGTGCTATTTCGAGCGATGGTGAGCACTACGGCGAGCGTATCATGCTGGTAAAGCCCGATGCGTCATTCGACCGCTTTGGCTGCGAAGATCCGCGCGTCACCAAGCTCGGTAGCTCGTATTACATCGTATACACCGCGCTTGGCGGTTACCCTTTTTCAAAAGATAATATCCGCATCGCTGTTGCAGTAAGCGACGATCTCGAAACAGTTAGAGAGAAACACCTGATCACCCCATTCAATGCAAAAGGTATGGCCTTGTTCCCTGAAAAGATAAATGGCAAATATGCAGCCATTCTCACGGTCAACACCGATCAACCACCATCAGATATCTGCTATGCGGAATTCGATAAGATTGAAGATATGTGGTCGCCCGAATACTGGACCAAATGGATGGAAAATCTCGATGCTCACAAGATCCATATCCGCCGATTGCCAGGAGACCATCTTGAGCTTGGCGCAGTGCCAGTCAAAACAAAAGAAGGTTGGCTGCTCGTATACTCTCATATACAACGCTATGGTCACAGCGATCAAGTGTTCGGTGTTGAAGCAGTGCTCCTGGACACAAAAAACCCTCGCACTGTCGTCGGTCGCACCAAAGGTCCTTTCATGGCGCCTGAAACATATTATGAGCATACTGGCCAAGTGTCACACATCGTTTTTCCTACTGGCTCAGCGATAAAAAAAGATAAGAAAAAGGGTGAGTTGCTCGAAGTATACTATGGTGCAGCAGACACATTTTGTGCTGTAGCCACGATTCCTCTCAACAACCTCCTTCGCAGCTTAACGGGAGCAGAAGAAAAAAAGATCGTCCGCTTCCCTGGCAATCCAATCATCACCCCGCGCCCAGGAGTGGCATGGGAGGAGAAAGGCACTATCAATCCTGCGGCAATCGAGCTTGGCGGCCTCGTCCACATTCTCTATCGCGCCGTGTCAGATAAAAACGTTTCGACAATCGGCTATGCTACATCCAAAGACGGCTTATCGATTGACGAGCGTTCAGACCAACCCATATATACCCCACGCATGTCATTTGAAATGAAAGAAGGGTCAGACCGTGACTTTGGTTGTGAAGATCCCCGTATCATGAAGATCAACAAGCGAGTTTACATGGCTTATACAGCATATGATGGCGTCACGCCTCGCGTCGCAGTAAGCTCGATCAGCGAAAAAGATTTTCTCGCCCGAAAATGGGATGCATGGAGCGATGCCCGCATCATCACGCCACCCGGCGTCGCAAATAAAGATGCAGCAATACTACCAGAACCTGTCAATGGAAAATATATGGTCTTTCATCGCGTCGGCGAAAGCGTCTGTGCGGACTTCGTCTCGTCTCTTGATTTCACTGACGACGTCGTCGATGAGTGTATTGATATCATTGACCCACGCAAGGGCATGTGGGATGGCGGCAAAGTAGGCATCTCAGCTCCCCCTATCAAAACAAAAAAGGGTTGGCTTCTCTTGTATCATGGCGTCTCGTGGAGCACGACGTACCGTGTCGGAGCTGTCTTGCTCGATCTCAAAGACCCTACCATCGTCACTGCGCGCACAGCAATCCCACTTTTTGAGCCCGAAGAAGAATATGAACGTAAGGGACTCATCCCCAATGTCGTCTTCCCTTGTGGGTTGGTAGTTCGAGGTAAAAAAGCATATATGTACTACGGCGGTGGCGACAGCGTTATCGGCGTAGCCACAGTATCTCTAGATGATCTCCTTGAGATGCTCGAGTCCTAATCCAGCATATCTCATGAATAAAGCACCTCGCTCACTCGCTACATATTCCTTGGTCATCTTTGATCTTGATGGGACATTGGCTGCATCAAAATCACCCTTAGACGCTGAGATGGCAGACCTCATCATCAAACTGCTTTCGAAGACAAAAGTAGCAGTCATCTCAGGTGGTGGTTACCCCCAATTTCAAACGCAGTTTTTACATAGCCTCCCAGTATCATCTGAGTCGTACTCGAATTTATTTCTTTTACCTACATCAGGCACCAAGCTATATGCATGGAGAGGCACTTGGAATGAGCTGTACTCAGAACAACTTACTCCTGCTGAAAAACTTCGCATAACTACCTCACTCAAAGAATCCCTTCAGGCAACGAACTATATCGCACCTATGAAGATGTACGGAGACGCTATCGAAGATCGCGGTTCACAGATAAGTTTTTCTGCACTCGGTCAGCAAGCACCTCTAGAAGCAAAGCAAACTTGGGACCCTGACCGGAGCAAGCGCATTGCTATCGTTGATAATCTAAAGCCAAAGATACCTGAATTCGATATACGCATGGGTGGCATGACAACAATCGATATCACCAAAAGAGGTATCAATAAAGCATACGGCATTCGTAAGCTTGAAGAATTTCTTAAGCTAATGCCTGATCATATACTTTTTGTCGGTGATGCTTTGTTCCAAGGTGGCAATGATTTTCCCGCAAAAGCAACAGGTGTCGACTGCGTGCAAGTTGATGGACCAGAAGATACCAAGGCCCTTCTTAAAAGTTTGCTATAATTGGCGCACAATACACCATGTCAGCAAAAACCCTTATCTGGATCGGCGTATTCATCGGATCGACCGTCGGCAGCTTCATTCCCACGCTGTGGGGCGACAGTGCGCTTTCATTCTCATCGATTATTGGCAGCACGATCGGCGGCGTCCTGGGTATTTGGGGCGGATTTAAGTTGTCTCGTATGATATAGTCAACTGACTGTGGCACACTCTATGTTCTCCTATATCCCACAAAAATACGTCAATACTTTCAGTGATAAAAGCTATAGGCGATCGCTTATTTCAAGCATCATTCTGCTCATCGTCGCTTTGATCATCAACTATCATGCCGCGTTGTATGCATTTGAGCGCGCATCTGGCGCAGTTGCGGATATCGTACTCAGCAACATCCCTGTATTTGATGTTGATTGGCTTTTTGTATATGGACCAATCGTATTTGGACTGTGGATCACTTTTTTATGTCTCCTCAACCCAAAAACCTTGCCTTTTACCCTCAAGAGCGTTGCCATATTCGTCATCATACGCTCTGTATTCATTACTCTTACACATATAGGACCATTTCCCGACCATAATATAATTGATGGCGGTTCTGCTGTTTTGCTCCGTGCGCTCTCTGACAATCCAAATTTCTTTTTGCTCAGCACTGGAGCTGACCTCTTTTTCTCTGGGCACACCGGGTTACCTTTCCTTATGGGGCTTGTATTTTGGAAGCATAATTTGACCCGTACATTCTGTATTGCCACATCGATATTTTTTGGCATCATCGTGCTTCTTGGTCATCTCCACTATTCAATCGATGTCGCTTCAGCATTCTTTATCACCTATACGATATATATCATCGCTAAAAAGATATTCAAAAAAGACTACGAGGCTCTCATGTCAGTCATGTAGTGAGATAAATTTCTTGATCAGCAGATTTGTGTCAGTAGCTCGTGAGCCGAAATTTGAATGTAGCACAATGAAAGCTATCGGCTCATCTTCTATACGCAGTATAGTAAGCATTGTTTCACCTGCTTCGCGCGTACGTCCTGTCTTGCCGCCGATGAAGCGAGGATCGATAGAGAACGGATGGATACTATCGAAACTATGCGCGCCATGATCTGTTGTTGTGCCTACCTGAGTATGCACGGTATGTGTAATGGCGAGAATATCAGGTCTGTAGGTATACAGGTACTGTGCCAGCGCAAAGATATCTTTGGCAGATGCTTGATTGTGAGGATCAAGACCGCTCGGATCAGCAAAATAAGCAGTTGGCATATTTATCTCCCACGCAGAGTTAGACATGAGCTCAAGAAAGTGCGTGCGCGCAGTTGATGAAGCGATGGCTTCAGCAGCGACATTTGAAGAGTTAAGGAGGAGTGGATAGAGCAGGTCTTTGAATTCAAACTTCTCTCCTGCAATCAAGTTACTCGTATCTGAAGCGACATTTGTTTCGAGTGGTGTTATCTCTATCGTTGTCGTAGGGCTGATAGTGTTTGTGCCCACTATCGCCGTGATGAGCTTTGACATAGAGGCCACTGGCGACACCTGTGCTGCGTGTGAGCTAATGTATATCTTTCCAGTAGCCACATTACCAACCAGATAAGCAGATGCGGTTATTGGGTCTTTTTTTACTACTGGGGTGGAGGCTGCTGCATTCTGGGTAGTAGAAGAAGCCGTGAAATACGGCTCGCCTACTACCATTGCTTCTTGTGGTTCATTTTGGCCCCCGAGATCATTTGCGCTTTGCTGAGATATATTTTTATTTCGTTCAGAATCATCTACGATATGCAGGCTTGCCACTATACCGACATAAGTGAGAGTACCTAATATGATGACAAAGATTAAGAACCGCGAAGGCAAATGCATATGTATTAACTGTAACCGAATGGGGATGAAAGTCAAACATGTTTTTTCGCAATTATATCTTCATTTTTGATCATCTAACGGGTGACAAAAATCATTGGCGTCAATTCACCATTCGCGCTGACGGTTATGCGTCCATCTGTATCCTGTGATACTGAATACGCCGTATTATACGTGCTCGTTGAGGTGTAAAACGCTGTTGTTGATGCAGGATCATATGGCAGCGATGAAATATAGTTTGGGACGATACAGGGAGCGATATCGACACCGCCACTCGTACTGTCATGTTTGATCGTTGTTGTTGCAGATGAGAACGTAACCGCTGAATCAGTACACGTAAAGATGCCTTTGTGCTCAGCGATATTCTGACCTATGGCACTGAGCAAAGCTGTTACATTGCTCGTTCGTTGAGAATCACGCGCAAGCTTGAACTGTCGAGCAGGATTGACTGCAACAAGCACGACACCGGCAAGAACGGCGATGATACCGATCACGACCAGTATTTCGATCAGCGTAAAGCCTTTTTTATGTGAACGACTTTTTTTGTAATTAAATTTTGTTTTATTTATATTCATTAATATTTTGTTAATTTATAATGCGTCACAGTGATGGTGTGTGACTTGCCTATATCGTAAAGCATCGGAATAAAGTTCTAATAAAAAAGTTTTCAAGGAACGATAAAGTTCTGCTCAAAATATGATGAAGAAATCTCGGAAAATATTGAACGTGCTCGCACATCTACAGTGCCACGCATGTGGTCACGGGTAATATGCGCATTACAACCAAATTCTTTGACCTCAATGTCGCCTTCTAAGAAATAATCCTTAGCCGACATAAGTGCAGCAGTCGAAAGGCATGATTGGGCATTGAAATTTGCTTGCATGCGCCACTCGCGACGGACAACTGCATCTGAATATGTGAATGCCGATACCATTACCATGGCAGAATACATGAGTATTCCCGAAACAATAACAATGACTGCTGTCACTGCAATGAAGCCCTTTGATTTATTTTTGTGCATCATATAGGTCATTTTGAAGAGTAATATTATTAAAATGGATCGTTAAAGCATATTGAATAAAACCAAGCATAAGCACCGATAGTAAAACTGAATATATGAGCACTTCAATGAGCGTCATACCATTTTGGCTATGTGTTAGTTTATTTTTAATTGAATGATATTTCATATATAACTGGGGCCGTGCCCGCAAGCATGTAGATATGCTCACCATCACACGTCATTTTTTGTGGAGCTACAGGTAGTGCGTAAGAAGCAATCAGCGTTGTTGTAGCTGACAGTCGGTCAAATATTTGTAGTTCTTTATTTACTTCTCTGGTTGCAAGATATGAACGCAGACGATCTTGAATAATGCCGTAAACTCCACCAGGTATGTTTACTGACCTCAATGCGCTGAGCTGAGATGTTGGTGGCGTTGTAACGTTCATGATGAAAAATTCATAGTCGCTCGCTATATCAAATCCTCCACTTGTACGGCCCAGATCAAGATTCCCCTCGAACATAGACACGACTTTTCCTTCTTGACGTGATCCACCCGAAGGAAGAAAAACTGATCGAAATACTGGATATGCCGGTTCTGCCACATTCAAGATACGCATCTGTTTGCTGTCTGAGTCAGCGAGGTAGGCATAGTTTCCTTGAACGAGGATGTCATTTACTTTCGTGCCAAGAAGAAGACCCCCCAGCCTTTTTGCATTTGCTGGCTGAGAAACATCGATAGAAACTATCCCGTCACCAGCCCACTTTTCAGCACCTAGATACACTATATTATTATGAAAAAAAATACTGCTCGCACGAGTCGTGCTTGTAGAATGTGGTGGCGGAAGCATACGATAGATACCTTCAAGTGATATTGAGTCCAGTCTATCAAGACGTATAATATTCAACTGGTTTTCTGTACTTTGAGATGCAGCATAGATCCTATTGCCTGAAAGTGTGATGGAAACAATGCCAGGGCCCGTATTTATGGTTGAAAGAATCTTGGGGTACAAGCGATCACGAAAATCTACGATAAGCAAATCAGGATCGCTCTGTACAGATGAATTCGCGGAAATATAGGCTATGCCGTTTCGTACCTGAAAATCTGTGAGCGACAACAACGGGTTCGTTGGTATAGCAATAGGTGTAATATGCGCAGTTAGTTGCGTCGCTGGCGCTGACGCATTTGATCCAACGACTGTATGGTTAGCAAAATCAACGCTACAGTATGGTAGCGCGCTATTCTCTAGGAGGTCAGTCGTACTCGCCAGATCAACTCGTACTATTGGAAGCCCGGATATATTTTCCTCAATACGATCATTGCCATATGCTTTTGAAGTGAAAGCGAGAGTTGTCGAAGAAAGCAATGCGTCAATTTTATGAGCGCGTGAAAATAGCAATCGTGCGCTCAAGGACGACTCAGTTATGCTTGCTACGAAGACTGTTGCTAGAGCCAGGGCCACAACAACATCAATCAACATAACGCCTTTAGTGCTGTAAAATTTTTGATACTTCATATATAGGCATCATGATTGATAAAGCTATGGCACCAATGACCGACCCGATGCAAATCATCATGACAGGCTCAATGAGTGACGTGAGCCGCTTTAAACTATGTTCAATATCACGATCGATGATATCTGCCACGCGCATAAGCGAAGTACCAAGTGTTCCTGAGATCTCTCCGGCAGAAACAAGCGGACGCACATAAGCTGGAATTCCTTTTATGTCCGCAACAATGATTGAGAGCGGTGAACCTTGTTGAACGCGTTCCAGTCGAGCCAGAAAATATCTACGCAATGGGAGCATGTTTATTTTTCCTATAACGCGCTCGTACGCATCGGTAATTTGAGTTCCAGAGGATATAAGTCCCCCAAGTGAACGTGCGAAAAGAGACAGGTAATACAAGCGAAAAAGATTTCCCGCGATCGGTATGCGAATGTATGCCTGCTGAACGAGTAGTTTAAACGCAGCAAACTTTTTGTATGCAAATAAGGCGACACTACCCGTACAGATTATCCCGGCACATATATACAATCCGTGACTCACTACATGTTCAGAAATGTAAATCACTACCTGCGTCAAAACTGGCAGAGAAATATGAAGACTTTTGAGCATCGGAATGATCTGAGGCATCACTCCTTGCATAAGCCCGATAGTCAACATGCCTGCAAATAACGCTATGACTATAGGATAGGTGAGCGAGGAAAGGCACGACCTCAATAATTGATCTTCACGTTCTAGGATCATGCGCGCCAGCCCAAGCGCTTTTGGCAATGTGCCGGAATATTCCGCATGCTCTATCAACGCAACGATAGTCGGCGGTAGTTGAATGTGCTGTGCGAGGCCACTTGAAAGCAAATGCCCCTGTTCAACCGAAACAGATACACGTCGTAAAGACTTTTTCTGCTTTCGTGAGGATGCCGACTCAATCGCCTTGAGCGCGTCATGCAAGGTAAGTCCTGCAGAGACATACATTTCAATATGCTCAAGCAACAACGCCGTGTTTCTTCGATTCCATGTATATTTCATAGACTATGAAAGTAAAGCACCGATAATCTCTGCCTGTGTGGTCACTCCCCACTCGACTTTTTCCATGCCATCATCAAACATCGTGCGGTAGCCATGTGAGCGTGCATACTCAACATACGCTGAAACTGGCTCACGGCGCGCAATGAGATCTCTCATGCTCTGATCTGGCTCATACGCTTCTACGATCACTGAACGTCCTTTGTACCCTGTGCCACGACATTCATCGCAACCACTCGTATCGCATATCTCACAAACATTTCTAACCAATCGTTGCGCAATAATAAGCGACACTGTTGATGCCAATAAATATGGATCAACTCCCATATCGATAAGCCTTGGTATAGCTTCAAGTGCTGAATTTGTATGAAGCGTCGAAAGCACAAGATGGCCCGTAAGTGCAGTATGTATAGCAACCTCAGCTGTCTCATGATCACGTATTTCTCCTACCATGATGACATCGGGGTCCTGACGAAGCGCTGCACGCAAGCCTGTAGCAAATGTGACGCCATGAGTATGGTGAATATGCACTTGGCGCACTCCGGGAATCTCATACTCTACCGGATCTTCAAGAGTGATGACTGAAAGCGGTTCAGTTGCCTTGAGTGATAGACAACTATGGAGAGTCGTTGTTTTTCCTGAACCCGTTGGGCCAGTGACTAATATGAGCCCATGAGTCTTTTTGAGCGCGCTGACGACTAGTTGAACGTGGTCTGGAATGAACCCAAGTTGAGCAAATGAAGTTTCTTTGTCACGACAAGCAGGGAGGAGTCGTATCACGGCATTTTCACCATGGTAGGTAGGCATAAATGAAATACGGATATTGTAAGTTGCGCCAGAAATCTCTGATCTCCATCTGCCATCCTGTGGCACAGCGTGAATGTCAGTACGCGCGCCAGACATGATCTTGAGACGCGCAATAAGCTCTTGATGAAGCGATTTTGGGATAAATCCAGCTTCTTCCATTTCTCCGTCGATCCGCAAACGAAGATGTATATGCTCTTCGCCTGGATCGACATGGATGTCTGAAGCACTCAGTGACACTGCTTTTTCTAATATTTTTTCGACTGCCTCTGTCGCTGTTTTGTATTCGTGAATTATGTTCATGTGTATCAGCATATCAAGCCAAGATAAAATTCTTATCAAAAAGTTTTCAAGAAACAATAAAGTTCTGCTCAAGAAATGCTGAATTTTAGCTCCTATTTTCACCCCTAAGAGCAGACCTCTAAATGTCTTGCCTAATTACAATAATGTGGTATATTGTGCCCTGGATTGCTCTTTGGAAAACAGTCTTTTTGAGCGGTCTAGAAACTAAAACAACAAACACAACAAAATAGGAAAACAAGATGCAGAAAAAATTGAACGTGGTTGCCGGAACCGGATTGTCTGGAAACGGCAAATCAACCATACTTGACTTGGTTGCTGTCATACTTGATGCTAATCGCCCTGACGGCCGCATTATGCGCGCCGAAATGAGTAGTGTCATTAAGTATGGTCTTGGGTTACATAGCAAGCTCGGCGAATCGGTTCGCAAGCATCAAAAACTGATGGAAAATGGCGGCTTCCTGCCTGACGATGTCGCGATCCCTCTTTTGGGAACATGGCTCAACCACGCTACGTCAGTAAACCAAAACCTGCAAACCTTACTATTTGGTGGCTTGCCCAGAACAACACGACAGAAGGGGGTCATGCGGAATTATTTTGAGGCCGCCGTCATTGTCGACCAAAAAATTAAACCTGAGGTCGCGCTCAAATCAGTCCTTGAACGTGCTCAAAAATCAACCGTTCAACGCACCGATGACTTGGGCGGCGAAGCGGTATTTGCTCTTCGCAAGTCGGAGTTCCTTGAACACACATTGCCGATGCTTCATTCGTGCAATGGTGAGCGTGTCCTCTTGCACAGAGACGAACACCCATGCCATCGGCTGGAGAAAGTGTTCAGCCATATCCGCGGGATGAAGTATCCTGTTCTAGCTCACAGCTTGACCAAGCGGGCGCTCAACCGACTTCGGTCAGGTGATACACACCCGATTCACCGGGAGATCCTGAATGTGCTCACCGGTAAGGGCATTACGCCTGGCGCCGTTGCTTATCAAGCCTAGTCCCAAAAAATCATCTCCCCACTTGCTTCAGCCGGTGGGGATTTTTATTACCTGATTATTACTCGAATTTTCATGGCCTTTCTGCTACAATTCACCCATGTTCAATTTCTTCAAAAATAGTCCGGCTAAGCCTGTCACTGAGACAAAAGACCGCAAACTTTCAACCGAATCATACAAAGGTGTACGTGATTTCTTCCCTGCAGATATGGCGATCGAGAAGCACATTTTTAGTATCTGGCGTGCAGTGTCAGAAAAATACGGCTACGAAGAATACGGCGCATCCGTCCTCGAACCAGCTGACCTCTATCGTGCAAAATCTGGCGAAGAGCTCATCAACGAACAGACATATACCTTTACTGACCGCGGTGATCGCGAAGTGACGCTTCGCCCAGAGATGACACCTACGCTTGCCCGCATGGTGGCTGCGAAAAAGCGCGAGCTTATCTTTCCTCTCCGTTGGTATTCGATACCAAACCTTTTCCGTTATGAGCAACCTCAACGCGGACGCGTCCGTGAGCACTGGCAGTTGAACGTCGACCTCTTTGGCGTCGAATCTATCACCGCAGAGATTGAAGTTATCAACATGGCCTACGACATCACTCGCGCCTATGGTTTGAAGGATACTGATTTTGAGATCCGCATCAACAATAGAAAAGTGATGAACTACGTCACCAAGGAAGTATTCGCCCTTGATGATGAGTCTGCACGCAAAGTCTCAAAGCTTATAGATAAAAAAGAAAAGATAAAGCCGGAAGTATTCAAGACGGGCATCAGCGATATTTTCAAAGACGAATCAAAGACTGCTCAATTTCTCACACTCCTCAATTCAAAGAACTTTGAAGAATTCGCCTCAAACCTCCCCGCTTCAACAAGTGAACATAATGGTGTTGCAGAGATTCGCCAAGTCATCGCTGGTCTTGAAAAGCTCGGCATCACCAATGCGCGCTTTGATCAAACACTCATGCGCGGTTTCGACTATTACACTGGCATCGTCTTTGAAGTATTCGACCTCAATCCTGCCAATCGTCGCTCAGTCTTTGGCGGTGGACGCTATGACGAGCTTCTCGCTCTCTTTGGCAATGAAAAAGTTCCTGCAGTCGGCTTTGGCGCTGGCGATGTTGTCGCTCAAGACCTCATGGAAACCTATGGTACCCTCCCACAAGCCCCCGCATCAGCTGATATTGCTCTCTGTGTTATGGGTGAGATGAATGCCCCATTCGCGCTCGATCTCGCCCAAAAGCTCCGTGACAAAGGTACGCGCATTGCAGTTGATCTTTCAGGCAAAAAACTTGGTGATCAAATCAAGAACGCTGATAGACGTCATATTCCAAAGGTTATTGTTATCGGCGAGGAAGAGGTAAAGACTGGTAAGTTGAAGATCAAGGACTTAAAAACAGCTGAGGAAGTAGAAATGTCTTCAAATTAAAGTTATAATGGCGTCCTCATGCGCATCATCACTTTCGACATTGAAACAAAAAATCTTTTTCAAGACGTCGGTTCAAATGATCCGGTCGACCTCGATATATCAGTCGTCTGTACTCACGATTCCCTCGATGACAGCTACAAGAGCTACCTTGAAGGCGATCTGAGCAAACTCTGGCCCATCATAGAGCAAGCTGACGCACTTGTAACTTGGAATGGCGATCATTTTGATATCCCTCTTTTAAATAAATACTACCCTGGCGACCTCACTAAGATAAAAAGCTTAGACCTCATGCGCGAAGTGCAGCTCAAACTCGGTCGCCGTCTCAAACTCGACACAGTCGCCGAGGCAACTCTAGGTATCAAAAAGTCAGGTCACGGCCTCGAAGCAGTCGAATGGTGGAAGACGGGTGAAATCGAAAAGATCATCAAGTATTGTATCGATGACGTGAAGATCACTCGTCAAATATATGACTATGCAGTACAGTATAAGCTCCTCAAATACCGCGACGCTGGTGTCTTGAAAGATATAAAACTCGATACAAGTAAGTGGGGTGAGATCGAACCGGTTTCAATGACTTACACGCTACCTTTTTAGTTCAATGCGCAGGTCTAACCTGCGTGATATAATATTCGCATATTAATTTACGCTAATTTATTATGGAACAAAAAAATCAACTCATCACGATTCCTGGCGCAATCATTATCGGTTGTACAATTCTCGCTATCGGCTATTTCATGACCCAGCGATCGAACAATCCTGTGGCAAATGGAACTCCTCAAGTTCCTACCGTCACTATGGCACCGATCAGCGCCAGTGAGCATATTTTGGGAAATCCAAATGCTTCAGTTAAGATCGTTGAATATTCTGATCCATCATGCCCATACTGCAAAATGTTCAACCCAACCATGGAACAAGTCATGGCTGCCTATGGCGCAAGCGGAAAAGTCGCTTGGGTTTATCGCCAGTTTCCTCTCGATAAACCTGATACGAACGGCAATATCCTTCACCCAAACGCCGGACACGAGGCGCTCGCTCTCGAGTGCGCGGCATCTATCGGCGGTAACGACAAATTCTGGGCTTTCGAAAAAGAATGGTACAACGTCTTTCCCCTTCAAGGTGCAACTGACCGCACGGTCGCAGAGGACACTGCCCAACTCGCAGATATCGCAAAAACTGTTGGTCTCAACGCTATCTCATTCAGCGATTGTCTCGCCAGCGGACAGTTCAAAAGCAAAGTTGAAGCACAGTACACCGATGGTATAAATGCAGGAGTCTCTGGTACACCTTACAACATCATCATCACTCCTTCTGGCACAAAGATCCCTCTCGCAGGCGCAGTGTCGTACTCAACGCTCAAGAATACAATTGATACATTGTTGGGCGATACGAGTTCGAAGTAATTATTAAATAAAAAATCCCAAGGTCTACCCTTGGGATTTTTTATTTTCCAACCCTCACCTGTTTCAATCCGCACCAATAGCAGGCATTATCTCCACAATGCGCCGCAATAATATCCCCGCTCCAAACAGAAGCAAGGAGATCTTGAATTTCCTTTTTAACTTTTTCGATATCAGCATCGGTGATAGGCAGGGTAACAATCGGGCATCTACCCTTTTTATCAGGAGAAATAAAGACAAGAGCTGGCACTATTTTCTTAAATTTCCAACGAGGATCATCTTGTAAAAGAAGCTTATAGAATGTGAGCTGACGGAAATAATCGCCATTTGAGTTTTTCGTCTCACCTTTGATCTCAGCTTCAGACATGCTTTGCTTTGTCTTGTAGTCAAAGACATTCACCTCATTACCTGCTTCAACGATTGCGTCGAGCTTTCCATGGATCGGAATAGTTATTTCCTTGGCGTCGTATTCACCTACAAATACGGTTTTGACCCAACGCTCAGTAGCTACAGAGGCTTTGACTGAAAAATGGTTTTCAAGGGCTTTAGCGACAATTGGCGCATCTTCTGACAATTCTTTGACGACGATATTCTTTTCATTGGTGGCCAAGAAAGATGTTTTGAAATATTCTTCGACGGATTTTTTGATAACTTCTTCGATAACTAATACGGGCCTACCTTGAACACTATCAATCTTCCAGACATGATCCATGGCTTCATGCATGGCTGTTCCTTTTTCTGACGCAGATGAAGGGGCTTGTGGCAGCTTTAAGATACTTTCATAGATGAACTTACTTGGGCAATCGAGATAGTGATTGAGTGCGGTAACGGAGAGGCCGGTATCGAGAAGGACTTTCTTGGTGAGATTAAGGATTTTTTCACTGTAGCTATTGTGAGCGGAAGCGCTTACATCTTTTTTAATGCCTACAGCCTCTGTGCCTAATCGTGGTAATATTGCAATCTTAACTGTCTTATCTGACAATTCGCTGATAAAACGTAACGGCGTCAAACCTTTACCATCTGACTCTTCAAGAGCAGTGAGGATAGTGGCATGCTTGCGAGCGCGGGTGATAGCAACATAGAACAAACGACGCGTATCGCGCACATCATGATCAACAACTTTTTTCTGAGGCAAAATGAACGAAGCACCACGAGCACGCCCAATCCACGACTCTTCAGTAGCATATGGTATAAATACATAATCAAACTCAAGACCTTTCGAACCATGAGCAGTCATAGCCTGTATAGGTAGATCAGGTGCGCCTACGGACACTTTGACCGTCTTTGACTCAGCAGAAAGTCTATAGGCAAGCAATGACGCGATGAGCTCGCGCGGATTTTGAATATTTCCTTCACGAGCAAGTGACTCGGCGAGGGTCACGATACCTCTCCATACATGCACATAGGCAGGATCGTAGGCCACTAGTTCGGTGAAGCCTGACATCTCTGCTGCTTCGATGATATACGCCAATGCGCCATCATTGAGTATTTTTCTTTGGAGGTGGAGTAGTGCCGGAATCTTCTTTTCCAATCCTTCGACTTGTCCGCTTCGAAGCTCTTTGATCAGTACTGCTACTTGCTCAAATGAAATGCCCCAGAGACCAGCGACAAGCGTTCTACCCAGTGCATCTACATGTGACGGATCATTCAAATATTCAAGAATATCAAAGAAAGTTGCTCCTATTGGATGATGAAAGATGTCGACACTACGCTCAGATGATACAGGTACATGTGCAGATTCAAGCAAGCGAATAACGCGCTCCAGGTCGCGGTTACGGCGAGTAATGATAGCAACGGTGGCTTCAGGTTCGTTTTCAGTGATCACTTTGAGTTCTTTCACGAGCTGTGCTTCGATAGCAGCCACATTTTCACCGGTAAAGATGTCGAGAGGGCGTAGCTGTTCCTTTATTTTCTTATTTGAATCACCTGCACCCGACTTCAACTCGACGCGAAGCTCTCTATGCTCATCGCCTTCATAGTTATTTTCTATCATTGAAAAGCCTGCATCGAGGATATTCTGATGCGAACGATAGTTTGTATCTAGCGAAATAATCTTCATGGTTGGCCAGCGTTTTTGCAAGAGCAAGAAATTCTCCACGGATGCACCTTGGAAACGATATATAGCCTGCTTTTCATCACCCACGATAAAAATATTCGGCGTTTCAAAAAAGTCGGCAATGAGAGCGATGATCTGGTTTTGTGAATCATTGGTATCTTGATGCTCATCAACCATGATATAGAGGAATCGCTCTTGAATAAGACGCAGAAATAGATTGTCCTCTGTATTTTGAAGCGCACGCAAAAGTTCGATGAGTAGGTCATTGAAATCCATCCTCTTCAATTCTTTCTTTTTAAGTTCATACAAACGGTACACTTCAGCAAAGAGCATGGTCTTTTCACATTTTTCTATTTTCTCAAGCGCATCTGCTTTCAACTGGCCTTTTGTCGCACCACGAGTAGAGATAGATGACTCATCATTTTTGATGAACTGAATCTGCTTTTGGGCATGTTCACGAACCATGTCAGGTGTGAGGGCCTCACGTTTTGAAGTGTCGATAGAATGAAGAATCGCAGGAACGTATGCATCAGGTTTACCGAGCGGATGAATGTCGGCAAACTCTGGCGCCTCGATGATAGAACGGATGATCGACTCTTGCTCCACATCAGCCATATGTTTAAGCCCATCAAGATGAAGGAAATGATCTGGGTACTCTGCTATCATCGCCGCTGCAAAACTATGGAATGTATGAATAGCGACTTCATGTGCGCGGTTACCGATAACCTTATGAAGCTTCGAGCGCATGGCTTTGACGCCAGCGTCAGTATACGTGATCGCCAAGATGCCATGTGGTGGCGTATCAGTCTGCTTGAGGATATTTGCTATGCGGAGCGTGAGAATCGTCGTCTTACCAGTACCAGGGCCCGCTATGACCATAACAGGACCTTCTATCGTGTCTACAGCGTCCTTTTGAGCCTTGTTGAGGCGCTTGTATTGCAGGTCGAATTCTGGGGATGTGAGTGCTTTGGGAACGGTCATGATCACATTATAGCAGTCGAATGGCTATATTTTATAGTTACCCAGGGATATTTGACTTTTTATTATTTAATGATATAATTGCACTCGAAATCGTTGTTTGAAATAGTCTCCTTGCAGTAACGGCTACCGCTACGCAACAGACCAAATAACGAAAAATCCTTAGCCAGTGCCTGTAGGCACAAAGGAAAAAATGAAAACAAAAAAAATAGTCAATCGCGTACCACCGTTTGCTCAACTCCCTCCGCTTCGCTGCATTCCAGGCACCAATGAATACGGATGGCATGATGTGAGAGAATTCCGTCAATGCCTCGCCGACATACTGATTTCACAAGGCGGGAGGGGTAAATATGTTTTGCCGGACGCTCTTCAATCATTCACACCGAAAAAAAATCCGTTTATCTGGGTGACCGAAAATACGCAAACCGGCGTGCTGCTTGAACATTCCGGAATGATCACTGAATGTTCATTCGCACCAGAAATTCATCAAAAAATCTACGTCCCTTCCGGCTGGGGCATAGGTGTTGCGCGAACCGTGAATTTATTTGGTGTCGTTGAAATCCACTCAACTGATGAGCACGGGGTCATGTGGGGACGACGCTGGAACGGTGAGCACTACAGCCTAGACAAAAAAGAACAGCTCTGGCTTCGTTAAGCACAACTCTTTAGCTCAAAACCGCCAACCATTACTGGAAGGCGGTTTTTTTATCATTACATATTGCTTTCCCTACATCCCCTCAATTACTGCGCGCGTTGAAGGTCCGAATACGCCTGTCCCTTTTGACAAACCGTTAGGAGTTAAAATTTTCGTGGCATAGGCTTCTTGGAAACGCGAGACTGCGCTGGCAGTAGCTGGACCGTAGTATTGTGTTTCGAATCCACGCGAACCAACCCCCGTGGTTGAAATTGGGAAACCGTGAGTGTTTAAATATATCTGAAGCGCCTTCACATCCATTCCATATGAACCTTTTTTGAGAACACGAATAAACGTCTTCGCGTTTATTTGGGGTACACCTTGAAAAAGGAATGGGAATTGGTGTTCAAGGGCATCGGCCTGTGCATTGAAACCCATAGCGCGAAGGTTTGCCACTTGGCCCGATACGGAACCGCCCGAATAACTCGAGGATACAATAGGAGTTCGTGGAGGTGTAACTGGCGTGACTGGAGGTGCGACCGGACAAGCTGAGGTTGTAAAAGATACGATACTTCCATACCCAGTTCCCGTGATATTTGTAGCGTATGGACGGAAATAATATGCCGTCGCACAGTCTAATGTTGTCGTACTATAACTAAACGTACTGGTGCCTACCAGACTACCGAGAGTGGTCGTAGCGAGTACCGTCGACAAATCCGCCACCGTACCGTACGCAAAGCCATGCTCTAGAGCATCAGCTCCACCAGTTGCTGTAATAGTTCCATTCAGCGTCACGCTCGTTGTAGAAATATCAGTAGCAGACTGAGTAGTCACTGTCGGCGCAACTACATTAAATTCTTTGAATGCGACTACCAGCATGTTCCAATCTGGCGTCTGGGCACCAGCATTGAATGATGCGGTATACGTGCCAGCAACTTTACCTGCAGCGTATTCCTCAGCGTCATAATGGCCACCATTTTCACCGAGGAAGGTATACCCCAAGCCTGCAGTACCAGTTGTTGCACAACACTCATTGCCAATTGCGACGAATATAAAATCAGTTTGAGTAGTAACGAAAGGATCAGTCGTAGGCGTAAACGTGTTTATACTTCCGTTGAAATATGTTTTTGTAACATCAACTGAATTGGCACCCACAAGCCCAGAAACTTCTGTGATAGCCATACCAGTATCCTGAACACCCTCTATGATGCCAGCTAAGGTAACAGTATTAGATCCGGCGATAACATTTTCAGCGTAAAAAACATACAGATAATCAGCTAAGCCACCGCCAAATGAAGAATCTGCTAGAACATACGTATTTGAGAGCGTGTCAGTCGGCAAAGTTGGATTGCTTGAGTTGTTGGAACTGGTAACAATGATCGTGTCACCAGCTGCCACTGGAGAGTCAAAAGTACATGTGCTGGCATAACAATTCTTATGTTGCACAACAACGCCAGCCGCAAAAGAATATGCTGGAAAAGCGCACATCAAAACGCCAAATACGCAAAATGAGTAAAAAAGATGTTTGAAGTTCATTGTCACTGATGAGGATATGTATCATTATAATATACTTATATATAAGGGCAAAGTGATTGTTTTTGTAAAAAAAGACGCACGCAGATAAAATCTGAGTGCGCTTGATGAAGTAATTCTAACCTAAAGGAAATGAGGAGCAATCAGCGCTTGCGCCGGAAGCCTACCAGTGTCGCAAACCCGCCCAAACATGCCAGAGCCAACGTGCTCGGTTCGGGGACTGGGGCAACGGCACTGATATTGTTCCAATAAACCGTGTTTCCGTCGCCGACGCCATAATTGCGATCTTGCAGATAGACACTGTCCAAGGCACTTGCCACCAGAGGGTCAACAGTCAACGAAGCAATCGTCGCACCATTCACTTGATAGTCAAGACCAGTTAAACCATCGTAAACAACAGACAAGGTATTCCAGCCAGTATTGACCGTGCTTGCAGATGCCGTCCAAGTTCCTGAAACATCGTTCCACGTTTCCCAGCTCGCACCAGCAAAAGGGACGACGCTATACGGGTCACTCGTGCCGGACAATAAGCCGATAATGAAGTAGTCCGACCCGCCGCCGCTGCTACCCCACAAATCAGGCCGAACCGGACCAGCGGTGCCATTCGCCATCGCTGACGACACATACAGGCTCGCAGAGAACGACCATGAGCCAGAGGCCGTCGCAGTCGCAGTGCTTTTGCCTTGCGTGTTGTAAAACGATGAACTATAGCCGCCGAGCCGGTTTGGCGCAGCGGTGCTGTCATCAACCGTAAGACCGATCACGTTGTTGCCGCCAAAGTTGACGACACCAAAGCTTGCCGGAGCATAACGATCAACGTTCCACGAAAGCGGATTGAAGTTGTCGCCATTGATGTTGATATCAGCACGGGCGGTTTGTTGAATGAGAGACAAACTCACAGCGCACATGAAGATGCCCGTGACCATTGAGAACAGGTGTTTTTTCATATATGACCTTATACCGAACCGCGTTTAGTTGATGGTTTTGGTTTGCTTTGGTCCCTATTTCCCTTTCCAAAGAACGAAAATGCATGCCATAGCACGCATTTTTGCTGGAGACACTATAACACGAGATGGGTTATTTTACAAATGAATACAATTTCACCTACTAACAACTAAATCTTCAACTTAATCGACGCCGACTTTTTAGCTGAGATATTGCCCGCAGCA
>JAZKBV010000005.1:0-73206 GCA_040388415.1 Patescibacteria group bacterium
TGCTGCGGGCAATATCTCAGCTAAAAAGTCGGCGTCGATTAAGTTGAAGATTTAGGTTGGTATCAGATAGCTGGCAGATAATTAGTGGGCGGTTTCTTGGTTTTGTGTTACTATTTACCACATGAAAATGTTGCACGATCTCTTCTCCCGCACGATTCCTGCGTACTATCGTTGGCACAAACATCCGCTTGCTGGAACGACTCACTGGGCCTTATTTGTAGCTATTAGTTGTGCATTTGCAACAAATCTACTGTTTGCAATTAATAGTTACGCACAGACAGTGGATGAAACCGCTTCGACAACAGAAGAAATCATCGTTGACAGTGCTGATGCGAGTGCAAGTACAACTGATTTTATCGCTCAAACTCAGATAGATGATACAGGAACAACCACTACAGAAGTGATTGTTCCTGTTGCTGTATCAGATGCTACGAGCACAGATATAGCTTCAACTTCAGATTCTGTTGCTACGACAAGTGACCAAGTGACACAGGGTAGCGGTAGTTCAGCTCAAGGTCCAGAACCTATTTCTGTGTCATCAATTTCGTCAGATATAAACATCGCTAATACCGAAGCGACTTCTGTACCTGTAACACAAGTGTCAGATCTCGCTATTACACGTTTTTCTGTACCCGCAATCGTTATGAATACGCTTGTGGTGCCGATCGAACATTTTGAAATTTCTGACCAGTCTCTTGTGAGTGGCTACATGGTCAATGCTTCATCGGTCGCGCCTTCGGTAGACGATTTTCGTTGGACAACCTCAGCACCGTCTTCGATTACCTTTCCAAAAGGCGGCACGAAAATAGTATATGCCTGGGTGAAAAATACTGCCGGCATAGTATCATCCAGCAAATCTGTTCGTGTTACAATTATGATGATCATAAAGTAATATGAGCCCTACTCTTAAAAATACCTTTTTCTTTCTTGCGACGATCGTGTTGATCGGAGGCATGTTCATTCTTTTCAAAAAGACGAATATATTGTCAATGATCCTTCCGCACAATCAGCTGGCGTGGGTCAACGGTGCTGGCTTACAATACAGCGTTGATGATTTAGGTATTCGAGATCTCTCATATAACGGCGTTACTTTTATTAATCCAACTGATAGTGGAGGATATGGTGATGCCGTCAAATATGTCGGCGGTATATTCCAGGCGCCCGGTGGCGCGACAACAACGCCGACCCCTACAGATGCAAACCCGCCACCAGGATCGCCACCGTGGGCATCTTCCGGATCATCTGTATGTCCCGATCAGACTAAAACAAACATACAGTGTTATCAACATAATTATCGAGTCGGCTTGGCTGATAGTTTTACGGTGACACTCGAATTTAGTACCTACGATAGTCGAACACTGCTTGCTGATATCTATGTTACAAACAATGATGCGACTGATACCATGCTCACATTTGGCATGGGTTACTGGCTCGGTTTTGTGATGCATACGCCAGATTTGGCTGCCCACCATACGTATGGAGGTTTTGGTACTACCCCTGTCGCAGTTATTCCTGGAGCAACGTGGGGAAGTATGGCCCTTTTTACCGACGACTACAGTGTCAACGCTGTCATGTCGACATCAAATACATATGATACGAGCGGTAGTGATATTCCTCCTACAAATGTTGGTTATATATGGAATTTCAATAGCTCTGAACCGATCGCTCCTGGCGCCACGTTTCATTATCCTTTGTATGTTCGTTTCGGTGATACAACTGATACACAAGCCACACTCGCACCAAGTGCACTTTCAGCATATGAGACCGCACATCCGTTTACCATAGATTGGCCAGATCATAGTCCGATTGGTCGTTGGTTTATTGCTGAAGGTAGTCATACGAGTGCCACCAACCCACGTGGTTATTTGTGGGAGCCTAGTCTCGATGTTTCAAATCAAACAGCGTTCAACGGTGCTATTTTAAGCAAGGCTGATGAGATTATCGCCCGTATGAATACTGCAAGTCCGCGACCTCAAGGATTGCTTATTTGGGACCTGGAAGGTGAGGAGTTTGACCCAATATTCACCTATGTTGGTTCGCCCGATAAGCTTCATGATTTGGCTCCTGAAATGGACGCGGTAGCGGATCAAATGATGCAAAAATTCACTGATGCAGGATATAAAGTAGGCCTTACACTACGACCGTCAACATTTATGACAGGAACAACTTTGCCTGCGACATGTGAAGGAGTGTCTGGTGGCGGCAATGGCAGTTGGAACGACATCTTCATTAAAATTGATGCACCATATCCACGTGCTGGGTATGAGTGTTTTGGTACGAATAACTGGGTGCAGGATATTCCGAGGCACCCAAATCATCAAACATACCCGACTACTGATGCGGGATTTCTTCAAAGTCTCAAAAATAAAGTTGATTATGCATACCAGCGATGGGGTACTACAATGTTTTATGTTGACAGTAACGTATATGGTGACGGGGGTGGTACGATCAGTGCACAGATATGGGCGGATCTGACGGAATATTTGAAAAATTCTGATACAACATCACATAACGGTGTTCCTGCGACGGCGGCAAAGTTTATCCTTTTCCCTGAATGGGAAAATATGGATTACTATGCGGTGACTGCTCCGTATAACCAGACAGATATGGGTCGTTATGGTGCAGAACCCTATGTTACTGATATATGGCCCGGGGCGTTTGAGGTTCTCGCGCACGTAAGCGACGTATACAACAACATTGCCGACGCGACATATTCAACTCCTACGGTGCGATTCCACGCGCTTCAAGGAACACACGACACACTTGTTCAGTCGCTACGCAAAGGAAATATTTTCTTTGCTGAAGGAACATGGTTTCAAAATGACGCCACCGTCTATCAATTATATAGAGATGCATCTGATCATACACAACCAGTTTTGACAGATTTTACAATCCCATCAAATTCTTCTTCCTTAACTGTTTCGTTTACCGCTTTTGCGGCGACTGATGCAGGCGGAGTGACTGCGTATCTGGTGAATGAATCGCCTACGACTCCGTCGCTGAGTGATGCGGGTTGGACTGTAGGAACAACAACTTCGTATACATTCAGCAGTAACGGCTCAAAGACTTTGTATGCGTGGGCACGAGATGGTGGACTTAACATATCTTCAGCAGCGAGTGCCTCAGTTGTAGTAAGTGATCAGACTGCGCCAACAGTCACAGCCTTCAGTATTCCTGCAACCGCTAGCTCGCTCTCGGTTTCTATCAGTGCATTTACCGCGACAGATAACGCTGTGGTGACAGGATATTTGCTTACTGAATCAGCTGCTACTCCGTCGGCAAGTGATAGTGGTTGGACAGGTACCGCACCAAGTTCATATACCTTCGGTAGTGCCGGTAGTAAAACTCTTTATGCTTGGGCAAAAGACGCTGCGGGCAATGTATCAACCGGTGCATCAGCCAGTGTCACTATCACGATTTCAACTGGTGGTGGAGGAGGTGGTGGGGGTGGCGGCGGAGGAGGTGGCCTCGCCTCATACAATCTCTCACTCTCTACGACTGGTACCGGTCATGGCACCACGACTTCAAATCCTTCAGGTATATTTTGCACAGGAACTGGCGCTTGTATGTCCGCATTTACCGTAGGAACTGTCATCAAGTTGACTGCTGTTCCGGACAAATCATCCCATCTCGCTTCATGGACCGGCTGTGATTCTATCAGTACATCAACATGTACTGTGACCATATCAACAGGGCGATTTGTTACAGTGAAATATGATTCAGGCACGACAAATACTTCCACAGTTCAAAATACCGCTCCTGCCGCTAATACAGCGCCGACTACTGGAACAATTCCAAGCGCTTACCTCAATCTTCCATTCGGTTCACGTTCAACTGCGGTACTCACTCTTCAAAACTATCTGATCAAAGCAGGTAACCTTTCATCAATCTATGCCACTGGATATTATGGTCAGATTACTGCAAATGCAGTCGCACAGTATCGTGCAAGTCACGGTGGTGGAACTGTGACTTCAGCAGCAGGAGTTACGAACGCATCAATCACCTCATATCTTTTCTTAGGAACCACAGGCACCCAAGTTAAAACACTCCAAAAGATCTTGAATGCAAAAGGGTATACTATCGCAACTTCAGGTAGTGGGTCAGTTGGCTATGAATCAACATATTTTGGTGCAACAACTGAGGTTGCTCTGAAAAAATTCCAGTGTGCCACACTTTCAGTTTGTTCAGGTTCACCACTGACAACTGGATATGGTGCAACAGGACCTCGCACCCGTGCAGCTTTGAATGGTACAGCTATACCTACGACAGTTACTCCAAAAACAACAACGACCACGACTGCGCCAAAGACGACTACGACTTCGACGGTTCCAAAAACAACTACCGCACCAACAAAAACAACAACGACCGTAAAGCCAGTGGTTGTTCCGAATATTGATTTTGGTTTCTAAAATCCATAGGGTATAATAGTCGGTAATGAAAAAGCTCTACCTATCTCTATCTGTTGTTATTTTTGTTGCATGTATTGGGAATAGTGTGGCAAAGGCAAACAGTACATGGGTCTCAGCGAGTGGTCTGACGTCAGCATCAAGCGAATTAGTCTTATACCGTAATACCAATGATTTTGGTCAAATAGGATCGCTACAAAAAAGCAGTGATACTGGTAAAACATGGACAACTCTCACTGGCGCAGGTTCAAGGGCTTGGAATGTGATTCCTCATGCTATAGCGTGGTCAGCGGATGGTCAAAAAGTGTGGGCGTCTGTGTGTGCTACACAATGTCCTGAATACGTATATCACTCAACAGATGGAGGTACTACATGGGCAAGTTCAACTGTTCTTGGTCTGAGTCAGTTTTGGTGGAAAATTGGCTCATCTGCTGATGGCACAAACCTCATCTTGCAGACTACTGGCTCGACACTTGTGTCTACGAGCTCAGGTGCAACGTGGACTACGGTGCTCAATAGCATCGGTGGTGGAACGGTCGCAATCTCACCTGATGGCGCAACGATGGTTTCGACTAATGACAAAAACAGCGATGGAAGCATACATATTTCAACTGATTCGGGTGCGACTTGGACAACTGTCTCGAGCATTACGAGTAAAGGGGACTCAGCAGCGATTGGGAATAATGGCATTATATACATTGGTACTGTAGACGGTTATGTATATCGATCATCCGACTTTGGCTCGACATGGACTGCACTGAGGTTTGCCGGAATGAATAATTGGGATGATTTAGTGGTATCTGATGATGGTGTTCATATTCTTGCTCTTGCCAATGTTGCACTTCACTACTCTGATGATAGCGGAACCACGTGGTATCAAGGTGCAACTGGCGGCCAGTGGAAGCTCTGGTATGCAGCTGATGGTTCCAAGGCATACTACAGCGCTGATTTATCATACGTACCTATTCCAGCAATCACCGCACAAAGCGTATCAAGTATAACGGCGACTGGCGCAACTCTTAACGCAACTATCGCGAATGATTTTGCCTTTCAATATTCAACAAGCGCAAAAGGATTTAGTTATGGTGCGACTAACGCGTATGGCACTGATGCATCTACTGCTGGTACGTTTACCTCTGGGGCATATAGTCAAAGTATAAGCGCGCTGACCTGTAATACAACATATTTCTATCGTCCGTACGCAACAAATGCCAACGGCACCTCATACGCCACGAGCACATATTTTACAACGTTGCCCTGTGCTGGATCATTTGTCATAAATAAAATATCAATCCCAACCTCAGGCTCAACTGTTGTGCAGTTGACTGGTAATGCAACTGGATGGACGCCAGGTACTCCAGGTAGCCCAACATTTACAGTTTCAGGAGTTAGTGGCGCTTCTATTTCGTCACAGACAGTTACTGATGCAACTCATGCATCTGTCACGATAACAACAGGTACGGCTACTGGCACATTGACCATTAGTGATCCTGCTAACGTAACATCAAAAACTGTAAATGTTGTTCTGGCTACAGACGTCATTGCAGCAAATAATAGTCACGTTATATATTCTCCTGGCAATACGTATGATAGCGGTTCAGGAGTGCAGATGATGCATACCGGTAGCTCAGCAAAGTTTGTCTTTACGGGTAGCACGCTCAAACTGGATGCTGATTTGAGCTCGCTTATCGGTGCAGGCAATCCATTTGCAAATTATCCTTTTATTGACTGGAAGATTGATGGTGGGGTGTGGCAACGTGCACAACTTCAGCCAAGTTCTGGGACAAGTACACAGGTGATGACGCTTGCCAGCGGTTTGTCGAATAGTAGTCACTCGGCACAAGTGTATTATGAACAGGGTGGCGTCGAAGATAGTTGGCCGGCAACTTCATTGGTGAAGATTACTGGATGGGAAATCGAATCAGGCAAATCAATTTCAACTCCAACATATGCCGACGGTCTCCGACCAAAACGCATGATGATTCTTGGTGACTCTATCACTCGTGGTTACTCAGCTGAGACGGACTCAAGTGGAGTCGATCATACAGCTGCAGGACAAACATATGTGCAAGATAGTTGGGGTATGCTTTTCGGTCAAAAGCTCGATGCAGAAGTGGGCATAAAGGCCTACAGCGGACAGGGTTACCGAAAGATAGGTGCAGCACCGTACGTGACTGGTACATTTGATTATGTAGATTCACGCCACGCTCAACCACTTCCGTCAGATCTCGATTACCTTGTTATCGCTCAAGGAGCAAATGATTATCAGACTGATATCACTACGTCAGTTAAAGAGTTGTTGACGTTGGCCCGCGCAGAGGTTGGCGCGAATACAAAAATATTTTTGATGCCATCATTTTTGACGCTCAGTGACCCGAATACTAATCCTGAGGTTACCGCTCAGATACAGGCAGGATTGGCGGCGTATCAAGCGTCGTATCCATCTGATAGTAAAGTTTATTTTTTCAATATTGGAGATATATTTGGCGCTGTTGATCCGTATCATTCGACTACGTACATGTTGGAAGACATTCATCCGAACCATGCCGGACATGCGTTACTCGCAACAGATGTCGCTAATATTGCCGTCGGATACGCGCCGACAGTTATATCGTCGGTAGCAACTTCATCAGGAGCTACGAGCGTCACAATCACGTGGAATACAGATAGATCTGCTGATAGTTCGGTCAATTATGGCACGACCGCGTCGTACACTTCTTCGTCTACGTATTCCTCAGCAAAAACACTTACGCATTCAGTGACAATCACTGGCTTGAGTACTTCACAGACATATCATTATCAGATTGTTTCTGTTGATACTGCTTCGTCGAGTGTGTTCACAACTGATGCCACATTTAGAACCACAGGAACTGCGGTAAAGGCAACATTGGCAACTTCTTCACCTACATCTGTCACATCATCAGGAGTTACATTGAATGCAAGTATTACTGCTGATGGTGGTGACGCGTCAACAGATGTTGGCTTTGAATATGGTTTGAATTCTGCATATGGTTCTGTGGCTTCAACGTCCGGTTCGTTTGGTGCTGGGGCATTTTCAAAAGCCATTACTGGGCTTACACCAGCAACGATATATCACTACAGAGCTTTCGCGACAAATTTTGCGGGTACCGCAACAACGACAGATCAAACATTCACTACTGCGTCACAATCTGTTTTTGCTCCAACTCTGACTACGTCAGAGTCAAATTCCATCACCACAACTGGTCTGACTCTGAATGGAAATATAAGTGACACTGGCGGTGAAGATGCTGTTCAGCACGGTTTCGCCTACGGCATTACCGCTGATCTTTCGGTCGTCATCGCCACCACATCGCTCGGTTCTTTCAGTGGTACAGGTGATTTTACCCAAACAATCACTAGTCTTACACCATACACCACATATTACTTTAGAGCATATGCAGCGAACACAGTGGGTACATCGACAGGAGATATTCTTGCAACGACAACGAGACAAGCCTCAGTTGTTGCAGCGCCAGCACTAGTACAGAGCAACTCAGTTTATCAAGGTAGTGGTTCAGGTCCAACGGACCTTGCATTTACAAGCGACACGACCGCAGGGAATCTTATTGTTGTAGCTATCGGCGATGCGTTAAGTCATGGGCAAGGAGGTGACCATACTGTTACTGATTCACAAGGAAATGCGTATACAAAAATTATGCGAGATGGCACCGGTTCACAGTCAGAAGTGTCTTTGTACTATGCAAAAAATATCATTGGTGGTCCAGACACTGTTACGGTGACACTTTCCAATCCAACATACGACCTCGGATTTCATATTTCTGAATGGTCAGGATTGGACACGACTGACCCTCTTGTTGCTTCATCAACTGGAACAGGTAGCGGTGCAGTTTGGTCAACAGGAGATTTGACTCTGACTGATCCAGTAAATCTTATTATTGGAGCCGCTGATGATGAAGTGGTTGCAGGCGGACCTGTTACTGCGGGTACAGGTTTTACCATGCTAACTCAACAACTCGGTAATCTTTCCGCAACCGAATATCAGGTCACAAGCTTGGCAGGTACGTACCCAGTGTCAATGAACGGTGAAAGCACATCTGCGTGGGTAATGGGCTCAGTAGCATTTAAAGCTCAAGCATCTGGTGCTGTTGGTCCAACTCTCACTACATTAGCGGCAAGCTCAGTCACAACATCAAGCATGACACTTAATGCAAATGTGACTGATACGGGCGGTTCAGATGCAACGGAGCATGGGTTTACCTACGGTACTTCGCCAACTCTCTCAGTCGTCATTGCAACGACAACACTCGGTGGCTTTACAGGTACAGGTGCTTTCACAGAGAGTATCGGTAGCCTTACACCAAACACCACATATTACTTTAGAGCATATGCTGTGAACTCCACAGGTACTTCAACTGGAGCTATTCTCTCAACCGCTACATTACAGACCGTAACTATACCAACACTCACCGTCCAAAGTGCCTCAACGGTATCATCGACATCAGCAACTCTTAATGGAACTATCACAGCAACTGGTGGATCAAACGCTCTTGCGCGTGGTTTCAATTATGGAATAACGAGTGCATATGGGGCCACCTCAACTGTTAGTGGTTCGTTCAGCACCGGAGCATATGCGACGAGTACAACGGGTCTTACCTGCAACACGTTGTATCATGTCCGTGCATTCGCGCAAAATTCAGCAGGCTTTGCATATAGCTCTGACAGCACCTTTACAACCGGTGCCTGCTCAAGTGGCGACACCACCTCACCAACCATCACCGCTTTCACTATCCCTTCAACAGCAAGTGCGTTGGATGTTTCAATCTCAACATTTACTGCAACAGACGACACAGCAGTGACAGGATACCTCATCAATGAATCAGCAACGCCTCCTGGAGCAGGTGACTCAGGATGGACAGGTACAGCGCCAACTTCATATACCTTCAGCAGTGCCGGCAGTAAAACTCTCTATGCCTGGGCAAAAGACGCAGCTGGTAATGTATCTTCAGGTGCAACAGCTCCTGTAACTATTACTATTTCAACTGGTGGTGGTGGTGGCGGAGGAGGAGGAGGAGGGGGTGGTGGGTCTTCGAGTGGGGGTGGAACTATCTTTTATACGCTCACAACCACGCCGACAACAACTGCTGGTCTTGCTAAGGGACTGACAGTGCTCCATCCTACAACATATCAATTTACGCGCGTTCTCAGTCTTGGCTCGCTCGGCCTCGATGTGCAAAATCTCCAAGTATTTCTCAATGCCAATGGTTACCCAATCGCACTAGCTGGCGGTCTCGGCGCACCTGGTTTTGAGACTACATATTTCGGACCAGCGACTGTCGCTGCGCTCAAAAAATTCCAATGTGCAGTGCTTTTGCTCTGTTCAGGTAGTCCAGAGACAACTGGATACGGTGCGACTGATGTACGCACAAGAAATGCATTCAAAGGTGTGATAAGCGTCATTACGCCTGTAACTGTTGCGAATAATATGAGCGCTGTCATCACATCATATCTTTTCCTCGGCGCAACGAGTCAGCAAGTAAAATCACTTCAGAAACTCTTGAATGCAAAAGGGTATACTGTCGCTTCTTCTGGTGGTGGCTCTGCCGGTAACGAAACAACATATTTTGGTCCAGCGACTGCAACAGCCGTCAAGAGGTTCCAGTGCGCTGTGCTCTCAGTTTGTTCAGGTAGTCCTTCCACTAATGGTTACGGTGCAACAGGACCGCGCACCCGTACAGCATTGGGCGGTACAACTGTGCCAGTTACTCAACCAAAAGCGACGACCACGACTGCGCCAAAGACAACAACAACAGTTGTTCCTACTAAAACAACTACTACACCAACAAAGACAACAACCGTAAAGCCTGTAGCAGTGCCAAATATTGATTTTGGCTTCTAAATGTTCTTATACACATGCGTGGCGTACTGGCATATTTTTTGATTATGATATAATACTCCAATACATTATTATCATTATTTAATCATTTAATTTATTTTATGCTCGCAAAAATTCCTTCATTCGTTAAAGTTGTGCTTGTCGTCATTCTCGTTGCCATCATTGCAGGTGGATATTCAATGGGGTATTACTATCACAACAAGTACGCTGATCTTGTAAAAGATCCAAACGCTGCAGCTCAGCAAAAGGCTCTCCAGATCATCAATAATGTTCAGAAGCTCATCGTTGTTCCACAGAACGAAACACCAAACATTTCAGTTGTTACAAATAAGGACAGTTTGATCAATCAGCCATTTTTCAAGAATGTTGAGAACGGCGATATCTTGCTCGTTTATCCTTCTGCTTTGGAAGCAATCCTCTATCGTGCGACTACGAACAAGATTGTTGCAGTCATTCCTCTCACTACTGAGAGTCAGGCAGCTCCTCTCGAAAATCAGCAGCAGCCAGTTCTCCAGAAGGCGACTACCACTCCAACGACCAAGTCTACAATGATGAAGAAGTAGTCTGACCCATTTTTTTCGCAAGTGAACAATTGAATAAAGCGTATTGACAATTCATACTATCCATGATAAAAGGATAGTATGAATTTCAATATATCTACCCTCAATAGAAGCCTTTCAATCGCTGTTGTTTCAGCTGTTGTTGGCTTTTTTGGTATTGCGCATGCTGATTATACGACCGCTGACGTTGAGCCGTATGTATACACTGCGCCTACGCTTTCAGCTGGATCGCTTATAGCTTCAATTTCATTTGATCAAGTTGAGTCGCTCGTTGCGAGTGATTCTTCAGGTAACAGTAATGATGCTATTCTTTCTGATGATACGGTATGGGCTACTGGTGTCTCAGATTCTGCTATTTCTTTTGATGGTGGTGACAATCGTGCTCTCATACCAAATGATGTTATCGGCAGCAGCCCCGTTACCGTATGTGCTTGGTATAACGTCAACTCAACTCCTGTTGGGGCAGTCCTCATCAGTAACAATGCCTTTTCTATCTCACTCAATACATCTGGCAATTTTGATATTTCAAATAATGGAGGAGTAGATACCGTCTCTACAACTGGTGAAATAGCTCCAGGAAACTGGAACCATATCTGTGTTGCTCGCGCCGAATCAGGTGATGTTGCGGTATATATAAATGGATCATTGAATGTGCAAGGCAATGCCGGCGCGCCTCTACTCGGCACAGAAGTTAGTATAGGTAATAGTTCATGGAATGATGATCATGGTTTTGATGGTATGGTTGATGATGTAAGAATATACACCGGCGCTCTCTCGGCTGAGCAGATTTTAGCGATGTAATTGAATCAAAAATTTGATATAGTATATGTACTATGTCACACAAAATCCTTCTTTCAGGGGTCAAACCAACTGGTTCAGCCCATATTGGTAACTATTTCGGCGCAATGAAGCAGTTTGTCGATCTTCAACAATCAGGAGACTATTCCTGCCTCTTTATGATCGCCGACTACCATGCGCTCAATTTGATCCAGAATAAGGAGGAGATGAAGAAGCTCACTTTTGAGCTTGCGCTTGATTATCTTGCTATTGGTTTGGATCCAAAAAAGTCTATTATCTTCAAACAGTCAGATATTTCTGCTCACACAGAGCTTGCATGGATCTTTAATACTATTGTGACAATGCCATATCTCATGCGTGCTCATGCTTTCAAAGACGCTGAAGCAAAGAATAAAGAAATCAATGTGGGCACGTTTGATTACCCAGTGCTCATGGCCGCTGATATTCTTTTGTATGGTGCAGATGTTGTTCCGGTCGGTCAAGACCAAAAACAACACGTCGAGTACGCGCGTGATCTGGCGCTCAAGTTCAATCATACCTTTGGTCCAAAAAATATTACTGAATACAGCGAACTCGTTTTTAAATTACCTGATTCGCTCATTCTCGAATCAGTCGCAGTTGTGCCGGGCGTAGATGGTCGTAAGATGTCAAAGAGCTATGGCAACACGATTCCGCTCTTTGCGACGCGTGAAGAGATCATCAAAGCCGTCATGTCTATTGTGACCGACTCCGGCAAACCAGAAGATGGTGGCAAGCCAATGAATGTCTATAACATTCATAAGCTCTTCAAGAGCGAAGAGAAGCTTGCAGAGCTTTACGACATGAATAAGGGTAAATATAAAGCGCTCAAAGATGCTCTTGTTGAGGATATAGATGCATTCATCAAGCCAATGCGTGAGCGGAGAGCTGAACTCGCCAAGAAGCCAAAGAACGTTATGAAGATATTGGAAAAGGGCTCAAAGCAAGCAAAGAAGATTGCTGATAAGAAATTGGAAGAAGTGAAGAAAGCAATAGGAGTCATCTAAAATGACCAATAACCAAGAAACAATAACCAAAGGTCAAGCCTTTCAAGTTAAAAGTCAGTCTTTCGAAGGTCCACTCGACTTGCTCCTCGACCTTATCGAAAAGAGGAAACTTTTCATCAATGATATTTCACTTGCAAAAGTAACAGATGATTTTATCGCTCATATCCAACAGTTCGAAAATATGCCGATGGGCGAGTCTGCGCATTTCATATTGATTGCTTCGACGCTTTTGTTGATTAAGTCAAAGTCGCTTTTGCCTGAGCTCAATCTGACCGAAGAAGAAAAGGGTGATATTCATCATTTGGAGACGCGTCTCAAGATCTATCAGAGGATAAAAGAAGCGAGTAAAGGCGTTCAAGCTTTGTTTGGCGGTAACGCTATCTTTGCACAGTCGCACGCCCGACCAGTCAGCCCTGTCTTTGCTCCTGATGCTGAATTTACACTTGAAAAGAGTTTGTCATTACTGAAAGATTTGATCGGTCGTTTGCCTAAGAAAGAGAAGTTGCCACAAGTCGTCGTACAGAAAGTCATTAGTCTCGAAGATATGATCGGTACGCTGACCCAGCGCATTCAAGGGCAGCTCCGCATGAGTTTCAAGAGTTTTGCGGGTGAGCATAAGGAGAATAGGGTGAACTTTATTGTGAGCTTTCTCGCTATGCTTGAGCTGGTAAAACAGGGAATAGTGCATGTGACTCAGGAGTCTGCCTTTTCTGATATTCAAATGGAGACCAAAGAGGTGGGCGTGCCGAGGTATTAGGCTTCTACTGGGGTTATTATGAATAATGATTCGACTTCACAATCGGCGTCCAACTTCAATGTTGGCGCCTTTTCTTTTACCTAATTGTTAAGGAACATATTGGAGTTAATTATATCTCTAATTCATGTGAGACAAACGCAACAGAGTCTTATTTAGTGTACATGATATTTTGGAGTGTACTGAGCAACGCGCCGAACAGTGGCACGCCAATACTTTCTATTACTGACAAATAATTGTAGAATATCCCCATGAATCCGGCGCCTACATCAAACCTCCCTCAACAACTCGAAGCCATCCTTTTCTGGAAAGCAGAACCAGTCACCTTCAAAAAGCTCGCCCAACTTCTTTCAATTGAAAAAACTGATACCACGGAAGGCGTAAAAGTGACGGAAGAACAAATAAAAACCGGCCTCATTGAACTAGAAAAAACCCTGCAGGGAAGGGGACTTTCACTCGTTCAAACTGACGCTGAAGTCATGTTGGGCACCGCAAAAGAACTCTCGCCCCTCATTGAAAAGCTCACCAAAGAAGAACTGACTCGCGACCTCGGCAAAGCAGGCCTTGAAACGCTTTCGATCATCCTCTACCAAGGACCGATCTCGCGCGCGGACATAGATTATATCCGTGGCGTTAATTCACAATTCATCATCCGCAACCTCCTCATCCGTGGTCTCGTTGAACGCATCGACAACCCAAAAGACGCACGTAGCTTTCTCTACAAAACAACCCTCGACCTTCTCGCTCATCTCGGCATATCGAAGATAGAAGAGCTGCCTGAATATGACAAAGTACGCGCAGATATCGAATCATTCAAAAATCAGCAATCCACAGATGTTGTCGATAAATCAAACCAGGCAACTGATGCTACAATAGGTGCATAATGTCTTCGAAGGCTTCAAAAATCGATCGTTTTTTTCTTATTTCAATCGTTTCGCTAACGCTTGTCGGCTTTGTCATATTCTTGTCGGCATCGCTTGGTTTGCTCACTCAAGACGGCGTCAACTTCGGCACGGTGGCTACCAAACAGATCATCAGTCTCGCGATTGGTATTGTCGCATTCATTATTTTTTCTCGCATAAAATACACTTATTTGCGAAAGAGTGCTCTGTTCATATTGCTCGGCGCAATCATCATTAACCTTCTCCTCTTCATCCCGAGTCTAACTCTTTTTCATGGAGGAGCTGCTCGCTGGATCAACATTGGACCACTTTCATTCCAGCCGTCTGAATTTTTGAAGATTGCTTTCATCATCTATCTGGCCGCATGGATACAGTTCGCACGTGACAAGATCAGTACACTTAAGTTCGGCCTTGCGCCGTATCTCGTCATCACTGCTGTTCTTGGCGGGCTTCTCTTGGCCCAGTCAGATACTGATACATTTCTTATCATCGCTTTTACTGGCGTGGTAATGCTGTTGGTAGCCGGCATGCCGGTCAAACATATGGCAATGGCTGGAGGCGTGCTCATTTTAGTGGTTGTTGCAGTGGTTCTTTTACGACCCTATGCCTATCAACGTGTCCAGACGTTCTTTACCGGAGGCAGCGATACTCGCGGAGCAGGGTATCAGATCAATCAGTCACTCATCGCTATCGGTTCAGGAGAGATCACTGGTCGTGGTTTCGGTCAGAGCATCCAAAAGTTCGGCTACCTACCTCAGCCGACCGATGACTCCATTTTTGCAGTTGCGAGCGAAGAGTTCGGCTTTATTGGCAGTAGTATTCTCGTGGCTTTATACTTGCTCGTTGTCGCCAGCGCTTTTCGTATAGCCGGCAAATCTCCAGATCTCTTTGGTAGCATGCTTGCTGTGGGTATCGCAGTGCTCATCGTTACGGAATCGTTCTTGAATATGTCTGCGATGCTCGGCATCGTGCCGCTCTCCGGTGTGCCATTGCTTTTTGTATCCCACGGAGGCACCGCGCTCATCATCATATTGGCTGCGGCAGGCGTATTGGCCAATGTTTCGAGATATGCGAAAGCGTAGTTATATATGTTAAAATAATCCCATGAAAATACTATTCACTGGAGGAGGCACTGGCGGCCATTTTTACCCAATTATTGCAGTCGCTCAAGCTATTCGTGAACATGCAAAAGAAAAAAAGGTTTTGCCACCTCAGTTTTATTTTATGGCGCCCGCAAAGTATAATCCTCGCGCATTGTTCGATAATGAGATCGATTATGTATATGTACCCGCCGGAAAGATCCGCCGTTATTTTTCTCTGCTAAATATTACGGACGCCTTTAAAACAGTGACTGGTATTTTTATTGCCATCACAAAGATGTTCTCAATATATCCTGATGTGGTATTCAGTAAAGGTGGGTACACCAGTTTTCCTCCGCTCGTCGCTGCCCGTCTTCTTGGTATCCCTGTCGTTATCCATGATTCAGATAGCCATCCAGGTCGCGTCAATATATGGTCAGGGAAGTTTGCTAAGCGCATCGCTCTCTCATATCCTTCAGCAGCTCAGTTTTTTAAAGTAAAAGACCCGACAAAGATTGCATACACTGGCAATCCTATCCGCGCCGAGATCGCTATACCACTCAATAACGGCGCGTTCGAGTTTCTCAATCTTGAGCAAAATATCCCCGTTATATTTGTCATCGGCGGTTCACAGGGGTCACAAAATATAAATGATGTTATCTTGCAGGCCTTGCCTGAGCTTCTCAATAAATATCAAATCATACATCAGACAGGCCGCGCCAATCTTGCTGAGATACAATCGACCACTGGCGTGACGCTCAAAGATCATCCGTACAAGTATCGCTATCATCCTTTTGACTACCTCGATGAGCTCGCTCTTCGTATGTCGACTGGCGCAGCGACTATTATCGTCTCGCGCGCTGGCTCGACTATCTTTGAAATAGCGGCTTGGGGTATACCGTCGATTATCATTCCGCTACCAAGTTCGATCAGTCATGACCAATCAGCCAACGCTTTTGCCTACGCCTCGACTGGTGCAGCGTCGGTCATAGAAGAGAATAATCTTACGCCTCACGTGCTTATCGGTGAGATCAACCGCATCGTTGGTTCGCCCGCTATCCGCAAGACGATGAGCGAGCATGCCAAGGCTTTTTCACGGCTTGACAGCGCCTCTCTTATAGCACAGGCTATTCTCAGTATAGGCCTTGAACATGAAAAATAGGGGTGGTATAATAGCCATCTAAACACAGTCGATTTTATTAACTTATTATTTAACTAATTTACATATATGCAACCTCAAAGCGGAGTCAAAACATGGCAGTGGGTCGTGACCGTTGTAGTCATTATTGTACTCATTATCATTGGTATTTGGGTGTTTGGTGGCAAGAGCTCTTCAGTGCCTTCAGATCAGACAACGACTGCTGAAGACAACTCGAATGCCCCAGGCGCGCTCAATCGCATAGTTATGAACGATCAGTATCCTGGTAACGTCGTATACCTCAACTCAGCACAGTTTGCAGCTCCAGGTTGGGTCGCTATCCATGCTGACAATGCGGGTACTCCAGGCAAGATCATCGGACAGACATATTTTGATGCCGGCATCAACCCAGGCAAGATCACTCTCACTCAACCTATGGTAGATGGCGCAACATATTACGCTATGATGCACTCTGACAATGGCGACAAGAAGTTCGATGCAACACTCGATCTTCCTCTCAAGGATGCAAACGGCAATATCATCATGAAGGTATTCCACGCTTCATCTGCAGCAGGTGCTCAGATCAAGGGTTAAGTAAAACGGTCATAGTTATTTTGAAAAAAGCCCTCATTCATAGGGGCTTTTTTCGTTACTGATTTCTGTTATACTGTATAAATGACCCCAGAATCTAGCCCTAAACCCATCGTCACGCGTTTTGCGCCTTCGCCAACAGGTTTTATGCATATCGGCGGCGTACGCACGGCTCTTTTTGCCTATCTTTTAGCGCGTAAAAACAAGGGCACATTCATTCTTCGTATTGAAGACACTGACAAAGAGCGCGAGGTGGCTGGTTCAGTACAACACATCCAAGACTCGCTTTCATGGCTCGGCATCGAGTGGGATTTTGGGCCGAACAAACCGGGTCCTTTTGGTTCATGTATCCAGTCTGATCGTCTCGACATATACAAAAAATATGCTCTCGAACTCGTTGCAAAAGGTCTGGCATATCCTGATCCATATACTGCCGAAGAGCTCACTGCATTTCGCGCGGAGGCTGATGCGCATAAAAAGCCGTTCCTCTATCGCAACCACCGTCCAAGTGATGAACTCATGAAGATGCCTTGGGATGGCACCAAAGCGCTTCGCCTCAAGACGCCAACGATTGCTCGTTCACACTGGCACGATATAGTTCGTGGCGACCTTGAGGCGGGTGAAGAAGCTCAGGATGATTTTATTATTATGAAAAGCGATGGTTACCCGACATACAACTTTGCCCATATCATCGATGATCATGAGATGAATGTTACGCATATTCTCCGTGGAGAGGAGTTCATTTCAAGTACGCCCAAATACCTCAGTCTCTATGAAGCACTTGGTTTTATTCCACCGATCTTTGCGACACTCCCTTCGATCCTCCGCGATGATAAGACTAAAAAGCTTGGTAAACGTGATGGTGCAAAGGATATGCTCGAATATCGTACCGAAGGCTACTTGCCAGAGGCAATGACCAATATCCTTGCCCTCATCGGTTGGAATCCAGGTACTGAACAAGAAGTATTCACCCTGGACGAGCTCAAGTCTGTTTTTGATATTGCAAAAGTACAAAAGAGCGGGGGAGTCTTCAACGAGGACAAGCTTGCCTGGTTCAATCGTGAGCATATTGCACGGCTTTCAGATGCTGAGCTCGTCGCACGTCTCGATACGTTCCTTACTACAGAACAAAAAAAGCTCGTCAACGATCGCACCTTGCTACTCGTAAAAGAAAAGATCGTCACCCTCGGTGATGCGTCAAAACTGTTCGATGGGGAAGGGGAGTTGAGTTTTGTGAAGGAGATACCCGACTACCCTGCTAGCCAGCTTTTGTGGAAGAAGAATCCTGATGCGGTAGCAACAAAAAAACATCTGACAGAGATTCGTGCGCAACTTGAAACCATCTCTGACGATGTGTTTACAGCCGACGGGATAAAAAATACTGTTTGGGCATATGTTGAAGCCAATGGTAAAGGAGATGTTTTGTGGCCGTTCCGTGTGGCCGTCACGGGTAAAGAAAAATCTCCCGATCCTTTTATGTCTGCCTATATCATCGGCAAAGCTGAAGCCTTGAAGCGTATCGACATGGCTTTGGCCAAGCTCGCTTAACCTATGTTGCGCTACGCATCTATCCTTTGTGTTTTGTGTCTATCATTCGTCTCAATCGCATATGCTGAGACTGTTCTCGATGCAAGTTCGACACCGCCAGTCGACCCCAAAGTGGTCGAGCTTCAAACCAAAATTGATCAGCGTGGCACAGACATTAAGGCGCTCGAAAAAGAGATCGCTCAGTATGAAGGCCAGATCAGTACTTTGAGCTCTCAAGCGAGTTCATTGAGCTCGACGATCAAGTCTCTCGACCTTACCAAGAAAAAATTGACCGCGCAGATAAAGCTCACTGAGGATAAGATCAATGCTGCCACTATCGCCATTCAAGGATTGAATTCCCAGATTTCCGATACAGAGCAAACTGCATCCGCTGATCGTCGCTCTATCAGCAGCGCCTTTAGCGTGCTCAATCAAAATAGCGATCAAAGCCTACCTGAAATCATTCTCGCGAAAAGCTCTATCTCTGATACATGGGATTCATTAAATAAGCTCGGTATCCTGACTGATAGTCTTTTGACTGATATATCACATCTCAAAAAAACAAAAGATACATTAAGTACGCGCAAGACCGCCAAACAAAAAGCACAGGCAGAGCTTACTGCACTTCGTACTCAACTCAGTGGCCAACAAGGCGCTGTAGCATCTGCGGTGACAGAAAAGAATCAACTCCTCGCTGATACCAAGCAGTCTCAATCTGAATATCAAAAGATACTCAATCAAAAACTCATCCAAAAAGATGCCTTTGAAAAAGAAATGATGGCTTATGAAGAGTCACTCCACCTCACTGTCACCAAGGGTGAAGTGCCTCGTACAGGCAAAGGTGTGCTCGATTATCCTGTTGATGTCGTACGTATAACACAATATTTTGGCAACACTTCATTCTCGACCGCCAACCCTCAGATCTATAACGGTAAGGGCCATACGGGCGTCGATTTCGGCGTATCAATCGGTACGCCGATTAAAGCTGCACTAAGCGGTCAAGTTGTCGGCGTCGCCAACACCGATCTTTATCGTGGCTGCCAATCATACGGCAAATGGATCATGATCAAGCATGCGAATGGTCTTTCAACATTGTATGCCCACCTCTCAGTTCAAAATGTACATGTAGGGGATACCGTGGGCACGGGTTCCGTCATCGGCTATAGCGGTAACACTGGTTACTCGACTGGCCCGCACCTACACTTCGGCGTCTATGCGACCGCTGGTGTTGCTATCACGAAGTTCACCAACAGCAAAAACTGCCAAGGCGCTACTATTCCGCTGGCTGACTTTAGTGCGTACCTCAATCCGCTATCGTATCTCTAGACGAGCCAGGTTATTTTGTGTGATATAATAAATCCATTACCATCACTAACTTATTCTCATGACTACCAATAGGGGATTCATCAAGTGGATCATTATCATCGTCATCGCGCTCCTCGTCCTTAGTTACTATGGCTTCAGTCTCCGCAGCCTTGTCGACGCTCCAGTCACGCAAGACAATATCCACTACGTAGCGACGACCACCGTGAGCTTCTGGGATAAGTATCTCAAGCGACCTGCGTCATATGTATGGAATGATGTCTTCATCGACCTTATATGGGAGCCAGCGATAGATAACTTGACCAAGATAAAGAATAGCGAGCCGACCAACGTACAGACGAATGCACCGAAGCTACCGAACCCAGTACCTTTGCCAAACTAGCGTTTGATAATGAAAAAAGATATATTGTGCGACATGCATAGTATAGTGCGCCCTGCATTGATCATGTATGGAAAAAGCCTCGAAGCATTTCTGCCCGAGGCTTTCCCCTACTTATAATGTGTCTGAAGTTTATTTTGCAACTGCGAGCTGAGTTCCTGAAGACCAACATGGTGATGATGATATCCAAGGCTGTGATCCATACTTCTTATAAAGGTATCTACCGAATGCTACGTTACCTTCTGTAGTATAGATGTTATACCCGAGCTTGGCAGAGTCTTCAGCGTGATATCTTTCATTGATCTGCATGACGCCGACGTCCTTGTTGTTGACCTTACCACGGATGATATTACCTGTTTGGTCGAACTGACGGAACGTTGACTCACAGCGTGCGATTTGGATGAGGAGAGGTTCATCGGCGTATTGAGTCTTAACATAAGCCTCGACTGCCTTTGAATTGATGAAACTTGCCTCAGTATGTGTATTTTGCTCGATTGCTGGCGTTGATGATCCTATGTCTACTGTTGTACTAGCTTGAGCCTGTGCTCCACCGTACAAAGACGACATGAGGAACGCGATACCTGTTGTAAGTTCAATCATAAATTAAAAAACGAGTTAGAGTAAATCATGAGATTCACCGTAGCTCATTTGTCGTTACATATTAGCACCCCTAGGCAATAAAGTCAAGACCCTTACACTGATTATACGGCTCAACAAGGCCATATTTTACACCCAAAATACCCTTATTTTGAGCCATTCTAGGGGAATTCGAGTCAGTTTTGACAGGTATAGGCTTTAGAAGGCCTAGTTATCGTTATTCTGAGCCGTTATATATTCAATAAGCCATGGATAGGCTCTTTCGTCCAGCTTACCCCGCTTGCACGCCATACAGCCCTGTGTTACACTTTGCGGACACAAATTAACTAATTATTAACGCATTTACCCACTTCCATGGCTCATAAAAAAGCAGCAGGTTCGTCAAAAAACGGTCGCGATTCAAATCCTCAGTATCTCGGGGTCAAGATAAACCATGGCCAAACCATCACAACTGGTCAGATCATCGTTCGTCAGCGTGGTACAAACGTTCTCCCCGGTGACAACGTCTCTCGTGCCAAGGATGATACCCTTTTCGCTATGAAAAATGGTGTTGTTGTATTTTCTACCAAGCGCAAGACATCTTTCAATAACGCAATCACGAGAAAGAAGATTGTGCATGTTCGCTAGCCACTATTAGTGGCAGATACAAAAAAGAGGGATAACTTCCCTCTTTTTTGGTTGCAAAAGCACTGACTGATGCTATCATCTGATATAAAGAAAGGAACTTTATGAGCCAATTGTCTCTCGACCGCTTACTGAAGGATACAAAACGCATCATTAATGCTAATTTCTGGATTCCGCAATTGAATTCGGACACCAGCTATGCAAGGATTCACGATGATCACGATGGAACAAACGAAGGCACACTCGCGGTTTACTTTGATTCAATGGGTGATGCTTTTGTCTCTATTCAATCAAGAGACCGTGGACCAGGACGTCAGCAATTCTCTGACATGCTTAGGTTTAGAACCTTTGGTGGTGGCGGTATGAGTCTTCGCACACGCAATGCGTTGATGATCCTCGCTGAGGCGATACGTCTCGACAATGAGGAGCGACCTCTGGGTGATCCTGTGAAAAATCCTATCAGACGTCAATAAGCCCAGATCCTAAATCAAAATCCCCTTGAGTGAAATCGAGGGGATTTTTTTACATGCTAAATTTCCGCCTACCAATTACAACGCCTTGATCACCACCTTCAACTGAGCAGACTTCCCTTCAGCCTTGATCATGACGATATGTTCACCAACTGTCTTGAGCGGTTGTGCAAGCTCGATAAACGAAGGATCGATCTCGATGCGCGCCTGAGCGTGGAGCTCTTTGACGATAACGTCACCATGGATACCTGCAAAGAGGTGGCCTTTATCGTTGGCTTTGCCTGATATGGTGAGAGTAGTCGCTTCAATAGCCTTGATGTTCTGTACGAGGAGCTCATGCTGAACCTTCATCTCGCCTGCAATCTGCGCTTTGTCGGCCTCTACGCGCTTCACAGCTGATGCGGTAGCAGGTACTGCGAGCCCGCGAGGAATAAGCATGTTGAGGGCATGGCCATCGTTCACGTCTTTGATATCGAATTTCTTGCCGACGTTCTTTATATCTTTAAGGAGTATGATCTTCATGGTGTTTTTATTGATTTAATAATTGAATGGCCTTATTCATGACGATATCGTTCTGTGGCGTCGATGAGGCAGATGATACTGCAAAGTCGGGTTCAAGTCCATTCTCTGACAAGTTGTGGCCGAGCGGGGTCATCCAGCGAGCCACGGTGACCTTGAGCGAAGTGTCGGCAGTGATCGGTATTAGCTCTTGAACCACTCCTTTACCGAAGGTTTTTGAACCGATGAGTTTTGCCGCGCCGTTCTCTGAAAGTGCACCAGCAAGAATCTCAGAAGCTGAAGCTGAGCCGCCATCTACGAGAATGTACATCTTGAGGCTCTTATCAAAGACGTTGTAGCCCTTACTCTTGAATATGTTCGGTGAACCCTTGGTGCCAAAGTCTTCAGTGACCACGGTTTTGCCTGCAGGAAGGAAATATGAGGCCATATCCCACGCTGCGTCGAGATATCCACCTGGATTGCCGCGAAGATCGAGGATGAGCTTATGCTTGCCAGAAAGGATGAACTCGCGGAGGCCGTTTCTGAAGAGATCTGGTGATTGAGCAGTGAAGCTATAAAGCCGGATGACAAAGACGTCACCACGAGTCTCAGTATCGAGTGTTGGGATATTGATAGTATCGCGAATGATCTTTCTGACAACCGGCGCTGTGGCACCGACAGGAAGGAAGGTGATATTGACCGCACTTCCCTTTGGTCCACGGATAATATTGACCGCCTTGTCGACTGGCATACCTTGGGTCGATGTCGCTTCGATCTTCAAGATAAGGTCTCCGCTCTTAACCCCTGCTTTGCTTGCAGGGCTGTCTTTGATTGGCGATATGACGAGGAGCTGATTATTCTTGATACCGATCTCCATGCCGACGCCGCCGAAGTTGCCAGCGATATCATCTTGGAACATCTTTGATTGGACTGGTGGGAAAAAAACGGTATAAGGATCATTTAATGAACCGGCGAGGCCTTGGATGGCACCCCAAACTTTGTCCTGAGAGGTACTGCTCGCTGACTTTACGTATTTTTGATCGAGTATAGTCCAGACTTTCCAGAATGGTGCGAACTGTTCATCGGAAACAATCGAGGTATCAGTGAGATGAGCATTGATGCTATAAAGCGCTTTCTCTTTTCCGGCGAAGTAACCAACTGAGAAGACCGCAATCAAGATACAGGTGCTGACAATGGTGACTGGGATGTACTTATTTTTAAAATTGAAATCCATAATATGTTATTAGTTGTTGAGCTATTATCTCATAAGTTATATAATACTTCCATGACAACAACTCATACCTATCGTGGCATAGTATGGATCGACCTTGAATCACCAGATGAGAATGAGATCAGTAGTCTCGTCAAACGCTATGAGCTCCATCCGCTCGTCGGCGAAGAGCTTCGTAGTTCATCATCGCTTGCCAAGATAGACGTATATAAAGACTACACCTTTGTCGTCCTCACCCTCCCTATCCGCACTCGTCATAATGACTCATATATCGTCGTCGATCGTGAAGTTGACTTCGTCATCGGCAAAAATTTCATTATCACCTCTCGTTTTGAGGCTATCGAACAGATTGAGTATTTCGCCAAGATTTTTGAAGCAAATGAGATTCTTGGCAAAGAAGAAAAGATCGAACATGCCGGACATATCTTCTACTATATGGTCAAACGCCTATATAGTGGTATGAGAAATGATCTTGAAAATATTCGCGACGCCATCGTCTCAGCTGAAAACGGCATATTCAAAGGCGGTGAAAAGCACATGGTCAAGCATCTTTCGAACCTCAACCGTGAATTGATCGATTTCAAGCAGACAGCGCGCATCCATCACGACATCTGGGCCAACTTGAGCGAACATTCAGACAAGAGCGTATTCAACGTTGATTTCGTGCCTTATGTTGAAGATCTCAAGACGGATTTTACCCACATCCATGAGCTCATCATCAATGCGCGCGAGCTTCTCTCTGATTTGCGCGAGACCAATGATTCCCTGCTCAATACCAAGCAAAATGAGATCATAAAAGACCTTACGCTCATCGCCTTTATCTTCTATCCTTTGACGACGCTTGCTGCTATATTCACTATCCCTGGTATGGACGTACCGCTCGTTGAGAGTCCGCATGGCTGGTGGACTATCATGATCGCTATGGGTATATTGTCCATTGGCATCTGGTTCTTCTTTAAGAAAAAGAAGTGGGTCTAAACTGATATGGATATAAAATTATATAATACACTGACGAAGACGAAAGAAATCTTTAAGCCGCTTAAAAGTGGTGTTGTTGGCATGTACCATTGTGGACCAACGGTCTATGACCAGGCGCATATCGGCAATCTCCGTGCATATGTCTTCGCTGACACATTGCGCAGGATGTTCGAATATAATGGCTATGAAGTAAAACAAGTCATCAATATCACTGATGTCGGGCATCTTTCTGGTGAAAATGCGGGCAATGCTGATCAGGGTGAAGACAAAATGACGAAGGCACTTATCCGTGAGAATATGCCGCTTTCATTGGCGGCGATGCGTGAAGTTGGTACAAAATATTTTGATGCGTTTGTCGAGAATCTCAAAGAACTCCATATCGAGCTTCCGCAGGCCTTTCCACGTGCCAGCGATACTATCGCTGAAGACGTCGAGCTCATCAAACAGCTTGAGAAAAATGGTTTCGTCTATCAGCTCAACGATGGCGTGTATTTTGACACAGGCAAGTTTCCTACATATGGAAAATTAGGCGGCATTGACCAGATCGATCTGACAGAAAATGAAGCACATGCGCGTATTACCCAAAATACCGACAAAAAGAATCCTCGCGACTTTGCTGTATGGAAATTGTCAGCAAAGCAGAATGTTGGCGAAGAAAGCGTTTTGATCGGTTGGGATAGTCCATGGGGCAAAGGCTTCCCTGGCTGGCATATAGAATGTTCAGCTATGTCGCGCATGATTCTCGGTCAGCCTTTTGATGTTCATACTGGCGGTATTGATCATATCTCTGTCCATCACAACAATGAAATTGCTCAGTCTGAAGCTGCATACGGCACCACTCTCGCCAACTACTGGATGCATAATGCGTTCATTACCATAAAAAAAGCAAAAATGGCAAAGTCAGAGGGTAATTTTCTTACTTTGGATACTCTCGAACTTGAGCATATCTCTCCCCTCGCCTATCGTTATTGGTTGCTCACGGGACACTACCGTTCGACGGTGAACTTCACCGGAACTGCCGTTCAGGCGGCTCAAAAAGCCCTTATACGCCTCCTTGCTACAGTGAGCGGTTATCCAGATGGTGGAGCGGTTATACTTGCCTATAAAGAGCGTTTCTGGGCTTTTATCAATGATGATCTGGATATACCACAGGCAGTCGCTCTCGTCTGGGATCTCATCAAAGATACAAAAGTATCACCTGCAGATAAACGCGCTACCATCCTCGATTTTGACCGAGTGCTCGGTCTCAATATCGAATCAGTACCACATATCGCTGCACCTATCGCTGATGCTAAAGATATACCGATTGAGATCACGGTGCTTGCAGAAGCGCGCGAGGAAGCTCGTAAAGCAAAAGAATGGGCAAAGGCTGATGCGCTCCGCACAGAGATCCAAGATCGTGGTTTTGATGTCATCGACAGCGAGAATGGTTTTGTCGTCATCACTCGGTAGCAACACCAAGTTTATTCAGCAAACGACCGGCGAATATCTCTCACCTCCTCTTTCATTTCACCGAGATAATCGAAAGTATCTTGCCGACTGGACTCTATTTTGTCCTCTACCTCAGCGAGTCTGCCATATATACGCGACTCAGCAGCGTCAATGCGCTCTTCGAGGCGTTCGAAGCTTCTCCCTATAGAGACAGCGATATCGTCTCCATTTTTATAAATAACACGCTCTATCAACTCAAGGTCTTTTGATTCTAATGACATGCGAAAAAATATTACGTTACTAATGCCGTAAGTATAGAGGGGCGTGATAAAATTCTCCTCAAAAAATATTCAAAAAACGATAAAGTTTCCCTCAAGAAACGCTGAAGATTTGGATGGTCCGCCGTGCTTTATTCGGCAAGCTTTTTGACTTCGGCGACGATCTGGTCGAGCGATGAAGATGCTTTGACCATGTATTTGGCTGCGCCGAGCATCTTTGCCTTTTCTATGTCGCTTGGCTTGCTCAAGTTGGAGAGGATCATGGCGGGCACTTTTTTGAGGCGCTCGTCCATGCGCGCTTTCTGAAGGATCTCAAAACCATCCATGCCCGGCAACATGAGGTCGAGGATGATGATATCAGGCACGTTGTCTTTGAGGTGCGCTATGGCCTCCTCACCGTTCTTTGCATGCGAGAGGTTGAAACCGGATGAGATGAGCTTTTTGGCGAGGATAGAGCCGATGAGCTTGTCATCTTCGACCCACAGGACGTTTTTACCGCCAACAGGTGTGGTCGGTGCAGATTGCTTCTGCTCTGCGTTGCCCTGATGTCCAAAATGAGCGTTGATGCGCGCAACGAGATCAGCAGGGTCAGGTTTGAGAGAGACGACGTATTCGGTCACGCTGCCTTCAGGCACGCGGCGCATATTGATGGGCACTCCTTGAGTCGAGAGGATGAAGACAGGTATCTTGCTCAACATGACTTCGGCATTTTTTTTGGCCAAGATGTCATACGCATCAGTGCCGGATATGACGAGATCGATGATGATGAGCTGTGGCATCGTATCGTAGATCGCCTTGAGGCCTTCGGTGCCGTCTTTGATGAGAAATGTGACGTATCCTTCTGCTTTGAGCGCATTTGATAATTGTTCACCAAGACCTGCATCGCCTTCGATGATGAGGATCTTCTCTTTTTTTGTTGAGGTTGTTGACATGCGTGTATTTTAGCATAGTAATTTGTATTTCATGCAAGCTGTTTTCCACTGAATGTACAATCTGAGAATTGTGTGCTAAAAATACGAAGGTTTTGAAACATTGAAATAACCCTAACTGAAAGGATCCTTATGAAAGAGAGAGATGTTGTCGCGGTTGATGGTACGGGAGCAGCGGGCAAATCTGCCTGCGCAAAAGTTGCTCGATTGCTTGGCTATGCTCCTCTTGATACGGGGATGATCTACCGGACGATTGCACTGCTCGTTCTCAGGTCAGGCATTGATCCGTATGACGTCGAGTTCGTTACTCGTCTGGTCATTAGTAATTTTGGTCGCATTTCATTTTGGAACAGTCAGCTTATTCTCGACGGACAAGTTGTCCGTGACGAAATTCGTGTGCCGAAGGTCACTGACATTGTCCCTTACATCGCCAAAATACCTGCCATTCGTGAATTGGTAGTTCCGTTGCAGCGTAGTTTTGGCGAGGAAGAGGGTTTGGATATCATCGTCGAGGGCCGCGACATTGGTTCGGTCATCTTTCCTCAAGCGCGCGTAAAGATATTCTTGACGGCTGATCTGAACGTGCGCGCCCTTCGTCGCTGGAAGCAGTATCGGGAAAAAAATCCTGCGTATTCAGGTACGCTCAAGGATGTCATCGTTGAGTTGAACAGGCGGGACCTCGAGGATACCAATCGTCCCGACTCCCCCCTCAAGCGACTGCCGGAAGCGGTATTCATTGACTCGACTTTCATGAGCCAGGAAGAGGTCATTCAGAAAATGCTTCAGGCGTGCCAGAAGCCGGTTATGGCCTAAACTAGCCTTGCGTCTCTATCTCAATCGCGCGCATCACATAGGTGGTGTACGCGATTTTTTATTGTACGAGTGGATAATAGTGTATGTAAGAAAATAATTGACAATACGTCATATAAAATGGTATAATATGGCACGGTTTTAGAGATAGTTGAATATTTACATAAACACAACAACGAAAGGAACGTCACATGAAAATGATACTTATGGCAGTCATGCTCTCATGCATGGTCTGCACTTCACACGCGGAATACGAGATTCTTGTTACCGATACCGGCACCAATGAATCGTGCCTCTATGGCATCAACACGCAAGGCTATGCAGCAGGGTTCACTATGGTCAATGGACAAAGCATGCCCTGGATGATCACTCCAGAACTGGGGCAGATCATCCTCCCTGCTCTGCCGGCTGGATCGACGCAACATGGCATCGGGTATGGTGTCGATGATAACTATAATGTGGGTGGAAGCTATGGCGGTTACTTCAACGCTACAAGCCCTTTCCGCATCAACAACGGCATCGGTTGCGTATGGAAGTGGAATGGCAGTGTCTTCACGCCAATCGAGTTCGGCAGTCGTCCCACGACTATTCGCTCCATGAACAATGGATGGTTCGCTGGTCAACAATCGCCAGGTGACACCGGCTTCACTGATAACGCATACACCTACTTCGGGTTTGGCACGGGAAATCCGTCTTTCCTGAATGGTGTCAATGCGCTCGGCGATGCGACCGGGTATGGCTCTCCTGCCAATACGACGATGATCCCTATGTTCGTCAAGAACAATGGCTCAGGCTACAGCGTCACCTATGCGCCAGGACCGTATAACTGGAATGCATATAGCTCAGGAACTGCTATCAATGTTCACGATGAGATCGTCGGAGTCAATGCCACAAGCGGCTTTTACTGGAATACGTCGAACAATGCCGTTCAGTTTTTCGGCAATGTCTGCTACGGCATCAGCGATTCAGGAACGATCGTCGGGAACCTGAACGGCCATGCCCATCAATGGAAGAAAGTGAATGGCATCTATGTCGGCACTGACCTCAATACGCTCATCAGCGATACGAACCTCGTCCTCGAGACGGCGTTCGGCATCAATGCAAGCGGACGGATCGTCGGCCGGTGCTTCGACAAGAAGCAGAATGCCTTCCATGGCTTCATGCTTGTACCTGCGACGCCCGTTGGTATGAGTCTGCGTCCTGATTCGCCCGGGTATGCGCGGTTGCGGTGGCAGTCACAAGCCAATCGTGACTACTCTATCCGTATCAGCACTGATCTCAAGCACTGGGTCACGTATCCAGGAGTCTATGAGTCAACTGATTCCACTGCTAACGTTCTCGTTCCGACTGACGAGGCCAAGTTGTTCCTCAGGGTTTTTGATGTCACGCCGTGATACCGAAAACGCACAAACCCGCTGGTTTTTATCAGCGGGTTTTTTATTTTATTGGTTACTTACCACATCGCTTTCCACTCGCCGGTCTCAGGATTAAACTCAGTCAAATTACGGCCACCTATCCATTTGTCACCCTCGTAAAATTCCATGCTGACGGCGGTCTCTGCGCTAGACATTTCGGGGTAGGTACCCTTTCTTCGGTACTCATAGTGTATGCTGTCGCCGATCTTATCGCCGGCAACTTTTATTTCTAGCAGATAGAGGCCAGCAGCATCATGCGCTTCACGTAGAACCTCACGCTCTTTGCCCTCAGTGAGCCTAGCCATGATTTCTAGTACTTCTTCACGGTTTGGAATCAGCTCCTGTGGTCCTCGTTCAAATTGTCCGGCAAATGCGATCATGTGGAGTATTATATCACTCAAACTATTTTAGCCTATTACAACAATCAGGAAAATCGTTTCTGATGAGATGATTTTCTTTTATTTGATTATCTCGTCTCAAAATCTTGAGTCATTTTGAAAGTCACCTTACCTCTAAGTTTTCCGCCTAAGCCTTTCCTTTTACTGAGTAATAGTTGGAGCTTCTGGCTTCACTTGAAGCTTTTTAAGCGCATTCAAGCCTATGATAGCAGAAACCAGTGTAGCAACTGGGATAATTTCTGATGAGGTACTCTTTGACATCATGGCAAAATTTCCGATTACAATAGCAGCAGAAATAACGAGGACAATGATAAGTTTTGACTTAGTGCTAGCTGAAGGAGTTTCTTTGCGGATCTTGTGACCAAGAACGATATATACGATGCTTATGATAATACTGACGACGAGTGCAATAGTAAGACTAGGTAAATTTAATTGTATTATAGTGAGTGCGACTAGGGCGATTAAACCAATGATGCCTGAAAAATACCCGAGTCCTTCTATTGTTAATCCGGCGTTCTTAATCTGTTTGAGAGCTTTTTCTTGTGGTTGCATGATCGTTTATTTAATATTAATTACTTCCTACTATCCCCTTTTATCGTCGCAATCGCCTCCTGAACTGTCGTCATGAACTGTGCAGGGAAAATGATGGTTGAATTCTTTTCCGTAGCGATCTCTGACATGGTCTGGAGGGTGCGCAACTGGAGCGCGACCGGATGCATAGCGATGATGTCAGCGGCTTCGCCGAGTTTGACGGCAGCTTGGAATTCGCCTTCAGCAGCCACGATCTTTGCACGGCGCTCGCGTTCTGCTTCGGCTTCCTTGGCCATAGCGCGCTGCATGTTGTCAGGAAGGACGATGTCTTTGATCTCAACGGCAGTCACCTCTGCGCCCCATGGCTCCGTATGAGCGTCGATGACATCCTTGATCTGCACATTGATATCGCCCGTCTGTGAGAGGAGCTGATCCAATGAGAAGCGACCCACAATGTTACGCACGGTCGTCTGACTGATCTGATTGACTGCTGAGTAGACGTCCTCGATGGCGATAACTGACTTCTGAGCATCAGCGATGTGATAGTACGCCACTGCCGCAATATCGATCGAGACATTGTCTTTGGTGATGATCTTCTGTGAAGGAATATTCATCGTGATTGTGCGTAGTGTGACCTTCGTCATCTTTTCCAAGATCGGGATGAGGATGATCAGTCCTGGGCCTCTGACGCCGGTACATTTACCCAGGAAGAAGATAACGCCACGGTCGTACTCTTTGACGACGCGGAGGGATAAGAGAGCGAGGATGACGAGGACTATGAGGATGGTTGCGATTGGCATGGGTTGGGAGTTAGCGGTTAATGAGGATATTATAGCGCTTTTCGAATACAGATGATAACTACATTTTAATCAGATTTAATGCTTGTTGAACATATGTTTTTAACTCAATATCATTAATTGGTGCGCTTCTAGAATTAGTATTATCATGATGATATTTTTTTGAATAATTGTTTAATTCTTTTAGTTCTTGTGCATTCGATGTGAATAATGAAAATTGTGGATCTATGGGTTTCATTTCAATAATTTTGATCATTTCACCCAAATTATTTGCCTTAATTAAACTACTCATAAATTTATAACCTAAATAGCCTTCGATTACACTTCTAATTTTTGATGCTATTTGACGTTTTTGATCATCATTTTGAGTGCCATTAGTGAGATAGTTTTCTAAAATGTAAATACTTTTTACAAAATCACTAGAAATTTCCTTATCAAAATCACATTCCTGGATGACATTCGTAGAATGTGCCCTAGAAATTGAAAGGGTTTTAACATTTAAATTTAATTTTAAGCGTTGAACAGCTTTCTTCATGTCGCAAGCAAAAAATGGGTTATGCGTAAGTACGATTAATTGTTTGACCTTGGGAACTAAATCAGACAAATACTCTACTGTTCGTTGACTACGGCCTTCATCATGACTAGTTAATGGATCATCAAACACGACAATTTTCTTGGACAGGTCTGGGTCAAGCTCTAATCTAGCAAGAAAAAAAGCTAGAGCTAAGGAATTTTTGTCCCCTTCACTTAGTGCCTGCTCGAAGCAAATATCATGACCGTTGTTTTCAAATTTAACTAGTTCACCATCAAGAAAAAGTTCATATTCAGCAACTGGATTAATTGAGGCCCCAACATATCTTCCATTTACACTTTGTCCAAGCATAAAGTCAGTTCCAATCTTCTTTAGATAACCATTAATTTTAGGTGCATATTGAGCAAGTATTGTAGCAGTATATCCTTCTAATTCTACCTTCTTAGCATCTTTTTCTTCATTTAATTTTTTTGTTGCAATTAAAACAGCTAATGCAGCGTCGCAAAGTTTAATATGTTCAGTGGTGAAACGACTTTGAATCACTTTTATCTTTTTAATATTTTCAGAAATTAATTTTGGGTCAGATATTTTTTTACTTCTAATAGACTCAATTTGAATATTATGCTTTTCTACAACAATATTATACTCACCTACAAATTTATTTAAACCATCAACGATACTTTTCAGATTACTTGAACAATCTTGTGTAGTTAATGGTTCACTAATTTTCCTTTTTAGACATGTATTTATCAAATCAAAATCTTTTTGCAAAATAACAAGACTGGAGATATCTAATTTTGGTCTAGGCGTAAGCTGTATATACTGGTTCCAAAATCCGTCTAGTTCCAGGTTAATTGCATCACTTCTTTCCCAACCACTTTGAATTTTTTCAACAGAAAAATTACCTGCAACTGAAGCTACTTCTCTAATTTTTGAAATTAACTCTTCGTATTCTTTATTAAAATATTGTCTATAAGACTCAAGCACATCGCCGGCGTTTTTTAAATCTTGCATACAAAAGGGACAGTTGTTGTCAGTAATATTTTGTAGACCAAATTTTAACCATTCCTCCACTTCACCAGTGTTTGAAAATTTTGATTTGTGTTCATCAACCAAATCTAAAAATTGCTTCTGAATTGAGGTAATAGTTGTACTACAAATATTTTTAACGTCTTCGAGTGCAGGAATATACTTAATTTCCTCAAATCTTAAGTATTTTTGTTTTGAATGAATTAAATTACTTGCAGCAGAAGTCCTAAATTCATTTTCCGCGCTACTTAACTGAGAATCAATTGTTAGATCTGGTTTTAAGTTTAAAAAGTCTCTAAAAGAGATCAATCCTCCTGTAATGCGCTCAATATCCTTCTCAAAGCCACGATTTTGTTGCATTAGTTCGCTAATGTCCCTTTTGCATCTTTCAATTTCTGATGTTAATACAACCCCTCTCGCACCGACAATAAATCTATGGAGTTGTTGCTTATGGTCTGGAGTAATATCAAGTCCAGAATAGATGTTCTCATTTACAAAGAAAGTATCGAATATTTCTATGTCAGAATAAGGTGCTGTCCAGCCTGTCGCAGTGTAACTAAATGTAACACCTTCGCCTTCAAACAATACTTCTTGGCCAGTGTTACTACCAATACTTTTCCTTTGTTGAATTATGCCTGGGTTATTATCACGCAGTGAACGCAAAACAGATGTCAAAGTTGTTTTTCCTTTTCCATTTTCTGCGTATAAAAGCACAACTTTCTCCAATAATCCATTCCAGCCATTTTTTACGGAATCAAAATCATTAAATCTACCGACGCCACATATTTTGAGAATTTTCTTAATCATTATCGTTCGTTTGAGATAAATATTTCCTTTCCAAGATTATTTGAATCGTAGCTATGTGAGACTGGAACGTGCAAAATACGCAACCCAACACCTTTCATTATCTCATTTACAATTTGATCCCTTTTTATTCTATCCCACCTTGAGTGTGAACGATCGTCTAATTCGATGGCCAAATATGGTTTGTATGCTTTGTCGTATAAAACAAAGTCGATCGATTTAGCTTTAATCAGGTTAAAATCGCGATAATTTGTCCAATGCTCATTTGAATCAATTGGTTTAACTATTCCAGATAGTGGAACCTGTGACTCAATGTGATAAGTATTACCAACTATGTTCTCTAAAATCTTTAAAAATTCTTTTTCAGCGTTTGTCACTAAACTTTCTTTTAGAATATAACGTGATTCTGTTGCAACTTCAGTATTTTGTTGTGGGCTAATACTGCTAGTTGGGGTTATGGTTGTTGCCCGACTTAACTTAAGGTTCGGTCGAGTATTATTTCTATTTTTAAACAATTTCCAGCAATATCTAAAAAAAGAAATTAATATAGTAAATATAAGACTGATTAGCGCATCGAAAAAGATATCAAGCGGACCGGCGTTCTTGCCTCTATAATATTTGTAATTTCTCGTCATTTTTTGATAAATTATAGCACCGTACCTTTATTTTTTCTTAATTCTAGCAGCAATGGCATTTATAAGTATCTCCTTGAGTTCTTTCTTGGTCGAATATTTATAACACTGATAGTGTCTAACGTAAAATTCTGGGGGAAGCTCATCTTTACAGACATAGATTGTTTCAATATTTAAGCCAAACGCAAAACCAGCCTCAAAAAATACACTGCTTCTTGTTCCTGTAAGATCAACAACCACAAAACGACTTTTTCTTATTTCACCTAAAGCCTTATCCATAATTTTTTCAGGGAAAAGACTATCTTTAATACAGACTGGCATATATCCTGCCTCAGTAATTGCTTCTTCCATTGCTGTAATGCTTTCATTCATTGATTCATCAAACCACGCAGCAATAAAACCCTGTTCTGATTCAGAATTTTCCTTTCCTAACTTATTTCCAAGCTCCCATCCATTGGCAGTTAACGTAATTTTGTAGGCGTATAGTCCATCTGTATTGCTCAGAGGTGCCCAGTGAGCTAGATTTTTTTGTTCGAGCATTTTAATCAGAGCCTCAAACTCTTTAGGGTTTTTTGCATAAGCTAAAGGGTAATCATTTTTGCAGTTTACTTCGGTTGATTGACCAAAATATTCAATTTTAGCTTTTAATCTCTGCAATAACTTATTTGCTTTTTCGGCGATATCATTTGATTTTGGTACTGGATAGCTATTTTTAAGTGTTTCAATATTTGTTGTTAAAAACTCTGGAATTTGGCGTTGCTCGTTCAACTCACGAACTAAACCAGATAAAAGATATGCATCATTAGATTCAGGTGTATATCTTAAACATTCATCGCTAATTTTATATTCACCACAACGAGGACAAATTATTCTGTAAAGATCCCGACTGCTTATGGGGTATATTCCCACATCTTCACCACTTTTATGACACAAAAAACATTTGGTTGGCATATTATTTTCTTTTTATCTTTCCACCCTTCCTCCCCGGCACACCCATCTTCTCCTCCAACTTAAAGAGCTCATCACGTATGAGTGCCGCGGTCTCAAAGTCGAGTGCTTGGACGGCTTCAGCCATAGCTTCCTCCTTCATGCGGTAGAGCTTCTTTGGATCAGTCTTGGCGAGCTCCTCATCAATCTTGATGAGCTCGTTGACGGCCTTGTCGTGATCACTCTTCAACTGGTCGGTGATGTCGTGAATAGCCTTGATGATGGTCTTTGGCGTGATGCCATGCTTGGTATTGTAGGCCACCTGGATAGCACGACGACGATCGGTTTCGCGGATGGCATTCTTCATGGAGTCGGTCATATTGTCGGCATAGAGGATGACACGCCCCGCAGAGTTACGTGCGGCACGACCGATGGTCTGGATGAGACTGGTCTCTGAGCGGAGGAAGCCTTCTTTGTCGGCATCGAGGATACCGATGAGGGTCACTTCGGGCAGGTCGAGACCTTCACGGAGGAGGTTGACGCCCACGACGATATCGTACTTCCCTCTGCGGAAGTCGGTCAGGATGGTGATGCGCTCGATGGTCTTGATATCGCTGTGGAGATAAGCGGCTTTGATTTTTTTCTCTTTCAGGAACTCTGATAGATCCTCAGCCATCTTCTTGGTCAAGGTCGTCGCAATGACACGCTCATTTTTGGCTATCACACGCTCAGCCTCTTCGATGAAGTCAAAAATCTGACCCTTGTATCCTTTCTCGGTATTTTCGCGAATCGGTTTGATGTTCACCACAGGATCGATGAGACCGGTCGGACGGATGACTTGCTCAACGACATTTTGTGATTCAGCTACTTCATACTTACCTGGTGTGGCTGAGGTATAGACCATCGGACCGACACGTTCGAGGAACTCCGGGAATTTGAGCGGTCTATTGTCCTTGGCAGACGGCAAACGGAAACCGTGCTCGATCAGAGTCTCTTTGCGTGAGGCATCGCCGGCATACATGCCATTCAACTGTGGGATCGTGACGTGCGACTCATCGATGATAGTCAGGAAATCAGGATTGCCCTCTTTGTCTTTGGGAAAATATGCGAGCAGAGTATCAGGCGCTTCACCGGGCATCTTGCCACTGAAGTGACGTGAATAGTTCTCGATGCCGTTGGTATAGCCGATCTCTTTGATCATGGAAAGGTCATACTTGACGCGACGCTTCAGACGCTCTGCTTCCAGCATCTTTCCTCCCTTTTCAAGTGCTTTCAGTCTATCGACAAGCTCGGCTTGGATGGTCTTGTACGCTTTAGCACTCTGTTCATCAGAAGAGATGAAGTGCTTTGCCGGGAAAATAAAGATCGCTTCATGTGATGCGCGCACCGAACGACTGACGGGATCGAGTTCGGTGATGAGCGAGATGATCGCCTCACCTTTATTGTTCGTGTCATACTCAATGCGATAGATCGTCTTTTCATTGACCGGCATGACTTCGAGCATATTGCCGATGGCGCGGAAATTGCCGCTCTTGAGGTCAGCAGTCGTACGTTCAAAATGAATGTCGATCAATTTGCGAATGAGCTCAGCACGCGATAGTTCCATACCGACTTTGAGTTTGAGATTAACCTTTTCATATTCTTCCGGACTACCCAAACCGTAAATACACGAAACTGATGCCACGATGATGACATCTTTGCGTGTGAGGAGCGCCTGAGTGGATGCGTGACGGAGACGTTCGATCTCTTCATTGATCATGGCTTCCTTTTCGATATAGGTATCTGATGAAGGGATATATGCCTCTGGCTGATAGTAGTCATAGTACGAAACGAAATAGTGCACGGCATTATGCGGGAAAAATTCGCGATACTCCTGTGCGAGCTGTGCGGCCAGGGTTTTATTATGAGCGATAACAAGAGTTGGCTTGTTGAACTGGGTGATGACATTGGCCGCCGTAAAGGTCTTGCCTGAGCCAGTGACACCGAGGAGGGTTTGCTTGGTAAAACCTTTCTGGAGGCCTTCCACAAGCCCAGAAATAGCCTTTGGTTGGTCACCTGCAGGTTTGTAGGGCGTCGCGAGTTGGAAGAGAGGTTTAGCTGACATGGGGGTAAATAGTAGGCCCATAATACGATAAAAATAGAGATTTGGCTAATAAAAAAAGACTGAAGTATTACTACCTCAGTCTCGAGATTGCTTATAGACAGAAACACTCGTGAATTACTATGCCGTGGTAGCAAGTTTTCCGTCTTGAGTCATTAAACCGTAGTGCAACCATGCCAGTGGGATTTTTTGAAAGCCTGCATAATTACCTGGTGACGTGTTGACGTAGTTAGCGGGTATAGTGTCACCGACATGAAAAGCCTTTAAGGCGATCTTGCCCGTATTGATCTCATCAAAATACGCACAAGGTTTTTCAGGGATTTGCAACGGAAAGGCGTGGTCAACATGCAATACTTGCAAATCTTTTACCCGAACAATGCTTTGCGTTCTGTTGACGCGAATGAGCGCAGTTTTATGTTCAGGAAAAACGGAAAGAACTTCCGTGATCATATTTCGCTCGTTTCCCGAATCCTGCGGATTGACATAGAGGACGATGTCCCCTACCTGAACTGATGAGCGTTTCAGTCTCAAGATAGCAGGAATAGAAATTATTCCCACAATTACTGTTGCTAGGCAATGCAACAAACGAAAAAACACCGGAATTTGTTTTTCTTTTTTCATAAACGATATGTGGTTGAGGTTGAACTGGTTTAGTCCAATACTAAACAAAAGGTATATAAAGTCAAATAAAAAAGGCATAGGATAAACCTATGCCATGATTGCTGACTATGAGACCAACTTGCTCTGATTGAGCCGTGGCGCAAGGAAACGGATCCAGCGCTTGACCGCAGTGTAGGTGAGCGCACAATCGACCGGCCGAGGGTAAAACTTTTTTCCATCGACAGATGTCAGTGTCTTCCAGTCAAACTCCCTCCAGAACTTACCGTTGATCGTGGTAGGTATCCAGTCATTCGGATTCTGTTGAATCCCCACCACTTTCCGAGTGCGCTCCATGATGTCGTCGCCGACGATCACCAGGAAGGTGACAGTCTTGCCGAGGATACGTTCACGAATCGCATTGTTGTAAAACGGATTACGGTAGGTGCAGAACGCAGGTAATTCTGCTTCACCGATGATCATGTCGATGCGATATGCCACCTCGCCTCGCGTAATACGAAGTTCGTTAATGGTTCGATCGATGATGTTATTTTTTGCCAACTCCGGGTAGAGGACGGTTATTGTCGTCCTCCGTTTGGGTCCGTGTCTAATTTTCATAGGGCTACCTCCTTTCAGTTTATGCTAACAGTATAATGTCTATAAATATGTGTCAATCCCCACTTTTTGGTATAGAAAAACAGAAAAGCGCGCAGTAGTAACCGCGCGCTTGTGAGCTTGAACCGAGCGACGTCTAGATGTTTCTCACGGGATAACATTATCTAGGCGTTTGCCGATCGGTGCCCAACATCGTGGAGACCAGGCATGGTGCAGTGGCCACCATAGAGGCGACTCGCTGTCGCGCACACCTGATCAAAGTGAATTAATCGCTACCCGTTTCGTCGGGCCAGCGGGTGCCGGCCGATTTTTCGGTATCACCAGGTTCGATGGTGCCTTCAGCCGTAGCAAGGGCTTTGATTTCATTGAGACTGAGACCAAGGATGACGTCGGCACCAGGTGCTCGAAGCCCTGGCGTCACAAGCGACGTTTGAAACGGCGGTTTATGAGGTAGTTGGGTGTTCATGGTTTTATGTAGTTGTAGAATGTGCCAATTTTGTCTCGTTCCTGTCCGCACTCACGGCAGGATAACAAAACGGACTCCCTTTTTCGTTGGGAGCCCGATGTTGTAACTAATTAGGGAGAATTTGTTACAAAGACCAGCTTCCAACCACCAGCGCCTTAAAGGCGAGGTAAGAGGTAGAAGATAGCTTTGTAATCACGACGTTCATACTATTATCCTAGCACTACTATTTCTAAGTGCAAGTGGTCTGTGCATAACCTAAAATGGGCATTTTCGGGTAAGAGAAAAGCGGCTGGTTGTAAGTCCTGCCGCTTTCATTGTGTGTTAACCAATCTGCCGACCAGTTTTTCATAATGACCATTGAGGATGACCGGAGCTTGTCGGAGGAATTCTTCGACGGACTTTGTTCTGTGTAGTCCATTGAAGAAGTATTCCTTGCCATCTGGCATCAGCACCGGCAGTGGAAAGAAACCAAGGTCCCACAGCCGATAACGAAGCGTTTGCTTGTCGCACTTGCTCGGGTCCATGTGTTCGCCGACGAACCTGACAACATCTTGGATGATCGTCGGCCCTTCGAGAATAAAGACAACACCGAATCTCTTGAGCATGTGTTTGGTGCGCTCAATCTTTACAAACGGAGGATTGTTGGGTTGCATCGCCTCGAGCATGTCCGCTGTCGTAGTGATGCTTTTTTCTAGTCGAATCTTGCCAACACGCGACAAGTCGCTCCGGATAATGCTGAGAGCACCTGTTACCTCTGGTCTGGTTAACACAAGCGATAAGTTTGAAACATTCATCTTGTGCCTTTTATTTTGTACCCGCGTTTTGATACGCAGGGCTTGTGAACTTCGAATAATATTATACTCCTATTATTCAAATACGTCAATGCTCCACACAGAACCTCGAAGTAAGGCTATTTTCTAAGGAGTACCTTCAATACCGCAGTGTGTATATCCTTCTCATCCATGTCGTAGTGAGCTATGAGCTCATCTGGCGTACCTGATTGACCGAACAGATCTTTTACTCCCACAAACTCAATAGGCACCGGGAAATGCTTTGCGAGACACTCTGCTACTGCTGAACCCATACCTCCAGCGATCTGATGTTCTTCGACAGTGACGATAGCGTGGGCATCATGAGCGATACGGATGATCGCATCTTCATCAAGGGGCTTGATGGTTGAAAGGTTGACCACTGCCACGTTCTTCCCTTCTTGATTGAGCTTGCGAGCGACTTTGAGCGCTCTATAGAGGAGTGCGCCTGTAGCGATGATGCCGACATCCAGATCTCTCTTATGGGAATCGCCTGAAACACGCGAATCAAATACAACTTGTGCCTTCCCTATCTCAAACGGTGTCTCATCGGTTGTAATGACAGGTGTTTTTTCGCGAGCCAGACGGATATAGGTTGGTGAATCAGTTTTGCTTGCAGCGATAGTTGCCTTGCGTGCTTCGATAGAATCACATGGTGAAATGACGACCATACGAGGGATGACGCGGGTGATAGCGATGTCTTCGATAGCTTGGTGCGTGCCACCGTCAGGGCCGACCGATATGCCCGCATGCGAGCCAGCGATCTTTACGGGTCGGTTGTTGTAGGCGATCGTGGTGCGAATCTGTTCCCAGTTTCTGCCAGGACTGAACATGGCGTATGAAGTAATGAATGGAATCTTGCCCATAGCAGCCATACCTGATGCCAGTGCAGCGAGGTTCTGTTCAGCGATGCCCATCTCCACGAATCGTTCAGGAAATTTCTGTTTGAAAGCGAGCATGTGGGTCGACTCAGTCAGGTCAGCACAAAGACCGACGATACGTTTGTCTGCTTCAGCGGCTTGGAGGAGGCCTTCACCAAAGCCCTTGCGTATAGGAACTTGCTCGACGTCCTTGTCGAAGAGGTGCGGGTTGAGTTTTTGGTGGGGGTTGAGCATTTAGATTATTTCATTTTATTTCGATTTTTGATTTTACCGTAAAGCCAGCCAATCAGTGCTCCTATTATGAACCAGTAAATACTAAAATTAATTAGTAAACCATAGATAATCGGAAGATGCGTTAGAGGATAAAGATTAATTCCTACCAAGTAAAGTGGATAAAGTATAGCTGTAGTTATACATAAACCAAATATTTGTCCGATAATTACATTAGGAAAAAAAAGTCCTATTAGGTCACTATTGTCATGTGGATGTAAAACACCTGGAATACTGATTAAAATCAGAGATAATATGATGTTAAATATTGCACATATAATTCCAAATTTTAACCAGTATCGTTTATTTGTTTGCATTAAAATAGTATTAATTAATTTACAATCCCAAACTACTTACGATCGCCGCGAAGAGTATCAGTACCCCACCCTCGATTTTACGAATACTTAAATCTCTTTTCGTCTGCTTGAAGTGATAGCTGGCATCATGGTTGAGCATGAGCACTACGCCAAGGACGATACTGACGAGGAGGAACAGGTTAAATAAAGACGAAAATATTGATTGTGTACTGACGAAGTAGATTGCAAGTCCAAGGAAAAGGAGTTTTAGGATGATTTCGATGATTCTCATGGTGATTTAGTTAGTTTTACTAATTTTACTTTTAATTTTTCCGTAAAGCCAGCCAATTAGGAAGCCGAGCGGGATTAATGTCCAGAAAAAAATTATAACGACACCAACTCCAATATAAGCTAAGGTAGCATCAGGATTTCCAGATTTATAAATTACTGAACACAAAATACTAACCAGTATAAATATTGCATAAATAATTGCTCCCACTTTCAATCCAATTTGTCCGTAATCTTTTGAGATTTGCATATAATTTTATTTAACAATAATCCCCAACGCCTCCCTGGCCGTCTTTATCTCCTCGGGCGTCGTTGGTGGCTTACCGTGCCATTCAAACTTACGCTCAAAAGCAGGAATACCCTTTGAAGCAATGGTATTGGCGATGATGACTGATGGCTTATCAAATACCGCCTGCGCCTCGCCTACTGCACGATCAATATCACGGAAATTGTGTCCATCGACTTCGATGACGTGCCAGTTGAAAGCTTTCCATTTATCCGTCAGCGGATTGAGTGGCATGACGTCCTCAGTGAATCCATCTATCTGAATATTGTTGCGATCCACGATAGCGATGAGGTTATGAAGCTTCTCTCGAGCAGCGAACATGATGGCTTCCCAATTGTTGCCTTCATCGAGCTCGCCATCGCCGAGCAAGCAGTAGAAATACTTTCCTGATGTCTTGCCGTTGTCTATTTTGTCAGCCATAGCCATACCAACAGCCTGTGAAAGTCCTGCACCAAGGGGTCCAGATGAGTTCTCCAGCATTGGCAACCATTCACGATGTGGATGACCCTGGAGCCGTGATCCAAACTTGCGGAGTGTCTTGAGTTCAGATACGGGGAAATAGCCGGCATGCGCCATGGTTGAGTACAGCACTGGGCAGATGTGACCATTTGAGAGGATGAGGCGGTCGCGGTATGGCCACGCAGGTTTCTTCGGATCATGCTTGAGCGCATGGAAATAGAGATACGTGAAGATGTCAGCCATGTCGAGAGGACCTGCGGTGTGGCCTGACTTTGCTTCAATGAGAGATTCGATGAGCGAACGACGAATATCGAGGGCTTTTGCTTCGAGAAGCTTTACTTTTTCATCGGTCAATGACATGAGTATAATTATATCACGTATTATTCAGTGCTAGGAAAAAAGCTGTGGGTATTAGTTTTTGATTAAGATTGGTATAAAAATTCAGCGCCCCCTTGCGGAAGCGCTGTGTTGATTGAAATTACCGATAATCATCGGCGGTCCGAAAACCTTCTTTGTCGCCTTTGTATTCTTCGACGAACCGAAAAATATCAGAACGGTCGAGCTGTGTATTGCCCAGTGGAACCGAAATATCAGCAAGTCGCTCCAGTAGCTCGATCTTCTTGAACTGAGTCATCAAAGTGACTTGTTCCTTGGTGGTTCCATCAGGTAACTTGTCCTGATGCTTGAATAGCCATTCGATGGTGTATTCGAGAGTAGTTGACGCCTCCATGTGACGCTGACTCATCTCGTCCAAATGCGCTTGTAATTCGGCATCAGTATATTTGCCCCGTGCTTTAGCAACACTCTGACGGCTTGTTGAAATTTGCATAGCTTTCCTTTCAATGTTCATCATTCTATGTGCCCAAGTATTTATGAGCGATTGTTATCTTAAGAGGTCTTAAGGGGAATGATACCCTCTACGTTTGAGTGTATTATAGCACTATTTATAGTCATCTGTCAATACATCAAAAAGCCTCAGCCGAGGCCTTTTGCGCACTTACTGCTATGAATTACCCTAAACTCTGAAACTCCTCCAACGCATTGAGTGGACTCTCTGCATTCAAGATAGCTGAACCAATGACGAGCCTGTCCGCTCCTGCATTAATGAGATCCTGTGCGGTATCCAAGTTGACTCCCCCATCGATAGAAATTGGCATATCCGGATATGCTTTTTTTACCTCCTTAATTTTATCTAAAACTTTTGAATCAAAGTCCTGCCCTTGGAAACCAATATGATCAATGCCCATGAGCTGGATGAACTGGACATTAGGAATATGCTCGCTGACCGAAGCGATCGGTGTATCGATATTAAGCGCCAAGCCGATCTCTACTCTGCTTTGAAGCTTTTCAATAGCTAACTTCAAATCTCCTTTCGCCTCAGCATGTAAAACAATACGATTCGCGCCAACTGAGACCCAGTCATCGACAACTTCTTCGGGCTTGTTGAGCATCAGATCGAACTCATAGTCAATCTTGTCCCATGCTGGCAGTGATTCATCTTCGCGGATGAGCATCTCAAAGGTATTGTCAGGCTTTCTATATGGCCATGTTGGGCTCGGCGTGAACTGCCCATCACAAATATCTATCTGAATACGTTTGGTATTCAACTTAATCAACTCAATTTTGTCTTGTAGTTCCTCAAAGTCGTCAACAAGGATAGCGGGGATGATTTCAGTCATATGTTGGTTTACCTTACTCTATTGAATCAATCTCCACAATGCGTCTCTGGTGCTTCTCTTCATGTGAAAAAGGTGTCTCCAGCCACTGAACTACTGCCTCTTGGGCTTCACTTTCACTGACAAATCCTGCGCCAATAGAAAGAATGTTCGCATTATTATGCTCGCGTGAGAGCTTCAAGATATCGTGTGAACCGCCATAGTACACTGCTGCACGGACGCCAGGAAAACGATTGGCGACCATTGCTTCGCCCTGACCAGACTTGCCAAAGATGATCGCACGGGCAAAACCACTCGAGTCTTGAGCGATGCGGAGAGCTGCTTGGGTCATAAAGTACGGATAGTCATCATCTTCGACGAATGCATGCGCGCCCATATCGTCGATCTTGAATCCTTTTGCTTGTAAAAAGACCTTTATCTCTTCTTTGAGCTTGTAGCCGGCATGGTCTGCTGCCAAAATAATAGGGTGAGTTTTCATTTAGCTAGTATAGCATCAAGTTTCTGGTTTATCTCGTTAAATTTCTCATCATGTTTATCTAGTCTCTTGCTCGTGTTCTTCATGTACAACTTTACATCTCGCATATCTTCGCTCAATGTACCCATGCGTATCTCAAGCGAGTCAAGACGTGTCTCAACTCTTCCGAACCTCGTGTCAACTCTATCAAATTCACGTAACATTATTTCTGTCAGATTATCAAATTTCTGATCGGTCTTGTACTCATGAGCATTGAACTCGTCACGGGTTATGAAATTGAATCTTTCAGTAGTCATTGTGTACATTATTTTATCTCTAAACTTTTAATGCAACAAGTGTATCAGACCGAGATAAAGAAACGATGAAGAAGTTCTCAAGAAGTGGTGAAGATTTTACTTTGAGGGAAATCTGACGGTCGGTAGAGACGAATTAGTATAGATCGTTGTAGGTGTTTCCAATTTGTTACAATGTCTCCCCCAGATTAATTGTAGATTACAATTTGTTCCATACATGTATGCGCCGCCAACTAATACAACGACGATAATAACAAGGGCTACTATTCTGGTAGTAATATTTTGTATTTTAAAAATGAAATGACCGATGAGCCACGCTAAAAATATAGCAATGAGAGGAGAAAGCAGAAAAATGGGGATCAACTCATAACCTCCATCTGTAGCAACTTGGTCTGACAAAAAAATTAGAATAATTACACCTAGGGCAAAGGCTGGTACAAGCCCAGTAATTATTTTTTTAAATATATCAGTTATCATTTTGTTTAACTATACCAATCTCCCCGCCTTGATCACATGATCCACCAAGGTATACGTATACCCTGTCTCATTGTCATACCACGCCAAGACCTTTACGAGATCCCCATCCACTACGCGTGTCATCTCAAGATCAGCGATAGATGCGTGGCGGTTGCCGACGATATCATGAGAGACGAGAGGCTCTTCGGTGACAGTAAAAATACCATTCCAACGTGCTTCTGCAGCAGCTTTTTTGAGAATCGTATTGATCTCTTCAGCTGATGTCTTTCTCTTTGCTACAAAAGTGACATCGACGATCGAACCAGTGATGACTGGGACACGGATAGAGATACCATCAAACTTATTTTCAAGTTGAGTCGCGACCTTGGTGACAGCAATAGCGGCACCGGTAGATGAAGGGACGATATTCTGAGCCGCTGCACGGCCTTCACGGAGGTCTTTCTTACTTGGACCATCAACGAGCGCCTGTGAAGCGGTGTAAGCGTGAACTGTATTCAAAATAGCCTTTTCAATGCCGACCTTTTCGTCGAGGATAGCAATGAGCGGACTTGAAGCATTGGTGGTACATGAAGCATTTGAAGATACAGTGCAGGTTTCGAGCTTATTCTCATTCATCGACATGAGGATTGTTGCTCCTTGGAACTCAGAAGCTGGATCATCTTTGATTGGTGCCGATATAACTACTCGCTTTGCACCAGCATTGATATGAGCTTGAGCTTTTTCCGCTGAAGTAAAAAGACCGGTACACTCGATGACTACATCTATATCCATTGATTTCCATGGAAGTTTTGTAGGATCTTTTTCAGAAATATACTGAACATCATGTCCGTCGATACTGAGGATACCTTTTACCTCATCTGCAGTAACTTCAAAAGGACTGACGCCGTAGGCAGTGTCGTACTTGAGCAAGTAAGCGAAGTTCTTGATACTGCCAAGGTCGTTGATGGCGACTATCTCAATCTCCTCGCGATTTTTAGCAATCTTTGCAAATGCACGACCGATGCGACCGAAACCATTGATAGCAACACGGATTTTTTTCATGAGATAAAAAGATAAGTGGGATTAATGACTAAGAATTACCCTGCAAGTATAACATATTGATATGCACAGCCACCCTTTACATTTCAACAATAAAGGAGAATAATCAAGTTCGGAATAGTGTCACTCTGTAATGTAACTTAACAAACACGGCAAACGGTGCCGTAAACGAAAGGACTCGTATGGAAATTGCACTTGATGAAATTATCAATCCTCACTATAACCCTGAGTTTGTGGTCGAAAAAGCCCTGACTCACATTGATAAAATTAAGGAGAAACTTGAAATTCCAATGACGGAATTTGTGTCAGCAGCATCACGCCTCAAACGTAACCGCGGCATTTCATTTCTGGTGACTTTTGAAGCAAATGGAAAAAAAGAACTCGTTCCACTTCGGGTTGAAAGCACTAAAATGGAGATCCATACTCAATTCACTGACAAGGAAGACACCGTGTCCTGGAGAGGACGGCAGATTCATTCCATTTCCATTGAACTTGGTCAGACCATGGGTGATTTGGTTCGTAAAATCACGACGTATCTAAAAATGTCTTTTAATCGTTTCAAACGCCGGCTTCAGAGCTATGCCCATCACAATAAATTGAAGCTGGAAAAACGTCTCACGCGATTCAAAGAAAAAACCGAACCCTATCGGCGTCCGAACTTTCGTCAACCGTGTCACCCATGTCATTGCTAGCTTTCTGAGTGACATTCAAATTTCACACAGTGGTCACCTCTTACAGGGTGACTGCTTTTTTATTCTTTAAAAACATTCCTTTTATAAACTCTTCGCAATCCTCTTTACCAACCCTGGCCCTTCATAGATCATTCCGGTTATCAATTGGATCAAGTCCGCACCCGCGTCAAATTTCTCTTTGGCCGTCTCAGGTGACATGATGCCACCAACGCCGATGATAGTGAATCGGTTGCCGTACATTTCTTTTGTCTTACGGATCAAATCAGTCGATGGGTGGGTACAAGGTTTACCTGAAAGACCGCCAACGTATTCTTTCGGCGCCTCTTTACGCACAGTAAGCGTACCGTAGTCTTTGTTCAGATTACCAATGACGACTCCGTGTAATTTGTTCTCGTCAATGATTTTAAGTAGTTGAGCAAAATGATCCCACGGAATGTTGATTGGCATCTTTACGTATACCGGCTTTGAGCACGGAATCTTCATAAGCGCAGGTAAAAGCTGAGCGAGCAATTCTGGCTTAGCGAATGTCTCACCGCCAAACGCATTTGGACAAGAGATATTAATAGTATAATAGTCGCCAACCCCTTCTTCATTGAGCCTTTTGAACGAATACACATAGTCATCAATACCAGCTTGAACAGATTGAGCAGACTTTTCGTCATTAGTTCGTGCAATCGAAATACCAATCACGAATTGATCATTGGTTATTGTTACTTGGTCATTAAATCTCGGAACTCTCTGTTTTAGTCGCTCAATTATTTTATCGACTCCCTCATTCCTCAGACCTTTATTCACAATAATGCTCTTTGACTGTGGCAGGCGCGTCAATCGTGGCTTCGGATTGCCTTCTGAGGGTCGTGCGGTGACAGAGCCGACTTCTTCCCCACCAAAACCTATCTTCGGCAAGATTTGAGTCAAACGGCCATTGTAATCAAATCCAGCAGACAAAAGGATTGGAGTTCTGTATGCCAGACCATCAACAGTTTTAGAAATATTTTTTCCGCTTTTCTTTGGATGATATCCGTACAATAGTGACGCTACCCAGCGCGTCAAAGCGAATCTGCCGAGAAATTCCCCTCGCGAGGTGAAGAAATCATGGACATCTTCTGGGTCAAAGCGGAACAATATCGGCTTGAGGAGGTATTTGTACATAGATTTAATATACCACAAAGCATGGTAGAATCTCACCATGATTTCACTCTCCGATCTCGTCCACTGGATGCAGGTATTCGCGTCCAATCATGAGTATCTCATCTATGCGGTACTCTACATTCTCGCTCTCGCTGAGGGTCATATCATCTCGATTATTTGTGGTCTATTCATCCGTCTCGGTAATCTCTACGTCATACCGACAGCGCTAGCTATCATTGCTGGCAATCTTACGGGCGACATTTTACTCTACTGGGCGGGATACCATTGGGGTGAGCGTTTTGTTCTTTCTCTCGGCAAGTATGTCGGGGTGAACGACCAATCTATTGAAACTGCGAAGCGTATATTCGCAAAGTATCACTCACCAATCCTGCTCGGATCAAAGTTGACGAATGGCTTTGGACTTGCGACCGTAATTTTATTTACTGCAGGCATGACTCGAGTGTCGTTTGTAAAGTATATGTTTTTGAATGTTATTGGTGAGTGTGCGTGGACAGCCATCTTGATTGCGGTCGGTTTTTTCTTTGGCCACCTCTACATAACGATAAACAATATCTTTGGTCGTATTTTCATTACCGCGTTCATTATCGCTATCGGCTATATCCTTTTCCGTGTGAACAAATATATGCGTAACAAAATTGAGAATATATAAATCGAGTTCGCGGGCGTTTAGCGAATATCTGTATATTCTTGAGTCGTAGGCCGTTTGAGTAAAGCGGCTGAAAGAAAGTTGATATAGTACAACCAGCCAGTCTTGAAGAAGCCTTGTCCGACAAAACGGCGACCAGATGAAGGCATCTTGAGATCGAGCATGAATCTTACCTTACCGACTTTTGCTACACGTCGAGCTATATCGGTATCTTCGCTATAAAATGCGATCGTAGTATCAAAACCCCCCATCAAGTCTAGAGCTTTTTTTGAGATAGCAAAGTTTCCACCAACAACAAGATACCCGGTGATGAGTTTGTATATCGGATATGCAAAGAGAGTCCATGATAGTGTAGTGGCCCATTGGTGCCACACCGGACAGTCATAATAGCGGTAGGGGCCACTCACGCACACTACTTTCGGGTCAGAAGCAAATCCTGAAACAATTTTTTCGTACCACCCGCTCGGCATACGTGTATCTGCATCAATAAAAGCAAGAATATCTCCCGTAGCCTCTATATATGCTCTCTGACGAGCCATCACCAGACCTTTCTTAGGTTCATCGACAACACGTACGCCAGGAATGGACGCGGCGACCTCAGCGGTTTGATCTGTACTGGCATTATTAATGACAAGTATCTCGTGAAATTTTCCTCCCGCATTTCGAGTGACATAGCTGAGGCACTCAGCGATCGCTTTTTCTTCATTGTAGGCGGGTATACACAAACTTATCTTTGGTTGTGGATTCATGGCAAAAGTATACCACTCTGTTGCACAAAAATGCACTCGTGCTATAATACTTCATATACTTAACTATTAACCACTATAACCATGTCTACAGCCGTAAAATCAAAACCTGCATCTCGTACCGCTGACATCGCTTCGTTGTTAGTGTCGTTGACGCGCTCAATGTACAAGACGATGCGCTCTGTCGCGCCCGCATGCTCGTTCCTCGAAATGAAGACGCTCACTATCGCCTATGAGCACAAAAACCCCGCCATGAAATACATTGCAGACGAGCTCGGCATATCCTCCCCTGCAGTGACCGCTATCATTGATCGCCTTGTCGAAAACAAAGACGTTATTCGCTATGAAGATGAGGCTGATAGACGTGTTACTCGTATTTCGCTCACCACTCAAGGTAAAAAGACATTTGAAAAGAATCGATCTGCTATATATGAAGCATTCAATGAGCGCGCGTCTGCCCTCTCAGACGAGGAGCAGACAGAGTTGGCGCGCATACTGACCAAATTACAATATAACCAATAATATTTATATGAAAACCAAAGAACAAACATTAAAATTATGGATCGGCATCAGTATCGGAGCGGCAGCTGTTGCAGTTGCAGTCACTACATACGTACTTTCTCGCCACACTCCTGCATATAGCACCGAATCTGTTACGCGCCGTAACATTACAGAGATCGTGCGCGCGAGTGGATCAGTCGTTGCTGAGCAAGAGTCAACTCTTTCATTTAGCACACAAGGTAAGATACAAGAGGTGCTCGTTCATTCTGGCGACATAGTGCATAAAGGCGACACTTTGGCTCGTCTCGACAATGGCACTATTCAGGCTCAGTTGAATGGCGCTATCGCTGATCTTTCAGCTAGCGAGTCACAACTCAATAAGCTTGAGCGTGGCGCACGACCTGAAGAGCTTGCACTCTATGATCAAAAATATACTGATGCATCATCGGCGCTTTCTGTAGCAATGAACAACGCGTACTTGCAGACAATGGATGCAGTTACCAACAAGTCAGATGTTCTTTTCACCAATGGTAACAGCGTTAACCCGACCATTACGGTGCGCACTGACAGTCCTACATTGCAGTCTGACATCAACATGGAGCGTGCAAATCTCAAATTTAAACTCGAGTCATGGAAAAGTACCCTTTCAAGTATGATGTCGGCGACAAGCTCGATAATGAATGCACGCTCAGTTACACGCACCACGGTATATTCTGCACAAACATTCCTTACTCATTTGAGCACTATCACCAGCGCTCTTTCAACAGGCAACTCGGGCCTTTCTCAAGCTACTATTACTGGCTATATGGCTTCAGTGAACGGAGCACAGCAAGAAGTCACTTCTGCTGCGAACACCTTTACAGCTGCTGATGCCACATGGAGCAGTGCTGAAGATAGTCTCACGCTCGAAAATGCTGGTACACGCAACGAGGATGTAGAATCTCAGTCTGCACTGTTCGCTAAGGCGCAGGCGCAAGTAGACGCATACCGTAGCGCCCTTTCGCAAACATATATCCGTGCACCATTTGATGGCACTATCACTGACGTCAACATGAAGGTAGGTGAGGTTGTCGTTCCGGGCATATCTGCAGGTGAAAATATCGGCATTATCAATACAGGTTTATTTAATATCGAAGTCTATGTACCACAAAACACGATCGGTTCGATGAATGTCGGCAATCCAGCAACTGTAAGTTTCGATGCATATGGCTCTAGTGCTTTGTTTCCTGCTTCGGTATATCTTGTAAGCCCTGCTGAAACGATCAAAAATGGCGTCAGCTCATACAAAGTCACCTTACGTTTCGACCAGTCAGATGCGCGCATCCGCTCTGGTTTGACTGCAAATACTGTCATCACAACGGCAACAGCGACAGATGCACTCGCGGCACCTACACGCGCCATCATTACAAAAGGCGACCAAAAATATGTTTTACTGAAAAATGCCTCAGGTGTATTCCTCCAGCAACCTGTCTCTACAGGCATCAATGGGTCAGATGGATATACCGAGATCATAAGCGGTCTCAAAGAAGGTGACACAATTGCAAGTTTCGGCGCACAAAATTAATCATTCAAGATAAACATATGAAAAAACTAACTAGTAACATTTGGGTGATGGCAGGACTACTTGCGGTAGTCATAGTCGGCGGTACGGGTGGTGCGGCATACCTCATAACCTCTATGGGGCGCGTATACACTGACAAAGCTATTGTTTCCGCTTCAATAACTACCATCTCTCCTTCGACAGCTGGCGTCCTTCAAGAAATCTATGTCAATGCAGGTGACGTTGTTGGGGCAGATACAGTGGTTGCGCGCGTCGGCAATGAGCTTCTCAAGACGACAGCGAATAGCATCATTACTGATGTGAATACTGCGATTGGTACCACTATTGCGCCCGGTACGGCGGTGGTAAAGGTTGTAGATCCAAATGATCTTCATGTTGTCGCGCATATTGATGAAAATAAGGGCTTAAGCAGCATCAAAATCGGCGATCAAGCTATTTTTACCCTTGACGCTTTCGGCTCACGCACCTTTCAAGGAATAGTGGACGAGATCAGTTCCACTGCACGCCAAGAAGATGTCGTATTCAATATTTCAGATAAACGCCAGATCAATCAGTTCGACGTCAAAATTAGATTTGATGTGACCTTATACCCACAGATAAAAAATGGTATGTCAGCTAAAGTCTGGATATATAACAGCAAATAAACATGAAGCATTCCAATGTACAGTGGCTTGTCTTGGCCACAGTCATAGTAGGTACATTCCTAGGTACAGTTGACCGTACCATCGTCAATTTAGCGCTCCCCAATATGGCAGCCGACTTCGGTATCAGCACGACTCTCGCTGCGTGGATAGCTACGGCATATATGATCGCCAACGCAGTCTTTGTACCAGTCTGGGGAAAGCTGGGCGATACAATCGGTCGTAAAAAAGTCTATATTGCCGGCTTCTTGATCTTTATCCTCGGGTCAGTACTTGCCGGTCTCGCATGGAACTTTTCATCAATGATCGTATTTCGTATTATCCAAGCGATCGCGAGCTCAGCGGATATACCGACAGCCATGGCCATCCTTGCTGTCACATTCACTGATCATAAGCAGCGTGCTCAAGCTCTAGGCATCTGGTCGTCTGCATTTGCTTCAGCAGCAGTGCTCGGACCACTCATCGGTGGACCACTCATCGATGCTTTTGGGTGGAGATCAGTATTCCTAATAAATCTTCCTGTGGGCCTCATCGGCCTCGCTATGGCACTCGCATTTGTCACCGAATCAGTATCTGCAAAGAAAACAAGCAACTTCGACTGGTGGGGCGCGCTAACTCTCGGCACTTCTCTTGCGACGTTTGTTCTGCTTCTGGAAAAAGGCCAGGATTGGGGCTGGACATCGGGTGGTAGCATACTGCTCTTGGCGATCACTCTCATCTCCGCGTTTATTTTTTACGGACTGGAAAAAATGCACCCCGAACCGATGATCGACTTTAAATTCTTTAAAAATGCCAACTTCAATAATGCCCTTTTTAATAATTGTGCCGTATTCTTGGCGATGATGGGTAGCGTATTTCTCATACCGATATTTGCCCAAACATTCCTCGGCATGGATGCGACACATTCAGGCTATCTCTTCATTCCGCTTGCTATAGGTTTTATGTTCGCTTCGCCAATCGGCGGTCGTATGATCGGCAAAGTAAAGCCAGGGTATGTCATTGGGCTCAGTAGCTTCATTGCGAGCATTGGATTTTTCTTGTTCTGGGTTCTGCTCGATCCTCGCTCTGGCGTTTTGGACATTATTATCCCTCTTGGCATCATGTCTTTTGGCATGGGTCTCGGCATGGCACAACGAACGAGCATCATCACTAACTCAGTACCAAATGAAGAAGTCGGCGTCGCATCGGGCATCCTCACCCTTGGCCGAAACATATCTGGCGCGATTGGAATCGCCGTGTTCAGCAGCCTTCTTACGACGATTGTTAACAGTAAGATAGTTTCAATAGCTACAAATAGCACGATAAATGCATTTTCTTCTGTTGACATAAAAACCGGCATTGCTCTTATGGAGCTCAAAGCGCAAGTGTCAGCTTACGGCTCCATATACCTTATCTGTAGCTGCCTCATTTTCATTTCTGGCTTTATTGCGCTCTTTATAAAGTTCAACCTTGCCGATAGCAAGCACTCGAAGGAACAGGTTGTTGTCATTGATTAAGCATAATAAAAAACACCATTAGAAGGTGTTTTTTATTATGCTATCAGCTAAGTTTACTCACTACTTGCCATTGAGCTGGTTCACTACCGCTTGCTTTTGTTCATCAGAGACTGATGTCTTTGAAGCAGAGAGTTGAGAAGCGACACTGTCGATCTCCTGCTGAGTAACCTGTACTGGTGCTGTGCGTAAGATAGCGGCCACTTGAGCACGCAAATCTGTCTGGTTGGGGGTACTTGGAACAATAGTCTCACTAGTCGTAGTCCACCAATACAATATGCCGACGATGAGAGCAATAGCTACTGCAATGATCGATAGGTTGAGGAAGCGACTATGCTCCTCTGCAGTCATTGGTGCTTGAGGTATTGGGTTTTGGTTGAGAGAATAGGTATTCATATGTACATATTATACCATATTGCGTATATGTGAATGGCTATTTGGGGATAACTGACGAGATTGCAGTACGAATATCTTTTTGAGCGAGTTGGAGAGCCTTCTGTGCAGCGACTACTTGAGCACGAGCTGTTTCGAGAGCTGTTTTGTTTGCTGCTGCAATGGTCGTGTCACCGTTGTCTGGCTTTAAGCCGGTAACCGAGGAGATGGCAGCTTTTGCTTGTGTGCTTGCTAAGCCGATCTGCGATGTAAAATCGGTGAGAACAGCGGTGACATCAGTCGATGATGCTTGCGAGCTTGAAGCAAGACGAGCGTCAATCTTGCCTTTGATGATCGTGAGTTGATCTACGATACCAAGTACGCGATCCGCTGCAGCAATAATCTGTGCTTGAGGTTCAACAAGCGCGTAGATTCGATACGATTTCGTGATCGAGTTTACATCAGACTTAATGCTGATTGTTGAGGTGCCCGTGGAAATTTTTGCTTTGAGCTCATTCAGAGCAACGATCTCGGCCTGGATAGATGCACTGAGCGCTGTTCTATCAACGTCAGATATATGCTTCATTACCTGTATACGGCCCAAGAGCTTATTGAGGCTATCTATGCGTTGATTGATCATATTGCCGCCACGTTCGATACCCTTTTCCGTACGAGCTTCGGTGGTGCTTGCACGACGATCATCGCGCAACTCAGCACGAGTAGTGCTACCCATCATGCCAATGTTAGGACGTGTAGATGTTCCTATCATCTTATATTCTTTGCGAATTGATGTACGCATCATTTGACGTGATGCCTGTCCGTCTCCAGGAGTCTGTGCGAATACAGAGGCGCTAAGAGCAAGCGATGCGACTGTTACAGCGATAGCCGTTCCTTTTATAAAGATTGTTTTTTTCATATGTTTAAAATAAATAATTACTGAGTTGAGATGTTCGACGTGTCGTTGTCAAGACCGTTCATTTGAGCATCAACTGAGCTCATATCGCTCTTGAGCGCAGCGTCTGAAGTATCAGATGGAGATGTGGTCAAACTTGCGTCAGCTGCAACATAATCTTCTGTCACAGGTGCAGGGCTATTTGTGACTGGCGCCGGAGCGCTATTCGACATGCCGTACCAGACCCAACCGATAATGACTATCACAATCAATACGATGAGCAACACGATTGTTCTTATTTCTTTGGTCATAGATAAATTGCTATAAAAATAAATTACTATAGTAAGCGAACGTTGTTACATTCTATCACTACTACGAATAGAACCTAAATTCTGGTGCTTCAAGTGATGTGCTTTAGGCATGTAAGCCAATCTGCAACTCATACAATCTCCTGTATTCCCCACCTTCGATCTTGAGCAATTCATCATGCTTTCCAGACTCAGTTATCTTTCCCTCTTTAAAGACAAGAATATTATCAGCTTTTCTGACCGTGCTGAGGCGATGCGCAATGATAAATGTCGTCTTGCCCGTCATAAGCTTGTCGAGCGACTCGGTGATGATCTTTTCTGTACCCGCATCGAGAGCAGAAGTCGGTTCATCAAGAACAAGTATCTTTGGGTTACGGAGAATGGCACGTGCAATAGCGATACGCTGCTTCTGTCCGACGGAGAGCTTGATACCACGTTCACCGACAAGCTGTTTCCATTGCTCAGGGAATTTTTCAATGAAGTCGAGAGCGTGAGCTTTTCGAGATGCCTCTTTGATCTCTTCATGAGTTGCTTCAAAATTACCGTATTTAATATTTGTCTCAATTGTGTCGTTGAAGAGAACCACTTCTTGTGGAACAACTGCGATAGCTTGGCGGAGTTTTCTCAAATTAAGGGTCTTCACATCATGTCCATCAATGAATACGTCACCGCTATTTGCAAAGTGGTATGCGGAGATGAGGTCAATAAGCGTGCTTTTACCGACTCCAGATTCGCCGACAAGCGCAATGATGTCACCTGCTTTAATAGAGAATGAAATATCGTTGAGAACAGATTTGCCTTCATCGTACTGGAATGAGACGTTTTTGAAATCTATATCACCGCGGAAGTCTATGGTTGGAGCACCGGTAGGTTCGTAGACTTCCGGTAGTAAAGAAAGAATTTTTTCTGTTTCTTGAATCTGTACAATACCATTTTGAATTGTCTGCCAATTACGTGCAATGGTAACAAATGGACCGAAAACCATTGCCGCATAGCCATTGAACGCAAGAAGCTCACCGAGCGTCATTGTTCCATTGTGGATATAAAATACAGATAAAATAAAAATAACTATCTGCGTAAGTAAAATAGTTAAACGCTGATACAGGCTCAGATTGCCCCAAACAACAGTCTGCTTCATCCACATTGGAACAGCAGCCATCAAATTCTTTGATATTCTTTTTTGTTCGTACTCTTCTGATGTTGCTTGTTTTATCGCTATAGAATTAACAATTGCATCATAGGAGTCACCCCATGCTTTCGATATATGCTTGTGGTAAACCTTTTGAAGACCAGCAAGCGGTTGTACTTTTCGTATAAGAATAATCACATAAATAAATAGACCAAGCAAAAGCACAACTGCAAGCACAGGTTTAACCACGAAAACAATCACAAATGCGAGCATGATGCTCAATATTTGTGGTGCAAGGTCGATGACAACATTACTTACAATCGTTTCAAGTGCATTAGCGGCACGATTTATGTCATTGCCGATTTGACCAACTTTATTTTTCTTATGAAAAGAAACGGGTAAATTCAGGAGATATCCGAATCCTCGAGCGATGTAATCGAGCCACATAGTATTTGAGATATACTGACTCAATATATTTATACGCCAATCCATCACGTACGTGACTGACTGAACTATACACCACAAAACAAGCAAACCAATATACAAAGGCATGTAAAGACCGAGGACATGAATCGAACTATCGTTGATAATTGAATCGAAGAATCGTCCGGAAATATAAGGCATAAAAGCGTTACCGATCGCAGAGAGAACGCCGATCACGCTCAAAACAACAATAGTTCTCTGATATTGTTTGATATACCTTAAAAGGACATGAAAGCCCACGAGTACGCCTTCTTTTGTCACTTTTTTATCATCTTCAATTATTTCTTCATCATTATCCATAGGAATTACATCTTATCACTAAAAATGGCGCTTATCTATAAAGCGCCATTTTGTTACTTCCCAAACTTGATTCCTAACTCCCTCAACTGTTTTTGTTCAACTTCAGCAGGAGCATCCATCATCAGATCACGTCCTTCACCTGTCTTAGCGAAAGCGATGATCTCGCGGATATTCGGCTCGTTCTGAAGCAACATCAACAAGCGATCAAAACCAAAAGCGATACCACCATGTGGAGGCGTACCTGAAGCAAGAGCCTTGAGCATGTGGCCAAAATTATTTTCAATGCGTTCCATAGCATATCCCATCGTCTCAAAGACTTTGATAAGCGCCTTTGGGTCATGGTTACGTATACCACCACCACCGATCTCGTATCCATTCAAAACGATGTCATATTGCGCCGCAACTATGCCACCAATATCTTTTCCTGCCATAAGGTCAGGGATGAACTCGGGTTTTGGTGCTGAAAATGGGTTGTGGGTAAATGTCCAACCATCAGCTATGCCGTTTTTTGCATCTGCCTCAACTTTTTCGAAGAAAGGAAAATCGATAACCCAGCAAAATGCGAGGAGATTTGGATTCTCTTTATCTTTGCGGAGATCAGGCTTATCATTACCGTATTTTTCCATTGCCTCTTTGTACGAGAGACGAGGGAATGGTACTTGCTGGATCTCTTTTTCTGGATACAACTTCTTTACAAGCTCAATGATCATCTTTTCATTGATGGCCATAACATCTTCTTGAACGACAAAACTCATTTCCAAGTCGATCTGAGTGAACTCTGGCTGACGATCACCACGAGTGTCTTCATCACGGAAACAGCGTGCAATCTGGAAGTAACGCTCGAAGCCAGCTGACATAAGCAACTGCTTGTACTGCTGAGGCGACTGCGGAAGCGCGTAGAACTTACCTTGATAGAGGCGTGAAGGAATGATGTAGTCACGAGAACCCTCAGGTGTAGACTTTGTCATGTACGGCGTTTCGACTTCTACGAAATTTTCACCAGTATAAAACTCCCGAATGAACTGAATCGCATTTGAACGATTGCGAATGTTCTTTTGCATGCGCTCGCGACGGAGGTCGACATAACGATACTTCAGACGAACTTCTTCATTGATCTCTTTACCATCGCTTGAAATATCAAACGGGGGTGTTTCTGCTTCGTTCAAAATGACAATCTCAAGTATCTCGAGTTCAATAGTTCCATTCTGCTTGTCTTTCTGTGCATTCTTCTCTGGGCGCTGGTTGATCTTGCCTTTTACTTCAACGACCCACTCAGGACGGAGCTTCGAGCCAACTTCATGAGCCGACTTGGCGTTTGGGAGGATAACACCCTGAACTTTGCCCGTGACATCACGAAAATCGAAGAAAATGAGCTTCCCCTGATCGCGACGGATATCCACCCAGCCTTTGATAGTGACTTCTTGTCCGATGTGATTTGCAAGGTCTTTTATGTATGTTCGAGGCATATAATATGTAATATTTCAGGCGTATAAACGTCTCTAGAGTATAGATTGAATAACTTGAACAATCAAGTTACAATTTACCACAGTCACGTTTGTTACTAATTTAATCATATTTTTATGAAAAATAAACACACAGTACTATTACTTACCGCACTCATCATCGCTGGGGGCTCATCGATTGTTTCCGCAAAAGGCCTCACCGCTGTACTCGATACAGACACTGATGTATCAAGTGATGTACGCATAACTGGCGCAAGCATCAATACGAGCGCAAATGTAAATGTGAATGCCGATGTTCGAGCCTCTACCTCAAAATCTAACAACGCAAGCGCTACAGGCACATGGATGCGTGATAACGAAGACAACGATTCAGCTTCAAGCTCTGATAACGACAATGATAATGATGGCAACACGTCAGGCGTTGAGCATCGCAGTATCGTAGCGAACTTTGTCCACTCACTCCTCGATGTTGCAAATCGTGAAGGAGGCATTGGTGCACAAGTACGCGCTATAGCTATGGCTCAAAATGACGCCGCAACGACAACTGTATCAGCAATGACTCAAGTTGATGCTCGTGGTGGCTTGAAAACATTCTTCTTTGGAAGCGATTACAAGAATCTTGGCAAGATCCGCGCTGGGATTGCTACGACTACAAAGTCACTTGAAGAATTGAAAGCGCTCCTTTCAAGCACAACAAGTGTATCTGACCGTGCTGAACTCAATGCTCAGATAAGTGCCCTCCAGGCAGAACAAGTACGTGTTCAGGCATATATCAAAGCTCATGAGGATGTATTCAGTCTCTTCGGCTGGGTCAACAAGATGTTCCAGTAATTAAAATTTAAAACCTTACAAACAAAAAACACCTCATTACGGGGTGTTTTTTGTTTACATTATTGAATTTGGATTTATCGAAGTTTCTTTGTTTTAAGCCGGAGAGAGTTCGTCACAACAGATACACTACTACCTGCCATAGCTAGTCCTGCAAATATCGGATTGAGAACTATGCCCCAGATCGGAAACAAAAGACCTGCCGCTATCGGGATACCGACAACGTTGTAGATAAATGCCCAGAACAGATTCTGCTTGACCGTTCTCATGGTTGCGCGAGAGAGCTCAAATGCCTGAGAAAGCTTACTGATGTCACCATGAAGCAATGTTATGCCAGCAGACTCAATGGCAATATCGGTTCCAGTAGCCATCGCAATGCCCACGTCAGCCTGTACGAGCGCAGGAGCATCGTTGATACCATCGCCTGCCATTGCCACTTTTTTTCCTTCTGCTTGAAGGGCTTTGATCTTTCCTGCTTTTTCAGCTGGCATGACTTCAGCGATAACTGTATCAATGCCAGCTTGTTTGGCGATATATTGGGCGGCCAAGTGATTGTCGCCGGTAAGCATGACAACTTTAATACCTCTCTTATGGAGTTTCGCTATTGCCTCAACTGCCTCGGTTTTTAATGTGTCGCTTAGAGCAACAAGCCCAACAATCTTTTTGCCGGCTTCTACAATCACAACCGTCTTCCCTTGCTCTTGAAGAACTCTAAGCTGACTAATACTTGATGATTCATTTACACTCGGCTTATGAATATAGATTTCTTGATTTCCAAAAGTAGCTTTCACGCCCACGCCTTCCAATGCAACAAAATTATCTACTTTTTCAATAGCGATTTTTCTTTCAATAGCTTTTTGAACGATTGACTCTGCCAACGGATGTTCAGATAATTTTTCTACGCTCGACGTGACTTGAAGCAAGCGAGATTCATTCCATGTTGAATCAAGAATGATGATATCCGTCACCTCAGGCTTACCTTTTGTAATCGTCCCCGTTTTATCGAGAACGATAGTGTCTACTTTGCTCAACTTTTCAAGTGCCTCAGCATTTTTTATCAGGATGCCGTATTCAGCGCCTTTACCAACGCCAACAATGATCGCGGTAGGCGTAGCAAGGCCGAGCGCACAGGGACAAGCGATAACGAGAATGCCGACAAATGAAAGAATACCGTATGATAGTGCTACAGAAAAGCCGAGAACAGACGTACCGATAGTAAGCCAGACAAGGAGCGTCAGTCCGGCTATACCAAGGACAACTGGCACAAATATACTTGAAATCTTATCTGCTAGAGCTTGAATAGGTGCTTTTGATCCTTGTGCCTCTTCAACCATCCGTATGATCTGTGACAAGACGGTGTCAGATCCGATCTTGGTAGCGCTAAATCTGATATTTCCCTGCTTATTGATCGTTGCACCGACAACAAGATCCCCCACTTTCTTATCGACAGGGATAGGTTCCCCTGTGATCATTGATTCATCGATCGATGATGAGCCCCCGATGATCTTTCCATCAACAGGAATTTTAGCGCCGGGCTTGACGATAACGATATCACCGATCTTCACCTCGCTTACAGGTATCTCTTGCTCGACTTCATTTCTGAATACAAATGCAGTTTTTGCCTGTAGTCCTATGAGTTTTTCGATTGCTTCGCCAGTATGCAACTTTGAACGCGCTTCAAGATATTTACCAAATACAACAAAACCGATAACAACTATAGTCACATCGAAATACGTGTACTCTGGTAAATTAAGTGCAATGCGTACACTTGGAATCAGGGTAACAATAACACTGTAAGCATAGGCTGTAAGCGTACCGATACCGATCAATGTGTCCATATTCGCAACTCGGTATCGTATAAAGCGGAGCACTCCTTGTAAAAACGGTTGACCGATCCAAAACATGACGATAGTCGCTAGTATCATTGTTATTGGATTAAATATTTCCATTGGCACAACAAACGCTGGAACTGCTGAAAAAATTTTTGAAGCAATATCCCATATCATGATGATAAAAATCGCAATTGCTACAGGCAGAACGAATCTTATTTTATTCTTCATCCGAGCTAGTTCAGAAACCTTTTCGTCTTTTGTCTGATTCAAACCGAGATGCTGTGCATGATCGTCAACGAATTCATACCCGAGCTTTTTGATCTCATCATTCATTTTATTCACATCAATCGTTTGATGATCGAACTCAATCTGCGCTTTTTCGGTTGCTACATTTACATTAACGTTTTTCACTCCTTCAAGTTTTGAAATCTTTTGAGTGATGATCGTGGCACAACTCGCACAGTGCATCCCTATTACCTGTAGTGTTTTTTTAGTCATATTTTTTATAATTTTAGTCAGGCTTTATTAATCAATCACATTAAACACACCCCTATACATACCCATTGAGCACGTAAAGCGCATCTGACCAGTTTGAGTCGGCGTGAATTCGATCGTATTTTCTCCAAGCTTGAGAGGCTGGGCTATGTTCGCAGAAGGCATAGAGATATAGGCCGCGCAGGTAAACTGGCTTTCGCTCGTGATTTTCCAGACCACTGGTATGCCCTTTTTAATGGTGAATTGATTTGGGCTATAACCTGCGATCTGTTGCGTCATATAGACTATTTGCTTGCCGTCAACAACTTTAACCGCCTTATTCGATGAACTACCTATACCTTGTGTAATCGAGCCGAACGAAGGCAATGACCAGCCAGTCAGATTGAAACCGGTAGTTATATTAAAGAACGCGAGAGTTATAACCACGATGCCGGCAAATTTGAAGAAATGCCGAGCAAAACTGCCTCGTATAGCAGATGTCAGACCACCAATACCAATGATTCCCGGTAGAGTTCCAAGTGCAAATATGCCCATGATCAATGCGCCTTGCGTAAAACTACCTGTGCTAATGGCGTACAACTGCATCGCTTGTGTAAAACCGCACGGCACAAAAAAAGTAAGCGCACCGGTAATAAATGAGCCTCGGTGGCTGTATTCTTTTTTTTCAGTGCTCAACCCAAAAAGCTTGCTGATGCTTTTGGGCAGTACCAATCCTTTGTTATGAAGTCGAGGAAATATCTCAGTTAGTTTAAGCCCGAGAACAAGCATGACCAGTCCCAATGTCATTGTTATGGTTCCGAGCACTGGCGAAGAAAGCTTGAATGCCGATCCAAGTAGACCGATAAATCCACCTAAAAGCGCGTATGAAGCTAGTCGGCCAAGGTTAAAAAATATATGCGGCCGAAACTTTTCCTGCGTAGTTGCCTCAGGGTGTAACTCAGCATGACGTGATGACATGGCGAGGACCAAACCGCCAATGAGAGCCATACATGTTGAGACCCCCGCCGTGAGTCCGATAAGGAGTACGCCGATGAGGCCAGGTGTACCACTTATATTGAGATTTAAATTGAAAACACCAAAAGCGCGCAGTGCAGTGTATATCAAAAATAAAGCACAAGCAGCAACGGCAAGCTCAGCGTAGTCTTTTGGATTCCTCGATATAAAATGCTTTTTGTCTTCCAGTCCGACAGTGTAACCAGCTTTATTGACCGCTTTCTCAATATCTCGCATGCGTGGTTCATCTCCGAAATATTCAATTTTAGCTGAGCCTTTTTTGTAATTTGTAATAACTTTCTTTACCCCTTGTACCTCCCCAATATTTTGTTCGAGGAGCATCTCGCATGAGCGACAATGCATTCCCTTGATCTGTAATATGATTTTTTTATGTGCCATGAGATTTGATTTATCTTTGCGCCAGCTTATAGATCTTCAATATCTCGGCCACAGCCTTCTTTTCCTCGCCGTTATTAATCTGCTCCGTCACATGCGTCTCAAGGTGATTTTGTAAAATCAAATTTCCCACGCCAGAAAGCGCCTCACGGACAGCTTCAATCTGCGTGATAATATCGACACAATATTTTTCTTCCTCGACCATCTCTTGAATACCTCGAACCTGCCCTGCAACGATTGATAAGCGACGCTGTGATGAACTTTTAATATCTTTTTTCATGAGCATAGTATACCCCCTAGGGGTATACTATGCAAGTTACTTATCTTTATTGTCTTTATTTCCCTTCACTTTGGAAGCATCTTTCAATTGCCGCCCCAATTGAAGCCCACGATCAATCGAGATCGAAGCTTCTTGCGCCTTCTTCTCAGAAACATCAATCAACACATTTGCAGCTGCATCATTATGCTTTGAATAGCTATCTTGAGCCTGGTTCAAATTGCTTTGGGCATTTTGAATTGACGTTGATGCAGAATCCAAAATGTCGTGCTCAAAAGAATCGTTCGATGGATGATTTTGAATATTAGCCTGTATCTTTTGGTCAGCATCGTGGATCACTTTTTGAACCTTGTCCTTTCTTTCAGGAAACTTCGTTTTATTGTCGCTTTTGCCTGGAGTGATCACTTGCACTGTTGTTGTTGTCATCGTGGAAGTTGCTGTCGTAGAAGTCGAAACTGCATCGTCATCGCCTGTATCGACATCATCGCCGAGTTTATTCTCATTTTGATGTATCACAGCCTCGATATCGTTGATATGCGTCTTTTGATCGTCAGACGAATGGTCTTTGATCGACTTGAGCACTGAGGCGTGCGCAGACAGGGTTACATCGAGCTTGTCTTTATTTTTATGTGAAATGTTTGCTTGTAATATTTGTACCTGCGCATTTACCGCTTCTTTGATATCACTCGCAGTTGAGCTTGCCAATCTACCCTGGACAGCGAGATCCTCTGCCTCCATAAGCCTTTCCTCCACTTGAGCGACTTGGATCTGTTGCTTTGCCTCTGCAGTCACTGCAAGCGCTACTTTTATAGGTTCTGAAACGTGAATCTTTACTGGATAGAGAATATCTCCCGGTAGAGCTGCTTCGCTTGCGAACACGGTCGTGCCACCTGCAAGGAGAACGATCAACAGGCTGGCGAGAATATATGATAGAGGTCTATTGAAATGATGTGTCCACACAGAGATAGAGTATGGGCTTTTGATCGAAGGATTCGATTCAGCATACCAATTGAGCACATCAAAAAGAGTCGACTTTTCTTTCGGAGTAAGGGAGACTTTTTTGATTTGTTCTATAGTGTTTTTGATGGGGTCTGTTTTCATGTGATTATTGTCGTGGTAAATCGTATCCCGTTGCCTTTCGTAATTCCTCGAGAGCCCTAAATATGCGAACTGACACTGCGTTTTCTTGGATATTGAGGATCTGTGCGATTTCCTTTGGCTTGAGATCTTCAATATATTTAAAATAAAGAACCTGTTGCGACGTATGCGGGAGCGATTTGATCTTATCGAGCAAGAACCGACTTTCTGTAGTCAGCTCGAGTGCTCCTTTGGCATTGTCTTCTATAAGTACGAACTCCTCAGGATCTTCACTGTCCTCCTGGAGCTCCTCGAGTGAAATGGCTTTTTTCTTTCTATACCAATCAATGATGCTGTTGCGCGCTATGGTAAAGAGAAATGCCTTATCATTTAACACACGTGTTCCTTTGATCAAACTATCCCAGTAGCGCATAAACACATCTTGAGTGAGATCTATAGCCACATTTCGGTCAGATACTCGTAAAAAACAAAATCGAAATATCGAATCCGCATGCTCGTTATATATTTTTACAAATCGGTCATTCACTCGAGTGTTCATTGATTAAGACGTGCTGATAAGCGAAATCTTACCTATGCAATACCTATATAAAACGGCCTCAAATCGCTAATATACATCAATGATACAACGCTTAGATATTGCCGTCTAGGTAATATATATCGTGCAACAACGTCACCCTTGATGTGCGGAGTGGCCGCACTGTACACGACGACGTACTATTATTATAAGCACTAACAAAATATTGACCTCAAATTAACATAATAAATTTAACTATATGAAACATTATCCAAAGATCGTTACGTTCGTAAGCAGTCTCGCCCTCATGTCATCCCTCGTCTTGTCTCCAGCACTCACGTTTGCAAAAGATAATAATGGCAATGGCAAAGGAAATAGCGAGCAAGCAAAAGAACAGACAAAAATCACTCAAGCTCAAGTAAAAGCAGAGACGAAGGCACAAAAAGAAGCTGAAAAAGAAGATAAGAGCTGTATTCGCGCCTTCGGACATTTGATCGCACCAGGATGGATCAAGCATAACGGACCTATCTCTATCGGAGATGAGTGTAATCTTCCCTTCGGTATAGGCAAGAAGTTTGGTGGTGATCATTCTACTACTACTCCTCCTGTAGTTGATACTACAGCTCCTGTTATCAGCTCGATCAGCGTGAACCCACGTGTGAATAGCGCTCTTGTTCATTGGACAACAAATGAAAGAGCAAACAGTACTGTATTCTATAGCACGACAAACCCTGTCGATGTGAATGCAAGTGGTACTGTATCTGTCGGATCAAGCCCTCTCGTTACAAATCATTGGGTAGCGCTCAACTCACTCGCTTCAAGCACGACATATTATGTGATTGTCCGCTCAAGCGACGCATCGGGCAATACATCGACATCATCACAGACAACGTTCACTACGCGCGCTTCAACTGGTACAACTGATACCAAAGCTCCTGTCATCAGTAATATCGTATCAGTCACCGGAACAACCAGCGCACAGATTGGTTGGACAACTGATGAATATGCCTCATCAAAGGTATATTACTCAAGCTCTTCGACGATTGACGTAACATCATCAAGCACGACATTCGTAGAGAAGACTTCACTTGATAAGAATCATCTCGTCACCGTCACTGGTCTCAATGCAAGCAGTACATACTACTTCATTGTTGAGTCTACTGATGCTTCAGGCAATACGTCTCGCTCTCCAGTATTCTCAGCTACGACTGGTGTAGTTGTGCCAGTCACCGATACAACAGCTCCAGTCATTACCAATGCGGTCGCAGTGATAGGCTCAAACAATGTTCAGCTCACATGGAATACCAATGAAGCTGCTACAACTAGAGCTTATTACTCTACATCAACACCTGTCAGTGTGACCGCAAGCACTACAGCTTTCGTTGAAAATCTCTCGCTCGTTACTGCACATACTGCTACAGTATCTGGCCTCGCAACGAGTACTCAGTATCACATGATACTTGAGTCGAAGGATGCTTCAGGTAATACAAGCCTTTCAGCTGAATTCACCTTCACGACTACAGCTGGTTTGTAGATCTTAGGTACACAGTATAAAAGTAAAAGAGCCCTCTAATGAGGGCTCTTTTACTTTATTGACCTTATATACAAAGTATGTTAATATATGATTTGAACTGTAACAACACAACCCAAGAAATTTGATCTATGACAATAACTACACCCGTTGCGAGCAACCGGCTCGCCTTGCTTACTGACATGAGCGTGCTCAATGCACCTCTCACGTTCGAGCGCCTGAAACTATTCGAAAGCAGGACTCTTGGATATATATTCCATAAAGTGCACCCGCTTAATCCAGCCATTAAGGCACACGGTCTCGAAACAATCACTTTCACAGGCGGGGGCAACAAAAAATACCCTTCCAGTGTCTGCGAAGACTTCCTCGTGGCAATACAACTGTTCATTGGACCTGAGTGGGATCGTCGGCCCAAGGAGCTCAAGATCACTTCAGCATCCTGGCGTGATAAAGGTGAAACGATAACACTTACCTTCTTTGAGTTCATTCGTCATCAATGCACTATCATCTCCGGCGAAACAATGAATCGGACCCAAGGTGGCAAAGGTGAGATTCAAATCTTGATGAAAGCATTCAGCGAGCTTTCGACCATGTTCAACATCAAGGTTCAGCACATCACCATCGGCGAGATTGATCTCGTCGCGCTCTACAAAGGAACAGTTTAACGTTTCCAAATTTCAACAACAAACCCCCGCTGGTAAAAGCGGGGGTTTATTTTTTTCTTTTAACGATTACCGCTAGCCAATAGAGCCATCCATCCATTTGTCGTAAATACCTGAACCATCTTCATGCGTGTAATCGGACCATAGTATCCTGTTGAGGAAACACCTATCGATGCCTGATAGTTCTTGAGTGCTGACTGAGTCAATGAGCCGAAGTAGCCGAATGGCACACCGACTGGCATCGCCAGATAACCCTGTTCCCCGAGGAAGCCTTGTAGATCAGAAACATCATCGCCTCGTGAGCCAACCGTAAGATCACGGCCTGCGAGCGTTGATATCGCCGAAGCAAAGGCGCTGTGTGGCATAGAGTACAGTGCTACTCCAAATCCAAACACAAGGACCAAGATACTGCCAAAAACAATTTTATTAAAGGTCATGGTAGTTATATTAGTGTTAATAATATAATAGGATTCGACCACGTTCCTATCACTAGAGATGACGATTTAGGCTTGTATTTATTACCTCTTTTATACTACTTGCCACTCATAATCTGATGCGTCAAAAAAGTATATATCTCAATGAATGCAAAGAGGAGATTGAAGGCAAGCGGACCGAGGAAAATACCGATAGGACCAAAGAAAGCGATACCACCCAATACAGATAACAGAACGAATAGCGGGTGAAGTTGCATGCCACGTCCAATGAGTTTTGGACCGAGAAGATTGTCGATCAATCCAACAGCGATAGTTCCCCATGCGATAAGCCCGATAGCCATGCCTGTATGCCCTGTGAAGAAAAGATACAAGACCGCTGGCGCTAATACGAGCAGAGTACCCATGCCTGGCACGAGTGAAGCGATGGCTGCGACTGTTCCCCAGAGAAAACCATTTGGCACGCCAAATATCGTAAAACCGATAGCCGTCATGAGACCTTGGATGAGAGCAATGATCAGGTTGCCGGTAATAACCGAATTGACTGCACTTGCCAAACGACCGAATACTCGCTCATCTGCGCTATCCTCAAGTGGGCTCAGAGTCACAATAGTCTGCTTGAGCTTACGTCCATCGCGAAGTAGATAATAGAGAGCGATAACAAATACCGAAAGGTCGAGTACGAGAGCGGATATGCTTGAAAGCGCAGTTCCTAAATGATTGACGAACCAGCTCAAGCCTTGTTTGACGTACTCATCTATATTTGCCGAGAAAGCGACCGACGCATGTTCAGCGCCAGGAAAAACTGAATTCAAACTATGTCCCGCATTTTGAATGACATTGATCAATGCATTGGTGCCGCCGCCATTCTCCGCGAGTGAACCATAGAGTCCGCGCGCCTCTTGGAATACTTGTGTGCCGAGCAAAACTGCAGGAATGAATATGCACAAGATCGTCAAAGCGACCGTGATAAGGGACGCTATGGATGGCTTATTGCCAAGGCGACGTGAAATAAATTTGTAGAGCGGTTGGAGGACAACTGAAAAAACAATAGCAAGCGCTAGTGGCGCAAGAAATGGCTTGAAGATGAAGAACGAAAGAACGAGCGTTCCCACCAAGAGGACGAGGAGGAATTGAAGCTGTAGTTTGCGATTGACCATGGGTGTAAATTATTTATTTGCCATAATGCTGAATGTCATTGTCTTTGGATCAAGAGTCAAACGTGTCGTTTTGCCCACCGAAGGCGGAGTGGTGAAGCTATCGGTCGGCTTGCGGTCTGCATAATTTACAACGATAGTATTGCCATCCAACTCAGTTGTTTGAGGAGCTATACGGTCGCCAAGAAAATATCCTTCAGAACCGATGTTCCCTTGTGGACTGCTTACGATCGCGACAACATAATAAAATACGCCTGTACCGCCGGTCGACTGAACGACAAGAAAGGCACGGTCAGGCATTCCGTCACCATTGAAGTCATGGACAACCTCATTACCAAAGTATTCAGTGGAGATCTCTCCGACTGATCCTGGTGCTGCAGGCATCTCTGACTTTCCATTTTTAAGCGTGACTGACTCATCGCCGATGGTGAACGTCGCATCATGAATAGCTTCCTGATCAATAACGGTGACAGTTGAGCTCGACGCCGTATCGCTCTTGGTCGACGTTCCTGGATACATACCGAAAATACTGATTGCAATAAAAAGCAGAACAACGAGAACGCATAATGCAACGCAAAGCAGGATGATTTTTTTCATATCTTCATAGTACCATGCTCATCTAAATGGTCTACCTCTTGATATATATCATTGCCATTTAGTAAAAAGTGATGTACTATTGTATCAGACGCCGTGCAAAACATTGCATGGTAAAACCAACCGAAACAATTGACAACTATCGCTTATGAAGAAGTTCCTTACCATTACGGCACTGATCGGCCTTACGTTCAGCGTCTTACCCAATTCGTATGGGCAGACTGTGCAGACATATAACGTGACGTGTGCTCGCATCAACACGTTTGAGTCGTTCAAGTTCTACTTCCCCGAAACTACCACGCCAATGGTCTACAGTATCCTGGCAGGCCTGGTGAACGACAACTGCGTCTACGCCTATCCCGGCCTCAAGTATCGACTCGTTGCTCATGTCAGCAAAGGCAAGATCCTCAAGCAAGCAAACGGGACATACAGTCAGATCGAGGGTCGTCTGTTCTATTTGCTCTATCTTTCGAAACAAGTAACTGGACCAAGAGCGAATCTGTCTGACAAAGCGCTCGTCAGCCTAACCAAGGATGGTGGCATACGACTCATGGGATCAGTTAGGAGACAATGGGCAAAGAACCTGGAGCTGAACAACAGCTTCTACACCGACACACTTCAGGATTACAATACCAATACGGTTACCGTCTTGGTGGATGTGATTGCCCAGCCTTATTGGGTTCATCCGGCGAAGATCCCTGAGCTGACGCCCTCTATGTTTGCTGGGCGCGCACTCTGGCAGGTTTATCACGACATACGTTTGGTCGAATTGGCCAAACGCTCGGTTGCAGTGAAATTACTTGCTGACTGCGGAGTTATCTGCATCCCGACCGTAACATATGCTGGCACTAGGCCGATATATCTCGACCCAGTCAGCTGGAGTGAGTATGACATCAATGGTCTGTACCGCATCATCGACGATCCTAACTCTAACCCCTGGTTCTGCAATGCAGCGAAAGCAAAGTTGGTCTCGTGGGGCTATCCGCCCTATTGAATGCCCATCGTCGCGAGCTATAATCTAAGTCACCACCCCTGAAGAAATTTGGGGGTGTTTTTTATTGTTGTAATGATATTCCTACTGCTACGGCTTAAAGAAGGATACAAAACAAACCATTAACCCCGTATAGAAAGAGAAGTAAATGAAAATCAAGCTCATTGTCATTGCATTCATCGCCATCATCGGCATGTCAGTCCACCACGTATTTGGTCAAACCATCAGTTTCGATCAGACGACAACCTACATCAGGACATTTGAAAACCAAAAATATTACTCGGCGACAACCACTGGACCGATTCTCGGTCTTATCCTGATAGGACTAACGCAGAACAACACCAGTATTCTCGGAAATAAACATGATCTCGTTGCTGACCTTCAATACAAAAAGTTCTGTCTGCAAGTTGCAAATGCAAGCAATCCGGTCGATGCTGACACACTCAGCTTGTTGTATTACACGCGACAAGCAGGATTATCACCAAGTCTGACTGAAAAAGCACTGCGGAAAGCTGTTGGGCTCGACGGAAGTGTAATCAAAGCATGGGTGGCACGCTCATGGGAAAGAAATGAGGTTGGCAACACCTTCATTGACGTCCTGGAGCAATTCAGTCCGCAAATCAACAAGGAGATGATCGACCTCATCTCACAACCATACTTCAAAACAAAAAAGGATTCGGTTTACAAAAATACGTTGGTGACCGATGCTTCAGAAAGCCTATTCGAGGTTTACTACAACGTCCGCCTTATCGAGCTCACAAAACGGTCTGTGGTGGTCAAACTCTTGGCTACCTACGGGTATATCAATATCCCCCGTAGTGTGTCAGCTGAATTTCGTATCAGTCACGCACCGAGCACTGTCGTCATCCTCGACGATGTGTCATGGGATGAATATGATGTGGATGAGCTTCTTTACCTCGTTGAAAGCAAGAATCCCTACTATGGTGAGGCCGCAGCGTTACAGTTACAGATCATGGGCTTCTAAACCGCCCTCATACGAGCACCCCTGAAGAAATTCGGGGTGTTTTTTATTCAACAAAACATTTTATTTTGATATATAATAAAACTATGAAATCATTTACCCATGAACAAAAGCATCTCGTTATCGGTTTTGGCATTGTTGGCGCGGTGATAGCGACCTCGGCTATATATTCACTGGTGCGTTTAAACATCCTCAACAACAGGATCAACGCATTGTCACAAGATGTATACTCTCTTGCCACAAGTCTCGCTACGACTTCAAAAGCGCTTCAAGATTCTATACTTCAGAGCCACAATACGCTTTCAAATGCTCTTTCTCGGGAACAGGACAACGTTGGTAATATCCAATCACAGCTCGGCGGTTTTCAAAAGCAGGTCGGCGGCTTATCAGGAACATTGACCAATCTTCAAAAACTCGCTCAAACTGACCCAGAACTGCTCAAAAAATATTCAAAAGTATATTTCTTGAATGATAATTATGTACCTGCGCGCTTGTCTGAGATTCCTAAAACATACGAGTATAACGAAAACAAGCAACTCCTCATTCATACCGATGTTCTTCCTCATTTAGAATCGATGATTAATGATGCATCATCGACCGGCGTCATGCTCTATGCATTTTCAGCATATCGTTCCTTCGCTGAGCAGCGCGCGCTCAAGGGAGAATACACTGTTACCTACGGTGCTGGCACAGCCAATTCATTCTCTGCAGACCAAGGATACTCTGAGCATCAACTCGGCACGGCGGTAGACATGATCACACCTGGTTTGGGTGGCGTCCTTGAAGATACCTTTGACGGCACAAAAGCATACCAATGGATGATCCAGAATGCATACAGGTACGGCTTCATACTGTCATACCCAAAGAACAATGGTTATTACGTCTATGAACCATGGCACTGGCGCTTTGTCGGAGTAAAGCTTGCTACATATCTACATGATAACAACCTCAACTTCTATGACCTCGAACAAAGGACGATAGACAACTATCTCGTGAACATTTGGGACTAGCTTTTCAACTTATGTAAAACCACAAGCAATCGGTAGCGTTCATGCATCGGTATACGATCGATAGTAAACTGAACAAAACCGGCCTCCGCCATTATATTTTCAAGTGTACCTCGAGTGTATACATACTGGCGTGTCACAATACCTTTTAAATTTCCCATCATTACAGGGTTATTTTTATCAATCTCCCCTGAATCAATTTTAGCCTTAAATTCAGTATTATCACTATCAACAAGAACAAAATATGCTTTACCGCCAAGCTTCAGAACCCTTCTTACTTCTTTAAGTGTTTTAACTTGCTCTTCCTTATCAAATATCTCATTGAAACTATTCCACAAACAAAAAACTGAATCAAAATAATTATCAGAATAAGGCAATGCCGCCATACTACCCTGATCAAATCGTATAGAAAGATTCTTTTCAAGCGCAGTTTTATTCGCATCATCAATTAAATCTTGAGATATATCTATGCCGGTTATATTTCCATAACCTGCCTCCGCAAGAGGAATACTGACTCTTCCATAACCACACCCCAAATCAAGAATGTAATCTGAGCTTTTTGTACGGGCTTTAACAAAATCAATATCACTGCCAACATGATATTCATCAGCTAATTCTTTTAAACCCTTTGAACCAATTGTCCTGTAAAAAGAGTAATTATTCATATTGCTATATTTGCTACGGGACTTGGAATCGAACCAAGATTCACGGCTTCAAAGGCCGCTGTCCTACCGTTAGACGATC
>JAZKBV010000006.1:0-32061 GCA_040388415.1 Patescibacteria group bacterium
ACTGCAGCCACCCGTAGGTGTATGGGCCGTGTCTCAGTCCCATCGGTGGGGGTCACCCTCTCAGGTCCCCTAGGCGTCATAGCCTTGGTAAGCCATTACCTTACCAACTAGCTGATACCGATCAAGCCGCTCCCAGGGCGAAAAAACTTTACTCTTGCGAGACTATCGGGAATTACCTATCCTTTCGGATAGCTATGCCCGACCCCAGGGTGCGTACTTAATTATTACTACCTCGTCTGCCGGTTGCTCCTTGCGGAGCCCCCTTGACTTGCATGCCTTATCCACGCCGCCAGCGTTCATCCTGAGCTAGAATCAAACTCTTAACTAAAAGTGAACGGAACAAAATAAAGAGTACTATTAATACTTTGTATTTTGAAATTCATATTTCGTCGGTAGGACTCTAACTCAAAAATATTCATACTATTTGCTGTTGTATGATTGTGTATATTTGGAATTATTGTTCAAAAAACAGATTTCGAACTTACACTATCCTCTACGCTCCGATAAGAGCAATAGAGGACATTTACGTCCTACAAAGTGGAAAGCTTTGTAGGATACGTTCTCAATATTTCAGATTTCAAAGGTCAAAGCCTGTGTTTCAAGGCGTGGAGACTATCTTACAGGAAGCTATATATAAGTCAAGAGGTTTTGAGCCATATTTCATATTGCTCCCAGAGAGGTCAAAAATACATTGACGTACACTAAAAACAAGCGTAGGATTTCTCTTGAACCGTATGAGGATATGGGGCCCTTTCAAAAAGAGAAACACATTCAACACGCGAAGAGAAAATGAAACAAAAACACATTGGACTCAGGATGGTCAGAGTTCGTGGCAAAAAATTGCCCAATCACATCCTTGACGATATCAGCGCTGCCATAAAAAGCATTCTGGAGCGACGTCAAGAACAAACTGATTATCCGCAGAAAAAAGAAGTTGTCGTGATTGATGCTCAATACGCCCACGGACGCCAGACAGTGATCGTCGGCACCCGTTTCAGTTACAGTCACAAGGAACATGGATTCCTGTTCCATGCCTTTCTTTATTTACGCAACATCGTTCGTCGAGTCGCTGGATATTGTGCACGAATCAACTTCGACACGGTTAAAGTTACTTTTGCAGTTGAGCCCACAATCGGCGAACTTGCTCACAACTAACGCTTTCAAACATGTAACCCCAGCACAACGTTGTGTTGGGGTTTCTTTTTATTATATGTGTGCACCAATACACCCTTTTTGGTAGTATTAATTCATCATAGGTACGTCTCCATTTATCAGTAATTTATCAACATAACCTTATAAAAACATATGTCAAAACTAGTACCCTATATCAAATTCAATGACGGCAAGTGCCGTGAAGCTATGGAGTTTTATAAAAAAATATTCGGCGGCAAACTTGAATTCATGACGATTGACCAAAGCCCAATGGCAAAGGACTTTCCTGCCGAGAAGCAGGGTCTCGTTATGAACTCTACACTGACGAATGACCGGTTCACATTCATGGGTTCAGATATGATGCGCGACCGAGCAGTCATCGGCGACAATGTCGGCATGGCGCTTGATTGTGACAGCGAAAAAGAGCTCGACAAGATCTTTGCTCAGCTCACAGAAGGAGGTGATCCTTTTATGCAACCAGAAGATGTATTCTGGGGCGCCTACTTCGGCGTAATTACCGACAAATATGGCGTCGAGTGGATGCTCAACTACCAAAAGAAGAAGCCGGCGAAGCACTAATCTACCTGCCCAACTTTCCGAAGCTCACCCCGAAGCGCTTTCCACTCGGGGATAGTTTCTGCTACCAGATGCCAAAACCCTTTTCCATGATTGAACTCCTTTATATGACAGATCTCATGGACGATGACATAGTCCTGCTGAGCTGGCGTCAGGAAAACGAGCTTGTAGTTAAAATTTAAATTCCCTTTTCTGGAGCACGATCCCCACCGGCTACGTTGATTGCGAATAGCGATCTTACCGACTGATATACCGTGATGCGGACCATAGTACTGCATGAAGTGTGCGACGCGCGCATGAACAAGAGCGCGTGCAGTTTCTTTGTTGGCCAGATAGAGCTTGTGGCTGCGCGTATGGAAAATAGATCGGCGCAAGCGAATGATAGGACGGAGACGAAAGAATGGCATGTGGTGGATTATAGCATTATTGACATATATAAAAATATTGTGCTATTGTTTTTTTAGTTCTAGATCTCAACCAACCACATAGAAAGACAAGCAATGAAACCAACTATTCCTTCGCACGTTACGTTCACGAACCTCATGCTGATCATTGTCGGAACAGCTATCATGGCTCTCGGTCTGTATCGCACATTCCCGCTCAAGTTCAATCGCACATTCATGATCCTTAACGGACCGCTTGCGATAATGCTCATCATTGGCCTCATCATCGTGTACCGCGAGCACGACTCTTCCCTCTTTGGGAAATGGAGCGCACGAACTGCAATGGCAGCAGGAGGCTTCTTGCCACTCATGATCTTGCTCTGCATGGTCATGGCAATTGGAGTGATCATATCCCAAGTCCATCAAACGGGGATACAAACCTTCCTTGCCAGACATCCAGTCATCGGGCCATTCGTCGCAGCCCTCATTACCCCGACAAGCAATTCACTCGTGCCAATTGTGGAGACTGCCTGGAAATCACCCGAACTGCAACCCATGTGTCTCTACTATTTAATAGCATCGGTTCAAATGAGTGTACCACTCTTTGCTTTGCGTTCATTCGGATTCAGCGAGGGTTCACCGATACCAATGAAAATGTATGCGATGGGATTCATTGTATCCATCTTTATGCTCGTCTTGATGAAGCCGATCTTTTGGACAACTGAAGCATTGTGCCAATATTCAGGGACAGCCTGGAACAGCGTACAAGCAACGGTCAAATCATTTCTCTAATCATTCAGTTCAAACACAGCGTCGACTTTCGAGTCGGCGCTTTTTATTTGACATATCACTAATCTGTGCTATGGTATTTTAGTACCCGTTTTTTGTCAGTCAACCACCAATAACGCACAAGGATCGATTATGTATATCACGTCTCGCAAGACCACCGTTGCCCTGCTCAAAGAGGTGCCGCCGGCTGGACACCTACGAATCACATTTCACCCACACATGCACTGGAAAGTGACCCGGGTGACCGAACTGCATCCCATGCTCATTCAATTCGTCACTCCTGGCATCGTGGGAGTGCTGAACAACGTCGTCGCCCAGCGCAAAGCATGGAAAGGCACCCCGCAGACGCAGGAGATCATTCTGATGAAAATGACTTCCGACGCATTGCTGGAAATCGCCACTGCATTTGAAGGGACCGTAAAATCAGTTGAAATCATCGCCACTGAAGAAAAATGCCTTGTTGACCTGATCGCTGAATATCCCGACGTTTGCTATGACGCCACCTGCTTCCGCAAAACATGCGAGGAGCTCGGCTATGCCAACCAGGCGCAAGATTGGATCTTGCGGATCGGTCCCACTGAATCCGACAAAAATATCGGCTGGCTCATTCTCCATGCTTTACCCAAAGGTGGGGAAAGTAAAACCTACATTACGTTCCTGAAAAAATACATCGCGTGCTTCAACGAGATGGTGGAACCTGCCTGACCGAACACCTTTCACACTGCCTACCTGAACTCAAATCAGGTAGGCAGTTTTTTATTTTCTCAGTAAGCTTTTTTCTACGAGGGCGAGCTTTTCTTTTCGAGACAAAGCTTTGAGCTCACCTTCCCTCTTTCGGGCTATAGCATAGGTCTTGCATTTCTTGCTCCAAACCAGCACAACTGGCCTGCGGATTTTCGTATAGTGCGCACCTGACTTCAAATGATTATGTTTGTGCAGCCGATTCTCCATTTCATTTGTAGAACCAACATAGAGACTGTCATCAGCACATCTCAGCATGTAGACATAATATGTACCAGGTCGTTTGATCACTGCTCTTTTTTTCATTGTTTAATTATAATACAAAAAAACTGCGGCCACCGTTTCGGTAAAGCCGCAGTATGTTGGAGTAACCTAGCCAAACTCGGGGCCCAAAGTCAGATGCAACACATTGGTCGCAACGAACTTCGGTGCTTTGTGAGGAGAAACTAAGTTATTCGCGCCAGCTTTACGCCGGTCCCAACGAATAATACATCTCTCTTCACGAAGCTCACCCCATATCAAGTCGTAGTTCATACGCTTAGATATTCCTTTCTTCGTTGTGCTCCAGAGGGACGTCCTCCAGAGCGGTTTAAGATTTTCGAATGAACAATACTAACAACAGTATTATAGCATAGTTAGTATATTTGTCAAGTACCACATGAAAGGCTCAGTGTAGGGCTACAAAAACAACAGATTTCTATCAGGACTATCAGCATCGGTCCCCCTGCCTTCATCACGGTCACGGATACGAGCTTTATGAGTAGAAGCAAGATAGACGATATTTCTACCGAACTTTTCTTCGAGCTCATCTATCTGTTTGTGAATGATCTCGTACTTCTCCCCTTTCTTTGTAGATTCAGTTTTAAGGTCACCGCCAAAAAGGTCACCTTGGATGACAACACTCTCTTTTGAGACGAGGCCATGGAGAGTCACCCCGGCAGTGCGATACAAAACCTGCTTATGGAATACTTTATGGAAATGTTTTTCGACAAGATCATTGATGACTTCAGGTGCATTGGTTGGCGCATCGAGGGTGAATCGGTAGTTGTGGTATTCAAAGGTACGCGTCTTCAAAAAGATGGAAACGTATTTTGACATAAGGTCAAAGTGGCGCGCCTTGGCGCAGGCATCTTCGACGTGTTTGGAAAGTTGAGAAAGGAGGAAAACCGGATCGTTGGTGGCAGGATGAAATGAACGGGTCTTTTGGACTGAGTCGTAACTGGTCTTGGGATTGGGATCGATGGGCATGACCGATGTGCCATTGAGCTCGAACCACAGAGCTTCGTGAGGCTTGGACAGGTTGCTATTGATCCAGTCACGACTCTTATCGGCAAAGTCGAGGGCTGTGGTGAGCCCTTTCTTTTTAAGGAAAATACTGGTCTGCGTACCGATGCCCCAGATCTTGCCGATAGGTGTTTCGGCGAGGATAGATCGAGAAGAATGTGCGCCAGTGCCCACATCAATCACAGTGAAGCCATTGGGCTTTTTGTATTTTGATGCGACCTTAGCCAATACCTTCGTCGGTCCTACGCCAACTGATATAGAGAGGCCGAGCTCGTCAGTTATCTCTTTCTGAATTCTTTGAGCAATCTCTCTGTATGACATCTTGAGCGGACGATCGAGACCGGTGAGCTCAGCGAAACATTCATCGATACTGTACTCCTCGACGTCATCAGCGTAGCGGCGCACAATATTGAACATCATCTCTGAGTAACGAGCGTAGCTGGCATAGTCGCCGGGTAAAATGATGATCTGAGGAAATTCTTTTTTGACGCGGAAGATCGGCATGCCACGCACGATGCCAAGGGCTTTGGCTTCATAGGAAAAAGCGGAGACGATGCCGCGCTCTTGTCCGGTCACCACTGGCAGACCTTTGAGCTTAGAGTTTTTCGCCACTTCACAGGCGACGAAGAAGGCATCGCCGTCCATATGCATGATCACTTTTTGTTTGGCATGGATATCCATGCGTACATTATAGGTGAACGGAGGTTCACTGGGTAGGGTGGCAGTTATCCGGAAATTCCGGATAACTGAATCACTGATCGATAAGGGTTTTTGTCACCTTCATCGTAATCTTTCCTTTCAGTTTTCCTGGATTTGTATTTGATTCCATAAAAGCGATCGCTTCATGGAGACCCTCGACACTTTGCTCGGATTTCATTAGCTGATGTTGATTGAGATTATACCCTTTGATGAGATATTCTCGTAATATCTTGGTTGCCCAAATACGAAACGTAGTCGCCTTCTTTGAATTAACTCGATAGCCGACCGCAAGGATTGCATCAAGATTATAAAATTGAGTGAGATACCTCTTACCATCTTTGGCAGTTATTCGGAATTTCCGAATAACTGAATTTTCATTCAATTCCTTGGTACGGAATATATTCTTTAAGTGCTCGTTAATCGTAGGAACATTAACCTCAAACAATTCTGCTATCTGAGCTTGCGTCGCCCACAATGTATCTTTCTCAATGTCAGCCCTCAACTCAACCTCACCAGTATCATTGGTAAACAAAACAATTTTATTTTCAATTTCTTTATTTTTCATACGTGTTTATGTAATTAGTAATTCACATCAAAAATACCTGGATGGAGTCCAGATAAAACTATAGGTTCACACTGATTTTTTAGAAGCAGTGCTCAGGCAGTGCGAGTATTATACCAAAATAATTTATTTACTGTTTCTCACCAAATGCTTCGTCTTCCACGTCAGCTATGGCATCAGCCTTCGTCTTGTGGATTCTGCCATCGATGTGATTTGCAGGTGAATAGACTGTGTAGAGTTTCAATGGTTCAGTGCCTGTATTGATAAAGTTGTGTTCTGCTCCCGCAGGAACGATGATCACATCACCGTCAGTGACCATATACTCTTTTCCGTTGATGATCGACTTGCCCTCCCCTGCCTCAAAGCGGAAGAACTGATCCACGTGGGGCACTTCCATGCCGATGTCTTCACCCGGCAAGAGTGACATCAATACCAACTGACTGTGCGGTGCTGTGTAGAGCACTCGACGAAAGTCCGTGTTTTCTAAGGTGAGCTTCTCTATGTTTGTGTGGTAGGGGTTCATGTGTTGTTTGTTATTGATAATGACGGAGATGAGGGGTGGTTGTTACAGGAAACTAATCCTGATCAGTAATTACTATTTTACGACCAAAAATGAAACCGTCAACATAAACAGGGTCTACGATAGGGATAAAATCAGCCATTACCACTTCATCTGATCCACCATGTTCTTTAGCTATCATTTCTAACTTATTTATAAATTCATTTAAAGTCATGATCTTTTATTTTTACCTCACAATTTAAACAGAAATATTTCTGAGATTTGACTTCATCATCCCCATGAAAATCTTCAAGTTGGTCTGTCGCAATATATAGAGCGTAATAATGAATCTCCTCTTGAACAACACCGACTGCATCGTTCGTTGTACCACAATGTAAACATGTGTAATTACTTTTTTGATTTGTAATCATTGATAAAGATATTACTTATAATATCCTGATCGTTGATCGAATCATGTCAGATGTCAATTTGTGGAAAACTACTTCATTCTACTTTTAAAATAATCTCCAGTTTCTTTATCTGTAAAATACACATAACATCCCTTCATGCCTCGAGTAAGTAGTGTGCGATAAGTATTTTTAATTATTACATCAACTAATTTAAGTGTTTCTTCAGGATGAACTTTCATACGCCCTTTATAGCCCTTAATCGATGCATCCGTAGAAGCACGAGCACTGGGATCCGTATACACTTTACCCTCTCTGATAACTAAATCTGGACCAACAATAACTCCAATATAATCAGCCTCAAGGCCTTGGGAAGTATGAATACAACCGACTTCATTAACTGATTCTGGTGCAATAATCCAAAGATTACCATCAGATGCTAAATTCCATTTCATTGCAAAATCATATTCAGGAAAATTGATATCAGTTAGATTCTTGTCACCTTTACTTACCCAATCCCAACAATAACCTGCTACAAGACGTGCTTTATTATTTATTTTATTCTTTTCAAAAATAATATCTCTTAACTCTAACGGTGAGTCAACAACTTTAAAATCATACTCAGTATTATCAAGGTTAGTATTTGCTGTCTCTTTTATTTGTAGCACATCATCAATCCATGAAAGATAACCATCGGAACCATTGCAACGGAACTGAGAAGCGAGTTCCAAATTATGTACAGTCGTACCCTCCTTCTTTGCCCACTTCTCTATTTCCTCTTTTTCTCCAATATCATGAAGCGTAACTTTTTGGTCTTCATCAATAAAAAAGACTGAGAATTTTGAGGCTTCAATTATTTCTTTGATCTGATTTTCACCTAAATTTTTGAATAGTCCTGATTTTGCATTGAGTCTATGTGCTTCATCAACTATAAGTACATCAAATGTATTTTTCTCCGCATCAACAAATGAACCTGATCCAGTGAATAGATTTGATATTTCTGTTTTCTTCATTGTTCCCGTCAATTTACTTTCATAAACTGCACGTGGAGCAGCATTCTTTGTTACATATCTAGCGTTCAACTCCAAAGCAGTTAATTTAACCAGGAGATTAACTGCGACAACCGTCTTACCTGTACCTGGGCCACCTTCAACAATAAGTACATGCTTATCTGTGACCGATGACTTCTTTGCAAGTTCAAACGCTGTTTCATATACAATTTTCTGATCATCAATCATTACAAACTCATCCTTACCTGTAAGCATTGCAGACAACCTTTCTGAAAGATGTTTTGAGGGCTTAATTTTACCACCATCAACACGATACATAACTTTCGTCTTATCACCATATTTCACATACTGTTTAATAAATGTGCGAAGTTTTACTAAATCATTTTTTAGGAACAATGGAGCTCTCTCAATATACTCAGCATAAAATTGGTTATTTATAATACCGTCAGGTTCATAATTATGTAGATATGCACAAGGTTTGAGCTCTATCCCTTCTTCATACACAGTCTCATTAAACCACTTTAAAAGAGCATAATATGACCACGCTTGATACGAAGGATGACTGACTTCTCTCAATCCGCCACCAAGATAGGTACTTACAATACCATCCTTACTTGTTAACTCTGCCTTTGACCACTGTTTAAGCTCAATTAAGATAGCGTGATCGGTATTCTTTTCATTTTGACCGGAAATAATAAAATCAATACGTTTTGATGTTTGAGGTATTTGATACTCAACAGTAATTCCGGAATCAGCTGGTATCTCCTGGTCAAGAAGCACGTTGTTCATATACATCATCGAATTCTTCCAAGAATCTTTTTCTGATGGAGATACTCCTCTACCAGTAATTTTCACATAAAAATTATTTATGATGTTATCGATATTATTAGATAAAATATCATTCAAAAAATTTTCTTTCGTATTTTGATAGACGATCATCAGTTTAATTTAATTTGTCGTACTTTGTATGTTTCCCTTTCGCTTTCTCTACGGGATATTTAGATTCATTCTTTTCAATTTTTTTCTCAAGCGCTTTTAGCACATCAATATTCAAATCATTCCCCATGAGTAAAATCCAGTAGAGCGTGTCGGCAAGCTCTTCTGCAATATCAGCCTTATTTGTTTTTAGATATTCTTCAATCTCCTTAGGATTCTTCCATTGAAAATGCTCCATTACTTCTGTAGCTTCTAGAACCAAAGAGAGTGCCAAGTCCTTTGGATTATGAAACTGTTTCCAATCTCGAGCGTCTCTAAAAGCAATAATTCGCTTGGTTATTTCTGAGATGTCTGACATAAGGCTATTCTAGCGCTTTTAAGATAAAAAGGAAGACTAAAATTATATAGCTTAGGGTATCATTAAGACTACAATAAACCACTCCACTAAAATTACATTTCCGCACGCATTTCTTCAAACCATTTTTTATATTTAACTGGTAGTTCACCCAATAAAACTTTTTTATCAAATAGATTAAATAGCAAGTCAAAATAATATAAGTAAGTATAGACAATTATATGATCTACATCTTTTTCTTGACCAAGTGAATATACAACTGATTTGGAATCCTGCTTGGAAAAAAGTTCTAAACCCCAAGAATTCAAATGTGTGTACAGAGACAATTGCCTATAGATAATATGGTAATTTAATTCATTTTTTCCTTTATTTTCGACTGAAACCTCACAATCAATCTGTTTGACTCTTTCAATAAAACTTGGCAGCTGTTCCCCGATAATATTATTTGAATTTTCAATAATACTAATATGTTTATCGGCAAATTCCTTCAATGAAACAATGCTCGTTCTTTTTAAAATCGGTAATTCATTTTCTAAATTAGGATACCGATTAATAAAATTTTCTAACTCACAAGCAAAGCCTTTTCTGTTCTTAAAACTATCTTTTGCAAAAAGTGCCAACCTTTTTTCCGTATCAAAACTTTTTATATATTCAGTCGTCATATATGCCTCAAATATGCTTCTAAGTAACACCTGTGCTGCATGTGGCCTAGAATCCTTACAAAGAATATGGATAGATTCTGAAAAATTATGAACTGGAACAAAACTGTATAATAAAAAATTTTGTAGATAACTAAAACTTTCTGTTTTCACGCTGTCTCTTAATTCATCTGCTCCAAAATTAATAATTTCTGCCAAATAATTTAAATGCACTTTTTCTTTTTCGGATAGTAAATTGGGTATATTCATTTATATTTATTCCTAATGCCCCTCCCCTTGCCATGCCTTTATCGCCTGACTTGGATACACCAACTGCAATACATTCAACGTCAGATTATCCCTCACCCACCAGAGCGTACCAAGCTCAAAGACGATGATGATAGCGATGAGCACCCATACCCTGAAGAACCTCGCCCAGAGGAAACCGAGTGCCATCATGAGGACATCACAGGTGGAGTTCATGACCGAGTCACCAAAGTAGCCGAGAGCGATGGTGGCTTCACGATATCTGTTGATGATGAGCGGTGAATTTTCCAACAACTCCCATCCACCTTCGATGAGCAATGCAATCAAGAACCAGTACTTACGAGGAAACTTGGCTTGAAGGCGTGCAGGCAAGCGACTCCAGATAAACCACAGAAAACCGTAAAACAATATACCGTGGATGATATGTGAAAATGAGTAGACGTCCGCTACGCGCTGAGATGTCTCATTACCCCAGATGTTGTTATCCCACCAACCGAAGGCACCGTCAGGACCGAGGAGGGACCTGCCTTCCGACCATTCAATGCCTGCGACCAGTCCACAGACGATAACTGCACTCAAAATGATAAAACGATGCTTCTTGATAAAAGTGATGATATTCATGGCTCCAGTATACCACCCCAAAAACCGTATTGACTCGGCATTTATCCTCATTCATAATTAACCCATTATGACCAAAACACATAAAATCATTTTTTATACATTGCTCACGCTTATCAGCATCGGTTTCCTCGGAGCCGCTTTCCCAAAGCTCAGCAGTGATCCAAATGCGATCGCAGGCTTCGCGCAGGCATACCTCCCGGTCTGGTTCATGTACTTCATCGGCTGTGCTGAGGTCCTCGGTGTCATCGGCCTTTGGATCCCAAAGCTCTTCCGCTTTGCGGCCTACGGTCTCTGGATCATCTTGGCTGGCGCTATCGTCACCACTATCCTCTTTACCCCTATGCCTGGCATCGCTATCATCCCCGCAGTATATGCGATCATCCTTGGTATCATCTACTGGCTCAACAGCAAGCGCGGATCAGCTCCTATGACACCAGCTATGCCAACTGAGGCTCCTACCCAAAACCCAATCGCGTAATATTACAAATACATAACAAAAAACCGCTCGCCTTATGGTGGGCGGTTTTTTGTTATATTTTGTATTCTCTGTACATCCGCCTCTCAACGTGTTACAGTTCGTCCCTATGGCACGACCATTTTCTCCACGACCAAAGTTTGGCAATCGCCCAAACAACAGACCAGCAAAAACTCCTTTTGGAAACAAAGGCTCTTTTGGTGCACGAAATGCAGTTAGTTCAAACTCACCTAAAACACCTATCCGCTCAACAAGTGTCCCTGGTATGTCTATCGGTCAGATCACGAGTAAGTTGAACCCATCTTCTCGAACCATTCACAAACCAGCAAAGGCCGCTCGTGGTCCTTCACCGATCCCAAAGAAGGCTCCCGGTGAATACCCGATGCGCATCAACAAATACCTGGGCTTCAAAGGCTACAGCACCCGCCGTGGCGCTGACGACCTCATCGCCCGCCGTATGGTCACCATCAACGGACGCTTCGCGGCTCTCGGCGACCAAGTCAATGAGAACGACACTGTCGAAGTCCGTAACATGCGCAAGCCAGAGACCTACAGTTACTATGCCTACAACAAGCCTCGCGGCGTCAGTACAGACCCTACCCGCAAAGGCACGCTCGATATCAGTCAATCTATCCCCCTCACCAACGTCTTTCCTGTGGGCGGTCTCGATACCAACGCTGAAGGTCTCGTCATCCTGACTAACGATCGCCGTATCACTGATCGTCTCCTCAACCCTGCCCATGAACACATGAAGGAGTTCATCATCCAGACTATCACCCCGCTCCGCTCGAACTTCAAAGAAAAGATGGAGTCAGGTGTTGTCATCAATGGTTCAAAGCCTCTCCACTACAGTACCAAGATCATCAATGATCACCTCTTCACGGTTCGCCTCTCAGATAGTGGTAGTCATCTCCGTCAGATGTGCTCGATGTTCTTCGCTGAGATCGAAAGCCTCAAGCGCACCCAGATCATGAATGTCACCCTCGGTAAACTTTCACCAAATGAATTTAGAAGGATTGAGGGGGAGGAGCTTACTGGTTTTTTGAGAGCGCTCGGGTTGTAATTACTTCCCTGCAGCAGCACGGGTCTTTGGACCAAAATAGCCGATCGCAGGCGTCACGCTTTTAGCCTTTTGATAGCGGATGACTGCAGACTTGGTGAGACCTCCGAACTGAGCCGTCTCATGTCCCTTCGAGCCCGGGCCTGAAGCAGCAACAATGAATCCTTGTTCGTTGAGGAACTGTTGCAGAGCAAGCACATCAGCGCCAGCCATGCCCAGCATGAGATCGCGCACGAATGACCATTTCGATGCCGCATATTTACACAATGATGGAGTGCTTCGCGAGAAATATTCATAATTCAACGCGCTTGGATCCTTACATCCAAAACGAGTGCCGCTGCTACTGCCTTGCGATTGAGTTGAAGTCGTATTTACAATTGGATCAGCTGGAGGGACAGATGGCGATGAAGTCGAGGTTTGTCCGAATATAGCAAAAGTCGAGAAATGCTCAGTGTCGCACGTGACCGACTTTCCTGAGGTATTGACCGAGCAATTGGTGAGCTCTGTCCACGTATTATTATCATTTCGATATATCTTCAAAGTCGACTCATCAAAACCCGTTATGTCTGACAATTTGTAGTGAAGAGTGATCGTCAACGGCGCGCTGAAAAGCGATTGAGATGTCTCGACATCAGTAAGGGCATGGAGATCGAACACGTAGTCGCCGATAGCTTGCGTGCTCGTCGGCACGCCGAGACCTGTCGTCACATCGAGCGCAGCGGCCTGATCCAACTGCTTTATCTGGAACTGCGCATCGTCGCTTCCATATGAACTCGGCACAGATATGCTCAGGCCTGTTCCATCTGAAATCAGCGAAGCATTTCCTCCGGTCGCGCGCGAAACTGAATGAGCGCTCTGCGATTTGACGCTGGCATTTCCCGCGCATCCTTTTGTGGTAAACGTATTATCGCCATCTGAGCCGCTGTTGCCGGCCGCATCAGTTGAAGAAGCGGTGTAGTGATACGTCGCACATGAGACAAGGTTCGTGAGGACAGCTGAGTGCGATGCCACTCGAGAAATTATATCTGCCTCAGCAGATTGTGAATCATATGTTGACGTCAGCCCATACAAAACTTGAGATGAAGCAAGCTCATCAGTCGTCCAATGTATAGTCGCGCTATTGGTGCCTGTAGTGGCGGAAATATCCGTTATGACGGGTGCGGCAGTATGAACACTAAATGATGTTATATGCAAAACTGAGCTGATATTTTGACCTGCGTCAATGACAGTGATCGTACAGTTATACGCGCCGTCAGCTAACGAGCTAAAAATGATAGTGTTATTCCCTGCCGATACATGTGCAGTATTCGTCGTACACCCGCCACTGACGATCAGCGTGCCCGCTTCGCTCGTATTGAATGTATAGCTTGGCGTAACATCGTTCGTAGGGCTTGAGACTGAGGAAACCTCGCTGAGCGTCGGTGCCGTCGCATCATAGATGACGCTCAACTGCGGCGAAGCGAAATTTTGATTGATACCTGTTGCTGTATCGACAGCGGATCCAGCAGGAATAGTAGCGCTCACCGTTCCTTCGCTCGTAGGAATGAGATTAAATGTATAGAGTGATCCGCTTCCAGAAAAACCGCTCACCGTGGCGTTTGTTACATGTCCCGCAAGATCAGACTCATCAAAACCATCAACACTAGCACTGAATGTCACGGTGACAGGTATCGGCGAGAGCTTGGTCGTACTCGACGCAGTCGTCGTGAGTGAAACTGTCGGACGTAGACTGCTAAATGTTCGTGTTAATTGAGCTGATGCGACCGAATCATTTTCTACACTATCATGAGCGACGCCAGACATGAGACTAATACTTACTGCACCGTTAGCCGAAGGAACTACGTCAAAGGTATATGTTGTTCCACTACCACCTATATTTTGTGCCATACCATTAGTGACACTGATACCATCTACACTGAATCCTGTGACCCTCTCACTAAACGTTGCAGTGACAGGTATCGGCGATGTACCCGTGGTTGTACTTGCACTACTACTCAATGTGACAGTAGGCGCTGTCTTGTCGATAGACACGGATCCGCTACCGGTAGTAACAGACGATCCATTGTTGCCGACAATATCATGATAGCTGCTTATATTGAAGGTAATAGCACCCTCTGTATCAGATGAACTGACAACATAACTCGCTGTCCATGCCTCAGTCGCTATTTTTGAAACTGTGACGGCATTTGTAACAAGGTTTCCGCCCGATCTAAAGGCTACCGTCGATGTCGATATGCACTCACTCGAAACAAAGGAGAGGGTTACTACATTTCCCACCTTCGCAAGAGTCGTGCTTGCATTATTTGAAGACAAAGACACGCTGGTGAGAGTTGGCGGCGTCTTATCGAATGTAACATTCTTGCTGAAGGTGATAGCGGTCACCTCAGTGCCGATATTTCCGGGTACATCAGTAAAATTAATAGTAAACGGAATCATACCTTCGCTGTCGCCTGAAGTCATCGTCGCTGAAGCAGTCCAGTGGCTTGCGTCCATGCCTTGTGTGACAGTCACATCCCCTCCGCTCTCTGCGCCGATGGTCACTACGGGCGTTGAGATATTTTCACTCGAGACAATAGAAAGTGTCACGGTACTGCCGACCTTGGCCAAGGTTGTTGAGGCTTCGTTTGAAGCTATAGTAACGATCGTAAGTGTCGGCGCTGTATTGTCGACCGTGAGAACGGCAGTAGATGCTGATGATACATTGCCTGACGCATCGATGACGAACAATCTATACGCGCCATCTGCGCTTGGAGCTGATATCGATGTGGCTGTTCCGCCAGCAGTAGTCATCGTTGGGCCGGCAACAAAGTTTGTCGTACCAACTGGCGCATACCAGATCGTATTATATAAACTACCCGATGAAACAACGCTCACGGTTGAACCTCCAGAAGCCGACTCGCTCGTAGGAAAAACAGTGTTTTGATTTGTCGGCGCCGTCTTGTCGAATGTGACTGAGCTGCTATCCGTGACCACAGTCACTGGCGATGCAGTATTTGAAGATATATCCGTAGCAGTGACGCTGAACGACACTGATCCTTCGCTATCTCCCGAAATGAGCGTATATGTCGCTGTCCATGTATTGCCAGACGTATTCGTCGCAGTCACCGTATGGCCGTCGATCGTCACCACAGGAGCATTGATCATTTCATTCGCAGTGAAAGTGAGCGCTACCGTATCGCCGATTTTCGCAAGCGATGTTGAAGCATTATTTGAAGCGATGCCGACGCTCGTCAGCACGGGAGGAGTCAGATCGAGATCGAGCGTAGCCAGACTTTTTTCTGTTGAGGTTGATGTATTCCCTGATGCATCAGCTGAGACTACGACAAAATAATATCTTGTCAGTGGTGAAAGCGACGTGAGTGTGAGCGAGTGACTCGTCACCAATGATGCGGAACTGGTACTCGTCGTATAGGTACCTGATACTGTGCCGTAATATACTTTTGATGTTGAATTTTCATTTGTCGTCCAGGTGACCGTAGCTCTCGTCGAAACTGTTGATGAGGCTATTGCGCTCAAGGCTGGCGCCGTATTGTCAACAGTTATTGTCTTTGCAGATGAGGTAGCATAGTTATTTGAACTATCACGCGCTACTGCAAAGATCGTATGTGAACCATCAACAAGAGCAGTGGTATCGAGTGTTGAACTATAGGTACTTGGCGACGATGTCGAGGTTATCTCACTGCCTATCTTATGCGTTGAATCATAATAAAAAGTAACCCCTGAAACAGCTACATTATCTGTTGCGGTTGCCGTGAGAGTCGCTGAGCTGCCATGTATCGTAGCACTGCTTGCTGGCACTGTAAGCGCTACCGCAGGCACAGTCGTATCGATAACATTCACTGTTGGCGACAATGCTATGGTCGAAGTAGCGGTTGCGTTGTCAGCGGTCGAAGCAGTCGAGAATGCGCTCAACTCAGGCACCGTAGGAGCCACTGCCCCGCTCGCACCACCGCCTGCTCCATAGGTAAAAGTGATCGTCTGACCAGTTGTGAGCGAAATAGCATTGACTGAAAATGTCCTACCAGAAAATCCAGGAATGATAGTACTGCCCGAACCAATAGCGAAGTCATCAGTCCATACAGTCGCGCTCTTTACTGAAGCATTTTGAATATTGAAACCATAGCTTTGAATAATTGATCTTGTCGTCGAACCAAAGCTAAATGAAATAAATGTCCATGCATTAGCTGGCACATCTCGGCCGAGACTGAGCGTTTCAAGCGAACTGGTTAAATTTGTGTTTGCTGAGTACTGGAATGACAAGCGTGAGTTCGTGATAGCTGTATCGGTATATATCCAAAAACCGATAGTTGCATATGTTGACCAATCTTGTGCGGCAATATTGTTGTACCAGATACCGCCAGTACCATCATTGGCATTCACGCATTTTATTGATCCTGTACCTGAGTGTTTGAATGTCGTATCCAAAGTCAGTCCGCCAGTACATGCAGTCTGTGGCGCACTCGTACTATGATTCCAACTCAAAAGAGCATCAGCGTTATCAAAAACACGTCCGACCGTACCGTTAGTCGAAGCTGTTGTATAACCTGCGACACCAGAGGTGCCTTGTGGAATACTCCATGTCGAGGGAACAGTGACTGCAATACTACCACCACTCATCGCGCCAGCTGAGGTATATGTGAATGTCAACGTATTGCCAGTTGAATTGACGAGCGTCGTCGAAGGAGAAGGTGAAACGGTATTCGTACCTGGACCAACTGCGTATATATACGCACTAAAACTCAATAGAGAAAATAAAACCGCTGCAATAGATACATATATAAATCTACTGCTTTTGCGCTGGTTGTTCATTGGCGCTAATTATACAACACGACCAAGCTATTACCTATCAAAGTTGTCAACTGCTGTCGCCTTGAGATCGGACCTACTTCCCCATCTCCAAAGTCTGATCTATCTTGATCTGACTGACGAAATCATGCACGTGCGAAACCATGATGAGCGCGCCTTCATAGGCATCGAGCGCTTTGGCAATGACAGGGATGTGACGGAAATTGATATGGTTGGTCGGCTCATCCATGATGAGGAGTCCAGGACGGAGCAAGACGAGACGAGCAAAAGCTACGAGACCTTTTTGCCCTTCTGACAGCGATCCGATCTTTTTGTGGACCATCTCACCGGTAATGAGAAAAGCCGCAGCAGTCGCACGCAACTCTGTCTCGAGGAAGCGACCATCGACTGAGCGGATGATCTTTTCGAGCGACTGATAGACCGTATCGTTGAAGTCCATCATAGAGAAATCCTGACGATAGTAGCCGACGCGCACACCATCCATGATCTTGATACCTTCCACAGGAGTTGCAGGATTTGAAGCTGCATAAATCTTTTCTATGAGCGTGCTTTTGCCGATACCGTTTGGACCAGAGATGAGGAGATGGTTTCTCTTTCGCAATGCGACTTTTGCATTGTGCTTGACTGGCTTATGCGTTTTGAGATCAAGCGCTGTATATGATGAGATAGTGATGATCTCACCGATGAGATCCGTCTGTGAAGGGATAGTAAATGGCTTGATAGTCTTATCTTCTCTGCGCACATCGACGATCTCTTCTTCAAGCTCTTCTGCTTTCTCACGCATACGCTTTGCAACGAGACGCATCTGACCTCCCTTGTTAGCAAAGACATTGGCCTGATCTTTGTTGGCCTGGATCTGCTTTTCTAACTGAGCATTCTTCATGTTTTCCTTTTCGATGCGCGCCGTGATCTGGTCGATAACGTCCTTATAGTCACCGACATATTGCTCTATCTTTTTTGTATGGATATCGAGATACAAGACGCCGTGCGTAAATGCATTCAAGAAATCCGCGTCGTGGGAGATGACGATACAGGTCTTTTTATAATTAATCAAAAAATCTGTCAGATGCTCGATGCCTGCTTTGTCGAGATTGTTCGTCGGCTCGTCGAGAAGGAGGATATCAGGATCTTGAATGAGAGCTGAAGCAAGGAGAAGGCGCGCCTGCTGGCCACCAGAGAATGTTTTGACCTGACGATCTTTGACGTCGACGAGTCCTTTGACAGCAGTTTTCCCTGCTTTATGGACGTTCAGATTGACCACCTCAAGCACTGCATCGATGCGCGGGTCGAGATCATATACTTTCTCTGCAAAACACTTTGCAAAAAAATCACGGACAGTGAGCTCAAGGTCAGGCCGTGGGATGACTTGGCGTGCGGTCGCGACAGTAGATCCGTTGGTGATGTAGATAGAGCCAGATTCTGGTGTATGCCCCTCAGTTGTATTGCCCGCATGCTCTGCCCCGAGGATGAGACCAAAGATCGTACTCTTGCCGGCGCCATTTTGACCCATCAAGGTTACCTTGGTACCACGACGGACAGTAAAGTTGACCTCGTCCAATATAGGATGATTGTGACCATGCTCAAAAGACACATCCTCAAAGCGGAGGACGGTATCGCCCGTGAAAGCACCTACAGTTGAGCGGGATTGGGAGTTCTTTGCCATAGGGGTATAGATTACGATATTTTGAGCGTTATAGCTAGTCCGTAGCCCCGATTCATTCGACAATGCATATTATACGTGCTATAATTCTATGTGAGCTTTAGTCACCAACCACTCGTGTGGATGGTAAAAAATAAATACGAAACATACAACAAACGAGAAACACAATGGCACACTTCGACGCAAACGCTCTCAGACCAGGCAAAAACTTTTCTGATGGCACAGGCAAATTCTCCTTCACTGCAGTATTCCCGATAAAAGCAGAGCCTGGTTATTGGCACGTCAGACGGAACATCATTAATCTGGGCACAAAAACGATTCCTTTCAAAATGATCAAGATGCGCGAGGAAGATATCCTTGCATTGATCGAGGAACAGATCGCAAACCGCTCGCTGGAAAAAATGAAGACGGAAGGAAGAAAAACAGGTAAACAACCTACCCGTCACCACAACTGGCCACAGACCAAACGCTACATGCTGCCGAGGAGGAGGATTGCTCAACATTTGTAATCATTTTCCCTCAACACTAAAATAATTTTGCCGGATTCCCTCTTGGGGTCCGGCAATTTTTTATTTATTTTTCCTTCTATGGATCATGATCTGATTGCCATCCGGATCTTCGATGATAACCATGTTACATGCCGGACCATCATACGGCTCCATCAGTATTTTAATATTCTTTGCCTTAAGCTCTGCGAGCGTTGCGTCAAAATCCTCCGCTTCAAGAGCGACCGTACCACCCTGCTTCCCTGGCGTAAAGTTTGGTGCGCCTTTGCCGATAGCGAGTGTATCAGGACCGATCTCATATTCGATAAAAGCCATCTCTTCGCCAACCCATTCTGAAGTAGCTTTGAGACCGAGCACACCTTCGTAAAAGGCGCGAGCTCTGGGCACGTCGACGACTGGATATGAGACATATGAGAATGAGGTGAATTTCATGTAAACAATTATAGCATTTACAGTAATGCTTGTATTTTAAACTAAAACAAGTAGTCTATAACCAGAATCAACCTTTACTTGAACTATGAAAAATATTCTTATATCTGCCTTTTCGGCATATGGAAATTATCCTGCCAATTCATCTGAACTCGCCATCCGTAATTTAAACGGAAAGGTGCTTAGCGGGTTCAGTGTATTTACTGAAATATTTTCTGCATCTATCCCTGAGGATGATCGCGGGTCACTGCTCTTTGAAAGAGCGCTCTCAATTAACGCCCGAGGAATAATTTCACTTGGGATGGGCTCGGAAAAAATCGGACTTACTGTTGAAACATGCGTGATCAATCACATCAACAATGCGAAATACTGTCCGTCACATCAGAACGGTAGGCCCATCGACTCACGGCAACCGTATGGTGAAAAAATCCACCTTGACCTCAACCGATGGAACCTCTTAGCATTTCGCAAAAACTGTGCCAAGACTGCCCCGCTTATTACGACCATGTCAGCGGATGCAGGCGGGTTTTGTTGTAACCATTTGATGTATCAGCTTCACCGTGCACATACCACTAAACCTGAATTCAGATGGACGCCGTGGATATACATCCACATCCCCTGTTCGCCAGAATCCATAACCACAACTGTGGAAGAATTTGAGCGTTCAGGAAAAATGACCATGTCGACCACGAACGTGATCAAGGGGCTTGAATTATTGCTCTTAAGTGCAACGCTCTAACGTAAGATAGATAAAACAAAATACCGCATCAAGCTATGCTTGAAACGGTATTTTTATTGCCAGATTTTTATCTCAACCTTTTATTTGAGACAGTGAATTATTTTCTCTTCGTATATTGCTCGAACGTAACAAGGAGTGACGAACCGAAACATACCGATGAGTACGTACCAGCAAGGATACCGACGATGAGAGCGAGGGTAAAATGCTGTGTCGCTTCCCCACCAAAGACATACAACGCGATAAGAGCGATGAGTACTGTGAGCGATGTGTTGACCGAGCGAGTGATCGTCTGATTGACTGATTCACCAACAACAGAGGTAAATGGCTTGCTTGCGCTTGCATGCGAGAGATTTTCACGAACACGGTCGAACACGACGATAGTGTTATGGATCGAGAAGCCGAGGATGACGAGAAGTGCCGTGACGAACAACGTATCAACTTCATATCCTGCATAGTGGCCAAAGATAGCAAACGCGCCGAGTGGAATGATGATATCGTGTACGAGCGAGATGATAGCGATCAAACCGTATTTCCATGATTTGACTGGCTCAGACACTTTGCGGAATGCGAATGTGATATAGAGCACGATACCGAGGATGACGAGGATGATCGAAACGATAGCTTTACGGAGAGACTCAGCGCCGAGGATAGGACCGATCGAGTCAAAGCTCTTGATCGTAGAAGGTGCCGTGCCGTTCGCAGAGATGACGCTCAATACAGAAGCCTTTTCCGCCTGACTGACAGCCTTCATACGGATAAAGTATCCGGTAGTTCCGCTTGGACGAACTGATGCAGAAGAGTCGATAGCTGATATACCGGCGATGAGGTCTGCCTGACTGGGCACACTTGTCATGACTGTCGTTGTCGAGAGTGAGATAGTTGGCTTGCTGTCGTATGAAACTTCAATGAGAGTTCCTCCGGCAAAATCAATACCTGGCTTCAATCCCCAGAGCGCAAGAGCGACGACAGAAACACCGATGAGGATAGCGGTGAAAACGTATAGGATTTTTCGATTATTGATGATCCACATGTTATTTATTTACATTATTATTCAATCGCGTAAAGCCATTGCTGATAAGGAAGGTACTGAGTGCAGTCGTCTTGCGTGGCGCGATGGCGTACAAGAACATGCGTGAAGCGGTGATAGCGGTGAACATAGAGACGAGCACGCCGACGACGAATACGAGAGCGAAACCGGTGATGATGGCTGTTGAGCCGAAATAGTACAAGATGACACCAGTGATGATGCTCGAGATGTTCGAATCGCGGATAGATGTCCATGCGCGAGCGAAGCCTTCATGCATCGCATCTGATATGCCACGGCCACTACGGAGCTCTTCTTTCATGCGTTCAAAGATGAGAATGTTCGCGTCTACCGCCATACCGATTGTGATGATGAAACCAGCGATACCTGCAGCCGAGAGAGTCACCGGAATCATTTTGAAAAGAGCGAGCATGAGAGCGGTATAGACACCAAGTGCTACGACAGCCACAAGGCCCGGAAGACGGTACCAGAGAACTAGGAAGATACTGATAATGATGAAAGCGACGATACCGGCATATATACCACCATTGACCGCTGCTGCACCAAGTGATGGACCGATAGTCTGAGTAGAAATGAGCGCTATAGGAACTGGCAATGCGCCGAAGTTGAGGTCACGTACGATCTTTTGAACTTCTGGCAACTGGAATGAACCAGTGATCTGAGCTTGACCGCCCGTGATCTCGGCCTGAACAACAGGTGCAGAAACGAGACTACCATCAAGGAATATACCGATGTAGTTGCCGATGTTGTTTTTTGTTATGTCACCGAAAAGCTTTGCGCCATCACCGGTGAACTGGAGGCCAACCTGTGGAGCATTCGTAGTACTGTTGAACTGAACTGAGGCACGACTAACCATGGCACCAGTAAGACCAGTGTCTTTGAAGAGTTTTATGTACTCGAGAGCCTGTGTGGTAGTTGATTGGCTCAAGATTGTAGTTGAAGCCTGGAATGCTTGGATATCTGAGGCTTTTGCGAGACGGAATTCGAGGATAGGTGTTTTGCCGATCTCGTTTGCTGCCTGATCAGCATCAGTGACGCCAGGAAGCTCGACAATGAGCTTGTATGCACTACCCTCACCTGCGAGAGCACCGCCAAGCTGAGTTTGAACGATAGGCTCGCTGACACCGAGTGTATTGACGCGACGTTCAACAACATCACGGAGTGAAGCCATTGACGAGGTAATATCATCACCTGACATCTTTGATACGTCAGCAGAATAGACGAGATGAGTACCACCTGAGAGATCGAGACCGAGGTGGAATGGATGAAAACCAGCCCATGAACCAGCGACCTGTGAAGCATACACGAAATAGCCAATAAGAAGCGCGAAAATAACTACGTAGACAGCCTTTATTCGTTGTTTAAACATAGGGCGTATTGTATAGATTTAATGGCTATATTGCAATGTTGACGGAATCAAAAAAAAGCCACGTCATTGCTGACGTGGCTTGAATGTGTAATTTGTGCGCGCGGCTATTTAAGCTCCCGCAGCAACTGCTTGATGCGAGAAGCTTTGATCATACCAGTGCTCAATGGAGTGGTGAGATAGCCATAGATGATGCAACCGCACGTCAATGCATCGATCATGCGGTAATGTTGACCGAGTTGACCATCAGTTCCCATAGATGTGACTTTGATGGGATAGTTTGTGCTGATATAATCGACGGCATCAGCGAACTCAGCAACGTCACCCTTGGATCGCAGATTGACTGCCAATTTGAGCACATCGCCACCAGCAATCACGCATCGCACTGCCAACTCAATCATTTGCGCAAAGGTCGGCGTCTTCGCGAAGTCATGATGCGACAGGATCACCGCAACACCCAGTTGTTTTGCCTGAGCGATGACTTCCTTGTAGTCGTCGACTTTGCTGAGCTCAATATCAATCGCAGCAACGTACGGCAGGAAGTCATGGTAGAGCCTTCTTCGATCCTTGGCCGTCCAATCAGGGCGACTGCCCCCTTCACTTACGTCACGAGGAGTGAAGATGAGTGGCTTTTGTGTTTTCAGTAATCGTTGAAACCGAGGATCGTTCGGAGTGTTGATGGCCACTTTGTCCATCAGTAACTCGAACGCATCAATTGATTGAGGTGGAGTGGTCCCAGTGATATATACGTGATTCAAATCAGCGTCACCAGCGAGCACACACACCACAGTGAGTTCATCCAGTAGTAGTCGAGTATATTTAGTTGTCATAGTTTTCAGTTCAGGTTCGTTTACCTGAACTTATAAAAGCATAAAAATGATTGTTTGTAAATAGACGACGTTGACTTACAAATTTTCAACTGTTTTCTTCAGTCCCTCTTCAAAAGTGACTTGTGGTTCGAAATTGAGCACCGTGCGCGCTTTAGTGATATCCGCATAGCTATCTTTGATATCGCCCTGCTTTGCCGGGAGATAGTTGGGTACAAAAGTAGAACCGAGAATGACATTAAGCTTAGCCACCAGATCATTCAAGGAAATTTTCCCGCCGGTAGCGACATTATAAACCTCACCGAAACCTGCCTTAGCCTCAAGCGCTTTCATATTTGCCTGGACGATATCAGTAACATAAATAAAATCACGAGTTTGCATTCCGTCACCATATATCGATGGAGCACTTCCCTTTTTCATTAAAGAAATAAATTTTGGTATGACAGCGGAATATTCTGAGAAAGGATTTTGACGTGAGCCAAACACATTGAAGTAACGAAGTCCTATTGTTTTTAACCCTGATGCATCAAACATCTTCTTTGCATCAATTTCATTTGCCAACTTATGCTCACCATACGGAGAGATAGGCGCTGTTTTCATCGTTTCGACTTTTGGCATCGCTGGATCATCACCATATACTGCGCTTGAAGTAGCGTATATGACTCGATCTACACCAGCATCTCGCGCAGCCTGAAACACATTCTGAGTACCAGTGACATTGACTGCATAGGTCTCTTTTGGAAAAGCGATGCTTTGTGGCACTGAGGCAACAGCGGCATGATGAATGACTGCGTACGCCTCTGCAAAAGCTTTTTTGAGCATATCCACATCCGTAATATCGCCTTCGATAAAAGTAACTGCGTCTTTTACCCAAACAAGATTATCTTTTTTACCTGTTGAAAGATTGTCGATGACGGTGACGGTAGCACCAGCTTTAACGAGCGCATCCACGATATGCGAGCCGATGAAACCGGCTCCACCGGTTACTACTATTTTTTTATCTTTGAGTGATGCCGCGAATATATTCATAATTGAGATTATACACTACCCAAACTACACGCCCTGACGAGATAATATAGCGCGAACTGTTTGGAATGCGATGCGTATATCGAGGTTGATGGAACGATTTTTGACATAAAAGAGATCATATGAAAGTTTGTCGCGCGTATCGTCGACAGCGACAGCGTGATGCGGATGCGCCTGATGATAGATCTGCGCCCAACCAGACAATCCTGGCTTTATGAGATGGCGCACGTTGTAGTACGGTATCTCCTTTTCGTAGACTGCTACGAGCGATGGCAATTCCGGACGCGGACCGATAAGTGATATGTCGCCTTTGAGCACATTCCAGAACTGCGGAAATTCGTCTATGCGCGTAGCACGGATGATCCTGCCGACCTTGGTGATTTTCAACTGCGTCTTACCATCAGCGCCATACACTCCTCCATCATTGGCTGTCATGCTTCTGAATTTTAATATCTTGATATGCTTTCCGTTCATGCCGATACGATCTTGAGCAATGAACAAAGAGCCTCTATCTTCTATCTTTTGTGCGATATACACGAATGGATAAAAAACTGATGTCAGGATAAGTCCCACAAAAGCGATGCCAATATCCATGAGGCGCTTGAGCAAATCATATACACGTCTACCGCCCAACGCTATGCTCGCGCTTTCGACGACCCAGCGATCCTCTACCATTGAAAGCGGAATGCGGTCGAAGATAGCTTCATAGAGCTTCTCAGCATTGATGATGACAACCCCTGAAAATACCAATGAATACAGAAATGGAATGGTCGCTTCGAGCATTGGCTGACGCAAATCAATAACAATCGCTGTAGCGCCCGTTCTTTTAATCGCTTCGCTGATACTGCGCACTGTTTCTTCGACGGTGCTCTGAGGCACTAACTGCTCCTTAAATACGAGGCCGTAGCGATTATTACCATTTACTTCATCATAGATATCTTTGATATCTTCAGTCTCACCTATCAATAAGGCGCTTTGCGTTCGCGAATTGCTCACTACCGGGAACATGATGAGACGCCACAATAAAAGCAAAATAGTCGACACGATAAAATAGATAGCAAGGTTCGCCTTTGGTGTTATAGAAACTGGCGCCAAATAGAAGAATGCAGTGCCAAGCAAGACATTGATCGCTTGAACCTTGAGCAGGATACTTGGGATTTTTCCGCGCATGAATATCGACTGCTTGTCGTAAAGACCGGCGCTAAAGCTCACCACAAAAAACATAAGAAAAAGGAGGCTGAATGACTGAAGATGGGCTGACACAAGAGTTCCTGTTGGAAACTCATGGTAACGGATAGTCAGCGTCAGTATGAGAGAGAACATATAGACGATGATATCCCCGATGATGAGAACTACGGCGCCCTTGGAATTGGTCAAATGGGTCATAGGTGAAACGATATCATGGCTTGAAGGTATATTCAATTGATGGTACTTTTAGTATATCTATGAAGATTCTCTACATCATTACCAAGTCCAACTGGGGTGGCGCACAGAGACATGTCTTCGATCTAGCCATAAATGCCAAAAAACAAGGCTATGATGTCGTCGTCGCGCTTGGAGGAAATGGCATTCTTCGCTCTCGCCTCGAAGAAAACAGCATTTCGACCCGAACAATATCTGAGCTTGGTCGTGATGTATCAGTCGGCAAGGATACTGGTTCATTCAAGGAGATATTCGGCATCATCCATCGAGAAAAGCCTGACGCAGTGCATCTCCACAGCCCAAAAGCTGCGGGGCTCGGCGCATTGGCAGCACGCATCCTTCGAGTCAAAAAGATCATATACACTGTCCATGGTTGGGCATTCAATGAAAACCGACCTATCCACGAAAAGGCAGCTATTATATTTTTTTCATGGCTCACCGCTGTGCTCACCCATAAAGTCATCCTGCTTTCAGAAAGAGAGCTGGGACAAACACTTCTCTTCCCCTTTGTTAAACAAAAGACAGTGCTCATCCCTCTCGGTATAGATTCGCCGACTTTCATTTCAGTTGATGGGGCGCGCCAGTTCATGGCAAAGAAGATAGATATGCCATTTTCTGATTTCAATAAAAAAATAGTCGTTGGCTCGATCGCTGAGCTGCATCCAAACAAAGGACTGACGTATCTTCTTTCAGCATTGCTCGATATAAAAGAGAACCATCCCGAAGTCATCACTCTGCTCATCGGTGGCGGCGAGCTTCGCAGTCAGCTCGATGCTTTCATCAAAGCGCACGGATTAGAAAAGCACGTATACTTGCTCGGCTATCTCGAGTCTGCTTCCGAGTACATGAAAGCATTCAATATCTTTATCCTTCCTTCAGTCAAAGAAGGCCTGCCCTACACTCTCCTTGAAGCGGGTTATGCCACGTTGCCGGTCATAACAACGACTGTCGGAGGCATACCTGAGATCATTGAAGATATGAAGTCAGGCGTACTCATTCAGCCCCGCAAACCTGCCGAGATAGCCCATGCGATAGCCTTTTATGCTGAGCACCTCGATGTAGCCCGCCAGTACGCTCGCAACCTCAATGAATCAGTTAAAAAGAAGTTTGCACTCGAACGCATGGTTGCGGAAACAGTAAAAGTATACGAGACTACTGCGGCCCCAAAAACTCATTCTTAACCGCATCCTTATGCGCTGGACGTGAGTACCTACGCATCGCCATAAGGGTTCCTAGAGCGATAAATTCGGTCATGACGTGTGTTCCTCCATAGCTCATGAGAGGCAACGGCGTACCAGTCACGGGGAGCAAGTGAATATTCATACCTACATTGATGATGAGATGCACGATAAAAAATACGGCCACCCCTGCCCCATAGAGAATCTCAAAGTTAGTTGCTCCGCGCGAAGCATTGACGATGATGCGCCAAATCAGCACCCCATACAGCGTAAAGAATATCAGTACCCCAAAGAAACCCCACTCTTCTGAAAAGGCAGCAAAGATAAAGTCCGTCTGATATTCTGGAAGAAATTTGAGGCGCGACTGTGTACCATACCCTACCCCTTTGCCGAACCATTCTCCTGAACCAACGGCCACAGTCGACTGATATGAGTTATACCCTGAACCACGCACGTCAGTCAGCGGATGAACGAAGTTGATGATGCGCTGTTTCTGATAATCACGGAATGCGAAGAACCAAAGCAACGTAAAACCGAGTGCAACAAGCGCAATAAGGGCAAATAAATGTTTTTTTGATATGCCTGAGACCATGACCATGCCGACCCAGATCAAGAAAACAATGATCGACGAGCCGAGGTCGGGATGGAGAAGAATGAGTGCAAAAAATATAAAAGCATATGCACCAGACACAATGATGTGACGGATATTCGCAATCTCTATATGCCTGCGTGAAAAATACTTCGCCAATATGACGATGAGCGCAAGCTTGGCAAAGTCGGATGGCTGAAATGAAAAGAGTCCAAGGTCAATCCAGTTTGCTGCGCCATGAGAGACTTTTCCAATGACAAAAACAGTTGAAAGCATAGCAATCGAACCTATGAATAGAAAAGCTGAGGTCGAGCGCAATCTGAGAAATCTCACATCAACAGTACTCACTACAAAAAACATGATGACTGAAGCGATGATCCAGAGGAATTGACGGAGCGCAAATGCATTGTCGCCAGTGAAAGCATACATCGTGGAAAGACCAGCGATCAATATCGGCAGTGTCGACAAAAAAAGGACCCAGTCGATTTTACTAAATAATTGCTTGATTTGTGTCATAGGCCAGTGCTGTCGATTTTAGCCTAAAAGCTTCCCATGCGCTATTCGGCCACAGGTAGGACTTCTATGGAAATGACTTGATGTTTAAATGAAACTGGCCACGTGAATGGAGCAACAGTCGAACCGAAGCCTGGGATACTATCGAGTATAGTCTTTGAGAAGCCGAGCGCATTGCCATCTTTATCATACAAGACCGCATACACATCAGTTGTACCGATCTCATTGATGCCTGTATTGTTGATAGGTACTGACAGCGATGCCCCCGTAGCGTCTTCTGAATAATGCTTATTGCCGATAGTCACCGCAACGAGAGGGTCGTTTTGGACTTTCCAATCTGGTGCTTTGGTGAATTCAAATAATGCTTTTGCGGGGACGCTTTGATCCATATTGACCGCACCCTTGAATGCCAAGGAATTTCTGCCTGGCGGCAAAGTGACTGTGCCTGTATATTCAGTGATTTGTATGCCCTTGTCGTCATAGACGATGACATGATACGGCACCGCCGCTGCACCAGCTCTCACATTCGGATTGATGATGTATGTAGCAATATTGTAGAGGCCAGGAGCAACATTTTGAAGACGAGTCCAGGCGACAGACGGCACGAAAAAGGCGCTAGCGCAGAGTCTCTGACAGCTTCCTCCGCAGTCTACGCCCAGTTCATTGCCATTCTTCATGCCATCACTGCAGGTAGGCGCTTTATAGAAAAACAAGAACGCCGGTACGCCAACAAATCCCACAAGAAGAAGTAGAACGACACTGCTGTATATTGATTTTCTGCGTTGTGACCAAGATGACATATAATGTAAAAATTAACGAGTAGGTGTCAGTGATTTGATCTGAGTGATGCTCTGCTGGAGCTGTGCCTGTTGCTGAGCGAGCTGTTGCGCATGTTTCATCGCGCTGAGCCCGACTATGGTGACAAGTGCGACAATAGACAAGATAAATAATATTGGGCCAATGATCATAAGAGCGACCAACCAGCGCTTAAATGTGCCGGCTGAAACTTCTGCTTGGCGAGTCGCTTTAAGTGAAAGATACAAACGATAGGTGTAAATGATAGCGATCGGGCCCACAACAGCTTGTACTGCGAGATTGAAGACGAAACCAACCAGAGTGATCAACACAGGCAATTGCGCATGTGCGGCGGCGATTGAATATATATTGACCCCGAACAAAAGAGCAATCAAAAAATAGATACCTGAAAAGACGATTTGAATAATGACTGCTACCGCTGCAAGGATAAACAAGCGCCCAAAGACAGCTGACCAACGACCGTAGACGAGAGAATAGCTCTCAGTAAGGGCTGAGAAGCCCTTTTTACCATCGATGATGAGCGCATACGCGTACATACTGCCATATACACTCACTATGATACCTGGAACGACAAGAAGCATAAATCCTCCCATAGTCGCCAAACCGCTGATAAGCGCCAGAAAAACGAGCGACCAGAAATATCCAAAACCAATCTTGTATTGAGTTTTAACTGAAAGCGCTTGTGTCGAATCGCTTGAAAGCGTCTGTACAGAACGTACCACAGCAGCTGCCATAGCGACAGACAAGATCATTGCCCCAATTGAAATAAATGCTCCAAAAAAAACTGTTACCGGCGTACCTGTCTGTAAAAAAAGGCTCGCAACATAATTTAATACGTTTGGAATGACGACGATGCTGACCAATACTTGCCAGTGAGATTTAAAAAATAACCAGGACGACGAGAGAAGTGCTCTTGATCCTTCAATATTTTGTGAGTTCATAACGTCTATTATATCATATTGAATACTCTGTTCTGGCGACAAGCTACTTTCGCCCCGAAGGACTATCATCGCCGCTACTGCGTTTCACTTCCGTGTTCGGAATGAGAACGGGTGGTGCCACAGCGCCAAATCACCAGAACATAACATTCAATACTTCCCCATACCTCAAAGTAATGCAAACAATAGTGCAAATGATAAGTGCTATTCTTAAATTTCCTGATGAGATCGACGGATTAGTACGTCACGGCTCAACACCTTGCGATGCTTACACCTAACGCCTATCAACGTGATCATCTCTCACGGGTCTAAACGATACCTAATCTTGGGGCCGGCTTCCCGCTTATATGCCTTCAGCGGTTATCCGATCCGAACTTAGCTGCCCTGCGGTGCCGTTGGCACGACAGCAGGTAGACCAGAGGTTCGTTCAACTCGGTCCTCTCGTACTAGAGTCAAATCCCCTCAAGTATCAACGACTGCAGTAGATAGGAGACCAACCTGTCTCACGCTTGTTACCACAGATTACTCTGTGCAATGGACTATAGCTTATCCCATTCAATTGAATTAGGGACGTCGATGTTTAGTCTCTACGGGCAAATCCAGATTACTCTGAACTCTTCCCTCGGTACCGCCCCTTTTAAGGGGGTTCCACCGATACTAATCGACTTCGTCATCATCTATTACTAGATGCGACCGCCGTGGTTGATTGATCAATTCCATATATTTCAGCTCTTTTCTGAGAGCAGAAATATATTTTTATCTTACTTTGTAAAGGACTTTTTTCCTTTACTCATTTTAAACGAAAAATTCTCGAAGTGATTCAGACTGTCAAATATTCAATTTGAACAGTGCTTAATACTTCATGTTTTTCCCTATACAAGTGCTTTAAACTTGTATATATAGACAACATTCCGATATGTCAGATCCCATTCGAGCATTTTGAATGCTTGACGGTCTGAACCCAGCTCGCGTACCACTTTAATTGGCGAACAGCCAAACCTTTGGGAGCTTCTCCACCCCCAGGATGTGGTGAGCCGACATCGAGGTGCCGAACTCCGCCGTCGATATGAACTCTTAGGCGGAACTAGCCTGTTATCCCTAGAGTAGCTTTTGTCCGATAATCTTCCCCAGCATCTAATGCCTAGGGTCGGTTCACTTGGCTCCGCTTTCGCGTCTGCTTGACACGTACGTCTCGCAGTCAGGCCAGCTTGTGCCCATACACTATCGCCACGGTTTCCATTCGCGGCTAGCTGACCTTAATAGGCTCCTCCGTTACTCTTTAGGAGGATAGCGCCCCACTAAAACTGTCCATCATATACTGTCTCCCGCCGTTTATGCCGGCGAGGTTAGAACATACAAAATTCAAGAATGGTGTTTCATCGACGGATCAATATCACCCGAAAGCGACACATCAAATCCTCCCATCTACGCTACGCATGAATCACGTATGGTCAATACAAAATTACAGTAAAGCTTCTAGGGTCTTTTCGTCTAACTGCAGTTAACCGGCATCTTCACCGGTACTGTATTTTCACCGAGCAAGTCTCCGAGACAGTTCTCCAGTCATTACACTATTCAACGCGTCAGAACTTACCTGACAAGGAATTGCGCTACCTTAGGATCGTTATAGTTACGACCGACATTCACCAGGGCTTATATCAGTCACCATGTAATCTTGCGACTACACAACGCCGATATTTGACCTTCTGGCATTGGTCAAGTGTCACCCCCTATACATCCTCTTACG